>NZ_JADQDC010000020.1 GCF_015694345.1 Novosphingobium jiangmenense
ATAAGCAATGGCCCGCTTCGCTACGCCCTACGGGCTCCGCTACGCAGCCCATTGCTTCAACTGCGCCGATGCGCAAAACAACCGCCCGGCCCTAATCCCAGCTGGCGGAAAGCTGGGGGTCACGTCACATGCCACCAACCAAGCGGTCACGCCGCCGAATACCCCATCTCTTCCGTGAACCTTGTTCGCTTCATCTGTCCGTCCTTTTGATGGGCCGGATTCTAACCAAGCTTGGAGGAGAATCAGGGGGGCACGTCAGCGCGACCGCCGGGGCTTTGATCAGAGCCGGATGAATGTTCGTGGCAGGTCAACCGTCCCCGACGTCCTCTTCCCGGTGTGGATACATCTGGTCGAAGCAGCTTGGAACGCCCAGAGAATACCGGCGCCGCTTCAGATCGAGCGTATCGAAACGAACTCGCTCTGACGATCGAGGTTCGGGGAGTGATAAGGGTCCCTCGCGAGATAGGACGGCCACCGTGCAGCGAAAAAGTCAGCTTCGATATCAAACTCGGCACGCTTTGCAGCGCTCACCATATAGCCTCGTGAGCGGCTTTCATGATGGTACAATTCGGCGTGGGGCGTCCAAACATTATCATAACCGGCCTCACGCACGCGCAAGCACAAGTCTACATCGTTCAGCGAAATCTTCAGGTGTCGTTCGTCGAACCCGCCCACCTGCTCAAACACTGACTTGCGGACAGCAAGGCAGGCGGCAGTCACTGCGCTCAGGTTTTGGGTAACCTGAAGTCGATCCCTGAAACCGCGTTCCGTCCGGGATGCGCCCCGATAAGGGTGACAGGCAACTCCTCCCACTCCCACAAATACGCCAGCGTGCTGAACCGTGTCATCGTCGTAGTACAGCTTCGCACCGACACAACCCACATGATCTTGCATCGCGTAGGAGACCAGAATCTCAAGCCAGTCCGGACCAATCACCTCCGTGTCGTTGTTGAGAAACACAAGGACGTCCGATGCGCAGCTTTTCACAGCAAGATTGTTCATCGCGGAAAAGTTAAAGGGTTGATCATACTGCAATAACGTTCCTCCGCGCTCGACAAGCTTTCCGTAAATCTCGGACAAGCCCGGGTGGTCGGAGCCGTTATCAACGACGACAACATGATAGCTGGGATAATCTGTCTTGTCATGGATGGATTCAAGGCATCTGTCCAGAACGTCCGGCATGTTTCTGTTGGGGATGATGATGCTGACGCGCGGTGGCGGAACGGGAAGGTTGTACCTTATCCTGAAAAGGCCCAGGCCCATCTCTGGCGTCACGATCGCGGATCTACCCGTTCTGGCGAGGTGACCGCTCAACGCTCTCATCGCATCCGTCGTACGCTCCGCAACGTCTCTTCCATGCAATGCAGAGCGTCTGACATTCCGATGATAAAGAACATTTGGCACGTGGTGAATCTCGTGATGCCCCAACTTCTCGCTGATGCGCAAGTAGAGGTCATAACTCTCAACTTTCTCAAAACCTGGCTGCCAACCACCAACAAGAAGTACGTCTTCACGCTTCAGGGCAACACAATCTCCAAGGTAATTGCATGATCGCAGAAGATCGGGAGACCAATCTGGCTTGAAATTGGGGTTTTCTCTCCTGAGGGTAATTGCGTTGATCTCATCTTCATCGGCATAGATCATTCGCAATTCCGACCGGCCAACAATCGCAAACGCAAGTTCTAGAAGCGCGGTGGGCTCCAGCAAGTCTCCCCCGGGCAAAACCATGATCCAATCCCCACTTGCCTGCTGGAGTGCCAGATTCATGGATTCCGACCAAGGGCGGGCGAAAGGAGCCGATACTCGCTGCACTCTCAAGTCGGATGTCGCAAGCCGATCCAACTCCTCCAGATAGAAATCTTCGATGTCTGAGCAAACGCAAATGAGTTCCCAGTTCGGCCAGACCTGATCCAAAACGGTTGCAACTGCGAGCAATGCATCCCTCGCGTTGCTACGGTCAATCGCGTGAATGATGGTGAATTTGGGTCCTGGTTGCGAAGCGTAATCCAGAATGTCCAGCATGCGCCGGGCATCCTTGCCCGGTTGCTCGAATCTTCTAATCCATCGTTGATAGCCGGGGTCTACGTGGAACAGTCTCAATGCTCCGCGATAGACGCCGCCAGGCCCCTGGGATGAAAGCGTGCTGATGGCGCGCCTGACCACTTCCCGCAGCCCACCACGGCGTTGTATCTCCTTGATGAAATTCATGTCCGTTGTCCTATTCACACCCAAGCCGTTGCCGCAGCGCTACGTGGGTCAACGCGGGTCAGGTGCGGATTGAGTTCGAGCTCACTCCAAGGTTCGGCCTGACGATTAATCGCACATGCAATGTCAAATCCTCCTGGTCCGGGCCCGTCTCAAAAGAAGCCGTCCGTAAAGTTCGGCGTTTCCTGGGCTGACCGTGCGCAGCAAGCGGCGCATCGACCTGTCACTGCCGGCCCGAACAAACTCCTGAAACGAATTCATCCGAGGATGCTTGGCGAACATGGCTTCAAGCCCATCCAGCATCACTGGCATATTGTTATGAAGATTATCACCGTGTAGCCTGTATTCAAAAAGCTCTTGGCCAACAAAATGAATCTTGTATCGACGCGAAAGCCTTAGGAGAAGATCCCAATCTTCAAACTTCAGATTCTCGTCAAATCCACCAAGAGAATGGAGCGCGGCAGCCTTGTATAATAATCCCATTGCCGGTATCCAGTTGGATACAAGAAGTTCGCGATAATTATTTTTACTGATTGGCCTGGGGTAGATGTCGGAGAACTTTCCAATCCTGCGTCCATTCTGATCAATTACCAGTCCATCACAATATGTTGCCGCGAAAGCTTCATCCAGTCCTCCAAAACCCCGTAAGCAATGACTTGTTTTCTCCGGGAGATACATGTCATCGCTTGCCAGGAACTGGATGAATTCACCTGAGGACAGCTGTAGGCCACGGTTGAGGGTTGCGCAGACCCCGGCGTTGTCCTGCGTCTCGAAAATGATCCGATGGTGCGAAGGAGTGGCGGAAAGCTTTCGCTCGATGGCGGTTCGTGTCCCGTCGGACGACCCATCGTCGATTATCACGATCTCCATATTCGGATGGCTTTGCGCGATCACGCTGCCAATAGCATCGGCCACATAGGTTTCGTGATTGTAGGCCGGGATGATGGTAGTGACTAACGGAGGCGGCAAAGCTGATAGTCTCGACATCTTCGGTGGCCTCGGCTTTTACCCACCCAAAAAGGGTGAGCGTGTTGGAAAATGCACGGTTGGCCGCTCCTGCATGTTCGGTTTGCGGCGATGCGAAACGCTGGCGTTGGGCTACGAAACGCGTGGATCTCTCCTGACGCCTTATCCTTCTCGCCTGTCGACACTTCCGCCTGCCTCTTCAGGGGATGCACTCAAGAGCTTGGTTCTCAAGCGCTTGAGTGCAATCAGACCAAGCGAACCTGCAGATACAATGGATGCGACCAGCCCGTAGACAGGATTTACCCAGGACAAACAAAGAGTGCTTGCTGCTGCGACTGTCAGGATTATCGCAAGCGCAACCACGTAGCGCGACCAAGGGCGTTGAACGTGCCTTGCTGCGAGATACCTGATGAGCGGCAGGTACAGCATATAAAGCATCAGATAGGCTATGCCGGGCGCTGCAATGCCTGTAACCGGAAGAAGCAGAAAAGTTCCGACAACATAGATGCCCATTGCTGTAACTTCTGCGAAAAGGAATTTTCGGGCTTCGCCCGCCGACAGCAATACGTATCCGAGCGGCCAACTCACCAGTTTAAGCAGATCACCAAGGAGCTGCCAGCGCAGGATTACGACCGCTGTGCCAAAGCTCTTCGCATACAGAACTTCAATGAGCCATGGTGCGATCCCAAGCATTCCAATCAGGATCGGACCACATAGCAGCAGGGCCACTTCGGTCTGTTGCGAGACAATGTCCGATGCACTTTTCTGATCGCTTATTGCTCCCGTCAGGCGTGGAAAATAATCTGTCGCCATGGCGGTCAGCACAAAGCTGAGATAAGTTGCACCTATTGCCCAGGCTGCCTGGAATGTACCGGCGGAATCAACGCCCAGGTCGTTGATAATCAGACTTCTGACGACCAAGGGCCCCGCCGTGGCCGCCAGACTGGCGCCGACTACCTGAACGCCACTCAAAATCATTCCAAGACCGACGCGGTCGTTGCGGGATCTCGACTCTGGTTTCGGTAGTGACTGCATCGCGCGCCCTGCGAGGAACCTGGCAACGACTAACGAGAACAGCGGAGCTGTTAAAATTGCCGCGAGCAACGCCGCCGATGGGGCCTGTAAAGCTGCAATTGCCACTGTAACCGTGCTCAACAGACCGGCGAGCACCTGAACTCGCGCAAGCGCTGCGATTTCCCGCAGTCCCGCTAGTATTGCAGTTGGTGCTGCCGCTGCAACCGAAAGTGCAATTGCTGGAGCGAGCCACGCAATCTGTGCAGCGCTTACGCGCTCCCCCGCAAACACGTTGGCAATCCAGCGACTTGCAACCCAGACTGCCGCAGCGCTTGTCATCGCCAAGAAGGTGGTCATGACCAGAAGCCAGCGGCGCAAAAGCCAAACGTCTCCGGGCCTCTCCTGTGCTGCACACCTCGCGATTTCCCGTGTGCCGGCTGTATCAAGACCGAGGCTGGCAACTGTCGTGCACGATTGAACCAGGCTTTGAAAAAGGCCGAACAGCCCGACGCCGGACGGTCCTAACGTAACGGCGAGTATCTTGGCTTTTGCAATGCCGGAAACGATGTTGACAAGCGAAGCCAGGCCAGTGGTCGATGTCGAACGCAGGATGGTCCGGTAGTTGTTACGCGTTGCTGTCATTTGAATCGATTAACCGCATCTATGACCTGCGAGACTTGCTGTTCAGACAGGTGGGGCCCGATTGGTAGGCTCAGCAGTTGGTCAGCCTGGCCGGCGGCAATGGGAAATCGGTTCGGGGACATCCCAAGTCTTGCATAGGCTGGTTGCATGTGGGGCGGAGTGGGATAATGAACGAGTGTCTCGACTTCACAATGGCGAAGATGAGCCTGGAGCGCGTCGCGCCGTTCCGAGCGCACTACAAAAAGGTGCCACGCCGGATCGACTCCATTTGCTACGGCCGGCACCGTGACGATCTGAGAGTCAAGCTCTTGGAGGTAACGGCTTGCAATGGCGCGGCGCCGCTGGACCCACTCATCGAGGTACCTGAGCTTCACTTGCAGAATGGCCGCCTGTATCGGATCGAGCCGGGAGTTCACACCAGGGATTTCGTGGCGATACTTTACGGTACTCCCATAATTCGACAGTTTGCGCACTTCGTCGGCAAGGTCCCGCACGTCCGTTGTGATAGCGCCGCCGTCGCCCATCGCTCCAAGATTTTTCCCAGGATAGAAACTCCAGCAGACGATGTCGCCATGTGCTCCTATTGGCCGACCCTTGTATAAAGCCCCATGTGCCTGGGCGGCATCCTCAATCAAGGGAAGACCAAGCTCGTCAGCGCACGCCCGGAGACCATCAAGGTCAGCCGGCTGCCCGTAAAGATGCACGACGATTATCGCTCGGGTCCGCTTGGTCACAGCTCTTCGCACTGCACAGGCATCGATATTATACGTTGTCGGGTCGGGCTCGACGGGAACCGGCTGAGCACCAATTATGGAGACGGCTAGCCAAGTCGCGATGAAGGTGTTTGAGGGGACGATTACCTCGTCGCCGGAACCGATGCCAAGGCACCTGAGCGCAAGCGTAATCGCATCCAGGCCATTGCCAAGGCCTACACAGTGGTTCGCGTGACAATAGGCGGCAAAGTCGTTCTCGAAAGCTTCAACTTCGTTACCGTTTATATAGCGTCCGGAATCCAATACGCGCAATGCTGCTGCATCGATCGCCGGCTTCAACTCTCGGTAGGCCGCCTTTAGATCGAGAAAAGGGACCGTCATCAAAGCTTCTCCCGAACTGCATTCTGAAAAGTTGAATAATCTCTGTAGTAATCTTGTTCATCGTATGGCTTAGAGGCAAGTACCATGCAGACAGCTCCCTGACTGAAGCAGTCCATTTCACGCCAGATCAAACGGTTTACATAGAGACCTTGTCGCGGATTACGCAACCAATACGTTGCGGTCGTCGAACCATCATCGACTTTTACCCGAAAGCTTCCAGATAATGCGAAAATGACCTGTTCGAGGTCCTTATGTGCGTGCCCTCCGCGCTCTGCATCGACCGGCACGTTATAAAGGTAGTATACTCGCCGGATGTGAAATGGCGTGTGCCGATCGCCTTCGATAAAGGTCAAATCTCCCCTGGGGTCCGAGATGACGGGTAGGTCGACCAACCGAACGACAGCAGGGTCGAGTTGTCGAGGCATCAGCCAGCCTCCAGTTTGAGAACTTCGCGCAGCCGTGGTGCTGACGCCCGGTAGTCGCTTGCTGAGTACTCGAAATAGTAATTCTCCTTGTCGGCACCGGTCTCCTTCATGCCAAACCTTCGGTAAAAGCGGATCGCAGTTTGGTTACCCCGCCGGACGTTCAAGACGCACAGATCCCTTCCGAGCGTCTCAAATGCAAAGCCGAAGCTCAAAATCGCACTTTCGAGAGCCGCCAACCGCGGTCTGTCTTGGTGCAGTATCCAACTCCCCCATATCAGCTGGGTGCGTTCCAACTCATACAGTCTCACCAGCCCGCATGGTTTTCGGCTACCAACCTCCTCGATCAGGAAATAAAATTCTTCCGACCGGGCTTCCCGCTCCTTGTATGCTTCGATCCAAGCCCGCTGATCGTCGACCCCACCTGAGACCGGGCTGATGAACCGATTGAGTGCAGGGTCCGTGCGAAGCAGATAGACGAAAGGAGCATCTTCGGGATTAACCAAACGCAAGGAAACAATGTGCCCATCTATGCGAAACATCGTTGTAGCATCCATATGAATGTGCTCAGCTAGAGGTTTGAATCAAAAGGTTTATGGCTTGGACATTAGGCCAGAACTAATGATTCTCGTCGACACATTAGACCTGTTCGACTCTGTGTTGAACTGATTTTCAGATCAATGGGCGGAGTCCGTCATTCATTCGATCGTTAGAGGCTGTCCGTGACAGGCCGACCGTCAACGGGTGCGTCTGCAAAAGGAATGCCGCCGGATACTAACCGTGGGACACCGACGCTGACCTCTGGCGGCATCAGGGCTTCGCAGTGCTTGAACGATGTCCCGCAGGACGATCTATACAGGCTCTAGGGGGGGCGAAGGACCTTGACTACCGTTCGCAATAGGAAGGCGCCTGCCGCATGGAACACGGTGGCTGTTTCAGGTTTCCAGCAGGCGTGAAAGATACGCGGAATACGGACTCTTGCCGTGCTTCGCGACAGCAACTTCGACGCCCCGCTCGTCGATGAAACCCTGGCGATAGGCGATCTCTTCTGGGCATGCGATCTTCATGCCCTGCCGCTGCTCGATAGTTGCGACAAAATCCGTAGCCTCTCGCAGGCTGTCTGGCGTACCGGTATCCAGCCATGCAAAACCCCGCCCCATCACCTCGACATTCAATTTGCCTCGCTTCAGGTACTCACGGTTCACATCTGTTATCTCCAGCTCTCCCCTTGGCGAGGGCTTGAGATTGGCCGCTATGTCGACGACCTGGGAGTCATAGAAGTATAACCCTGTAACTGCCCAGGATGAGCGAGGGATGTGTGGTTTTTCCTCGATGGACACTGCCCGCTGCGAGTCGTCGAATTCGACCACACCATAACGCTGAGGATCGTTCACGTGATACGCAAAGACGGTTGCACCTTCCTCCCGGGCGGTGGCGGCTTTCATCAGTTCCGGCAGACCATGTCCAAAGAAGATGTTGTCGCCCAGCACCAGGCAGCTCGGGCGACCCGACACGAAATCGGCGCCGATCGTATACGCCTGAGCAAGTCCACCAGGATTGGGTTGCGTGGCGAAGGATATCTCCATTCCCCATTGGCTTCCGTCGCCAAGAAGGTGTCGAAATGCCGTGGCATCCTGCGGCGTGGTGATGACCAGAACCTCCTTTATCCCTGCGAGCATTAAGGTGCACAGAGGGTAATAGATCATCGGCTTGTCATACACCGGCATCAGTTGCTTCGAGGCCGCCATCGTCATGGGAAACAGGCGCGTGCCACTGCCGCCAGCAAGGATAATACCCCTCATCGTCTAGTTACCTCAGCTGAAACAGATAGAGAACGGGACTCGGCAAGGATTCTCGCGAGGACCCCTGGTAGCGAATGTCGCCAGCCCGGGAGCGCATGATTATGGACGCTCGCCAGGCGTGAGCAGTCCAACCTGGAATTCGCCGGGCGAGAAGCCCGGGTTGGGTAGTCGGCCGTCGCTATTTCGATAACCTCTGCATGGGGGCCACCTTGAGAGCGGGATAGATCGAAGATGCCCTTGGCAAAATCGGCCCAGCTTGCTTCTTGCATTCCTGCGGCGTGGAAAACTCCTCGTAGGGCAGGATCTCGTGAGCGAACCATGTTTGATCCGACTGCGATCACAGCTGCGGCAAGGTCATGTGCCGAAGTAGGGTTGCCGACCTGGTCACCGACAACGGATACAGCTTCGCTACGCTGCGCAAGGCGTAACATGGTCTTGACAAAATTGGTTCCAAACGGGCTGTAAACCCAGGCCGTCCGCAAAATTGCGTGATCTGAGCATGCGTTTGCCACTGCACGTTCGCCCAGCAACTTCGAATAGCCGTAAACACTCCTAGGGGCTGGCTCGTCATGTTCTCTCCAAGGACACCCGTTCTCTCCCGAGAAAACATAGTCGGTGGAAAGATGGATCAATGGTATGCGCAACTCGTCCGCACAGATGGCGATCTGCTCCGCTCCGCCCACATTGGCCGCCAAGGCACGTTTCTCATCCGTCTCAGCCTGGTCTACAGCTGTGTAGGCAGCTGCCGATACGACCAGATCGGGCGCCGCTGCGGACATCAGACGGCGAACCGTCGAGACGTCGCTGGTCGCTAGGTCGAATTGGGGGCGGGCAAGAACAATCGCTTTATGACCCTGGGCCTTGGAGCACTCCATAATGGCACGAGTGACCTGGCCGTTCCTCCCGGTAACAAGAATCTTCATGTTTCGAACCTGGATGCGACCAAGTCCTCGCGCAGGCCGAGCCTGTCTCCGGCATAGCGGCTCGACAATGGCTTCCACCACCAGTCGTTCTCCAGATACCAAGCAACCGTCTTGGCTAACCCCGTCTCGAAGGTTTCCATCGCGCGCCAGCCCAACTCGTTCTCCAGCCGCGAAGCATCGATGGCATAGCGGGCATCGTGGCCCGGCCGGTCCTGAACGAACTCAATCAGCGTCTCGCGGGGGCGAGAGCTTGGCTGCAGCTTGTCGAGAATCTCGCAGATCGAGCGCACCACGTCGATGTTGCGCCGCTCGTTTCTGCCGCCCACATTGTACGTCTCACCAGGCTGTCCCTTAGTCGCAATGAGATCAAGAGCGCGGACGTGATCCTCGACGTAGAGCCAATCCCGGATGTTTTCCCCGGTCCCATATACAGGCAGCGAACGCATCGAAATGGCGCTGAGAATTGTTAAAGGAATCAGCTTCTCGGGGAAATGGTACGGACCATAGTTGTTGGAGCAGTTTGTCGTGATGATCGGCATTCCGTAGGTCCGGTGCCAAGCCTTGGCCAGATGGTCCGATGCGGCCTTCGAAGCGGAATACGGGGACGATGGATCGTATGGGGTGGTCTCGGTAAACAGTCCAGAAGGTCCCAGCGAGCCATAGACTTCGTCGGTCGAAACATGAATGAACCTGAACGCGGCCCGCTCGGTATCGCCGAGCTTTTCCCAATAGGCCCTTGCAGCGTCGAGTAGCGTGAACGTTCCGACAACGTTCGTCTGTATGAAGGCCGATGCGCCCGTTATCGAACGATCGACGTGGCTTTCGGCTGCCAGGTGCATTATCCGATCTGGAGCGAATGTCTCGATCGCCTTGCCCATCGCTTCCGCATCGCAGATGTCGGCATGCAAAAACTGATAGAGAGGGTTCGATCTAACCGACAACAACGACTGTGTGTTGCCGGCATAAGTCAGCTTGTCGATGTTGAGGACCTGATATCCCATTTCCCCTATCAGGTACCTAACGAGAGCTGAACCAATGAACCCCGCTCCGCCGGTAACTATTACGCGCACAATACTAATTCCTCTACGATACGCGGCGAGACAGCCCGCAGTTAAAGAACGCGGAGCCAGCGGTGTACGGCACACTCCCGGCTTCGTCTCTCAAAGGACTGTCCATGGTAAGCTACTCTGGCGGAGGATTCATGATACTTGTGGGTGGTTGGCTTACTCCTTGGGGTAGAAGGGGCTGACCAGATAGCGACCAAATGTCACGACAGGCTAGGCGATCGGCCACTATGCTTGACGTGTCATCATGTCATACGTCACCGGCGCCAGAGCGTTTCCAACAGCCCCAGAATCGCGAGGGGTTCCGCCGGTATTGCGTCTCTGATTGATCCTTTTCGCTGGATAGAAGGCCAGCATGATGAGATCTGCCTCTGTCCAAGAATTTTGCACGACGGGGTCGTTTCCGCGACTGAGGGTAGCATGAGTTCCCGGACTCCAGCCGCTCGTTTGGGGTTGGCACAGCGGTTCGCTGGCGGCTGTCGGCTGGTGAGTTTGGCAGTGCGGTTGGGGTAAGCCGGGTGGTGATAGGCGCTCTTCAAAAGCCGATACTCATGGGGAGCATCTCTCGGTACTGCTGGCGGGCAACGGGGACATGGCTCTGGCAGAAATCCAGTCGAGCCTGCCTGGGCAAGGCGTTCACATCGGGCTCGACATACTTTAATGGTCTTTTGATGGCCGGGTGGCACCCGCAAAAGAAGACCGGGCCCGATCAAGCAAGACCGTCCGGACATTCTGTGCCCAGGCCGGTCTTGTTACCCCAGTTTGATCTGGAACCCGAGCGGCTCGTATCATCGACGAGACCTGGACCGCCAACAACACGGTCCGCAATCGTGGGCGGGCGCGAAGGGCGAGCCTCCAAGAATGGGCTGCCCCGCGGCTCTCGCGAGGCGAACACACTTGTCGCTGATTGAGCAAGACTGGCAAGGTTGCCCCAATGAGGCTCGGCGGCTCCATCAATGGCGACCGGTTGCAGGCCCGAGGGGCGCAGGTCCTTTTCTCAGAGCTACGGCCAAGTGAGGTGGTTACCATTGGAGATCTGTGGAGACATAAGCGCGTATCGTGATCGGATGGAGGCAACCGGCGCTCACCCTGCGGTTCTCTCGGAGCTAAACGCCAATCCTCATTCCGATCGACAAGGCTGTATCGCGGGTCAAGGCCAAGCTCCGCAAGTCGGGTGAGCGAAGCGTCTTCGGGCTTTATGACCACCTCGGAATACTGGATGATTTCGTCAAACCCGCGAATGCGCCAACTACTCCCGCTCGTCGGATCTGCATCAGCATGATCGAGGAACGCTCGAGGCAATGGTTCCCTGACACAGACCCTAAAACCTGTCATGCTGGCCAGATTATGCGGCTCAAGACAGGGTATCGATTAAGCTTTCTCTGTCATCTAACCAGACGGCGTGAGAACGCGTCCGGCCAACCGGGTAACAATCGATTGCAAGCGGTGTGATATCAAGCCCATTCCACAAAATGCGCAGGTAGTTGGCTTATACGATCTGAAGCCTTTCCATCGACTTTCAAGATTGCGGAATACAAAGCCATGCTACGACTGCGATGGCAATCCAAAGCAAAAGCGATAACCCACTGATCACTGAAACCGCGCACAGTGGTGACAGGCGAGCCTCCCGGCGACGCAATGCTTCATCCTGCGCGATCTCTTCGGGGGACATCTCAACGCTGACTGATCTTCTCAGTCGACTCATAAAGTTGCTCATTTGCGCACCCCGAACAGATGCGAGGAAGCTTGGGCCCCCTCAAGTGGTCAGCTATCCCTGATACCTCACTCCGCAGGGGCAGGGCACTAGTCCGCTTGGATAAAAAGTCTTAAGCTGTACTATGTTTTCTGCCGAATCGATTAGCCATGTCGCACAACTAACCGGAGATGAGCTTTGGTCGGCGGTGGACAGTGTTATCGCACGGCAGATTTCAGTCCGGGTACACCCGCTGGCAGGGCCATGAGGGGTACAATGTGAAGGCCGCACTTTCAAAGCAGATGCCTCAACCTCTCCATGGGTCGCGAATGTACAGGGTAGATTTCCTGGGGGTGACCTCTCTGGTCCGGAGTAGACTCAGTTTTAGGAGTAAGGTTTGGTGAGAGCTGTTGAAGATGAGCTTTGCTGTGTATACACCGCCTTTGCGCCCGAGGCGTTTTCTATCGGAGGAAATGGAATTTTTGTTGGTACTGATCTTGCTGCTTGTCCCAAAGGTTTGGTTTCGAAAAGACTGCCTCAAATTGCTTCGGCCGTGAACGGAATGTGCCGGTGCGAGCATAAGGCTGGTAATCCTCGGCCGGGGAGGGGCACTAAGTATTCTCTCGATGTCGAGAGGTTAGAACGAATTTCTGTTGTGGAAAGGCTGGCAAGTTCAATCACACACGAGATAAATCAGCCCCTCGGGGCCGCCACGACATTCATAAATGCCGCCATGCGCTGGCTTTCGCATCCAACTCCAAATCTCGGTGAAGCTCGTTCAGCGCTCAATCGCGCTGCCGAGCAAGTCAGTCGGATTACATGCGTTGTCAATCCCGTTCAGGCGCTGACCCAAGTTTCTCCGTCAGGGAAATCCAGATGTGATGTGGTCAAAACCATTCGCAGCCTTCTGCCGTTATTGCAGGGCCAACTTTCAGAGCACGAAATTGAGATCAGTCTCTTCGATTCCACCCGACCTGATACTTCGGAAGTGGCTCTCCATTGCACCGAGGTCAGTCAGATATTGCTTAACCTCATCACCAACAGCATCGATGCTGTCTCACAGAACATCGGCCAGCGTTTGATCTTGATCCGGCTATCCCGCTGTGCGAACACGATGCTTCGTATTGAGGTCGAAGACAATGGCCCCGGTATAGTTCTCGCTGATATACCGGCGGTCTTCGAGCCGTTCTATTCCACGAAATCCAGTGGAACCGGACTTGGTTTGCCAATTACCTCGGCCATCGTAGAGCGCTGCAAAGGTTCCATCGAACTTGAGAGCGAACAAGGGAAGGGTACGTTGATCACCGTCTTGTTGCCACTTCTTGAGGCGGGATGCTGAGAAAACTCCATCTCATCGTTCCCCCATTGCGATTTCGAGCCCCTCAGCGCCAATCAACGTCCTTGTCGATGGCGTGAAGCGATCTGAAAGCGAATCCACTACGCGGGCATCGGCCAGGTGTCCGAATGTTAGAATCATTTGGCTTATGCTCGACACTCCTAGCTTGATCATCAAATTGCGGCGATGCACCTTGACGGTTGCCTCTGACAATTCGAGTAGGTGGGCGATCTGCTTCCCGAGATAGCCCTGGCATAACAAGCTGAAGACATCGAATTCGCGCGAGGAAAGGTTCTTGACCAGAAGGATGGACGCCTTTTGCGCTTCGGAAACTCTGCGTTGCTCCCGGCTAAGATCGAGTGCTCGACTGATACCATCGAGCAAGTCCTGTTCCCGAAACGGTTTTGTCAGAAACTCTACCGCCTTTGCCTTCATCGCCTGCACTGCCATGGCGATGTCACCATGACCGGTAATGAAAATCAAAGGGACATCGATCCCGTTCTCATTTAGACGTTTCTGGACTTCCAGACCGCTTGGTCCTGGAAGCCGTACATCGAGGACAACGCAGCCCTCAATTCCAGGCGTAATGCGCTCTAGGAGCTCTTCCCCTGAACTCAATGTCTCGACGCTGTACCCCACGGAACGGAGAATCGAGTCAATCGACGCACGGGTGGGTTCATCGTCATCGACAACGTAGACCTTTTCACCGCTGCGTATGCTCATAGGGCCCGAGCTCCTCCTTCAATTGATCAAAACAGGCAAGTGGGTTCGGCGAAATGGAGGGCGCCTAGCATTAATATTGTCCGATACCTAATAAAAGTTACCTTTTAGGTTAGATGCAATCAGCAGAGGACCGCGATTTTGTCGAGATTCAGACAGGACATGGTTTCCTTGACAGCCATCTGGGCGAAATGCGGATAGCATTCTACTCATTAGGACTAATTCATTGCATAGTCCTGATCAGTGACGCAATCAAGTCGGTTTTTTAGGAGTGTGTGAAGCAGACGCGCGGGACAGTTGATTCTGTCGATGGCTCGTGCTGACTGTCCAAGTAGCGCCACACAAACCTTGAGGCCCCGGAAGCTTTGCGTTGTTTGAGCCGGTAGCATCCGCGCCCCCGGTGGCACTGCCAGCGAAAGGTGAGCGACGGGCCCGGACTGAAGCGTCCCGGGTTTTCCGGAGGCTCCTATCTGTGAGAAGGAGCTACAATGAGCGCTACAAGGAACGAGTTTTCGCCTGAGTTTCGCGACCGCGCGGTACGGATGGTTGATGAGCATCGAGCGGACTACCCGTCGGAGTGGGCGGCGCTGACCTCGATCGCCAGGAAGGTTGGCTGCACGCAGGCGGCCAATGACCGGGAACGCCTCAAGTTGCTGGAGCAGGAAGTCAAGGAGCTGCGGCGGGCCAACGAGATCCTGCGCAAGGCGTCCGCGTATTTTGCGATGGCGGAGCGAGCCAGAGAGCTTGGGCGCCACGGCAGATGATAATTGCGTTCATAGACGCCCATCGCGAGGACCTGGGTATCGAGCCGATCTGCCGTGAACTGGCGATCGCCCCATCCTCCTATCACGAGCATGCTGCCCGCCTTGCTGATCCTGGCAAGCGTCCTGACCGTGCTCGGCGGGATGACGAGATGCGGGCACAGATCAAGCGCGTCCATGAAGCCAGCTTTGGGCTCTACGGCACGCGCAAGGTCTGGCACCAGTTGCGGCGCGAAGGTGTGGTGATCGCCAAGTGCACGGTGGAACGGCTGATGGCAGCCATGGGCTTGGCAGGTGTGCGGCGGGGCAAGAAGACCATCACCACGCTCAGCGATCCGAAGGCGCCATGCCCGCTGGACAAGGTCAACCGCGAGTTCCGCGTCAGCCGACCCAATGCTCTGTGGGTGGTCGACTTCACTTACGTCCACACCTGGGCGGGGTTTGTCTACGTGGCCTTCATGATCGATGCCTATGCCCGGCGTATCGTGGGCTGGAAGGTCAGCACGTCGGCTACCGCCGGCTTCGTGCTCGACGCTCTGGAACAGGCGATCCATGCCGCAGGCCCGGTCCCGATGACCGGCTGATCCAACATAGCGACAGGGGCGTTCAATACCCGGCCATGAACTACACCCAGCGCCTCGCCGAAGCCAATCTCGTGCCGTCCGTCGGCAGCGTTGGCGACAGCTACGACAACGCCTTGGCCGAAACGATCAATGGTCTCTACAAGGCCGAGGTCATCTGGCCGCAGCGATCATGGCCGAGCGCGTCGGCTGTGGAAATGGCAACCCTGCGCTGGGTCGATTGGTTTAACCACCATCGCCTATTCGGACCCATCGGGCACATCCCGCCTGCCGAGGCCGAAGCCAACTACTATGCAGCCAACGAGACCCTCGATATGGTGGCATGACCCAATTGAAACTGCCTCCGGGGAACCCGGGGCGCTTCAGACTCCACCACCTGCAAGTTGTCGGCGCAACTCACGAAATTGGTTGGATCCGTCATTTACAGAGGATGTCAGGAGCTATAGCCATCTTCTTGCTTGTGTGCCTGCGCCTGTGCTTGGGGCCGGTACCTTGCTCCCGCGCGGCGCAGTCTCTTTCGACTCGCCGACGTTGCCAGCACTGCTCGCAGGAGGAGCCGCAGAGTGCATGCCGGCGTGATATATTCGATCGCCCTCGCGGCGGTGCAGCGGATCGATGTCTCGTTCGATGTCGCGCGTGCGATCAATGGCACGGACGCGGCCGGACGGCCGACTGCGCTCACGTGAGCTGAGTGCGCCTTTGATTGCCAAGCTGCACGCCTGGCCCACCTCCCGGCTCGCCGCGCTGTTGCGCAACCGCGGTCTCCCCAAGGCGACCAACTGCATGCTGCGCCGCTAGAATGCCTTCACCCGTCTCCTCGACGACCGCCAGGTCTGACAGACCAAAAACGTGACAGAACGAGTTCCGCGCTGCACGCCGCCCCAGCGAGAGACCTGGCGGCTTTGCGGATCCGATGGTGGCGGCATCCGAGCAGATCATTCACACTCTGGATCAGACCGCACGCCGCTACGAAGTGGATCCGCATGCCCGGCCAGCAGGTGCCTTCGGCCCGTCTCGGCGAAATCTGGCCCGCCAACTCGACGAACTGTTGCATTGGACTTGGCAGCCAATCAGGGCGCGCGATCACCACCTGATCCGAACTGGACCTCGGGCTTCACCGAATGGCTCCCCGTCATTGTACTGTTGGTTCTGACCGGCAGGCTGGTTGAGATCTTCCAGCCTGCCGGATGCGTCAATGAATTCAGATCGTATGGGTAAACACCAGAATCAACAGAAATCAGTCCCGTTAAAAGCCGCCTTCCGAACTGAGGCTTCCTTTCGCCGCCCTCGCAAGCATCGCTGCACCAAAAACATGGATGATACGTCAACGGAACTCAAAAATCGCGCCCCCCGCGTACGTCATCGAGCCAACTGAGACATCCTCCGAAACCAATTGTAACGGATACCAAGTTGCACACTTCCCTCACGCGTGAAGTGCCCGCTGTCTCTGAAGAGATATACTCCCCTATCCTGCGTCTGACAAACACCGTTGTGGCACAGGTCTGCGTAAAGCCAATAGACCGGTACAAACTGTTCCGCATCCCGCAATAGGCGCTCAGGTCCGGTGTTCTCAACGCGACGGAAATCGCACGGGCGACCACCCTTGCCGAAGAACGCGCTTCTTTCCAAGCATCTCCCGTTGTCTCGATTACTGACTGGGGTAGGGGACACGATCACTACTCTGGCACCCGTCGATCGAATCCGGTCAATTGTGCGAAGCAGTTCCTTCCTCACCTTCTGAATATCGCCAGCCTTCCACGTACTGCCATCACGGAAGAGAAGTGGCGAACTCGTAACACCGACGAACGGCGACGACAAGATGACAGTTTTTACCTCAGGGTTGTTCTTCAGCCAGTTCATCACGTTATCGTTAAAGGCTATACACTTTGCCCCCCAATTTCCGCTCAGCCCACCCTCAACTTGTGACATGCCAAGAATCGGTGAGCAGGCCGAGATTGTGTGCTGTTGCATCTTCAAGCGTGGTGCACTCGCAAGGATGCCTGGAGCCAGGTGCATGGCATAGCTGTCACCCCACAAGAGAACCTCCGGGTTCTCGGCAGTCCGGCAATTTGCACTCAGCGTGAAACTGCCTTCACAACTCCCCGACAATCCATAGTTTGGCGCAAATCGCTGCTCAATCTTTGCAAACTCGACTTGGTTTGCGCCTCGCATCGTCGTACCACGGGAAGCGAGGCCCGCTACGCCGATGAAGACCAGAACGGAAATCGCAAGGCCGGCAGCGAGAAAGACGTTCTCCGAAGATTCCGTGAAGCCGCGCCTTCTTTGGCGAAATGGTGTTTCGACGAATTTCCAGGATAGGTGGGCCATGAACAAGGCGCAAAGCACGAGGAAAGCCATGCTGGCGGGACTTGGTTCGGAGATGCTTCGCAACCTCGCAAACGCAAACAAGGGTTGATGCCAGAGATAGGCGCTGTAACTAATGAGTCCGATATAAACGAGCGGCCGCGACCCGAGCAGCATTGCTGCGTAGGTTCCTCGGGTCGCAAAACAAATGATCAGAGCGGCGCCGAGCACAGGTGCTAAAGTATATGCGCTGGGGAACGGGGTCGTATCGCTGTAAAGGAATACGCTGCCGACGATCAACGAGAGACCCAGAATGCTGGCTGGGTTGTAATACCGGCTGTTGCCCCTGATCGGGATAAGAGCGCAAAGCGATCCTGTGAGCAACTCCCAAGCCCGGCCAGGAGCAAGGTAGAAATTGGCGCTTGGCATGCGGCGCCACCCCCACTCGCTGATGCCGAAGCTCACAATTAGCAGAACAACGACGATCGCTATTAAGTTTTTTCTCCCGTATCTCCACAAGCATATAAGGACTAACGGAAAGAAAAGGTAGAATTGCTCTTCGACGGCGAGACTCCAAGTATGCAACAGCGGTTTGAGGTCAGCGTCAGGTGAAAAATAGCCTTCCTCGGACCAGAACAGTATATTCGAAGAAAAAATCGCGACGGCAACGATACTCTTGCTGAAGGAGATTAGCTCAGACGGCAGCATCCATGACCATGCGAATGGCAGGCAGCAGATAATAACGCAAAAGAGGGCCGGAATTATCCGACGGGCTCGCCGGTCGTAGAAATTTAATAAGGAAAACCGTCTATGGCTGAGATCTTCGGCAATGACCTGCGTTATAAGATATCCGCTAATCACAAAGAAGACATCGACGCCAACAAATCCGCCGCTGAAAACCTTTAAACCCGCATGGAAGAGGATCACCGGCATAACGGCTATTGCCCGAAGGCCGTCGATCTCTCGCCGGTAAATCATCAAAATCACTCCCGCCTTCATTGTCCGCGATCTTCAGGCCATCCAAGGCCTGCAGCGCCCTACATCCTTGGTGGGTTTGGTGGGTGCAAGGACAGAATCCAAACCTGTGGCGGCTCTCTTGCATAGATTCTGTGCGGCGGGAAGAGTGTTGCTGCTCCTCTTGATTGTGTGCGCTCCTTCACCGCGAGCAGCTCGCATGAATGACGACGGTAGGGTGCGGAAGACAACGCCAAATCCGGGTGAGCTGTGCAGCTTGAACTCGCTTATCGCCGGGAAGGTGCCGCGAACTTCGGACTCGACCGCGGATAGCAAAGGAACGCGGCGCAGCACCTCCGTGGCGACCGGCGAGGTATCATTCAGTTCGTGAATTTGGCGCCTCGCATACGACCGGCAGATCGCGAGGCTGGGTTGCTGGCTGCACTGGGCGAGCGCGGAATAGCCCAATGACGGTTTACCAGTAGGATGCCCGAAGAGCTTCAAACGCTTGCTACGGCGCGCTCGCGCTTGGCATCGGGAGCATAGAAGTGGGCAGTCATGGGCGGACCATCGCCGTCCCATGGTCGATCGCCGCCGGCATGGTCCGGATACTTGTCAGTCTTGGTCCGGCTCCGTCCGTGGTAGAGGACAGGAGGAGTATCTCGAAAGTGAACAATCGCTCGGATCGTCGCAACTGTTCGAGGAGATCATTGTGCAATGGGACTAGGCACCACGCAGACCGGCCAGCCTAACCAGGCATGGCTGTTCGGCCGGTTTGGATTCCGTGACGGGCGTAGACCTGAGCTGGGGGGCTAAGCGGCACGGGGATGGGCTGCTTGGCGACCAGAACCTGCGCGATCAGCGTATGGGCGTGAGTGCATGCGAGCAAGCAAAGAGGCGATCGAACCGTCGGGTGCTTGACACGTCCGGGTCTCGTTGGGCAACGATCCACACGATCCAAACGTCCACGTTTGCTTGAAGTACTCCTGAACCACGCAAGGCAACTGGCAAGCTCATCAGTCAAGAGGACCCCGGGACGCGCAGTGAGTAAACTGGGATGCGCTTAATGTGTTTGGCGTAGTCTCAAACGATCGGAGAGTGAGCACGACGAGCGGGAAGGAAAGACTTTTTCCTATGTGCTCGCGCACTCACTCGGTTATCCGCGACGATCACGCTTTTGCGAGCGCTTATCCGGCTTGCTCAAGTTGCTCTTACGAACACCCAGGCCGCCCGCCACGGCGCTGGAGCGACGCTGTTCGAGCAATGCGGGCGCTGCCATCGGATAATCCGCCGGCAAGTTCCACCGCGACCGATACTGCTCGGGTGTCATGCCATATTGAGCCATGAGGTACCGCTTAAGCATTCGTAATCGCTTTCCATCTTCCAGGCAGATGATGAACTCATGGCTGACTGACTCTGATATGGGAACAGCAGGTGTGCGCGAAAGTGGCGGAACATCACTACCCTCAGGGTTATCCCGGGAAGATTTCCCGGACTCCGCGTACAAAGTTGGCCCACCTTCCAGTTCGGTCAAGGTCTCGTGAACCCGCCTGATAAACTGCGGGACATCGGATGCAGCGACCGGATTGTGAGAGAGGTGAGCCGAGACAATCTCGGTCAGACTTCCGAGAATCGGACTGGCGGAACCATCCGGCTGGAACACAGTTATCTCCTTACACTGTTTGATCCGCGGCTCGAGTGCGGACCCATGGTTATGTCACAGTGGGTGTATCAACTACTCTTTTAGATTAGTCAAGTGAGTATCAGGCTTAGCAAAAAGGCATTAGGGAGTAGGCAGGCTTACCTCAAGGACGCTGTGCTTCCAGTTGTCGCCGGAGGGTCGGGTCCGCGTCGGAACAGACGAATTGCGGAGTTGTCAGAAGTGCCAACGCTCGAAGGAAAAAGCGTTGCTTGCGGGCTAGCAGAGTCATGTGGCCTCGATTTCGGGCTGGAGTTGGTGCGAGGGGAAAGCTGCTGAAGCGGCCGCAGTATCTCCGGACATGACTTCAGATGTTCGCAAGAGCGAGGAGCATGACCGACTATGTGACCTGGAACTTTATGCCTGTTCAGGCTATCGGAGGCGCTTGGCGCCGGAGAGAGGTGCCGCGTCGTTGAGTAAACTGATCTGCCTCGCATGAGCGCGTCGGCTGTCGCGTGACTTTAAGCAGTAGCTCCCAACATCCTTTCTCACTGGCGTCAGCATGCCGAGTGCGTGCATTGACGGTGACCTGCGCCTGCTGCACGTGGTGCCGAGCAGAAAACGCAGCCTTCTGCATGGCGAGGTGCGCGAATCTCAGTAGATGCTTGGCAACAAGACGATGGAGATCGAAATCCCGTGCGAGGCGGTGTCCCGCGCGTCCGGCCCTAGGCTCAGGACTCACTGATTACAGCCAGAAGAGCACGGTGGCGGCGAGTGCGAGGGCGGAGAAGAAGACGGTTGGACAGCGGTCGTATCGCGTTGCCACGCGTCGCCAGTCTTTGAGACGGCCGAACATGATCTCGATGCGGTTGCGCCGCTTGTATCGGCGCTTGTCGTACTTGACGGGGATGGAGCGGGATTTCCGGCCCGGAATGCAGGGCTTGATGCCCTTTTGCTCAAGCGCGTCCCTAAACCACTCGGCATCATAGCCCCGATCGGCAAGCATCCACTGTGCCTTGGGCAGGTCGTCGAGCAGGGCCGCTGCGCCGGTGTAATCGCTGATTTGGCCGGCCGTGATGAAGAAGCTCAGGGGGCGGCCGTTGGCATCGGTTATCGCGTGAAGCTTGGTGTTCATGCCACCCTTGGTCCGTCCGATCAGACGCCCGAGATCCCCTTTTTTACCCCAAGGCTGGAAGCCGTGCGGTGAGCCTTGAGATAGGTCGCGTCGATCATGAGTGTCTGAGGTTCGGCCCTCTGGGCGGACAGGCCTTCCATCATCCGACCAAACACGCCCATCGCGCCCCACCGTTTCCAGCGGTTATACAATGTCTTGTGTGGCCCATACTCCCTTGGCGCATCCCGCCAGCGCAAGCCGTTCCGGTTGACGAAGATGATCCCACTCAGAACCCGCCGGTCGTCAACCCGCGGCTTGCCGTGGCTCTTGGGAAAATAAGGCGAAAGGCGAGCCATCTGCTCTTCCGTCAGCCAGTACAGGTCGCTCATGCTCAGTCTCCTCGCGGAGCCTGAATCACATCCCCCTCAGCCAATCAATGGGTCCTGAGCCTAGCCGTTAATTTGGGGAGGAACAACCAACTTGACTCCAATGCTGTAAGCAATCCTGACGGCATCAGCTGAGTTTCGTGCCCCGAGCTTTGCGATTGCATGAGCTCGATGAATATCTGCAGTTCTTCTTGAAAGACCCAGCCAGTCCGCAATCTCGGCACTTGTCAAACCGAATGCAACCCCACTCAGAACCTGGCTCTGTCGGTCGGACAGGAACGGCCCAGTCCCGGAAAACCTTTTTGCATGCTCGGAAGCAAGTTGACGCTCGCTTTCCAAATCAGTGCCAGTGATGCCTTCCGCGATGGTAAGCGGACTGGATTTGGCAGGAGTACACGCGCCTGCCATCTGGTACTTTTTTCCAAAACGAGAGTCATTCATACTCAGCCTCGCTTAGACACTTCAAGCGGTTCATGGTTGGGGGGGAAGCCTTCCAACCACTGCTGGCTCCAAACAGCATTACCCTGCGTTGTAACCGGTGCGATTTCAGGAACATAGGCTGCCCGAAGTCCGATCCGGGTGCCGTGCTCTCGAGAGCAAAGCGGCAACCTGCGCCGAGGCGAGGGTGTGCGGCGTGTCCAAGCCGAAAACCATATCTGCCCCCGCATTCAGGAGGACTGCGGTCTTTGCTGCGCTGCGGGACGAACAAAGTGCCAGGAAGAGCTTTGATGGTAACAACTGCCGCCAACGTCGTACGATTGCGGACATCCGGGAAGTGTCGTCACCATGCAACAGCAGGACTTCGAAACCACTTCCAGCCTGTGCAAAACACCTGAAATCCAAACCATCGTATGCGAACACTTCACCTGTCGGAAAAAGATCGGCAATCCAGTCAAGCCGACGCGTAAAGTTTCGATCCCTCAGCCCGACGATCCGAACTGCGACATCATTCTCGGCCAAAGTTGCTCCATCATCAGGTGGTGGCCGCTGCTCTGATGGCGTTCTGCTTCGTCTGCTACTCATTGGCGTCAGTACTCGTCCTTGGTTTCAGTCAGCCTTTCAATCGGCATAAGCGGCATTGCCTCTGCCCTTATCCTGTGGACCGCTGCAGTGAATCACTGACGAGGCGTTATGCCAGTGCCGCGCAGGATTAAAAGGGGGTAATGAGCACTTATTGCAATCTATGCTTCAGCGGGAGGGTGCCGGAGCTTGTGAAGCCACTGTAGGGGCCCGGCGGTTTGGCGCAGGTCGCCGGGAATCCCGGGGTGAACTCTGACCTCGACAACGGCGTACAGGTCAGAATCTGTGTGCCACCTGCTTCAGTTTAAGGCTTGCTCTCCTGTCTGCACTGACATAGCTCACTGCTGACTGCCACTTTCTCGGTGATCCAATGCGAATCAATGACTTTTTCATTTCCGGAGTGCTTGAGTTCGTTCCGGTCCGTATCGAGGATGAGCGGGGGCATTTCTCTGAGATTTTCCGCAGAGAGGTGTTTTCCGAGCGGATCGGGCCAGTCGATTTCGTACAGGAGAACGAATCTCTCAGCGTCCGGCAGGGTACTATCAGGGGAATCCACTTTCAGACCGCACCGTTTGCACAAGGAAAACTTGTGCGCTGCGTTGCGGGCGCCATCTTTGACGTGGCTGTTGATTTAAGGATCAATTCACCAACCTTCGGTCAGCACGTTTGTCTAGAGTTGAGCTCGCGCAGTGGCAACCAACTCTGGATACCGGCCGGCTTTGGCCATGCGTTCTGTACGTTGACTCCGAACTCACTGGTCTCTTACAAGGTGACAGAGCGCTACAGCCAAGCACATGACGCAGGTGTGATCTGGGACGACGACGATATCGCAATATCTTGGCCAAGCGTAGCAGATCCAGATACTCTCTCCCCAAAGGACAGAAATCAGCCCAGGCTATCTGCACTGGATGAACGTCAGCTTTTCTGAACTGGGCGCTGCTGATTGTTTTGCTTGCAACGATTAGCACTACTTTGGCAGAAGTGCATTTTTGAGATTCACAAGAGTCGCTTATCGTGATTCAAGATCGTCAGCGTGTGGAGGCTGGCGATGGTGGAAGCATGGCGGGATGAGCTGACGGAGTGGCTCGCGCCCTTTGTGGGGATGTTGGGCGATCGGCGCAGGGCGCGGATGTGTCCGGCATATGTCGAGGGGTTGATCGGCCCTGGTGACCGCAAAAGCGTGCAGCCGATGGCGATGCGTTCGCCGGGGATTGGCTACGATCAGCTGCACCATTTTATCTGGGGTGCCCTGTGGGACAGCGCGCCATTGGAGGAGGAACTCTGTCGGCAGGCCGATGCACTTGTAGGTGGCAGCGCTGCCTGGCTGATCATCGATGACACGGCTTTGCCCAAGAAGGGGCGTGCGTCGGTCGGCGTGGCGCCGCAATATGCCTCGGCGCTGGGCAAGAACGCAAACTGCCAGACCCTCGTGTCGGTGACGCTGGCATCGAACGAAGTGCCGGTCATGATCGGGTTGCGCCTGTTCCTGCCTGAGAGCTGGACCAGCAATGCGGCGCGGATGGACCGTGCCAAGGTTCCTGCAGAGGTGCGCGCCTATCGCACCAAGCCCGATATCGCCCTTGCCGAGATCGACCGCGTGCGCAGCGCTGGTGTGCGCTTCGGCGGCATATTGGCCGACGCTGGCTATGGCCTGTCCGGCCCGTTCCGGCAGGCACTGACCGAGCGCGGTCTGACCTGGGCAGTGGGCATACCTTACAAGCAGAAGGTCTATCCGGCCGATGTTGCCATGATCTTCCCGGTTGCTGGCCGCGGACGGCCACGCAAGAATTATGTGCCTGACGTTGCTTCGCGTCCCGCCCAAGAAGTGCTCGAGAGCGCCAAGTGGCAGACCGTGAGCTGGCGGCGCGGCACCAAGGGCAAGCTGTCGGCGCGCTTTGCTGCCATGCGCGTGCGGGTGGCAGACGGCCCGCCGCAGCGGATCGGTGATCTCGGCCAGCAGCATCTTCCCGGCGAAGAGGTATGGCTGGTCGGCGAGCACCGCTCCACCGGCGAACGCAAATACTACCTCAGCAATCTGCCCGTCGACACACCGCTCAGGAAGCTGGCCGGCGCCATCAAGGCCCGCTGGGTCTGCGAGCAAGCCCATCAACAGCTGAAGGAAGAGCTCGGCCTCGATCACTTCGAGGGACGATCGTGGCAGGGACTTCACCGACACACCCTCATGAGCATGATCGCGTTCGCCTTCCTGCAAGCCCGTCGCCTCAGGGCAGCGGGTCGGAAAAAAAAGAAGCTCGAGCCCGCCGCCGCAGCCGACCTTGCCTGCCATCAGGCAGGCAATCCTGACCCAACTCAGCCAGCCTCCGCCGCCAACATGCCCGCACTGCCGTAAACGATGGCGACGAATGATCCGCAGAAATCTGCCAAAGTAGTGTTAGGTATGATTGACTTAGAACTCATTCGTACGAGTTACCGCAGCTGTCCCAGGTCCGGTATCGTGACCGCAAAGCGATGGGCGCGACGGATGTCGCAGCGAAGCATTTGCATTTTCACTTGGCTGCCAAAGAGCTTTTGAAAGTTACCTCGGATCGCAGGTTCGACAGCAGTTGCGCAAACCTACGAGGCTTCCTTTCGCAGTATCCAACCACTGTCCAAGCTGCGCCGCTGATTTGGAGCGAATCATGGGTTGGAATTCTCCGATCACCTGGCGAGCTGCGACCAAATCGGGCACGTGGTCTTCGATTACGGCTACAAGAATTGCCTCTGACCTTGTAAGCCCGTCTCGATCCGATGTTATCAGGCGGGCAAGGACTCGTGCCGATGGCGTGCGGGCGAGCCCGCTTTGGTTACCCTTCTCGGCCAGGCGCCGCCGCTGGGCCCATTGAGATGCGACACTGCTTTGTCCGTTAAACCCTCGCTGCGTATTTCCCGCCAGAGTGCCAGCGCATTGCGAGCACCAATCCCATCTTTCGTCCAACCAAGGCAGCAAAGGGTCGAGAAAGCTCGGCCAGGTGCGGAACACATTGAGGCGCTGGCAGCGCAGCACATCTCGAACCAGCTTTCGGCTATGCCAAGTTTGCCGGACAATCTGGCGGATGGACGTCCCGGCCTTCGCCAGGCGTTGAATGGCCTCGTTAGTTTCTTGCCGGCTCAGATAGTCTTCATATTGAAGTTTCTCGGCGCAAGTCAGAAGCTTGGGGTCGATGACATTGCATCCGAGAGCATGCCGGATCTGGCGCATGGATTTGCCGACCGCATCGAGGAATGCTCGGCTCGAGTTCTCCATCAGATGGCACCCATCTGCGACTTGCTCGGCATTTGGAAGAACTTTGGCAATAGACTCGCCGTACCACCGCCGCGGTCGCGTGCGACAACCGCAATCGATGGGTGTGCTGCAAGCCAAGTGCATGAGGTCTCAAGGGTGCGATCCGGTAGCAGGGTGACCGGCTTGCGCCGTTCCAGATCGAAGACAATCGTTCCGTAAGTCTGGCCTCGTCGTAAGGCGAAGCCGTCAATTCCGATCACAGTGAGCTCGCCGGATTGCTGGGAGACACGCCTGCGTACGACCCGCAACAATGTATCCTTGCTCACAGGTATCATCAGTCGCCTGGAAAAGGCGGCTCCAGGCCTTCCGCCCAGCGCCAGCCCAAGTTGATGAACAATTGTCTCAAGTCGCGCAGTTCGCCGTGCGTAACGCGCCAACACATCTCCATCGAACGGTTTGCAGAATATGCGTCGCGAGCACACGACGCTGTCGCACCAGAACCGGCGCGCCTCGATCACAAGCGAGACGCGCCTGCCGCCAATGGGAAGGTCGGAGGGACGACGCAAATACAGGCATTGTACGCGCCGACAGGGTCGCGCACAGTCCGGGCAAAACCTCATCGCATCGTGCGCGCAGCAATATCTGGAGATGCTCTCCGACGGTATGAACCGATACGACCGCAGAACCCTCCGGTGCAAGGTCCGCGCGCTGAAGTCGACCATGCATGGCTGATCCCTTCGATTGAGGGACCAAACTCTATCATACCACCAGCAAAAGTGAGTCAGAGCCAAATCTCAGTGGAAATTGCGGACTCTCCCGCGCCACTTCTCGGTGGCAATCAACACTCTCCCAGATCAGATACGGACTCACCCTCAACCCTGTGCAGGAGGGGGCAGGGCGCAGATCGGCTACAAGCGCAGGCCGGGCTGCCATGGTGGCAAGCCGTTTCTGGCGACCGACAATACTCTGGACCGCCAGTTCGACGTGGCTGCACCCGACCGGCCTTGGGTGACAGACATCACCTACATTCGCACCCTGGAAGGCTTTGGCTTACCTGGCCGTGGTGATCGATCACTACTCCCGCCGCGTGGTGGGATGGTCGGTGCAGAGTCGGCAGACCACCGACGTGGTGCTGCAAGCGCTGCACATGGCGGTATGGCGGCGAAAACCGAAGCACCGGGCGCTGATCCATTCGGACCAAAGCTCGCAGTTCACCAGCATGGACTGGGCTGCGTTCATCCGGGCCCATAATCTTGAGCACACGATGAGCCGGCGCGGCAATTGCCATGACAACGCGGTTGCCGAGAGCTTCTTCTCGTCACTCAAGCGCGAGCGCATCCGGCGCCGGACCTACAAAACACGCGCGAAAGCACGGCAGGATGTGTTCGATTACGTCGCGATGCCCTACACACCGGTGCACAGGCAGGTCAGGAACGGGATGCTGTCACCCGTCGAGTTCGAACGGCAGCAGATTTTGAAAGCGGAAGGCGTCCAGTAATCTAGGGGCTACTCAACGCCGCACAAACCAGGCCTGACAGAAGCGCGCTCTCGATCACTCTCACGCGGATTAAAATCATCTTGCACTACGGGCGGCAACCACAGAAGATGTTCTCCCTTCATGAGTGGTGATGAACCATAGTGCAAAAGCCCCTGCTGGTGTTCGATCTCGATGGGACGCTGGTCGACAGCAATGCCGCATGTGTCGGAATCCTGCGCGAAATGTTGCAGGCGCGAAATAGCGCCCACACCATCGACGACCAAGGCGCGCGGGCCTGGATGAGCCGCGGCGGGCGAGACATGGTGCGGGCGCTGCTTGGCGATGCCTGCCGCGATCCCGATGAGGACCTCAAGGAATTCCGTGCGCGCTATGCGGCCTACACCACACCGCACGAGACCGTGTTTCCCGGTGTCGCAAGCGGGCTGCAGCGGCTGGCAGACGCAGGTTTTGCCATGGCGATCTGTTCGAACAAGCCGCAGGCGCTGTGCGAAAAGGTCCTCCACGATACCGGCCTTGCCAGGCACTTCAGCGCCGTGGTCGGCGGCCGGCCCGACCTACCGCCCAAACCTGCGCCAGATCTCCTCGAACAGGTGCTTTCGGCGCACCGACTGGTGCGCGGCGAAGGCGTGTTCATCGGCGACAGTGAAATCGATCATGCCGTGGCCGCAGACGCCGGCATGCCGTTCCACTTCCTCACTTGGGGCTATGCCGAAGCGGGCTGGTCACCCGTTGGGGGCACCGTCCACCACAGCTTCGAGTCCCTCGTTGGCGCACTCAGCGGATAGCCGGCGTGGGCAGCACGTCCGCCCCGCCATCGGAGGTCCACGAAAGCCTGGGGGCAACTTCGGGAGGTTCGGGATCGATGCGAGGCCACGACAGATCGGGTGCGTTGCCGGCGGAAACCGGCATGACCGCGCGCACGGGATCGATCGCCACGCCGCCGCGGCGCACTTCGTAATGGAGATGCGGCCCTGTCGAGCGCCCGGTCGAGCCGATTTCGCCGATCCTATCCCCGGTCCCGACTGGTTCGCCCGGGGTGACGAAAGCGCGCTTGAGATGCCCGTAGCGCGAGGTGACGCCGCTGCCGTGATCGATCACGACGAGGTTGCCGTAGCCCCCGGACCAGCCCGCGAACACGACGCGCCCGGCCCTGAACGCCCTTACCGCCGCGCCGGCGCGCGCGGGAATGTCGACTCCGGCGTGGAACCGCACCGAGCCATCGATCGGATCGCACCGCCAGCCGAACCGCGACGAGAGCGGCAGCGCACCCGGCGGGAGCGAGCGATATACGTCCGCCGCCGAGATGGATGCGAGCGACTGGGGCGGCAGCGAAACCTCGCTCCGATCGGCGATAAGCGGACCATGCGGACGCGCGTCCTCGCCGGTGGGGAGCGCGGCATCCGTGCCGCCCTCTGCCGCGGGCACGCCCGGTACGGGCGCCATGGCGAGCAGCAGAACGGGAAGGAGGGCTGGGCCTTTGCGCATACTGCAGCATCTGGACCACCAGGCCGCTTCCCGCAAGGTGCCTGCTGCGAGCCGAACTTGGCAGGGCGGTGCCTGTTGTTAAGCGAAGCGAAAGGCGG
Source organism: Novosphingobium jiangmenense (assembly GCF_015694345.1). Lineage (GTDB taxonomy): Bacteria > Pseudomonadota > Alphaproteobacteria > Sphingomonadales > Sphingomonadaceae > Novosphingobium > Novosphingobium jiangmenense. The sequence goes on from NZ_JADQDC010000020.1 coordinate 28,945, forward strand.
ACTGCAGTGCAGGACCGCCACGGGCGCAGGGAGAGACTATGGCAGATGACCTTGGCCGCTGTTGGCCACGCTCCCGCGCCGCGACAATGGCCATTGCTGGTATTGTCGGTCTGGCGCTTGTCCTGCGCGTTGCCGGTGCTGACTTCGGTCTCCCGGCGCTCAACGATCCGGACGAGCTGATATTCGAACTTGGCTCGCTGCGCATGCTGCGCAGCCTCTCGCTCAATCCCGCGTGGTTCGGCCATCCGGGAACAACCACGATGGAAGTGCTCGCGGCGGTCAATGTGGCCGTGCTCGGGCTGGGGCGGGCGCTCGGCTGGTTTGGCGACATCAAGGCATTCGCAAACGCGGTCTATGCCAATCCGGCGTGGATCATCCTCCCGGGACGGATCGCCATGGCAGCCTTCGGCACTGCGGCCGTGTGGCAGACCTTCCGCCTCGCGGAAGAGCTCGGCGAAGGCCGCGACGAGGCGGCGCTGACGCGCCATGCCGCGCTCGCCGCCGCCGCGCTCGTCACCATCGAGCCCGCCAGCGTGATCTGGTCGCAAGTCATCCGCACCGACATCATGGCGACCTTCTTCATGCTGCTCAGCATGCGCGCAGCGCTGCGCGCGATGAGGCAGGGCACGCTGCGCGACCATGTGATCGCGGGGCTCTGGCTGGGCGTGGCGGTTGCCACCAAATGGCCAACCGGGATCGCCGGCGTGGCGCTGATCGGAGCGGCGGCGGTGCGCCTTGCGGGAGGCCGCAGCCGGCTGCTGCCCTTGGCCGCGCACCTTGCGGCGTGCGCCGTCGCGACCGTCGTCGGCCTGCTTGCGGTTTCACCCTTTATCGTGCTCGATTTCAGCACCGTGGTGCACAACCTGCACGGCGAGGCGCAGAGCCATCACCTCGGCGCGACCGGGGGGAGCCTGCTCTACAACCTCGGCTGGTATGCGAAAGGGCCGATCCTTTCGGGCCTTGGCGTGATCGGCAGCGCGCTGGCACTGGGCGGCGTATGGTGGCTGCTGCGCCGCCGCGCGGGCGCGATCGTGCTGCCCGTGCTTGCGGCCTTCATGGCGACGATCTGCAGCCAGACGCTGGTGTGGGAGCGCTGGGTCCTGCCGCTCGTCCCGCTGCTCGCCATCGCCATGGGGCTGGGCTGGGCTCTGCTCGTGGCGATGGCCCGCCAGAGGCCGACCGCAGTGCACTTCGCCGCACACCTCGTGCTGCTGGCGGCGCTGCTCGAGCCTGCACTGCTGATGGCCAGCCGCAAGATCGAACGCGCGACCGATGCGCGGCAGCAGGCGACCGGCTGGGCCATGAAGCACATCCCGCCGGGAAGCACGGTGCTCGTCGAACACTTCGGCTTCGACATCTTGCCGCAGCCCTGGAACCTGCTCTTCCCGTTCGGCGCGGTAGGCTGCGTCGATGTGCACGACTACCTTGGCGGCAAGATACAGTACGATACGGTCGATGCCGGGCGCGGCGGACGCTCGAACATCGATTACGGCACGCTGGCGCCGGAAAAGCGCGGCACCTGCCGGGCGGACTACGCCATCCTCACGCAGTACGATCGCTATGCGGCCGAGCGCGAGACCTTCCCGCAGGAATACGCCGCCTATCGGGACTTGCTGGCGCGCGGGCGGATCGTCGCGACTTTCCCCGCCATACCCGGCAAGGTCGGCGGCTGGACCACGCATGTCGTGGCGCTGGACCAGCCGCCGCCAGATAAGGCCCCAGGGGATAAGGCAAGCGCTGCGCAGCGCTCCCGGTAATCCGCCAGCTGCGCCATGGTGACCGCGCGCGCATCCGCGCCCGCACACACCGCCTTGTGCCACTCGACGATCATGCCGAGCGCATCGTGCAGCGTGAGTGCGGTGCGCCAGCCGAGATCGGTGCGGGCCTTGGCGCAATCGAGCCGTAGCAGCCGCGCCTCGTGCACGGCCTCGCCGCCCGAAACGTCCTGCCAGCCGGTGCCGGGCGCCGCGCCCGACCAGGCCGCGACCAGCCGGTCCGCGATCCACGATACGGGGCGGGCATCGCTTTCGGACGGGCCGAAGTTCCAGCCGCTATCAACGCCGGCAACGCCGCCCGCCAGCCGCTCTGCCACCAGCAGATAGCCGCTGAGTGCTTCGAGCACATGCTGCCACGGCCGCACCGATTGCGGCGCGCGGATCTGCGGCAGACTGCCGCCCAGCAAGGCGCGGACGATATCGGGAACGAGCCGGTCTTCCGCCCAATCCCCCCCGCCGATCACATTGCCGGCGCGCACCGTGGCGAGCCGCGGCCCCGGCGCCTTGCCGAAATAGCTGCGGCGATAGGCGGCGGCGACCAGTTCGGCCGCGCCCTTGCTGCTCGAATAGGGATCGTAGCCGCCCATCGGATCGTCTTCGCGGTAGGGCCAGACCCATTCGCGGTTCTCGTAGCACTTGTCGCTGGTGACGCAGACGATCGCCTCGAGGCCGCTCACCCGGCGGCAGGCATCGAGCACGTGGACGGTGCCCTGCACATTGGTGGCATAGGTCTCGACCGGCTCGATATAGGAGCGGCGCACCAGCGGCTGGGCGGCGAGATGCAGCACCACCGAAGGCGCGGCCGCGGACATCGCCGCCTCGACCGCGGCGAGATCACGGATGTCGCCCTCGACATGCTCGACCAGATCGCCGATCCCGGCCTGGTTGAACAGGCTGACCGGTTCGGCCGGTAGCGCAAAGCCGGTAACCCTGGCGCCCATCGCGTGGAGCCAGAGCGCCAGCCAGCTGCCCTTGAAGCCCGTATGCCCGGTCAGGAAGACGCGGCGGCCGCGCCAGAAGGCCTCGCTCACCAGACTTTCCACGGCGCGCCCTCTTCCCACAGCTTTTCGAGATAGAGCTTGTCGCGCAGGGTATCCATCGCCTGCCAGAACCCGTCGTGGTGATAGGCGACGAGATCACCCGAAGCAGCAAGCTGCTCCAGCGGTTCGCGCTCCCACGTCGTTGCGGCTCCCTCGATCAGATCGATTACGGAAGGATCGGCGACGAAGAAGCCGCCGTTGATCAGATTGCCGTCACCGGCCGGCTTCTCCTGAAAGCTGCGCACCATTTCGCCTTCGATGTCGAGCGCGCCGAAGCGGCCCGGCGGAGCAACGGCGGTGATCGTCGCGCGCTTGCCGTGCGCCTTGTGGAAGGCGAGCTGCGCCGTGATGTCGACCGTGGCGACGCCGTCACCATAAGTGAAGCAGAAGGGCTCACCCTCCTTGAGATAGGAGCGCACCGCCTTGAGGCGGCCACCCGTCATCGTGTCGGCGCCGGTTTCGACCAGCGTGATCCGCCACGGCTCGCTCCAGTTCTGATGCACTTCCATGCTGTTCCTGGTCAGATCGAGCGTCACGTCCGCCATGTGGAGGAAGTAGTTCGCGAAGTACTCCTTGATGATGTAGCCTTTGTAACCAAGGCAGATCACGAAATCATTCACCTCGTGGGCCGAATAGATCTTCATGATGTGCCACAGGATCGGCATCCCGCCGACCTCGACCATCGGCTTCGGGCGGACGGACGTCTCTTCACCAAGCCGGGTTCCGAGGCCACCGGCCAGAATCACTGCAATCGTCAAGCAAGCCTCCGTCGCATCCCGCTAAGGAGAGGAAAGATCGCGCTGACGGCAAGACCGCTACGCTGGGGGATCAGTGGCATACCCAGCCAGGCGTCGACTCCGCATGATTGTGAGCAGGCGCAGGCAACAGTGGCCTCTTCGACTAGACACTCAAGAGGACACGATTCCATTCTGCTTGATGGAAGCGGGCGGCCACTGGCGATTGGCCGCAATCGGCACAAGGGCGACAGCATGTTCCAAAAATGCGCTGAAACTTGCAGCCGGCTGTTCCGTGCCGGCACAGGCACTTCCTTTTGTGTCTTGCCAGTGTTGGACGAGTGATCCATCAATCAAGTCCTGTGCTTACGCTATGACTAAGGTCTCTTACATACCCTTGGCGAATCATGGTCCCCTGTGCGCATCATTGAACCATAAGTCTTGACCTTTGCGCCTGTGCTATGGCAAGCGGCCATCTGTCAATGATGTGTTTGTAGCGATGGTCCTTGTAACCGTTGCATTCTGGAGGTCTTTGTGAACATTGCTGAACGCCACATGCTTGACCTGTTGAAGCATGGTCGCGATTATTGCGGTTTTGTTGCTGTTAAGGCAGAGTTTGAGGCCGAAGGCACGCGTGCGGACGAACTTCTTCGGCTGCTGGAGGTTGCACACCGGGCCGATCTGAAGGTTGCGATCAAGATCGGCGGCTGCGAAGCGGTGTCGGATTTGCTGCAATGCCGCAATTATGGAGCCAATTACATTATCGCCCCGATGGTGGAAACGCCCTACGCCTTGTCCAAGTTCGTCGTTGCCAAGAACAAGGTTTACGGCAAGAACGAGCAGGAAACCGAATTCCTGGTCAACCTCGAGACGCAGGCGACGCTCGAGAATCTTGCCGGGATGGTGCCGGTTGCCAAGCAGGGCGGGATTGACGGGATCGTGTTCGGCCGCGTCGATTTCACCCTTTCGCGCGGGATGCCACGTGGTGCGATCAACGATCCCGCGATCACCACTGCGGTCCTCGAAGTCGCAGCCGCTTGTGCAGAGCATGATCTCGATCTCGTCGTCGGCGGCTCGGTCGCGGCCGAAGCTGCGGCGGCGCTCGCGCGTTTCCGCGCGGTGCGGCTCGACCGGTTCGAGACCCGCAAGGTCGTGTTCGATGGCGCTGCCGCCGAAAGCGAGTCGCTTTCGCTGGGTATTGCCACCGCGGTCGAGTTCGAGCTGACGTGGCTGCGCAACAAGCACGAATACTACAGTCAGATCGCCGGAGAAGATCTCACCCGGATCAAGATGATGGAAGAGCGGCAGGCCTCGCGCGTGCAGCTGGCGGCCGTCGGGCGCTGACTTCGGCGGGCTACGGGCAGCGCTCTTCGGGCCTGCCCGGACATACTCCATGTCGGCAGCTTTGGCGCCGCATGCTAGGGAGTTTTGTGTGGCGGGCCATTTGGGCCCATGCTGTGATGGCCTGATGAATCCCTGATCAGGCGAACCCGTGCACAGCTGATAGATGGGCAATCCGTTGAAAATCTCCAAGCTTGGATCTTGCGCTACACTGGCTTTGCTTGCGCTGTGCTGCGATCTGGTGGCGATGCCGGGCGTGGCGCAGGTCGTCGATCCCGGACAGGTCGCCTCGACCTATAGCGGTCAGGTTTCGACCGGCATGTCGCAGTCCAGCGCCGCCCAGAACGCCACGAACCGCGGCCTGCAGCCCGCGCCCAGCGTGCAGAGCAGCGCCATTCCGGACTATCGTCCGACGCAGCTCACGCTGCCCGCCGATGGCGAGGCTGCTGCCGAGCCGCGCCCCGTGGCCACGGATGAACCACTAGCGCGCCTGCGCCGCCAGCCTGCCGGTCCGCCCGGGGAATTCGAGGCGTTCGTTTCCGAACTCGTGGGCAAGCCGGTCCGCCGGTTCGGGTCCGATCTGCTCACCCCCAGCGCGCGGGATTTCATCGCGCCCCCGGTCGTTTCGGTGCCGCCCGATTACCGCATCAATCCGGGTGATGAGATCCGGCTCGGGCTGACCGGCAACGTGCAGGCCACCAACCTCAGGCTCAAGGTCGATACCGAGGGGCGGATCTTCGTCCCCGAAGTCGGCGCGATCCAGGTTGCGGGCGTGCCCTACCGCGATCTCCAGACCGTGATCGGCCGAGCGGTCTCGCGCCAGTACAAGGATTTCACCGCAACGGTCGGGGTCACCCGGCTCAACGGCATTACCGTCTACGTGACGGGCTTTGCTGCCGTGCCCGGCTCCTACACTGTCAGCAGCCTGTCGACGGTGGTGAACGCGGTGCTTGCCGCGGGCGGTCCGGCGGCCGGGGGCAGCTTCCGCTCGATCCAGGTCCGGCGCGGCGGCAAGCTCATCTCCGATTTCGATTTTTACGATTTCCTGCTCAAGGGCGACAAATCCGCCGATGCCGTGCTGCAGAACGGCGACGTGATCTTCATCGCGCCTGCCGGCGCGCAGATCGCGGCGATCGGCAGCGTGAACAACGAGGCTATCTACGAAGCTCGCGCCGGTGATACGCTCAAGGACGTGCTGGTCTATGGCGGCGGGGTCAACACCGTTGCCGACATTCGTCGCCTCCATGTGCTCGATCCGATGAGCGATCAGGGCTGGCAAGAACTGACACCGGAGGTTGCTGCGGCAACGCCGGCGCGGCGCGGGCTTGTGCTGCGCGTCCTTTCTGCCGTTGGCATCGCCCAGCCGCAGCAGCGACTGCCCGCGCTCGTCACCATCGGCGGCGAGGTGCAGAACCCCGGCCGCTACTTCGTGCAGCCGGGCACCACGCTTGATGAAGTGATCGCGAAGGCAGGCGGGCTTACGCCACAGGCCTACCCCTTCGGCGCGGTGTTCGTGCGCGACAGCCTGCGCCGCCAGCAGGCCTACAATTTCGCCAAGGCGGTCGACGAACTGAAAGTCTCGCTCACAGCGCAGCCGCTAGTGCGCTACGAAAATCAGGACAAGGACCACAGCGCCCGCCTTTCGGCCGTCGATGCGCTGGTAAAGCAACTCAATGGCCGCCGGATCGAAGGGCGTCTCGTCCTGCCGGTCGCGCCGAATGACCAGAGCCTGCCGGGAAGCTTCGTCGTCGAGAACAACGACAATCTCGTGATCCCCACCCGCTCGCTTGCGGTCGGGGTCTACGGCATGGTCAACAGCTCGGCCGATTTTCGCTACAATCCCGGCACCAAGGTGGGTGATTACGTGAAGCTTGCCGGGGGGGTCAACCGGCTGGCCGACCGCAGGCACGTCTTCATCGTGCGCGCGAACGGCACGTTGCTGAGCGGACGGGGCACGCTTTCGGCCGCGGCGCTGCCGGGCGATCTCGTGTTCGTGCCGATCGATTCCCAACGCGGCGCGTTCTGGGCGCGCTTCAAGGATCTGCTCAACTTCGGTTTCCAGGGCGCGCTCGCGAGTGCGTCGATCGTGGCGATCACCAAGTGACGGCTTGGCAGCGCATCGGCCGGCTGCGCGAACGCCGGATCCGGGTCTATGTGTACTGCGTGCTGGGCGCGGTTCTGGCCGTGCTCTGCCTCTTCCCGCGACCGTTCATGGCCCGCGCGAAAGTTGTGCCAGGGGATAACAACGCGGCCTCGCTGTTCAGCATGTCGGGTGCAGGAACGCAGCTGCAGAACCTTGCCTCGCTGTTCGGCGATCGCAGCGCGACCGAAGTGACGCTTCAGCTGGCCAAGAGCGATGCTGTCGGCCGCGACGTGGTCGCCCGCCTCAAGCTCGCCGGCCCGGGGCGTCCTTATGCCGACGAGCGCGCGGCGCTGGTTGCGCTGGAAAAGCGGGTCGACATTCATTCGCTGCTCGGCGGCATCATCGAGTTCGAGACGCGGGCCTATGATCAGGACTGGGCGCTTGATCTGACCAAGGCCTATGTCGCCGCGATGAGCGACCGCATGGGCGCCTATGTGCGCATGCAGGTCTCGCGCAAGCGCCGCATCGTCGAGGACCGGCTCAACAGTTCACAGGAAAGACTGGTGCAGGCGCAGACCCAGCTCGAGGCCTTCCGAAAGGCCAACCGCATTGCCGATCCCACCGCCCAGCTCGGTGAGCAGTTGACGGTGCGGGCAGGGCTCGAGGGCCAGCTTCAGGCCAAGCAGGTCGAGCTTTCCACGCTGCGCGACATTGCCGGGCCGGACAACCCGCGTCTTGCCGTCGTGGCGGGGCAGGTTGCCTCGCTTCAGGCGCAGATCGCCCGCGCGGCCACCGCGAAAGATGGGCAGGCCAGCCCTAACGTCGGTGCGATTTCGGAAACGGCGCTCGCCTACGCCCGGCTCTATCGCAACTTTGCTTTCGCGCAGGGCGTTTCCGACGTCTATCAGCGCGCCGCCGAAGAGATTGCGGTGCAGGAAATCGTCTCGCAGGACCGCGCCCAGCTTTCGGTTATCGACGTGCCCCATGTCGATCCCGACCGTTACTTCAACACCACCGCGGTGGCGCTTCTTGCGCTGCTCGCGGGGCTGATCGTGTTCGTCGAATTCTATGCGCCGGCGACGGGACTGTTCGATCCTGGCGCTGGACCACGCGAGACTGGCCCCACGCCAAGTGCGCCGGCCGATTGACGCAGGCGGGCCACAGCATGAACGATATAGAAGTCTCGGTCGTGATCCCCTGCCTTAACGAGGAAGAGAATGTACCGGGCATCTACGAGGAAGTCCGCGCCGAGCTCGTGAAGCACGCGCGTTCGTGGGAAATCCTCTTCATCGACAATGGCTCGAGCGACCGCACCCGCGAGCTGGTCCGCAAGATCTGCGATGCGGACAGCAATGTGCGGGCGATCTTCAACACGCGAAATTTCGGCCAGATGCGTTCGCCCACGCACGCGATCTATCAGGCCGAAGGCGCTGCCGTGATCGGCATGTGCGCCGATTTCCAGGACCCGCCCGCGCTGCTCGGCGAATTCATCCGCCAATGGCGTGAAGGCCGCATGATCGTGCTGGGCGTGCGGCGCAGCGAGGAAGCAGCCGGGGCCGTGCTCACTGCAGCCCGCAAGGCCGGCTACGGCTTCCTTGCGCGTAATGCGGACTATGCCGTGATCCCCGGCGCCACCGGTTTCGGCCTCTACGACCGACGCGTGGTCGAAACGCTCGCCCGCTGGCACGAGCCCGAACCGTTCTTCCGCGGCATGCTGGTGGAAAGCGGCTATTCGATCGGCCTCGTTCCTTACGACCGGCCGGAGCGGCGCGGCGGGCAGACCAAGAACGACGTCTTCGCGCTGCTCGATTTCGCGGTCTCGGGTCTTGCCGGCTCGTCCAAGGCGCTGCTGCGCCGACCCATCGTGTGGTCGCTCGGTTTTATGGCGCTCGGCTTCGCGCTGGCGATCTGCGGCGCGGCGGCAGCCTTTGCCGGCTGGGCCGCATGGCCGTGGGTCATCCTTGCCAGCCAGTTCGGCCTGTTCGGCTTCGGCTTCCTGTTCACCGGGCTCCTGGGCGAACAGGTGCGCATCATCGCCGAACGGACGCGGCGCGTCCCGCTGGTGATCGAGCAGGAGCGACTGAACTTTCCGCCGAGCCGCACCAGGCCGGTGCGCCAGCCGTTCGTCGTAGCCGAAGATGACTGAGGCAGCCGAACCGGATCGGCTCGATACCCTGCGGCTGGCCCTCCGCGCCACGCTGCACGAACTTGCGCTGCTGCTGCTCGTGCTCGCCTCGTTCGTCTCGGTCGTTCACTGCTTCTTCGAGACCGGATACCTGCCCCAGCCCTTCATATGGGATCCGCAGGATACCTTCATGGATTGGTTCAACACCGCCTACTGGGCCAATCACCGGGGCGCCTATTCGGTCTGGCGCTCGATCTATCCGCCCCTCTCGTTCGTGCTGCTGAGGCTGTTCAGCATCTCGTCGTGCTACGTCACCTCCTCGTTCGCGGCGCGGGATTGCGACTGGCTGTCGATCGTCACGATCCTCGCGTCCTATGTCGCGGCCATCGCCGTCTCCTACCTGGCCCTGCGCCGCAACGACCCGCGCACGGCGGTCATGCGCACGCTCGCCCTCGCGTTCGGCTATCGCTCGCTCTACGCGCTGGAACGCGGGCAACTGCTCATCATGTGCTACATCGCGATGGTCGTGGCGTTCGGCTTCTTCGCCACCTCGCGGCCGGTCCGCGCCATCGCCGCCGCGCTGATGATCAACTTCAAGCCCTACATGCTGGTGACGACCTTCGCCTGGGCGATCCGCCGCGATTGGCGGCAGCTCGAACTCGCCGCGATTGCCACCGTGCTCCTCTATCTGGCGACATGGGCCTTCGTCGGCGGCGGCAGCGTGGCCGAACTGCTTGCCAACACGGCCAACTGGATCACTTTCACGAGCGGCGATGTCGTTGGCGAGATCTACTATTCGACGAGCTTCAACGGCCTGTTCGGCGTGATTGACAGCGGCCGGTTCCCGGTACTGCGCTACTTCCGCTCCGACACCTACGAGACCTTCCGCTTCGTCCTGTCCACGGCGATGGCGGTGGCGCAGTTGACCGGCGTCGCGGCTCTGCTCCTCGCCTGGCTCCAGCCCAAGGCCGTCTCGATCACGCGGCTGGCCGCCATCGCGCTGCTGATCTCGCTGACGATCCGCTCGCCTGGCGGCTATACCGAGATGTTCCTCGTGTTCCTAGTGTTCATGGAGCCGTGGCGCGGCTTTGCCCGCATTGGCTCGATCACGATCATCTATCTCAACGCGCTCAACGTCGATTGGCAGATTTCGACGCTGCCGGTGATCCACGCGACGGCATGGCTCAGCGGCAAGGCGGTGACGGCGCAGTTCGGCATTGCCGTCGGCCAGTTCACGCACCCCATCGGCTTGCTCGCCGTGCTGATGCTGCTCTCGCTCGATACGATCCGTGAAGCGACGCTAACCTATCGCACACAGCGGCCCCAGCTTTCGTTCGGCGCGGCGCAGGCGGCGGCATGAGCCTGCATCCGATCCTCGCTGAAGACCTCGGCTGCGTGGTTGAGAGCCTTGCGGCGGACTGGCCCGCGCTACGCGGTGCGCGCCTGTTCATCACTGGTGGCACGGGCCTGATCGGGCGCTGGATGCTGGAAGCACTGCGACTGGCCGATGTGGCGCATGGGCTGGGCCTTGAGGTCGCGGTGCTGACCCGCGATCCCGCCGCCTTTGCCGCCAAGGCCCCCACGCTCGCCGCGTGGCCTGCGCTGCGGCTGGTGGCCGGCGATGTCCTCTCCCTGCAGCCCGATGGCGCGCGCTACACGCATGTGATCCACGGCGCGACCGATGCCAGTGCCGATCTCAACGAGAGCGATCCGCTGCGCATGTTCGATACGATCGTGGCCGGCACGCGCAATACGCTCGATTTCGCGCTGGCCGCGGGGGCTGGGCGCGTGCTATTCATGTCCTCCGGCGCGGTCTACGGCGGGCAGCCGTGGGACCTGACCCATGTCGACGAGGACTATCGTGGCAGTCCCGACCTCTCGACCCACCGCTCCAGCTACGGCGAAGGCAAGCGCGCGGCGGAAATGCTGTGCGCGATCTATCGCCGCCAGTTCGGGCTCGACATCGTGACGACGCGCATCTTCGCGCTGCTCGGCCCGATGCTGGCGCTCGATATCCACTTCGCGGCAGGCAATTTCATCCGCGATGCCATGGTCGGGCGCACCATCACGGTGAACAGCGACGGGCTGGCGGTGCGCTCCTATCTCTACACGGCTGACCTCGCGGCGTGGATGTGGGCCGTGCTACTGCGGGCCCCAGCCGGCGCGACGTACAATCTGGGCTCGGAAGAGGCCGTTTCGATTGGCGAACTGGCCGAGCGCGCAGCGACCCTGCTTGGCAGCGGCCGGTTCGAGATTCTCGGCAAGCCGGATCATGGCTGGAACCCGGGGCGCTATGTGCCCTCGACCGCAAGGATCCGCAGCGAACTGGGCGTGGTTTTCACCGTTGATCTGGACGAGGCAATTCGCCGCACCGCAGCGTGGAATGGATGGACGCGATGACCAAGGTGAAACTTTCTGACTGGGTGGCGCAGCAACTGGTTGCGCATGGGGTTGGCGACGTGTTCATGCTCACCGGTGGCGGGGCCATGCACCTCAACCATTCGATCGGCACGCACGAGGCGATCCGCACCACGTTCTGCCACCACGAGCAGGCCCTCGCGATCGCGGCAGAGGCCTATGGTCGGCTGACCGGGCGGCTGCCGGTCGTCAACGTCACTTCCGGGCCGGGCGGCACCAACGCCATCACAGGCATCTACGGCGCCTTCGTGGATTCGGTCGGCGTCCTCGTGCTTTCGGGACAGGTCAAGAACGAGACTACGGTGCGCCACACCGGGCTGCCGCTGCGTCAGTATGGCGATCAGGAACTCGATATCGCCCCGATCGTGCAGACGATCACCAAGTATGCCGAGATGGTCACCGATCCGCAGACCATCCGCTATCACCTTGAAAAGGCGATCTACCTCGCGCGTTCGGGCCGCCCTGGGCCAACGTGGCTCGACATTCCGCTCGATGTGCAGGCCGCGCGGATCGATCCCGATACGCTCGATCCCGGCTTCGATCCCGCCGAACTCGACGAGCCGTGGACGAGGATCGACCTTGCCGCCGCAGCCGAGGCGATCATCGCGAAGCTGAAGACGTCCAAGCGACCCGTCGTCTTTGCCGGCGGCGGTGTCCGGCTCAGCGGCGCGCATGCGGCCTTCATCGAACTCGTTCAAAAGCTCGGCGTGCCGGTCGTCACCGGGTGGAACGCGCACGACGTGATCTGGGATGATCACCCGCTTTATTGCGGCCGCCCCGGCACGGTCGGCGACCGGGGTGGCAACATGGTCAACCAGAGCGCCGATTTCCTCCTCGTGCTCGGCAGTCGGCTCAATATCCGGCAGGTCAGTTACAACTGGGACAGCTTCGCGCGCGAGGCCTACAAGATCTGGGTCGATATCGATCCGCTCGAACTGCAGAAGCCTAACGTCAAGCCGGACATGCCGGTTGTGGCCGATCTCAAGGATCTCATCCCTGCGCTTATCGCCGCCGCGCCCGAAGGCCCGACCGAAGAGCAGCGCGAATGGCTGGAATGGGCGGTTGAGCGGCGGCGCAGGTTCCCGGTCGTCCTGCCCGAATACAACCAGAATGCCGTCTGTCATCCCTATGTCGCGCTTGATGCGATGTTCCAGGTGCTCGACGGGGAGGATGTGGTCGTCTGCGGCAATGGCAGCGCCTGCGTCGTCGGCTTCCAGACCGCGCAGATCAAGCAGGGCCTGCGGCTGTGGACCAATTCGGGCTGCGCCACGATGGGCTATGATCTGCCGGCCGCGATCGGCGCCTGCGTCGGGCTCGGCAATCCGCGCCGGGTGATCTGCGTGGCCGGCGATGGCAGCATCATGATGAACCTGCAGGAGCTGCAGACGATCGTCGGCTATGGCATGCCGGTGAAGATCATCCTGCTCAACAACAACGGCTACGTCTCGATCTTCCAGACCCACCGCAACTACTTCAACGGCGTCGAAGTGGGTGGCGGACCCAAGAGCAACGTGACGTTCCCGGATTTCTCCAAGCTGGCGGCGGCCTTCGGCTACGGCTACTGGCGGATCGACGGGCACGAGAACCTTGGCTTGTTGCGCGACGCGATCGAAGCGCCCGGCGCCACGATCTGCGAAGTCATGATTGACGAGAATGCCTCGTTCGCGCCTAAGCTAGGGGCCAAGGTCCATCCGGACGGGCGGATGACCTCCCCGCCGCTCGAAGATCTCTCGCCGTTCCTTCCGCGCGAAGTGCTGCGCGAGAACATGCGCATCACGTTGCTGGACGAATGACCGCGTGACTTTGATCGACCGCGTCCTCGAAAGTCTGCGCCGGGGCGAGCGCCCGGTGCGCTATCTCCTTGCCGGCGCGGCCAACACCGCGTTCGGGCTGTCGTTCTTCCCGGCGCTCCTGTGGATCTGGCCGTGGTTTGCGCGCAACTACATGGCGGCGCTCGTCCTGTCGCAGCTGGTCTGTGTCGTGTTCGCCTTCAGCACCTACAAGATCGGGGTGTTCCGCACGCGCAAGAACATCCTGCGCGAGTTCGCCTATTTCTCTTCCTATTCCTACATCGTCTTCGGGGCCAACTTGATTGCCTTGCCACTGCTGGTCCAGGGTCTGGGCCTCCATCCCATACCTGCCCAGTTCGGCTTTGCGATGGTCACGATGATTGGCAGCTACTTCTGGCACCAGGCCGTAACGTTTCGTTCTGATACAGGGACTTGATGATCGATGGCAGCCTTACTTGAACGGGCCTGCCCGTGCTGCGGAAGCACGCAGGCGAGCCCTGAAATGCGTAGCAAGCCCGCCGGCGAGGATGTCGGGCTCGATGGCCTAGTGCCGTTCTGGGAAGGGCTGCGCAAGGAGCGCATGTTCTTCACCTACGCCCGGTGCTCGGGCTGCGGCCTGCTCTATTGCCCGCGCTATTTCACCGGCGAACAGCTCGGCAAACTCTACGCCAATCTCGCGCCCAACATGGATATCGTGCCTTCCTCCGCCATCGAGGCAACGCAGCGCGGATACTGGTCTGCGGTGGCCCGCAGCGTTGCGCCAGGCGATTACCTCGAGATCGGTCCGGATGTCGGGCACATCGTCACCTCTGCGGCCGCTTCGGGCAAGTTCGGCCACGCCTGGCTGTTCGAGCCGAACCGGGCTGTGCACGATGTGCTGGCGCGCTCGGCCGGTGCGCTGCCGCACACGATCAGCGCGGCGATGGATGATTTCGGCGGGGTTCCCGATGGCACGATCAGCCTTGCCGTAATGATCCATGTGCTCGATCACATCATCGAGCCGCTGGCGATCCTGCGCCAGATCCGCGCCAAGCTGAAGCCGGGCGGGCGGATTCTGATTGTGACGCACAACGAGAAGTCGCTGCTGCGCGCGGTGATGGGGCGCACCTTCCCGCCCTTCTGCCTCCAGCATCCCGAGCTCTACAATCCCGAGACGATGACGAAGGTGCTGGAAACCGCCGGCTATGCCCGCGTCGAGGTCCAGCGCAGCGTCAATCACTTCCCGATCAGCTTCCTCGCGCAGCAGGCCGGGCAGACAATTGGGCTGGACGTCTCCCGTCTCCCCCTGCCAGACATGGCAGTGGGCCTCAAACTGGGCAACATGCTAACGATGGCCCAGCTGTCGAGTGCCGCCACTGCGAAGTGATCCGCAATTTCCTCGATTACACCTTTGCTGAAGGCCGCCTTAGCAAGTACAGAGGGTTGCTGATGCAGCACTGGTGTTAGGCGGTTTATGAGTAGCCCCTAGCTTTCCGATGAAGCCTCGCACAGGCTCTTTGCTTCGAGTGCCGTGTGCGTTTCTGGGCTTTCCTATCTCCGTTGAGCGCTGATCAAAAGATGCGCTGATCTCCACGGTCCAATCACCGATCGTAAGCGCCGTTGGACGGGACTGCTTGCAGATAATACATGACGATCATCACCGCAGACGACAGACCATCGAAAATGCGTTCTGCAGGATCAACTGCGTCTGACGAGGCCCCCAGCTTTCCAGCGTAGACTAAACGAAGACGTACTCGAACACAGCATTAGCTGATGGTAAAGTTGACGCTTACGACGGCCACGTATCCTCTTTTTGCAATTGTCAGTCTAATGTAAGATATATAGAGAAGGCTAACAGACAGATCTATTCATCAAAATTTCCGAATGTCTTAAAGATTTTCAAAAATAAACTGTCAATCCTACGCTATTGAAAATTAATGGAAAAATATTCTCTTCAACCTATACTTCATTTGCTTTGGCGTCACGTTATGGCAAAATTGGGCGCGTCAGGTAACCTCTGAACCCGCCGATATCACGCGACCGACCAACTGTATTGTGTTACTCTTCAGATCATCCCGGTTTGGATAGTTCGGATTGTCTGTTAGCACAGCGACACGGTTTCACGACGGCTCAAGTGCGACCCTTCTAACCAGCAATCCATTATCGGCTCTAAGAGTCGGGTTCGAAACTAAGTCGTTGAGAGACAATGCCTTGCGGCACACCGAACAAAGGCTTGGACCGTGGCTACGAAGAGCCAAGCCGTGGCGGATGCGATGGTTTGCTCGAAGTCCTTGGCAAGTCGGCGATTTCGGTTGAGCCAGGCAATTCTCCTTTCGACCACCCACCGGCGGGGCAGGACTTCGAAGCCCATGACCTTGTCGGAGCGCTTGATGATTGCGATCATCCACCTGCCCAAAGGCTTCAGGGCATCTTTTAGCTTCTGGCCAGCATATCCACCATCAGCGAATATGTGCCTCAGCCAGAGAAACCGCTTTATGACGCCACCCAAGGCAATTGGAGCTCCCTCGCGATCCTGAATGTCGGCGGTATGGACAACGGCGAGAACCAGATTGCCTTCGGTGTCGGTGAGGATGTGGCGCTTGCGCCCTTTGATCTTCTTCCCGGCATCGTAGCCCCGAGGGCCGCCACTTGCCGTGGTTTTGACGCTCTGGCTGTCGATTACACCGGCGCTGGGCGTGGCCTTGCGACCCTGCGCTTCGCGGACCTGACGTGACCCCCTGATTTTCCTCCACGAGCGATTAGAGTCTGGCCTTGAAGGAAGGACAGACGATGAAGCGTGCAAGGTTTTCGGAAGAGCAGATCATTGGCGTGCTGAAGGAGGCAGAGGCGG
>NZ_JADQDC010000021.1 GCF_015694345.1 Novosphingobium jiangmenense
TCTGGTCGAGTGGTTCGCCGCCAACTGCACCTGCCCCTCGACGATGATCGACCGCATCGTGCCCGCGACCACGGACGAGGACCGCGCCAGTGTGGCCGAAGCCTTGGGCGGGCTGACCGACGAGGCCTGCGTCGTCACCGAGCCGTTCAGCCAGTGGGTGATCGAGGACCGCTTTGCCGGGCCGCGCCCGAGGTGGGAGGCGGTCGGCGCGCAACTGGTCAGCGAGGTCGCGCCTTACGAGGCCGCCAAGCTCAGGATGCTCAACGGCGCGCACTCGCTGCTCGCCTATTGCGGGCTCAAGGCGGGTTACGAATTTGTCCACGAGGCAATTGCCGATCCGCAGTTGCGCCACCTTGCCGAGCAACTGATGCGCCGCGAAGCCGCGCCGACGATCACCCCGGCGCCGGGGCAGGACCTTGCCGCCTACGCCGATGCCCTGATCGCGCGCTTCGCCAACCCCAGCCTCAACCACCGCCTGATCCAGATCGCCATGGACGGCAGCCAGAAGATCCCGCAGCGCTGGCTCGAAACCCTCGCCGCAAACGCCACGCAAGGCCACGACTGCCCCGCCATCCGCCAGGCCCTCGCCGCCTGGATCCACCACCTCCAGGGCCACAACGGACCCGTCGACGACCCCCGCAGCGCCGATCTCACACGCGCCGCAAACAGCCCGGAGCCGATGGTCGCGCTGTTCGGAGATGGCGGCCCGATGGCGCAGGCGTGGGGCGCGACCATCTGGCACTGCTTTGGCAGGTGACAAAAGTGCCCCCCGGCTTATCGTGCCTGCACGAAACGAAGCCACCGGAATGCCCAGCGTAGCGAAAGCGGAACGGCGATCATCACCGCCCCCGCTGTGCGCGGGCCCAGCGCCAACAAGGTGAGACTGACCGGCGCGTGCGCGACCAGGGAAGTCGCCTGTCAGACCGCAGACCCTGTGCTTCAGGCAACCCTTGAGCAGGCATGTTGCAAAGGTTTGCTCTTGCTGTCGCAGCCCGTGCCAGCCTAGCTTCGGCTTGACCGGGGGAAAGTTGACACGCGGATGAGCGCGCAGATTGCAGCAGTGATGACCGTGGCGCTGTTCACGCTGATGTTCGGCGTGGCCGCGCTGATCGAAAGGGGACGGCTGCGCTGGCGCTACAAGGTGAGCTTGCGTCATGGTGCCTATACCCTTGCACTGGGCGTCTACTGCTCCAGCTGGACATTCTACGGCTCTGTCGGCACGGCAGTCAGCCAGGGCTGGAATTACCTCCCGATCTATCTGGCGCCGGCCCTTCTGCTGCTGCTGGCGCCACGTTTTCTCGAAAGGCTGGCGCAAGAGGTTCAGCGCGAACGGACCTCGACCATTTCCGATTTCATCGCCGCACGCTTCGGGCACGATTCAGGAGTCGCCCGCCTGATCACGGTCATCGCGCTTTGCGGCACGATTCCCTACGTTGCCCTGCAGCTCCGCTCCATCGGAACCGCGCTGGCGGCGACGTCGGGGCACGACGTGGCGGTGCCGGTCATGGTCGGCAGCGCCGCGGTTCTGGCCGCCTTCGCAATTCTCTTCGGCGCGCGGCGCTACGAGATCGCGGGCCGCAGCGAAGGGCTGGTCTTCTCGATCGCATTGGAATCGCTGATCAAGCTTCTGGCGCTCGCCATGGTCGGCATCGTCTCCGTCATGGTGCTGCTGGATGCCCACGGCCCACCTCTTGCCAGCGGGCTGCGCGAGATGAGCCGGGAGTTTGCCCCCGATCACGTGACGACCGAGACCATGGTGATTGCCCTCGTGTCGGCATTCGCGATCATCGTCCTGCCACGACAGTTCTACATGGGGCTCGCCGAAGCCCACACCGCTCGGGATCTGCCGAGAGCGCGCGTGGGCCTTGCGCTTTACATCCTCGCGATGGCGGCGCTGGTCGTTCCGATCGCGCTTGCCGGACTGGTTGCGCTCCCCTCCGGAACATCCCCGGACAGCTACGTGCTGCTGCTCCCGGCCAGCGCCGGATATGGCCCCGTCGCCGTTGCCGCGCTTCTCGGGGGCCTCAGCGCAGGCTCGGCAATGGTTATCGTGGATGCGACCGCGCTGGCGATCATGGTCTCGAACGACCTGATCTTTCCCGCGATCCTGCGAAGCGAAGGACAGGCGCAGGCGGGCGATCTCGGCCGCCGCATGCTCGCGGTCCGGCGCGGCGCGATCGTCGGCATTGTCCTGCTCGCCCTGCTCTGGGCGTTGCTTGTCGACCCGGCGCGCTCGCTTGCCTCGATCGGACTCGTGGCGTTTGCGGCGATGGTCCAGTTCGTGCCCCATCTGCTCATGGCAGTGTCGTCGCCTGGCCACGATCCCGTGGCGGCACGGGCCAGCCTGCTGACGGGGCTCGTCCTGTGGCTCTACACTCTGGCGCTCCCTCCGGTCATGCCAGCCGAGTGGCTGGTCTGGTTGAAGGGTACGCCGTTCGACCCGGTCCGCCTGCTGGGAATCGGTCATGCCAGCCCGCTGGTCCATGGCGTCGGCTGGAGCCTTTGTGCGAACCTTGTGGTCCTCGCACTGGCACGGGCTGGCAAGGGCCATGCCCCCCGGTTTCCCAGGCTGTTCTCCGGTAGCCGCCATGTCGCGAACATTGGTGACCTGGCCTCGCTCATCGCGCGCTTCGTCGGCGAGGAGCGGGCGACAGCAGCCTTCCCCCCCGATCGTCATGCCTTGCCCGTCGATCGCAATTCGGCGCGGCTGGCACAGGACATCATCTCGGGCGTGATCGGCAACTCTTCGGCCAGAACCTTGGTCGCATCGGCCCTCGCCGGCGAACGCATGAGCGTCGAGGATGTGACGCGGCTGCTCGACGAGGGTGGTCAGTCGCTGAGCTTCTCGCGCCAGTTGCTGGCCGCAACGTTCGAGAACCTGCAATCGGGTGTCAGCGTCATCGATGCGGACCTCAACCTCGTTGCCTGGAACACGCGCTACGTCGAACTCTTTGACTATCCTCCGGGTCTTGTCCGTGCCGGCGTCCCGATTGCGGAACTCATCCGATACAACGTGATGCGTGGCGACTTTCCCAGTGCCACCGAAGTCGAGGTCGACAAGCGCATCCACCACCTGCGCGCCCGCAGAGCCTATGCATCCGAGCGCGTGCGTCGCGACGGGCGGGTGATCAAGTCGGTCGGCGGGCCCATGCCTGGCGGTGGCTACCTGACCTCATTCACCGACATCACCGACGAGGCGAAGGTCCGGGACGAACTCAACAGGACCTTGGGGGAACTCGAGCAGCGGGTGAACGAGCGAACGCTGCAGTTGCGGGAGGCAAACCAGCAACTGGCCGCGACAACGCAAGAGAAGACCCGCTTCCTCGCTGCTGCCAGCCATGACCTGCTTCAGCCCCTTCACGCCGCCCGCCTCTTCCTGTCCGCGCTTGAACGAAACCTCGCAGGGTCCGGCCAGACGCTGGCCCGCAAGGTCGATCGCTCGATCGTTTCGGCAGAAGCCTTGCTGCGCGCGCTGCTGGACATTTCCAAGCTCGATGCAGGCGGCGTGCAGCCCAGCCCCGAACCCGTCGACCTCGGACCATTGCTCGACGAGGTGGTCGAGACCGTACGTCCGCTCGCCGAGGAAAAGGGACTTCGCCTGCGTCTCGGTCCCGTGTCGGGCACAGTCATGACCGACCCGGGACTCTTGCGGTCGGTCATGCAGAACCTGGTCACCAACGCGATACGCTACACGCCAGAGGGCGGCGTCGCGGTTGGCGTACGCCGCCGGGGGAGCGACTTGCGCATCGACGTGATCGACAGCGGAGTTGGCATTCCTGCCAGCCGGCAGCGCGAGATCTTCACCGAGTTCACGCGCATCGGCGCCGTGGAAGTCGAAGGACTGGGGCTTGGCCTTGCCATCGTCGATCGCATCGTGCGTCTGCTCGGCGCAACGATCGCGGTCGCATCGGCCGAGGGCCGGGGCAGCCGGTTCAGCGTAACCCTGCCCGCTCTGTCCACCACCGGTCCCAGCGCTTCCAGACCTGACTCTTCCCCGTTGCCCAACGGCATGATCCCGCGCCCGCTGACCGTGATCATCGTCGACAACGATCCGGACATTGTCGCGGCATCGGTCGCCATGATCGAAGGTCTGGGCCATGCCGCCATCGGCTTGCGCAAGGCAGAAGATGCCCTCGCCCGGATCGCCGATGCCGACGTCCTGCTGGCGGATTATCACCTCGATGACGGGGAAGACGGCCTCCGCCTTATCGACCTGGCGCGCCAACGCAAGCCATCCCTTGCGGTCGCGATGATTTCCGCCGAAAGCGGCGCCGCGTTGCGCAATCGCCTGCGCATGCGGCGGGTGCCGCTGTTCGTGAAGCCGACGTCCCCCGCCGCGCTCGAAGCGTTCCTCTTCGAATGTGCCTCAGTTGGTCAGATCGAGCCCGAGTGAGCGCGCGATCAGCGCAGCCTGGGTACGGTTCTGCACGTCAAGCTTGCGCATGATCGCGGTCATGTGGGCCTTGACGGTGGATTCACTCATGCCAAGGTCGAAGGCGATCTGCTTGTTCAGCTTGCCATCGAGCACGGCGAGCAGAACCTTGAGCTGGGTCGGAGTGAGATCGGCTACGGCGCGGCGCACCTGATCGACCGGCTCGGCGCTGGCCGCAGCAGGTGCCCGTCCGCCCAGGGCAGCCGCGATCGCTTCCTCGATCTGCGAAAGGTCGGCATCCTTGCGCAGAAAGCCGACCGCGCCGAACGCGCGTGCCTCATCGGCGACCTTTGCTCCTTCCGCGCTTGAGACGACGAGGATTGGTACGTCGGGACGTTCGGCATGAAGCAGAGCAATGCCGGAGTAACCGATCGCGCCGGGCATCTTGAGATCCAGCGTGATCAACGACAGATCGGCAGCCTCGCTTGCTGCGCGTGCCGCCGCGGTGAGCGTTCCCGCTTCGACGACCCGCGCAGCGGGCGCGACCGCGGCCACGGCAAGCGCAAGTGCCTGCCGGAAGAGCGGATGGTCATCGGCTATCAGAATAGTCTCGCTCACGGCTCTCCCCTTGGGCACGCAGTCGGGCAAATGGTCGAAGCTGGTCCCCCGCCGCCTAGCTTATCGGCTTGCAGGGCACGGGCAATAGTCGGTTTCTGGTTATTCCATGCAGCGGCACCCGCGACTTTGGTCGAATGGCTACGACCAATCGCGATCTGTCGCGATTTCCTCCGCTCCGCAAGGTTGCAGCCCGGAAAGTGCGAAGTGCGCACACCTGGAGAGGGAAAGATGTCAGTCAAGATCGCAAGGAATCTGTCCTTGCTGCTCGCCGCCACCAGCATGACGATGCCAGCACTGGCCAATGCCGCGGTGCCGAGCAAGCGCGAGGCCGAACTCGTCGCGCGGCTTGAAAAGCTGGAAGCCGAAATGGCAGCGATGAAGGCCGACCTGCAGCAGGCCCGTGCCGAGCAGGCCTCCACCGCCAGCGCCGCGCAAGTGGGCCAGGCTGTCGAAGTCGCCCAGGCCGCTTCGGCCAAGGCCGATGCCGCCACTGCCAAGGTTGCCGCGCTCGAAGCAAAACCGCAGCCCGAAGGCTTCAAGGTGGGTGCAACCACGGTAAAGCTTGGCGGCTGGATCAAGCTTGTCGCCACGAACAGCCGCTTCAGCGACGGAGAAGTCGCCAACAACGCCTTCGGGCGCGATTTCTGGCTGCCGCAGCAAATCCCGGTCGGTGGCGCCCATTCGGCGCGCGAACAGGATTTCAGTGCGCGCCAGTCGCGCTTCTGGCTGAACCTCGATACCACGGTGGCCGGGCACAGCCTGAAGGGCTATGTCGAGACCGACTTCGAAACTTCGCCCGGCACGCAGGGCACGCAGCGCACCACCAACGGCTACAACCTCGCCCTGCGCCGCGCCTACCTCCAGTTCGACAAATGGACGTTCGGTCAGGACTGGTCGACCTTCCAGTACACCGGCGCGCTGCCGGAAAGCACGGACTACGTCGGCACCACCGAAGGCACCGTCTTCGTGCGCCAGCCGGTCATCCGCTACTCGACCAAGGTGGGCGACGGCTTGACGCTGCACGTCTCTGCCGAGAACCCCGAAAGCGCCACGGCGACCGCCGGCTCTGCAACGCTCGTCGAGAACGGCGACGACCGCCTCCCCGATTTCGCCGCCCGCCTCGCATGGAGCGGCAAGAAGGGTGAGCTTTCGCTGGCCGGGCTGGCTCGCGAACTGCGGGTCGAAAACAATGGCGTGGCCGACAGCCGTTTCGGCTGGGGCGTCAGCGCCGCCGGCAAGCTGTTCCTTGATGACGCCAAGGTCAGCGACCTGCGCTTCATGGCCACCTATGGCCAAGGCGCGAGCCGTTACATCGGCGTGAACTTCGCCCCCGACGCCGTCTTCGTCGGCGCGACGGGCAAGCTCGAAAACGTCACCGTGGCCTCGGCCATGCTTGCCGGCCGGATCGGCCTGGCGCCGGGCCTTCGCGCCAACCTGATGGGCAGCTGGCAGCGGGTGGACTACGCCGATGCACTGACTGCCGCGATGGTCGGCACCTACAACAAGCAGGCCTGGAGCCTCGCCGGCAACCTGTTCTGGTCGCCGATAAAGAATGTCGACCTCGGCATCGAGGTCCGGCACGGTGAGCGCAAGCTCGCGGGCGGTGCGAGCGGCGCGCTCGATCGCATCGAATTCGCCGCCAAGTACGGTTTCTAAGAGTCCACCAGAATAGGGGGAAGAGGATGTCCAACGTCAATCTTACGGATGATTTTTCGGCCTTGCCGAAACATCACCAGGCCACGCACAGCGAGAAGCTCATCATTACCGCTTCGTCGCTCGGCACTGTGTTCGAATGGTACGATTTCTACCTTTACGGCCTGCTCACCGCGATCATCGCGGCCAAGTTTCTGACCGGCCTCAACGCCACTACCTCGTTCATCATGGCGCTGCTCGTGTTCGCCGCGGGCTTCATCGTCCGCCCGTTCGGCGCGCTGGTGTTCGGCCGCATCGGCGACATGGTCGGCCGCCGCTATACCTTCATCGTCACCCTGCTGGTCATGGGCCTTTCGACGTTCCTCGTCGGCTGCCTGCCCACCTATGAAAGCGTCGGCGTGGCCGCGCCGATCATGCTGGTGGTCCTGCGCATGTTCCAGGGCCTTGCCCTTGGCGGGGAATACGGCGGCGCCGCGACTTACGTCGCCGAGCATGCACCCGAGGGCAAGCGCGGCCTCTACACCAGTTGGATCCAGATCACCGCGACCGCTGGCCTCGCCATGGCACTGCTGATCGTGATTCTGGTCCGTTCGCCCGTCACCGGCGTCGGCGAAGAGGCGTTCAAGGACTGGGGCTGGCGCGTTCCGTACCTGATCTCGGGCCTGTTCCTCTGCGTCGGCCTGTGGCTGCGCCTCAAGCTGCATGAATCCCCCGTCTTCCAGAAGATGAAGGACGAAGGCACCTCCTCGAAGCGCCCGCTGTCCGAAGCCTTCGGCGAATGGAAGAACCTCAAGATCGTGCTGATCGCCTTCTTCGGCGCCATCGCGGGTCAGGCCGTGGTCTGGTACACCGGCCAGCTTTACGCGATGTACTTCCTTGAAAAGATGCTCAAGGTCGATGGCCTGACCGCCAACACCCTGATCATCATCGCGCTTGGCTGCGCCACGCCGTTCTTCCTGTTCTTCGGGTGGCTGTCCGACAAGATCGGCCGCAAGAAGATCATTCTGGCGGGTTGTGCACTTGCCGCGCTGACCATGTTCCCGACCTTCAAGGCACTGACCGAGGCGGCCAACCCCGCACTCGCCCATGCCCAGGCCAATGCTCCGGTCAAGGTCATGGCCGACCCTGCCGAATGCTCCTCGCAGTTCGACCCGGTCGGCGCCAACAAGTTCGACACCACCAGTTGCGACATCGTCAAGAACGCGCTCGCCAAGGCGGCGGTGAACTACGAGAACGTCGCGGCGCCTGCCGGCACCCTCGCCTCGATCCAGATCGGCGGCATGACCATCACTGCTCCCGATCCGTCGAAGGTCTCGGGCGATGAAAAGAAGGCCGCCATCGCTGCCTTCACCGCCAAGGTCGTCGGCGCCCCCGCTGTCGCTGCCAAGCCTGCCGAGGGCGACAAGCCTGCGGTCGAAGCCAAGCCTGCCATCGAGGGCGAACTTGCCAAGGTCGGCTATCCCGCCAAGGCCAACCCAGACCAGATCAACAAGCCGCTGGTCGTGGCGATCCTGTTCTACCTCGTGCTGCTGGTGACCATGGTCTATGGCCCGATCGCGGCGATGCTGGTCGAGCTGTTCCCCAGCCGCATCCGCTACACCTCGATGAGCCTGCCCTACCACATCGGCAACGGCTGGCTCGGTGGCCTGCTCCCCGCCATCGGCTTCGCCATGGTCGCAGCCAACGGGGATATCTACCACGGCTTCTGGTACCCGGTGATCGTCGCCGCCGCCACTTGCGTGATCGGCCTGGTGTTCCTGCCGGAAACCTACAAGCGATCGATTGACGACTAAGGTCTTACTGGAGCGGGTAGCGGTTTGCGCCGATACCCGCTCCAACTGTTTCAAGAGTCGGGTGAGGACATGAGCGAAACATACAACCGGGCATGGCAGTCCAGCATCGAAGATCCGCAAGGCTTCTGGGGCGAGGCAGCCAAGGCTCTGGACTGGACCACGCCGCCATCCGCCACATTCAGCGAAGGCCAGGGCTGGTTCCCCGGCGGCACGCTCAACACCGCCTACAACTGCCTCGACCGCCACGTCGCCGCAGGGCGCGGCGATGCCATCGCGCTGGTCTACGACAGCCCGGTCACCGCGACCATCCGTCGCTACAGCTATTCCGAACTCCTCGCCGAAACCAGCCGCGTCGCAGCCATGCTCGCCTCGCTGGGCGTGGCGAAGGGCGACCGGGTGATCATCTACATGCCGATGATCCCCGAGACGGTCTTCGCCATGCTCGCCTGCGCCCGCCTCGGCGCTATCCATTCGGTCGTGTTCGGCGGCTTTGCCGCGCTGGAGCTGGCCAAACGCATCGACGACGCCGGCCCCAAGGTCCTGCTCACCGCCTCGTGCGGGATCGAGGGCAGCCGCACCATCGCCTACAAGCCGATGGTCGACGAGGCGTTGCACCTCGCCCACCACCAGATCGAACGCGTCGTCGTCTTCCAGCGCGACCGGCTGCATGCCGACCTCGTCGGACCGCGCGATCTCGATTGGAAGGCACTGCGCGCCAAGACTGAGAACGATCCGATACCGGCGCCTGTGCCCGTCGCCTCCGACGATCCGCTCTACATCCTCTACACCTCGGGCACGACCGGCACGCCAAAGGGCGTCGTGCGCGAGAACGGCGGTCATGCCGTCGCGCTCGCCTGGTCGATGCAGAACATCTACGGCATCGGCACGGGCGATACTTTCTGGGCCGCGTCCGATGTGGGCTGGGTCGTTGGCCACAGCTACATCGTCTATGCCCCGCTGCTGGTCGGCGCGACGACCGTGCTGTTCGAAGGAAAGCCGGTCGGCACGCCCGATCCCGGCACCTTCTGGCGCGTGATCGAGCGCCACGGCGTCAAGACCTTCTTCACCGCACCCACCGCCATCCGCGCCATCCGCAAGGAAGATCCGGACGCAACCTTCCTCGCAGAAATCGGCACGGGCGGCTGCAAGGCCGTGTTCCTCGCTGGTGAGCGCGCCGATCCCGACACCATCGGCTGGCTCGAGGACAAGTCAGGCCTGCCGGTGATCGACCACTGGTGGCAGACCGAACTGGGCTGGCCCGCCATCGCTTCGTGCTTCGCGCTGGGTGACCTGCGCCGCAAACGCGGCAGCGCCGGTTTCCCGGTGCCGGGCTATGCCTTCGAGATCCTCGATGAAAGCGGCCACCCCGTCCCTGCCGGACACAGCGGCGCCGTCGTGATCAAGGCCCCGCTTGCTCCCGGTGCCTTCCGCACGCTGTGGAACAACCCCGGCGGCTACGCGAAGAACTTCGCCACCTTTGATGGCTACTACGAAACGGGCGATGCCGGCTTCATCGACGAAGAGGGCTTCGTCCACATCATGGGCCGCACCGACGACATCATCAATGTGGCCGGGCATCGCCTGTCCACCGGACAGATGGAGCAGATCGTCGCGGCGGTCGAAGGCGTGGCCGAATGCGCGGTGATCGGCGCGGAGGATGCGATCAAGGGCATGGTGCCCATCGCGTTCGTCGTGCCGCGGGCCGGCTTCGACGCCGATCCGACGCTGGACAAGCGCGTCATCGCCGCAGTCCGGTCGGAACTCGGCGCCGTCGCAGCGCTGCGCACGGCTTTCATCGCCCCCGGCCTGCCCAAGACGCGGTCCGGCAAGATCCTGCGCAACCTGCTGCGCAAGATCGCAAACGGCGAGGCATGGACCGTGCCTCCGACGATCGAGGATCCGGAAGTCCCGAAAGCCATCGAGCAACTCGTCGAGCATTCAGGTCGAGCATGATGATGGCTCCACGGCAATTCGCCGCCTGGCATTGATCGCGCGGGGCGGGCCCGGTCAGCCCGAGGCCCTCCCGTCCTTGATGCCGCCTGCCGAGAGCCGGTACAGAAGCTGCGACCTTGAAATTCCGAGTTGCTTGGCCGCGCGCGTCCGGTTTCCCGAGGCATTGGCCAGCGCCCTTTCGATCATCTCCCTTTCAACAGTCGCGAGGTCGAGCCCGGCATCCACCAGTGCGGCAACCGATCCCGGACCAGCCGCCGAAGCCTGCGGGTTGCCTTGCCCCGGCCGCCATGCAGCAGGACCGAGCATCTCGCCGCCGCTGAAAAGATGATGCTGGCGCAGCGGCTCGCCATCGCGCGCCATGATCACGCCGCGTTCGATCACGTTCTCCAGTTCGCGAATGTTGCCGGGCCAGTCATAACCCAGCATCGCAGCGATCGCCGACTCCTCGAAACCGGTCACCCGCCGCCCGTGACGCTCGGCATAGAGCGCGAGAAAGTGGTCCATCAGCAGGGGCAGGTCCGCTCGCCGTTCGCGCAGCGGCGGAATCCTGATCGGAAACACGTTGAGCCGGTAAAAGAGATCGGCGCGAAAGGTGTTTGCTTCGACCGCGGCTCGCAGGTCGGTGTTGGTGGCCGCCACCAGGCGCACATCGGACTTGAGCAGCTTCGTGCCCCCCACCCTTTCGAACTCGCCCTCCTGGATGGCTCGCAGCAACTTGCCCTGGGCTGCGAGCGAAAGCGTGCCGATCTCGTCCAGGAACAGGGTGCCGCCCTTGGCCCGCTCGAACCGCCCCGGCCTCGATGCGTTTGCTCCGGTGAAGGCGCCTTTCTCGACGCCGAACAGCTCGGCCTCGACAAGGCTTTCGGGAATTGCCGCACAGTTCACGCCAATGAACGGGCCTGCGGCACGACGGCCCATCGCATGGAGATGGCGCGCAAAGATTTCCTTGCCCACGCCGCTCTCGCCGGAAAAGAGCACCACCGCATCGGTATCGGCCACGTGGCCCAGCATGTCGAACGCAACGTTGAAGCCTGCCGAGGCGCCAACAATATGCCGTCCCGCGGGCGAGCTTTCCCGCGGCAGGGCTGCGGGCAGAACCTCGCCCATTTGCGAACCGCGCATGAAACGCAGATCGTCTTCCCCGTCCTGCCACTCGTCCGCCGGACGACCGACGATGCGGCAGCATTCGTGCCCCATCGCCACGCATTCGGTCTCGCGGAAGAGGATCGGGCGCCCTAGGAAAACGCTGGCATAGCCGCTCGCATAGCCAATCTGGGACCACCCGGCGGGATAGGTCCCGCGTCCGAACAGTTCGAGATGCGCCCCGCATTCGTTTGAGCCGCGCCAGATGTATTCTGCGGCGAAAGTGCCCGTCGCGGTGTCGACGCTGACGCTGACCGGATCGGTGCGCACCATGCCTTCCAGCATGTGAAGCTCCGGCCCCACGGCGAACATTTCCTCGATCGTGGCGCCCGGCCTCACCTTGGCCGCAATCTCGGCGTCCATCGCGCCGCTGTTGTACCCCTGCCGGGTGAACAGTCCCCGCGCCTTGCCGAGACCAACGGCCTCGATCACTTCATGTCGCAACAGACCGAAGGCTCGCGCGTGGATCATCATCATGCGCCGCCCGGCCAGCCAGATGTGACCTTGGGCGTGATCGAAATGAAGCTGGCTGAACAGGTCGCTGGACATCGGGTGAGTGTATGATTTCGAACACCACACCACAAGACTGCATAAAATCAGGCATTGGCGCGGTCACACTGCCGCCCGAGCTCTGACGACAGAATTTGCCGCCCGATGCCAGAAAGCCGTTCGAAAGCATAATCATAGCCGACGCAGGAAGCCGCGTAGATCGGCTTGGCATGGGCGTTGCTAGGCACCGGACACAGCCGTGCTCAGCGGCGATGCCATGCAGATGGCCGCGAAGAGGAGAATGCGCATGTCCGATGCCCTGCCTGCGATCAGCCGAAGAACCTTCATTTCCGTCAGCACTCTGGCCGGCGCGGTAGCGGCTGCGCCGCTCGCCGCTTCGACCATTGCCCGCTCCGGACCCATGGCGATTGCATCCCGGCCCACAGCCATACCCGCTGACTGGTCCGGCAGCGCAACGCTGCTGGCAGGCGACTACTCGCAACGCCTGACCCAGCTTCGCACGACACTCGCTGCGAACGTCGGCCGGGAAGTGGCGCTGTTCCTCGATGGCGCCGACGAAGTGCTGTTCGACATCGCCAATATCGATCGCCGCGCTCGCTTGCGCCCCGTCATTCTCACCAAGGGAGCACGCGCATGAAACTGCGAATCCTGCCTGTCGCAGCCAATGTCGGCGCGGCCATTCTTGCCGCCCTCACCCTTCCCGCCAGTGCCGCGCCCGAGGCGCCTGCCCTCCGCGCACCCGCGGGCAAATGGCCAACGCCGCAAGTGCTGTGGGAAAAGACCTGTGCCCGCTGCCACACCACCGGCGTCGGCCCCGAACTGCGCGGTCGCGCACTTCCGCCCGAGTACGTCGCCAGCGTGGTCAGGAACGGAATGATGGCGATGCCCGCCTTCCCGCACACCTCGATCGACGACGCCTCGCTCGATGGCGTCGCGCGCCTCGTGTCCACCTCGAAGCTGCCCAAGCCGGCGGCGAAGCGCTGATCGGCAAGGAGACAGACAATGCCCGCCAAGAAGCCCGCAGCCGCCCCGGTTCCTGCCACCCCTGAAGATCCCGCCGTTCTGCCCGCAGGCGTGAGCGCTGCCGACATGCACGCCGCCATCGCCGAGTTCGTCGCCATCCTCGGGCCGCAGAACGTGCTGACCGACGCCGATCACATCGCGCCCTACACCAAGGTGATGATCGCCGAGAGCGAGGACCTGCACCGTCCCTCGGCCGTCGTCTACGCCCGCGAGGTCAGCGAGATCCAGCAGATCCTCAAGGTCTGCAACAAGTACAAGGTGCCGGTCTGGACGATCTCCACCGGACGCAATTTCGGCTACGGCTCCGCCGCGCCGCAGAGCGCCGGGCAAGTCGTGCTCGACCTCAGGCACATGAACCGCATCCTTGAAGTCGATCCGGTGCTGTGCACCGCGCTGGTAGAACCGGGCGTGACCTATCAGCAGCTCAAGGACTACCTCGAGGAGAACGACATTCCCTTGTGGCTGTCCTGCCCCGCTCCGTCGGCCATCGCCGGACCGCTCGGCAATACCGTCGATCGCGGCGTGGGCTACACGCCCTACGGCGAGCATTTCATGATGCAGTGCGGGATGGAAGTCGTGCTCGCCAATGGCGACGTGCTCCGCACCGGCATGGGCGGGGTCGAGGGCACCAGTGCCTGGCAGGTCTTCAAGTGGGGCTACGGCCCCTACCTCGACGGCATCTTCACCCAGTCCAACTACGGCATCGTCACGAAGATGGGCATGTGGCTCATGCCCAAGCCCCCGGTCTACAAGCCGTTCTGCATCCGCTACGACAATGACGAGGACATCCATGACATCGTCGAGACGTTGCGTCCCCTCCGCATTGCCAACGTGATCCCCAACGCGATGGTCTTTGCCAACGTGATGTGGGAAGCCGCCGCCCTGATGCCGCGCAGCAAGTACTACGACGGCACCGGCGTCACGCCCGACAGCGTGCTTGAGGAGATCAAGGCCAAGGAAGGCCTCGGCGCGTGGAACGTCTACGCTGCGCTCTATGGCACAAAGGAGCAAGTCGAGGTCAACTGGCAGATCATCGCCGGTGCGGTGAAGGCGAGCGGCAAGGGCAGGCTCATCACCGAGGAAGAAGCCGGCGGCACCCAGCCGTTCGACTATCGCGCCAAGCTGATGCGCGGCGACATGACCCTGCAGGAGTTCGGCCTCTATCGCTGGCGCGGTGGTGGCGGCTCGATGTGGTTCGCCCCGGTCACCGCAGCCAAGGGCAGCGAAACGGTCCAGCAGACCCGCCTCGCCAAGGAAATCCTCGGTGAATACGGCCTCGACTACGTTGCCGAATACATCGTCGGCATGCGCGACATGCACCACGTGATCGATGTGCTCTACGATCGCTCCGACCCGGACGAGATGGCCCGCGCGCACGAATGCTTCGGCAAGCTGCTGAGCGAGTTCGGCAAGCGCGGCTATGCGGTCTACCGGGTGAACACCGCGTTCATGGATCAGGCTGCAGACCTGTTCGGCCCGGTCAAGCGCAAGGTCGATCAGACCCTCAAGCGCGCGCTCGATCCCAACGGCATCCTCGCGCCGGGCAAGTCCGGCATCAGGATCTGAAACTGAACGGGCACAGCGCTTGCCGGCAAGGTCCCGTCAGGCGCGGACCTCGTCCAATGTCCAGCTGCGTCCCTCACCGGGACGTGGTTGGACATGGCTGGCTGAAGCGCGATGGCGTGCGACGCATAGAGAAGCAGGGGCAACGAAAATGGACGTTCGGTCGGTTCTGGTCGAAGATGCCAGGCGCATGCTTGCGTGCCTCGCCAGCGGCCGCATCACCCCGGCCCCGGCTGTGACAGCCAAGCCGGCATCGATCTACACCGACACCGAACAGTTCGAGCGCGAGAAGGAGCGCCTGTTCCGCCGCGTGCCCTTGCTGCTGGCGGCGTCATGCGAGTTGCCCGCTCCGGGCGATTGCAAGGTCATGGACGTGGTCGGCGTGCCGCTCCTGATCGTGCGCGGGCAGGATGGCGTGGTGCGCACGTTCCTCAACGCCTGCACTCATCGCGGTGCTAGCCTCATGCGCGAATGCGGGCGCGCCGCGCGGCTGACCTGCCCCTATCACGCCTGGAGCTTCCGGCTCGACGGATCACTGCTCGGCATCGCCGCCAAGGATTCCTTCGGCGAGGTCGATGCCGATGCAGCTGGCCTCGTTTCCTTCCCCACGACGGAACGCGCCGGCCTCGTCTGGGCAATTCTCGACCCCGCCGCCACCCCCGATTTCGACGCCTTCCTTGGCGGGTTTGACCAGCTGCTGGCGCAGTTCGGGTTCGAAACGTGGCATCTGTTCGAGAGCCGCAGCCTGCAGGGCGCGAACTGGAAGCTCGCGTTCGACGCCCATCTCGAGTTCTACCACCTGCCGGTGCTGCATCGCGCAACCTTCGGCCCCGGCATGAGCAATCTCGCCGAGTACTTCTACCACGGCCCGCACCAGCGCCTCGGCTTGCTGACCCGTGCGGACCATGTGCTCGAACAGGACGACATCGCGGGTCTCGCCGACAAGCCCGAGAGCGAATGGCCGCTCGCCTCGCTGTTGTTCGGCGAATGGATCGTGTTCCCCAACGTGTCGATCAACTGCTTCTACAAGGGCGGACGCGGCGTCATCCTCTCGCAGGTCTGGCCCGGCCCGACCGTCGGCGAGTCCACCACCGTGCAGATATTCCTGCACGAGAACCCGCCGGGCGAGGAACGCATGGCAGATGCGCAGGCCATGTCCGACTTCCTCGGGCAAGTGGTCGGCACCGAGGACCTGCCGATGTCCCGGCAGCAGCAGGAAGTGCTGTCCTCGGGCCTGCTGCGGGAAGTCCGCTTTGGCCGCAACGAGGGTGGCGTTCAGCATTTCCATGACTGGGTTGACCGGTTTGCGAATGCGCCGGAAGACCTGTCCGCTGCGGACGTGCTGGGTTCTGCACCGCTTTCGAGCGGGAACCCCTGAATTGCCCAATGCCGTTCCACCTGCTATGCGCGCGAACATGCGGGAACTGCTGATCCGGATTGCGATCATCTTCTCGGTCTTCATGGCCGGGATGCACTTTCCTGCGGAAGCGGCACAGCCCCGCATCCAGGGCGACGTCGAAGCCTATACCTGCATCGAAGATGGCACCGCCGATGCAGCCGGGCAGCACTCCTCCAAGCCTGACGATCAGGCGGGAGAGGCAGCGCATCACCACCACGGCCCGATGGCTATGGACCTCCATCTCAAGGCTGCTGCCAGCGATCTTGCCCCGACGCCATCGCTGCATTTCCCGGCAAGCCCGGCGGCGCTCACCTCGCGCAATCCGGTCCCTCCGCTAGACCCGCCTCTCGCCTGACGCCCTGAGCAGATCGGCTCCATCGCGAGCCGATCCGAACTTGCGTTCAGGAAAGGCATTGCAATGAATACCCGCAATATTGTGGTGGGCGGCACTCTGGCCGTCCTCGCGGCTGCTGCAGGCGGTTACGCGCTGTTTGACAAGGGCGCTGCGCCTACTCCCGCAGCCGAGCAGGCTGGCACGGCCACTGCTCCCGCTGAAATGACCGACGCCCAGATTGCCCGGCTCGGCATCAAGACCGCGGCCGCGCGGCTGACCAACGAAGTGCCGCTGGGCGCCGTGCCCGGCATCGTCACTCTGCCGCCCGAGAGCCGGGTTGCCGTGACCGCTGCCCTGCCCGGCGCAATCCGTCAGGTCTTCGTGATCGAGGGACAGGAAGTCCGCCGCGGCCAGCCGCTCGCGACGATGGTCAGCCGCGATGCGATGGAACTGGGCGGATCGCGCGGCCGCGCATCGGCGCGGGTCGGGCTGGCACGCGCCAATCTCGCCCGGGCCGAGGCGCTGTTCAAGGAAGGCGTGATCGCCGGCGCGCGTGTGCAGGAAGCCCGCGCCGAACTTGCGCAGGCGCAGTCCGAAGCGGGCGAAGCCGGGCGCATCCTGGCAGCTTCCGGTGCCAGCAGCAGCGGTCTCGTCACCCTGCGCGCGCCGATCTCGGGCCGTGTGTCCAAGGTTGCCGTGCAGACCGGTGGACCGGTCGATGGCCTGACCGCACCATTCGTGATCGATGCCGCCAACGCCTACCAGCTCGATCTGCAACTGCCTGAACGGCTCGGCGCTAGCGTGCGCCCCGGCATGACCGTATCCCTTCCCGGCAACGCGACCGGGCGCATCCTCTCGGTCGGCTCCAGCATCGATCCCGCCACCCGCAGCATCATCGCCAAGGCCAGCCTGGGCAGTGCCCAAGGCCTGATCGCCGGCAAGTCGGTCATGGTCACTATTGGCGCGGGCACCGGCGGGCAAGTCGTCAGCGTGCCATCCACTGCCGTTACCCGGATCGAAGACAAGGACGTGGTCTTTGTCCGCGATGCCAGGCGCTTCATCCAGCGCGAGGTGCGCCTCGGCGGCAGCGGCAATGGCGAAACTGCGATCCTTTCAGGCCTGAAGCCCGGCGAAGTGGTGGCGACCAGCGCAATCCCCGAACTCAAGATGCTGCTGGGCGGCGGGGGTGAGTGATGCTGAGACGCCTTGTTGAATGGTCGCTGGGCGCACGGCTTGCCGTGCTCGGCCTGGCGCTGATCCTTGCCGCGTTCGGGGGCTGGTCGTTCCAGAACCTCCCCATCGACGCATTCCCCGACATCTCGACCACGCAGGTCAAGGTCATCATGAAGGCCCCGGGCATGACGCCCGAGGAGGTCGAAAGCCGGGTCATCACCCCGATCGAGATGGAGATGCTGGGCATTCCCAACCAGCAGATCCTGCGCTCGGCGGCGAAGTACGGCATTGCCGACATCACCATCGACTTCTCCGACAGCGCCGACCTCTACTGGGCGCGCAGCCAGGTGACCGAGCGTCTGAACAACGTCATGGCCGATCTCCCGGCCTCGGTCGAAGGCGGCCTCGCCCCGATCTCGACGCCGCTGTCCGATGTCTACATGTTCACCATCGAAGGCCCGCAGTCGCTGGCCGAAAAGCGCCGCGCGCTCGACTGGGTGATCCGCCCTGCCCTGCGCACGGTGCCCGGCGTGGCCGATGTCAACTCGCTGGGCGGCCACGCCGAAACCTTCGAGGTGCGCCCCGATTCCGGCGCACTGGCCGCCGCTGGCCTGACCTATCACGATCTCCAGACCGCGATCGAAAGCGGCAACCGCAACGATGGCGCGGGCAGGCTCGCCAACGGTGAAAGCACGCTGATCGTACGCTCGGTCGGCGCGATCCAGACCGCCGACGACTTGCGCGCCATCGTCATCCGTAGCGGCACCGGCGGCGTGCTGCGGCTGGGCGACGTGGCGACGGTCACCACGGGCAGCCTGACGCGCTATGGCGCTGTCACCAAGAACGGCAAGGAAGAGGCCGTGCAAGGGCTGGTCATCGCCCTGCGCGGCGCCGATGCCAGCAAGGTGGTTGAGAACGTCAAGGCCCGCATGGCCGAGATCGAAAGCGGCTTGCCCAAGGGCATGACCGTGGATGTGTTCTACGACCGCTCCGAACTGGTCGGCCATGCCGTCTCCACCGTGGAGGAGGCGCTGCTCGAAGCGAGCGTGCTCGTCGTGGTGCTGCTGTTCCTGTTCCTCGGCAACGTGCGGGCCTCCCTTATCGTCGCCGCAGCCTTGCCGATGGCGACGCTGGTCACCTTCATCCTCATGCGCTGGCTTGGCATGTCGGCCAACCTGATGAGCCTTGGCGGGCTTGCCATCGCCATCGGCATGCTGGTCGATGGCGCGGTGGTGGTGGTCGAGAACGTCGTCGACCGCTTTGCCCATCCCCACCACGGCTCCACCAGCAAGCTCCATCAGGTGCTGGTGGCAACGAGCGAAGTGGCAACGCCGGTCGCCTCGGGCATGGCAATCATCGCGCTGGTATTCCTGCCGCTGCTGACCCTGCAGGGGCTGGAGGGCAAACTGTTCGGCCCGGTCGCGATGACCATCGTGCTGGCGCTGGCAGGCGCGCTGGTCCTCTCGCTCACCCTGATCCCGGTGCTGTCCTATTTCGGGCTGAAGCAGGACGCC
Organism: Novosphingobium jiangmenense; assembly: GCF_015694345.1. Classification (GTDB taxonomy): domain Bacteria; phylum Pseudomonadota; class Alphaproteobacteria; order Sphingomonadales; family Sphingomonadaceae; genus Novosphingobium; species Novosphingobium jiangmenense. The sequence goes on from NZ_JADQDC010000021.1 coordinate 19,049, forward strand.
GGGCACGACGAGCCATGGCTGATGCGCCAGCTGAGCCCGCGCTACCATTCCGCGCTGCAGTGGGCCTTCGACAACCGCAAGCGCGTCTATGGCATGGCTGGCGGATCGCTGCTGGCCGCGGTCGTGGCCTATGGCTTCATCGGCAAGACCTTCATGCCGACGATGGACGAAGGCGCGGTGCTGATGCAGCTGGAAAAGCAGCCGAGCATCGGGCTGGATCACACCATCGCCGGCGACCTCAAGGCGCAGCGGCTGGTCATGGCCAAGGTGCCGGAGGTGCAGGACATCATCGCCCGCGTCGGCTCGGACGAACTCGGGCTCGACCCGATGTCGCTCAACGACACCGACAGCTTCATGCGCCTGAAACCGCGCGAGGAGTGGCGCCAGCAGGACAAGGAATGGCTGGTCGAACAGATCCGTCTCGCCATGGAGGAAATGCCGGGCGTCGAGGCCTCGTTCACGCAGCCGATCGAGATGCGCGTCTCGGAAATGCTGACCGGCGTGCGCGGCGATCTGGCGCTCAAGATCTTCGGGCCTGACCTCAACACGCTGGGCCAGCTTGCCGCCAAGGCGCAGGATCGCCTCCGCAAGATCCAGGGCGTGACCGAGGTCAAGACGCTGGCCGACGACAAGGTCGATTACCTCCAGATCGACATCGACCGCCTCGCCGCAGGCCGCGCCGGGATGCCGGTGGCGGAACTGCAGGACGTGTTGCGCGCGCAGCTCGAAGGCACCCGCGCGGGCGTGGTCGCCGAGAGCCATCGGCGCGTGCCCATCGTGATCAAGGGCGATCCGGCCAGCGCCGCCAGCCTCGATGTCTTCGCCAACCAGCTGATCCGCAGTCCCGACGGCACGCTGCTGCGCGTGGGCGACGTGGCGCGTGTCCATCAGGTGGAAGGGCCGGTGAAGCTCGACCACGAGAACGGCTCGCGCTTTGCCGTGGTCCAGGCTTTCGTGTCAGGACGCGATCTTGTCGGGTTCGTCGATGAAGCCAAGGCCGACATTGCCGCCAACGTGCCGCTGCCGCCGGGCTATCGCCTCGAATGGGGCGGGCAGTTCGAGAACCAGCAGCGCGCCTCGGCGCGGCTGGGGGTGGTTCTGCCGCTTGCCCTGCTGCTGATCTTCGGTGTTCTGTTCTGGACGCTGCGTTCGCTGCGCGCCGCGCTGCTGATCATTGCGATGATCCCGTTCGCGGTGGTCGGCGGGATCGTGACGCTTGCCGTGTCGGGCGAGTATCTCTCGGTGCCAGCCTCGGTCGGGTTCATCGCGCTGCTCGGCATCGCGGTGCTTAACGGGCTCGTCATGGTCACCTACTTCCGCCAGTTGCGCGAACAGGGCCTGACCATGGCGCAGGCCGTGCGGCAGGGGGCGGAGCGACGCTTGCGCCCGGTGCTGATGACGGCGGCGATCACCGCGTTCGGCCTGGTGCCGCTGCTGTTCGCCACCGGTCCCGGCTCCGAGATCCAGCGTCCGCTGGCGATCGTCGTGATCGGCGGCCTCGTCACTTCGACGCTGCTCACCCTGTTCCTCCTGCCGATGCTCTACGAGCGGTTCGGCGAAAATCCTGCCGAGCGCGCTGCGCTGGACGGCGGGATGGAAAGCGCTTCAGCATGAAGTACCGTCTTGTCTTCGCATGGCCGCTGCTGATGGCGGCCCCGATACTCGCCCAGTCTGCCGATCAATCGGTGCCCGGCCTTCCCGATGCGGCGGTGCAGGAGGCTATCGAAACCCACCCGAGATCGCGCGCTGCCGATGCCAAGGTCGAAGCCGCGCGGCAGGAAGCAACCGCGCTGCGGGTGACCTCCAACGAGTTCACTCTGTCGGGCGATGTCGGGCGGCGCACGATCGAGGACGAGGGCCGCTATACCGAGTACACCGTCGCTCTCGAACGCCCGATCCGCCTTCCCGGCAAGACCGCGCTAGACCGCAAGGCCGGCACGCTCGCGGTGCGGGTGGCCGAACTGCGTGCCGAGGATGCGCGTCACCAGCTCGCCCTCCAGCTCAACGAACTGTGGTGGGACTGGATGGGCGCTGCGGCAGAGGCGCGCACTCTGGCGGAGACCCAACAGACGCTCGAGCGGGCCTACCGCGGCGTGGATTCGCAAGTGCGCGTGCAGGACGCGGCGCAAGTCGATGCCGACCGCGCCATGGCCGAAGTGGCGATGAACCGGGCCAGCCTCGATGCGGCGCTTTCCCGCGCCGGAATCGCGCGCGAGCGGCTGGCGGCGCAGTTCCCGCAGCTTGCTCTCCCTGCCGAGGCTCCGGCGCTGTCCCGGCCCGGCCTTCCGCCCGAGGAGCTGGCGCGGTTGCGCGAAGCGGTGATGACCTGCAACCATGAACTGCCGGCGGCCTTGGCCGAGGCCGAGCGCCTCGCCGCCCTCGCCGAACGCAGCCGCCGCAATCGCATCGCCGATCCGACCATCGGCGCGCAGTTCTTCAGCGAGCGCGGCGGTCTGGAAAAGGGCGCAGGGATCGTCTTCTCGATACCCTTGGGCGGGCGCTACCGTGCCGCCCTGTCCGATCAGGCGCAGGCCGAAGCCCAAGTCGCCATCGCCGATGCTGCCAGCGCCCGCTTCGACGTGCTGGAAATGGCGACGACCGACCACTCGGCTGCGCTCGGCACCGTCCAGTCATGGAAGGCAACCGAAGCTGCCGCCGCCAGCAGCAGGCGCGCCGCCGATCGCCTGCAGGCGGGCAATCGCCTTGGCCACGTCGACCTTGCCGACCTGCTCTTCGCCGAACGTCAGGCCAAGGATGCAGCGCTTGCCGAAACGCAAGCCCGGGCGACTGCCCTGCGCGCGGAGACCAAGCTGCGCATCGATGCCCACCACCTCTGGCTCGACTGCGAACACGAGCAGCAGCAACCCTGACGCCAGATGGACGGATGCGGCGAGGTTGCGCGCTTCGGCACTTGCCGCAGCGCGCAACCTCGCGCACCAATTGCAGAAAATGCCACCGGAAGGGATGTCATGGCGCTGCGAGACGAAATGCTCGAGATCTTCCTGGCTGGCGTTGCTGCAGCCAGTGCTCCCGCAGCGCTGGCAAAAGTCCTTCCGAGCCAAGCCCCCAGAGGCAGAACCATCGTCCTGGGCTGCGGCAAGGCCGCAGCGGCCATGGCAGAAGTGGCGGCGCGACACCTCCCCGGCGAAGTGACCGGCTGCGTCGTCACCCGCTTCGGCCACGGCGCGCGCGGCTACACCGGGGGAATTGAAGTCATCGAAGCCAGTCACCCGGTGCCCGATGCCGCAAGTCTGGCAGCGGGCCGACGCATACGTGAGCTTGCCGAAACCGCGCGACCCGGCGATCGTGTCGTGTTCCTGATCTCCGGCGGCGGATCTTCGCTGCTGGTGGACCCGCTGCCCGGCCTGCCTCTCGCCCGCAAGGCAATGATAAACGAGCATCTCGTGAAGTCCGGCGCACCCATCACGCAGATCAATTTCGTGCGCCGCCATCTCTCGCAGGTAAAGGGCGGAAGGCTGTCTGCTGCGGCCGCTGCAGCGGCAGACGACATGCACAGCTTCGTCATCTCCGATGTGGTCGGCGATGATCCTGCGGTCGTGGCCTCCGGCCCCTCGGTCGCGAGCGAATTCGATCCCGAACGCGCGCTGGCCATTCTCGAGGAAACGGGATGGCCAGTCGATGTAGAGCTTGCCACCCTGATGCGCGAGGCCTGCGTCACCACGTCGCCAACCCACCCGATCCACGTCATTGCCACCGCAGCAACCGCGCTCGATGCTGCGGTGGAACATGCCATGCGAAGCGGCTGGCTAGTCATCCGGCTGGGCAATGACCTCCAGGGCGAAGCGTCAGCAGTGGGCCGTGCCCATGCCGCGATTGCGCTCGATCACCTTGCACGCGCGCAGCGGTGCCTGCTGGTATCGGGCGGGGAACTGACCGTCACGGTCCGCAACCGGCAAGGACGCGGCGGCCCTAACCTCGAATATCTGACCGGGCTGATGGCCGCTTTGCCGGACGATGCCCCGATCGCAGCGCTTGCCTGCGACAGCGACGGCATCGACGGCAGCGAGGACAACGCCGGCGGCTGGTTCGGCATGGGCGCGCGCGCACCTGCGGCCGCTTGCGAGGCAGCGCTCACGCAAAATCGCACATACGATCTGTTCGCAGGCCTCGGCGGCCTGATCGTCACCGGCCCGACCCGCACAAACGTGAACGACATCCGCCTGATCGCCGTGGGCGCAAAAGCATAAACAGCAGTCCGACCTCGCCAGTACCTGCTCTTCAACGCCCGAAACCGGCCACTGTCGAGAGTTTCACCCGCTGGATCAGGCCATCGCCCCGGCATAACGCGCGCGCTTGGCCTGCGTCGCCTTGCGCGCTTCGGCCAAGGCCCGCTCTTCCGTCGCGAACAGCAATCCGTCGAGCACGGCAGAAAGGTGCGCGCGCATCGCCGCCCGGGCAGCGTTCGGATCGCGCGCCTTCAGGGCCTCGAGCACGGCAGTATGCTCCTCCACCACCGGCTTGATCTGCGCATGGCGTGCCTTTTCATGCAGCAGCGCCGCCTCGGGAGACGTCGCGCGCAAGTCCCACAGCCGCTCGATCGCCTGATAGACCGCCACGTTCCGCGTCGCGCGCGCAATCGCGAGGTGAAACTCGCGGTCGGCACTTTCGGTACCGTTGGGGTCCTGGTTCTCCTCGGCGATGCGCTGCACCAGCACCTCGATCGCGGCCACGTCCTCGTCCGTCACCTGCGTCGCCGCCAGCGCGGCCGCCTCGCCCTCGAACAGCAGCCGGGCTTCGGTCAGCTCGAACGCGGTCACGTTGAAGCCAGGGCGATCCTCCTCGCCCGGCAGCCGCTTGACGTAGGCCCCCGAGCCGATCCGCACCTCGACCAGCCCCTGAACTTCCAGCGCGATGATCGCCTCGCGCACGGTCGGGCGGCTCACCTCGAAGCGTACCGCCAGATCGCGCTCTGCCGGGAGGCGGGTGCCCACCGGATAACGACCGCTCGCCAGCTCATCCATCAGCGCACGGGCAAGGTCCTGATAGAGTCGATCATTGGATTTTACGTTGGCCATGAGGTGCTTTCAAAAACTCTGGTATTACCAATATGTTGGGTTTTGACAGGCCGAAAATGCCCCGTCAATCGCTATTGCGTCCGGGGTGGAGACCGCAGCAGGCCCCACAGCACGGCAGCGGCCAGCAGGTCCAGCCCCGCCAGCGCCACGAACAGCGGATTGTAGCCGAACACGTCGGCGCTTTGGCCGATCAGCAGCGTGAACAGCATGCCGCCGACCCACGCGGAGGTCCCCGCCATGCCGCTGGCAGTGCCGACAGTTCGGCTGTCGAACACGTCGGCGCAGAGCGTGATCAGCGCGCCGTTGAGCAACTGGTGGGCAAAGCCGCCGATGCAGAACAGCGCTATCGCCATCTCCGGCGAAGTCGCAAGGCCAATGCAGGCCGGCCCCACCATGCACAGCGCGCCCATCGTCATGGTGATCTTGCGCGACGACAGCATCGACGATCCGCGCTTCATCAGCCACGCCGGCAGCAGCCCCGCGGCAAGGCTGCCGAAGTCGGCCGCAAGGAACGGCATCCACCCCCACATGGCGATGGACTTGAGATCGAGCTTCCACACCGCCACGAGATAGAGCGGGATGAAGAAGTTGAAGGTCTGCCACGCCGGCTCGGCCAGGAAGCGCGGCACCGCGATTGCCCAGAACGAACGGCTGCGCAGCACATCGGCCTTTGTCGCAGGCTTGGTCGCATCTGGCTGGTTCATCGCGGCAATGGCTTCGCGCTCCTCTTGCGACAGGCGCGGATGCTGTGCCGGATCGCGATAGCCGATCCACCACATCCCTGCCCACACAAGGCTGAGCGCGCCCGTCACCAGAAAGGCCGCCTGCCAATTCCATGCAAGGATGCAGAACGCCACCAGTGGCGGCGCGATCATGTTGCCCACGCTCGTGCCCATCTGGAACAGGCTGGTCGCCAGCGGGCGCTCCTTGGCCGGGAACCACTGCGCCACGGTCTTAGTCCCCGCCGGGATCGCCGCGGCCTCGGTCGCGCCAAGCAGCGAGCGGAACGCCGCAAGGCTCATCCACCCGGTGGCAAAGGCATGGCTCATGTTGCTCAGCGCCCAGCCCACCGCGAAGAGGAAGAACCCCAGCCGCGTGCCCAGCGCGTCCAGCACCGCGCCTGCCACGGTCTGCATCACGGTGTAGCTCGCCTGGAAGGCCAGCACGACCCAGGTGTATTGCTCGGTCGTCATCGCGAATTCGGTCTTGAGCGTCGGCGCGGCCACCGACAGCGTCGAGCGGGCAAGGTAGTTGAGGATCGTGCCGAGCGTGATCAGCGCAATGATCCACCAGCGCAGCGGAAGCTTCCTGAGCATGTTGTCCGTCCGTTGCCTTGAGGTCAGCGCAGCCGCTCGATCTCGATCATCGCGACCCGCGCGTCGGTGGTCCCGCTGACGAAATCAAGCGCCAGTTCGCCCTTCGCCTTCAGCGTAAACGCCCTGGCCTCGGCCACCGCCCCGCTCGCCGGAATCGCGGGCTGGAACTTGCGCAGCAGCACCTTCCTGCCGCTCATTACGTCAAACGTCCCGACCTTCTGGCCAGCGTCGGTGGCAAACCACAGCGTCACCTTGTAGCGCCCGTCGGCCACCGGCACGCGGTAGGAGAAGGTGCCGCTGCGGTACGTTGCCAGCGCGCCGCGATCGGTCGTGCCGGAAATGGCCGTGGGCACCGAGGGCTTGCCAAAGTCGGCCGGCTTGTCGAGCGAGGCCGTCAAGCCGCCTTCGAACCAGTTGTCCGATCCCAGCACTCGCCCCTCGCTCCTCGCCGCAAGCAGCGTACCGGCATCGATCACGAAGTGGCGGGCGGTCTCGGGCGCAAGCGTCCAGCTGGCGCTGTCCTCGACCGTGCCGCCAGCATGAGTGCCCCGCGCCACCAGCGCGTTGGTGCCTTCGTCCAGCCGCACCCCGCTCCACACGCAGATCATCTGCGGGCAATCGCTCTTCACGCCCAGCGAACGGCCGTTGAGCAGCAGGTCGGTGGTGGCGGCGTTGCTGTAAACGCGCACGTCGGTAACCGGATAGGCCCGATCCACATAGCGCTTGGAGGTGATGTGGACCATCGGCGCCGGATTCCAGTTCGCCTTGTAGAAGTACCAGGCGTCCTTGCGGGTCTTGTGGTCGTAGGCGACGAGGCCCTTTGTGTTGATGTCCTGCGCATCGCCCTCGGTGCGCACGGTCGTGGCGAAGTCGAACGAGTTCCACAGCCACGTCGCGTAGAGCCATGGTCGCGCATCGAGCTGCGCCAGTGCGGTCTCGTGGATGTAGCTTTCGTACTCCTCGGGCTGCGCCGCACCACGCGAATCCGCCGGGCCGCCCAGCACGTTGTCGGTGTGCATGGTCAGCGCCCCGCCCGCGCCATACTCCGTCACCGCCAAAGGCTGCTGCGGCCGCTTGGCGCGCAACCCGTCAAGATGCGGCCCCAGGTCACCGGCCTTGCCGAAGTACCAACCGAAATAGCGGTTGGCCCCGCCAAGATCGGCCGCCACCGCCGTGGTCGGGATCTCGATGTCGTTGCCGAAAGCCCGCGCCTCGCAGCAGGTCGCCAGTGCGGTCGGCCGCGAAGGATCGAGCGCCTTGGCCGTCTTCTGCAACTCGCCCAGCAGCGGCAGCGGATCGACCTCGCGCCCGTCCGCCCCACCGAACAGGAAGGCGGGCAGCGAGTTGCCGAAGTCCACTTCGTTGGCGATGCTCCAGATTGCGCTGGCGGCGTGGTTCTGGTTCTGCCTGACCAGTTCGGTCAGTTGCGCCTTGGCATTGGCAACCAGCGCCGGATCCGGATCCTTCTTTGCGCCAAGCGTCCAGGTCGAGACCAGCGGAATCTCGTCCCACACCACTATCCCGGCGCGGTCGGCCAGATCGTGAATGTCCTGCCCGTGCTGGTAATGCGTCAGACGGATCGAGTTGGCCCCCATCTCGCGCATCGTCGCCACGTCCTCCTCGACGTCGGCGCGCGAGATCGCCCATCCTTTTCCATCGCGGTCCTGATGATAGCCGACGCCCCTCAGGCGATAGGGCTGGCCATTGAGCAGGAACCCGCGCGCCGGATCGAACGCCATCGTCCTGATGCCGTAGGGTTGGCTCGTGGCGTCGGAGAGTTGGCCTTCCGCGCCCGGGAGTTGCCCTTGTGCCCCTGAGAGTTGGACTTTGAGGTCATAGAGGTAGGGATCGGCTGTGCCCTGCCACAGGTGGGGGTTGGCTACAGTCAGCTTCGCGCTGATTTCGCTGGTTTTTCCTGCCGGAGTATAAGCCGGAATCATGGCACTCGCCGCCTCCCGCCCTTCGCGATCGACGAGCGAGACGCGGACTTGCGCCTTGGCCGCCTTCGCTCCGTCATTGGCAACGCGCACCGCCACTTCGATCACCGCCTCCTGCGCCGAGGCCGCAACCGTCGTCGCCCGCACGCCCGGACCGCCGGCGTCGGCAAGATCGATATGCAGCGGTGCGGTCGTCACCAGCCTGACCGGCCGGTAAAGTCCGCCATGGACGAAGAAATCGCCGGAGAGTGGCAGGACATCGGCAGTCGGGCTGCCTGCCCGGGGCTGGGTATTGTCCACCCGCACCACCAGGACGTTGTCGCCCGAAGCCGTCATCGCTGCCGTCGCATCAAAGCGGAAGCGCGAGAAGCCGCCGCGGTGCTCGCCAAGGTACTGACCGTTGAGCCAGACCTGCGCCACCCGGCTCGCCGCATCGAACTCCAGCCACTGCCGCTTGCCCGCAGCATCCTTCGGCGCCGCGAAATGCAGGCGATACCAGCCGACGCCCTGCCGCTTGTCCACCGTCTCCGCCCGGTTGGTGCCGCCCAGGTCATGATGGTAATAGCCGACGCGGTTCCAGGTATGCGGAACCGAAACCTGCTCCCATGCAGCATCGGCGAAGTCGGGCCTTGCCGCGTCGGGAGCATCGCCATCGAAGAACCGCCAGCCGGAGTCGAGCGGCACGACTGTCCGGCCATCCTGCGCAGCCACGGGTCCGGCCTGAGCCAGCGCCACCAGCCCCGACCCCGCCAGCATTGCCGCCCAGATTGGCGCCCGCCTTGTCCGCATTTGCATCCTGACTTCCCGCTCCAACATTTTTGGTCAGTCCGATTATTGGAACGCGACGTAACCAAAAGCAAGTGGAATAGCTCGTCGCGCGCATTCGGTAAGGCAGATCAGTGCAAGAGAGCTCGACTAAAGCCCCAGAAGGGCGCGAATCATTCCGATAAATCCGCACTTCCGCAGCGCTTGCCCTGTCATCGCCAGACGGGAGGCCTCCAACGCCACCCGAACCCAGGCCGTCATTCACCCGCAAATCCGGGACTTTGCACCTGGTCGCCGCCCGAACAGATTTGGCATGATGCATTTTCCGGTTGTGTCCACGCCAGACTTGTGCAATTGGCCTGTCCAAATTGGTAGACCCAATCGGTAATCAAGGGAGGATACATGTGTTTCTGAAATCCAGCCTGATCGTCAGCATCTCGGCCCTGGCTTTTGCCCAGGCCGCCCAGGCGCAGGAAGCGCCCGAGCAGGGGCTCGAGGAAATCATCGTCACCGCGCAGAAGCGCGAACAGAACATGCAGGACGTCGCAGTCGCCGTTACGGCCCTGAGCGGCGAAGCGCTGACCAACCGCAACGTCGCCACCGTCGGGGATCTGCCGCGCCTCGCACCGAGCCTTACCCTCACCCAGGGCAACGTCCCCACCAACAACTCGATCAACCTGCGCGGCATTGGCACGGTGTCGTTCAGCACCGCGATCGAGCCTTCCGTGGCGGTCATCGTCGATGACGTGCCCCTGCTCCAGCAGGCCCAGGCCTTCTCCGGCCTCAGCGACATCGCCCGCATCGAAGTGCTGCGCGGTCCGCAGGGCACGCTGTTCGGCAAGAACGCTTCGGCCGGCGCCATCAACATCGTGTCCAAGGGCGCGTCCGACGTGTTCACCGGTGCCGTCACCGGAACCGCCACCACCGACGATCAGTACCGCGTCGATGCCTCGCTGGCCGGTCCGCTCGGCGAAAGCGCCGGCTTCCGCATCAACGGCTTCTACAACGACCGCAAGGGCTACATCCGCAATCTGCAGGACGGCTCGCGCCTCAACAACGACAAGAGCTACGGCGTCCGCGGCCGCCTCGAACTCAAGCCGGCCGAGGGCCTCAAGCTTGACGTGACCGCCAGCCACACCGTCAGCGAGAGCGACGGCTTTGCCCGCACCTACCGCGCAGTGCCTGCCGGCGCCGCCGTGTTCGGCACCCCCGTCGCGGCGAGCATCGTCGGCGTGACTCCGGGCGAGGACAACTTCAACGTCCGCCTCGACCATCCGCTGTTCAACAAGAGCCGCCAGACCACCGTGTCGGGCCGCGCCACGCTTGACCTCGGCTTTGCCGATCTGGTGTCGGTCACCAGCTACCAGGACTGGAAGTTCCGGTTCGAGGAAGACTTCGACTACACCATCTCGAACGTGCTCGGCATCCCGGGCGGGATCGTCGCCAACAGCTCCTATGCGGCGACCCAGTTCACCCAGGAAGTCCGCCTCGTATCGCCGACGAAGTCCGCATTCAGCTACGTCGTCGGCCTGTTCTACGCCGACGGCAAGACCGATCGCAGCTTTGCGCGCGGCCCGTCCGGCCCGGTGGTCGCGAACTGGACCTCGCGCAGCCAGACCCAGAGCTACGCCGCCTTTGCGCAGGCGACCTACGATCTCGCCGACACCACCCACCTCGATGTCGGCGCGCGCCTCAATCACGAAGAGATCTCGGTGCGCTTCCTCAACAATGCGCCGAATGCCAATCCGCCTGCCAACAATGCCACCTGCCTCAGCCTCTGCACCGGCGCGGACAAGGATACGGTGGTGACCTGGAAGACCTCGCTGCGTCAGGATCTTTCCGATCAGGTCATGGTCTATGCCTCGTTCGCGCGCGGCTACAAGGGTCAGGGCTTCGACATCAGCACCGGCTTCAAGCCGAGCCGTGCTGCCAACCCGGTGCGCCCGGAAACCTCGGACGCCTATGAAGCAGGCATCAAGTCGCGCTTCTTCGACAACAAGGTCCAGCTGAACCTCTCGGCCTTCTGGAGCAACTTCCGCGACTTCCAGGCGCAGTCGGGCGTCGTCCTGCCCGACAACACGATCGAACTGACGCTCAACAACGTCGGCCGTGTCCGCACTCGCGGTTTCGAGCTTGAACTTTCGGCACGCCCGATCCCGACGCTGACCATCGACAGCGCGCTGAGCTTCACCGACACGCGCATCATGTCGTTCCCCGGCGCGCAGTGCTACTCGGGCCAGACCACCGGCTGCGTCGATCTCGACGGTGCCGGCCCCTCGACGGTCAAGGGACAGGACCTGGCCGGCAAGCGCCTGCCCAACGCACCGCGCCTGAAGTTCAATGTCGGCGGCACTTACGACATCCTGCTGCCGTCGCTGCCCTTTGATGGCTTCGTCCAGGCCGACGTCGCCTATCAGAGCGCGGTGAACTTCGATCTGCTGTCGAACCCGCTGACGGTGCAGAAGGGCTATGCCGTGGTCAACGGCAGCATCGGCATCGATCAGAACGATCGCGGCGGCCTGCGCGTCGCGCTGTTCGTCAACAACCTGTTCGACAAGCGCTATGCCACCAACATCTCGGTTGCCCCGGGCGGTTCGGTCGGCCTGCTGCACCAGGCACTCGACCGGAATTCGCGTCGCTATTTCGGCATCCGCGCCCGCTACGAGTTCTGAGTCCCTCCCTGCCGGATCGCGTGACCTGATCCGGCAGACCTCGCCTGGACCCTGCATCTGCGGGTCCCGTCGCGCGTCCCCACCGGCGTGCAGACGAAGAAGCGCGGCCCTTCCCCGGGGCCGCGCTTCAACGCGTTTAACGGTCTTGATCAGTTGCGGCTGGCAGTGGCGCCCTGCTTTTGCTGATCCTGTGCGACCTGCTTGATCTGGCTCTCGCCCATTGCCGAGATCACGGCATTGCCGCTCCCGGTGAAGTTCGCCGCCGGTAGCATCGCCTTGGCGCCGTCCACCTTGACCAGCAGCGAGCGCACCTGGCCACGGCCATCGGCGACGACTTCGCGGATCTTGCCCAGCTTCTCGCCATCAGGCCCCAGCACGGTCATGCCCTTGCTCAGCGAGAATGCGCCATTGGCCGAAGAGGCGAGGCTGCCCGCCAGCGCCAGCGAGCCATTGCCGCCGGAAGCCGCACCCGATGCGGCGCCCGAACCCATGCCGCTTGCCATTCCGCTCGCGCCGCCTGCCGAAGACCGCGCACCCGAAACCAGCGAGCCGGTCGTGTCCGCTGCGCCCTGCAAGGTGCCGCGCACCGTCGAACGGGCCTCGCCAGCGGTCGAGCGGATGGCATCGGTGCCGATCAGCTGCGCGTCCGCGCTGCCCGATGCCGAACCCGTTGCGCGTCCGGATCCGCTTGCTCCGACCATGCGGCTCGGCGTGCTCAGGGCCTGGCTGGCACCTGCGGCAAGCGAACCGTCGGCACCGCCATCGGCGTGGACCTTTCCGCTCTTGCGGTCGACCGACTTGCTGGCCTTGGCGCTGCCGCTGCCCTGGACAGACCCGCGCGTCGTGCTCTCCGCGCGGTCAACCGTGCCACGGATCGTGTCGCCATTCAGGGTGCCACCCAGCGTCCCGCCGAGACTGCCACCGATGTTGCCGCCCAGCGCGCCGCCGCCACCGAGGATCTGGGCCTGTGCCGCCGGTGCCATCATCAGCAGCATCGCCGTCGAACCGATCAGAAACTTGCGCATTTCGATTTTCCTTTCCGCGAATGGATCGAAGACGTCGTTGCAACGCCCTCTCGAAAGGAAAACGGATCACCGGTCCGACTTAATGCATCCCTTTGCGAAAAATTTTTCCGACGCCCGGACGCTTCAGCGACCCGGCCTGCACAAGGTGCACAGCAGCCCCCGGCCGAACGTCCGGTCCGCTCCGCGCGGACCGAGGTCGATGGCTTCGCCATCAAGCCGCGCTTTGACCTCGCCGCCCCTCGCCAGCGCCAGCGCCGCTCGCGAGGCGACCAGCGGCGTGGCGAAGGACGTGCCTCGCACCTTTACGCGGCGTCCTGCCGCATTGCTGGCATAAAGGTCCGCTCCCGGCGCGGCATAGTCGAGATGGAGCGCGCGTCCCGCCTCGATCAGCGGACGGTTGCGCCCGTCGACCGCCGTCACCGCGATCACGCCGGAATAGGATGCGGGAAAGACTGGCGGTGCAGCCGGCCCGTCATTGCCCACTGCTGCCACGATAACCATACCCTTGCGCTGCGCTGCCATGATCGCCTTGGCCAGAACCGGATTGGCAGGTCCGACCAGACTGATCGAGGCGACGCGAATTTCGCGGGTCAGCAACCAGTCCAGCGCCCGCGCCACGGCAAGCGCATTTCCGCCGGCAGGATCGCTGCCATAGACATCTGCGACCACTACGCGGCGCACCCCTGCGTATCGCAGCAGCGAAACAACCGCCGTGCCATGATCGCCCGCGCGTGGCGCGCCCTTGGCAAAACCTCTGGCTTCGTCCGCTCCTGCGGCACCGCCATCGATCACGCCCACCGCCATGTCGATGGCGGGCATCGCACTGCCCGCCGGTACCTTGACGCTTCGCGCCGCACTCGCCTGCCCGCTTGCGAAGTTCAAGGTGTCGGCCGAGATCGTCGCATCGGGCAACTGCGCCTGCAGCAGCGCTTGCGCCTTCGCCAGGCTCATCCCCTCGGGAACCCCGAAACGCACCACCGTCATGTCGCAATTGTCCAGCCGCTCCTTGGACAGGATCTCGAACCCGGCCTGCGCCGCAGTTGCGATGGCAGCGGCTGAAGGATCAAGCATCAGCAGTTCCCCTCGCCGCGCGAGGTCGCCGGAAGCGTCGCGATCGATGGCGGTGCGATTGGCGCGCGCGATGCGCTCGATCCGCTCCAGCCTTGCCTGGGCGAGCGTGCGGACGGTTGCCGACAGACCATCGAGAGTCTCTCCCGGAGGAGGGAGAGTTGCCCCCACGCCTTCAAGGGTCCGGCCGATGCCCTCGCGCAGCGGAGGCAGCGCCAATTGCGCCGCCAGCGGGCTGGCAACGGTGCAAAGCAGCAATGCTGAAAGGGCCAAGCGTTTCATTTTCATCGTGTTTTTGCCATAAACGAAATGTCTCAGGGATTAAACGCACGAGCCCGCTCGTTGCATCCAAGAGAAAGGCAAAGACACTGGCTGATCCCTTCGCCGATGGCATACTCGACCTGCTCCCCCGCCTGCGACGCTTCGCGGCGGGATTGTCGCGCGATGCCGGCGCTGCCGATGATCTTTGCCAGATGGCAATCGAAAGAGCCTTGCGTGCCCGCGCCCAATGGCAAGTCGGCACGCGGCTCGACAGCTGGATGTACAGGATCATGCGCAATATCTGGATCGACGAAGTCCGCGCCAGCACGCGCCGGGGCCAGACCTTCGTCGATGAAGAAGCGGGCCTGGCGGTCGGCGCTTCGGGCGGTCAGGAAGAGCGTGCAGCTCTTGGCGATGTCGACCGCGCGCTCGCCCGCCTGCCCGAAGAACAGCGCGAAGCGGTTGTGCTGGTGATGGTCGAAGGCTGGTCCTACAAGGAAGCCGCCGAGATCGTCGGCTGCCCGGTCGGCACGCTCAATTCACGCCTCGTGCGCGGCCGTGACGCGCTGATGGCCCTGCTGGGAGAAGCGGCATGACACCTTCCCCGGAACAGCTCGCGGCATATGCCGACGGCCAGCTCGATGCCGCCGATGCCGCGCAGGTCGAAGCGGCAATCTCGCGCGATCCGGTGCTGGCCAGACAGGTGGCGACGCATCGCGCCTTGCGCGCAAGACTCGCCGGTCATTTCGCGCCGGTAGCCGAGGAGCCCGTGCCTGAACGGCTTTCCGCTCTGCTCCGATCTTCGCAGGCTGAGGTCATCGACTTCGCCGCCGCCGCCCGCGCCCGTACCCGCCCACGTTTCCGCTGGACATGGGTTGCCGGCCCTGCCCTTGCCGCATCGCTGGTCCTTGCCCTGACCCTGCGCGGTCCTGCGACACGGACTTACGCGAGTGACGAGATCGCCTCCGCTCTCGACAGCCAGCTCGTTGCCGAGCAGCCGGGCGATGCTCCGGTCCGCGTCCTGCTCAGCTTCCGCGACCGGAGCGGCGACATCTGCCGGGCCTATGCCGCAGGCCGCCGCTCCGGAATCGCCTGCCGTGACGACAGGGGCTGGAAGATGCAGGGCGGCTCAGGCGGACCAGAGGCCGAAACGTCGGAGTACCGGCAGGCGGCGAGCGCCGGAGATATCCTCGCCCGGGCGCAGGCCATGGCCAGCGGCCCTGCGCTCGATGCGCAGGAGGAAGCCCGGGCCCGCGCACTCGGATGGAAGCGGGCGACAGTGCAAGGCCGCTGACTGCCGGGTCGGCACTACTCTCCGGCGCGGAAGTCCTTGATGCTGCCAGGCGTCATCCGCATTTCCGAAAAGCGCGCGATGTTGCCCCCGCCCAAGGGCGATTGTGCGCTCAGCCCCAGCCACAGCGCGGCAGGATAGTCGTTGCGGAACACCCGCACGAGTTGCCACGACTTCGCATCGCGCGAATAGTAGAAGCCGATGGACTTGGTGTCGGACGAAATCCTCAGATGGACGGCGGGTGCGGCCACGGCATCGTGGTTGTTGTCGTCCGAGGTACCGTCGGTGCGCACGGTCACGATCCGCGAAAGGCCTCGCTCGTCGCGCTCGAACGCGAACTTCAGCCACTTGTCCTCGCGCACCCACAAGTAGAGCGCGCCGGCATCGTAAGTTTCGGTCAGAACCGGCGCGACACGCACGGTGAAGGTGAACGGCCGGGTGTTGTCGACGCGGCTCAGCAGGACCGGAGCGTTGCCATAGGCGGTCGTGCCGTCAGTCTCGCGGAAGAAGTCGGTCTTCGGACCGCTGCGCAGCGACAGATCGTCCTGACCGACGGTGGCGGCACCATCGCCGCCGTTCAGCGCACGCTCGAACACCACTCCCGAAGTGGCCACTTTTGCCGCCGATCCGGGCAAGTCCTGCCCCAGGACCGGCGATGTCACCAACAACGCTCCAGCCACCCCTGCCATCATCCGCAATGCCATCGGCCCCGCCTCCCCCTTCAGATGGCGCAACCTTGCACCCGGCAAGCCGGGGCGCAAGCCTGGTTCAAACCATGGACGAAGACCACACGCCCCCCAGGACGCCGTCTTTGCCGAAGATGGCGTGGATTGGGTCTGGGGTGTTTGCGGCTCTGGTGAGTTTGTCGGCGAGGGGGTCGTCGACGGGGCCGTTGTGGCCCTGGAGGTGGTGGATCCAGGCGCCTATGCCTTCGCGGATGGCGGGGCAGTCGTGGCCTTGGGCGGCTCTGGCGGCGAGGGTTTCGAGCCAGCGCTGGGGGATTTTCTGGCTGCCGTCCATGGCGATCTGGATGAGGCGGTGGTTGAGGCTGGGGTTGGCGAAGCGGGCGATCAGCGCGTCGGCGTAGGCGGCGAGGTCCTGCCCCGGTGCCGGGGTGATCGTCGGCGCGGCTTCGCGGCGCATCAGCTGTTCGGCAAGGTGGCGCAAGTGCGGGTCGGCCACGGCTTCGTGGACGTACTCGTGGCCCGCCCTCAGCCCGCAATAGGCGAGCAGCGAATGCGCGCCGTTGAGCATCCTGAGCTTGGCGGTCTCGTAAGGCGCGACGTCCTCGACCAGCTGCGCGCCGACCGCTTCCCATGCGGGGCGCGGTCCGGCAAAGCGGTCCTCGATCACCCACTGGCTGAACGGCTCGGTGACGACGCAGGCCTGATCTTCAGGGGCCTCATCGGTCAGACCGCCCAGGGCTCCGGCGACCATCGCGCGGTCGGCCTCGGTGGTCGCAGGCACGATGCGGTCGATCATCGTCGAGGGGCAGGTGCAGTTTGCCGCGAACCAAGGAAGTAGC
>NZ_JADQDC010000022.1 GCF_015694345.1 Novosphingobium jiangmenense
TACCGTTCCGTCACAGGCACTGCACGCCTCTCTGGCCAGTCCGCACTCAGCGCAATCCGCGATCTCGTCGATGGACGCTTCGCCGTCGCTTGATCGGCATCAGTGCCAACCACCTGAGCAGTTACGCGAAAACAGCCATTTCTTCGGCCGTGAATCGAATGGATGACTCTTGGTCTGTATTTCCCACAATTGGCACCACGACCTGCCAAGGTTCCATATGTTCACGGGCCGGATCTTGACGGAGTGCTAAACAGGACTTCAAATGGTTGTTAAGAATGATCGTGCTATTAATTATCTGAATCAGCTTTACGGCTACCGAAAAGGCAAGTGCCTTTTGATTCTCCTCACGCTGCTCGCGATCCCTTCGCAGTGTTTCGTTTGACTGGCGCTTTGCTAGCCCCCAAGCTGGGATACCACCAGCCAGCGCGCCTAGCAGACCGCCAACAACTGCGGAGGTCATGTCAGACGATTCGAGCAACTGCAGGCATACTTGGGATGCGTTCATCAAGAAGAAGTACCCTCAAATCTTACGCCTCAAAAGCGCGGACAGCAGGATGTCTTCAGATTATCGGGAATTGCTGTTGACGATTTGGTACAGACGCTTCTGAAGCAATCGTCATTACCCAAGTGGAGACAACTCCCTCGAACCTCGGCGCAAGCGAAGAGTAGGCACCGGCCTTCAGCTAGAGCCGCCTACTCTTCCAACGCAGCAGCCAGCCGGTCGCGGATCGATTGGAGATAGGTCAGGAGCGGGGCAGCGGATTCCTGGTCCGGCGTTGTTGGCACAGCTTCCGGCGCTGGCAGCGCAGCCGCAGCGGCCCCCTTCTTCCCCCGCAGTGCTTGCCTTGCGCCCTTGATCGTGAAGCCTTCCTTGTGGAGGAGGCGGTGGATTTCGGTGATCAGGGCGACGTCTTCGGGGCGGTAATAGCGGCGGCCGCCCGCTCGGGTGAGCGGGCGGAGCATGGGAAATTGCTCTTCCCAATAGCGCAGGACGTGCTGGCGGATGCCGAGCGCCTTGGCGACTTCGCCGATCGTGCGGAAAGCGCCCGGGTCTTTACCGTCGGCCGGATCAGGTCCGGCATCGGGAAGTTCGGGTTCGCTCATCCGCTGGTGATCAGCCCTGGCCGATGCGGTCCTTCAGCATCTGGCTGGCGCGGAAGCTGAGGACGCGGCGCGGCGTGATCGGCACTTCGATGCCGGTCTTGGGATTGCGGCCGATCCGCTCCGCCTTGTCGCGCAGCAGGAAGGTGCCGAAGCCGGAAATCTTTACATTTTCCCCCTCAGCCAGTGCATTGCACATATGCTGAAGGATGGATTCAACCATTTCGAGCGAATCCGCACGGGACAGCCCCACGCGGCGGTTGATGCTCTCGGCCAGATCGGCCCGGGTCAGTGTACCTACAGAACGCATCCTTTATTCCCCCCAGAAGTCAGAAGACGCCAAGGGGGCCGACAATAACGCTGATTCTGCGGAACGCAATGCAATGCGTTGCGGACAAAGGATAAGACTGGACCGTTGCGGGACGAACTGTCGGTTGGTGCCGGAAGCGTGGTACACCCACCCCCAACCCCTCCCTCAAGGGAGGGGAGTAACGGACAGAGAGATTGTTCCAAAAGACTTCGTCATTGCGAGGAGCGCAGCGACGAAGCAATCCAGAGCGTCTCCGCAAACCGCTCTGGATTGCTTCGCTCCGCTCGCAATGACGAGGGAATTAGCTTCAGATGCGGGCGAGGCTGGCGCCCCAGGTGAAGCCGCCGCCCATGGCTTCGAACATCACCAGATCGCCCTTCTTGATCCGGCCATCGCGCATGGCGACGTCGAACGCCAGTGGCACCGAGGCGGCGCTGGTGTTGGCGTGCTGATCGACGGTGACGACGACCTTCTCGGCCGGGAGATCGAGCTTGCGCGCGGTGGCATCGAGGATGCGGAAGTTGGCCTGGTGCGGCACGACCCAATCGATCTCGGATGCGTCATGGCCTGTGGTTTCAAGCACTTCGCGCAGGACATTGGCGAGATTGGTAACGGCGTGACGGAAGACCTCGCGGCCCTTCATGCGGACCTTGCCGACGGTGCCGGTGGTGGACACGCCGCCATCGACATAGAGCAGTTCGTTGTGCGCGCCATCGGCGTGGAGCCGCGTGGCGATCACGCCGGGGGCAGCCGGGTCGGATTCGTCAACGTCCTGGGCTTCAAGCACGATCGCGCCCGCGCCATCGCCGAACAGCACGCAGGTAGTGCGGTCTTCCCAATCGAGGATATTGCTGAAGGTTTCCGCGCCGATCACCAGCGCACACTTGGCCATGCCGGTGCGGACCATCGAATCCGCAGTGGCGAGCGCGTAGAGGAACCCTGAGCAGACGGCGGCGACGTCAAAGGCGATGCCGCCGTTGCAGCCGAGGTTGTGCTGGACGATGGTGGCGGTGGCCGGGAAGGTCTGGTCGGGCGTGGCGGTGGCCAGCACGATCAGATCGACTTTCGAGGCCTCGATGCCGGCAGCTTCGAGCGCGCGGCGGCCGGCCTCGGTAGCGAGGGTGGAGGTCGTCTCCCCTTCCCCCGCGAGATAGCGCTGGCGAATGCCGGTCCGCTCGACGATCCATTCGTCGGTGGTGTCAACCATCTGCGCCATTTCGGCGTTGGTGACGCAGCGCTTGGGCAGGGCCGAGCCGCTGCCGCGAATGATCGAGCGCACCGTCATGCCGCGTCCTCACCGGTTGTCGCTGGGGCCTTGCCGCGGCCACCGCGGCCAGAAGTCCGAATGGTCTCGGCGCCAAGGCGCGCGAGGTCGGCTTCGATACGCTCGGTCAGGTTTTCCTCCAGCAGGCGAGCGGTGACGGCAACGGCATTGGCGACGCCGAGCGCCGAGGCGCTGCCGTGGCTTTTCACGACCACGCCGTTGAGGCCAAGGAAGACCGCGCCATTGTGGTTGTTGGGATCGAGGTGGTGCTTGAGCAGCTCGGTCGCCGGACGCGAGATCAGGAAGCCGAACTTCGAGCGCAGCGACGAGGAGAAGCTGCGGCGCAAGAGGTCTGCCACGAAGCGGGCGGCACCTTCCATCGACTTCAGCGCGATGTTGCCGGAGAAGCCATCGGTGACGACGACATCGCAATCGCCGCGCGAGAGCTTGTCGGCCTCGGTGAAGCCATCGAAGGTGAGCGCGAGATCGCCTGCGAGAGCCTTCAGCTGGTTGGCGGCATCGCGCAGGGAATCGGTGCCCTTGGTCTCTTCCGTGCCGATATTCAGCAGGCGGACGCGCGGGGATTCGAGGCCGTTGACGATGCGGGCGTAGGCCGCACCCATGATCGCGAACTGGACGAGGTTGCGCGCGTCGCAATCGGTGTTGGCGCCGAGATCGAGCATGATCAGGTCATGTTCGCCAAGCGTCGGCAGCAGGGCCGAGAGCGCGGGGCGATCGATGCCGGGCATGGTGCGCAGGGCGAGCTTGGCCATGGCCATGAGCGCGCCGGTGTTGCCCGCGCTGACAGCAGCGCCGGCATGGCCCTGCTTCACCGCGTTGATCGCCAGCCCCATCGAGGTGGTCTTGGCGCGACGGAGGGCCTGCGTCGGCTTCTCGTCACCCGATACGACATCGGGGGCGTGGAGAATCTCTGACGCTTCGCGAAGGTTGGGGTGGTTTTCGAGGGCCTGCTTGATGCGGCCCTCGTCACCAACGAGGAGGAACTTGAAGCGGTCATGACGACGACGGGCAAGCGCCGCGCCTTCGACCATCACGCGCACGCCCTCATCGCCGCCCATCGCATCGACGGCGATACGCGGCAGGCTCATGTCCTCAGTCCCCCCGTATTAAGGCTTAGAGCCCGACGGCGATGACTTCGCGACCGTTGTAGTGACCGCAAGCGTTGCACAGGTTGTGCGGGCGCTTGAGTTCACCGCAGTTCGAGCATTCGTGGAACGCTTCGACGCTCAGTGCGTCATGGCTGCGGCGCATGCCCCGGCGTGAGGGCGAAGTCTTTCTTTTGGGGACGGCCATCTCGGCACCTGTTCCTGAATTGCGTAGTTTTGTTGCGGGCGCGATAGGGAAAACCGGTTCATCGCACAAGCCCTGTTTGCGGCAGGACCCATACGCGGCGAAGGACGCCACAAGTCACGGGATTCGCCAATCGCTGGGCGAAGGCGCGCCTATACGGATTTTCTGATGCTTTGCAAGCGCGCCCGCGCTAGCCTCTGCCCCGGTTCCCGCGAAGAGGGACCATGAGAGAGGGGATAATCAGAGGCATGACAATTCTGCCAATTACGCTGTGCGCCGCCGCTGCAGCAGCAGCCGTCAACATCTGGCTTTCGATCCGCTGCGGCATGGTGCGCACCGCCAAGAAGATCAGCATCGGCGACGGGGGCGACATGGACCTGATCGCGCGGATGCGGGCACAGGCGAACTTTGTCGAGAACACGCCGATCGTGCTGGTGCTGATCGCCGCAGTGGAGCTGGCGCGGACCGGCAATCCTTACCTGATGGGCGTGGCGGCTGTGTTCATGCTGGGCCGCGTCGGCCACGGCATCGGCATGGACGGCGGGCCGCTGGGCTTCCTGCGCGGCGTCGGCACGCTCACGACCATGCTGACGCAGCTGGGGCTTGGCGTCTGGGCAGTTTCCATCGCGCTGGATATGTGAAGGATGCGAGGGGGATGGCTTGGCGACATGCCCTCCCCCGCCCCCTCCCGCATGCGGCAGGGAGATTTATCAGCTTAGGGCGTAGTCGCTGACGTAGGCGTTGGTCTGACGTTCGCGGCCGAAGGTGCTGTTGGGACCGTGGCCGGGGACGAAAGTGACATCGTTGCCGAGCGGCCAGAGCCTTTGCGTGATCGAATCGATCAGGTCCTGGTGATTGCCCATCGGGAAATCGGTGCGGCCGATCGAACCCTGGAACAGGACATCGCCGACAATCGCCACTCGCGTGGGCGCGTGGTGGAAAACGACGTGGCCGGGAGTGTGGCCGGGGCAGTGGATCACGTCGAGTTCGACTTCACCGACAGTGACCTTGTCACCATGGCCGAGCCAGCGGTTCGGCTCGAACACCTCGCCATCGATGCCGTAGCGCTGGCCGTCCTCGTCGAGGCGGCTGATCCAGAAGCGGTCATCCTCGTGCGGGCCTTCGATCGGCACGCCGAGTTCGCGCGCGAAGATGCCGACGCTGCCGCAGTGGTCGATATGGCCGTGGGTGACGAGCAGCTTCTCGATGGTCACGCCGGTCATGGCGATCGCCTTGCGCAGCTTGTCGAGATCGCCGCCGGCATCGATGAAGGCGCCCTTCATCGTCTTCGTGCACCAGACCAGCGTGCAGTTCTGCTGGAGCGGGGTGACGGGGATGATCGCGACCTTGAAGGGCGGCTCGGCTGTTGGCTGGGTCATGGCGCTGAGATGGCGCGTGGACGGCGAATTGGCAAGCCGGTGGTGGAATGCCTCGGGTGCCCCTCCACCATCTTCGATGGTCCCCCTCCCCGTGCCGGGGAGGAATTACAAGCGCCCGCCTTTCCAGACGACGCGTCCGACCAGTTCAAGTTCGGCGAGCGGGCGTTCGAGGCGGGGATAGGCGGGGTTGTCGGAGATGATCCGCACCGTGCCGCCGGGGCCGGGTTCGAGCCGCTTGACCAGCAGGACATCGTCGAGGCGGATGACGTGGATGCCGGCGCGCAAGGGGCGCGGGGTGCGGTCGACGAGGATCTCGTCGCCATCGCGCAGGGTCGGCTCCATCGAATCGCCTTCGACCTCGATGACCGAGAGCATGGCGGGTTCGAGCCCCTGCCCCTTGAGCCAGCGGTGGTTGAAACGCAGGCGGCCGGAGGGAATTTCCTCCGCCGGAAGCGTGCCGGGGCCAGCAGACGCGCCCAGCGGGAGGCGCGGGATGTCGGCCCATTCCGGAGTGATGGCGCGAAGCGGAGCGGCGCTGCGCGGAGCGCCCTGCCCGGCGGTGATCACGCCACCGCGCGGAGCGGCGCCGAGATCGCTTTCCGGGACGCCGAAGAATTCGGCCAGCGTGCGCCGGTCGTTCTCCTCCAGCTTGCGCGGGCTACCCTTGCGGACGAACTGCTGGAGATAGGTGGTGTTGCGGCCGATCAGCGCGGAGAGCGCGGAGAGGCTGACGCCGCGTTGCGCCGCAAGGCCGACGAGGCGGGCGCGGGCGCCGTCATCCGATTCGCTGTCTGCCGGGGCCATCTGCGCCTTCCTCCACTTTCGAAGGACTTTTCCTAGCATTGTAGGATTTCAAGATCAACATAGGAAAAATCCTATTTCGAGTCGTCTCCCATGGCGACCGCATCCGGAAGGGTCAGAGACGCCATGCTGCTCCGCAAGATCGAGAGCTTCCTTCGCGAGACTGGAATGCCCGTCACCAAGTTCGGCCGCCTTGCCGCGCACGATCCACGCCTGGTGGGCGATCTGCGCAACGGCCGCGAACCGCGTTCCGGAATGGTGGAACGTGTAGAACATTTCATGAACAACTTTGGAGGGAATGTCCATGCTGCTTGATCTTCACGCCTTCGAGACCAAGGCGCATGCCGAGAACGTCCCTCCCCCTTTGGCTCCCCCGGCGCTCGCCCCTCGCCCGTCGACCGCCGAGCGCCTGCTGCGGGCGGTGCGCGAGATCAGCGGGCCTCATGCCGAGGTGGTCAGCCATGACGAGACGCCGTGGGCGAGCATCACCTTCTCAGGCGCGCGGCATCGGCTGGTGCTGCGCTTTGCCGGGAGCGACGCGGTCAGCGACGGGGAAAGCTTCATCGCGGTGCTGCCCGAGCACGAGTTCAAGCTGCGCGGGCGTCTGGTCGCCGATGCGGCGGTGACGCGCGTGGATCACGAGGTCCTGCCCGCGCCGCTGATGGAAGTGGAATGCGAGATCCTGCTGCTGGACGACAACTGAGAGGATCGGCGGGTGCTCCCGAGCGCAAACGCTCAAGGCACCCGCTCTCCTCTCCAACCGGTCAGTTCGTCCTGGCGAGCAGGGGCGCGGTCTTTGCACCGACCCACAGGGTCATGTCGACAGCGTTCGAGACGCGGAAGACATCGCCCTTGCTGTTGAGGAACAGCTCTTCCATTTCCGGCCGCGTGAACGGGCGGGAGCCGAGGCGGCCGAAGACTGCCATCTGGCCGCCGGTCTCGTCCACGCCGCGGTCACGATCAAGCCCCTTGGACAGCGCGAGCGCGGGCGTGGGCGTGCGGGCCCAGGCGATCAGCTCGGGCTTGGGCTCGGGCGAGAAGCCGTAGAAGTTGGGCTGGCTGGCGGGCGAGGTCAGCTGCAGCACCTTCATCCCGTTCCGGCCATCGGCAACATAGGCGAAGAGCGAGGCATTGGTGGACGCGACGATCACGTCCTCGGCATCGTTGAGCTGCCCGTCGGCGGTGTAGCTGGTGTAGATCGACGGACGCGTCGGCGCGGTGATGTCGACGATGACCAGACCCTGCGACTTGGCCGCGACATAGGCATAGGTGCGCGCAAGATAAACGCGGCGGGCATTGGCCAGCGGCACGGTGGCCGAGGGCACGGCCTTGGGCTGCGCGAGGTTGGTGATGTCCATCAGTTCGAGGCCATTGGCCGTCGTCACCCACAAGTAGCGGAACTGCACCGCCGTGGCGCGCGGATCGCGCAAGGGCACGACCGAAGTGATGCGCGGATCGAGGCAGGTCTCGCCGCCCTTCTTCTCGCTGACTTCGCACGGCTTCTGCGGCGACCATGGCTTGGGCAGGTGGACCGTGACCAGGTTCTTGTCGGTTACGATATAGGCGTAGTCACCGGCCAGCGTGATGTGGCGGGCGCCGGTAAGGACGCCATCCGGGTTGAAGGTGAGCGCGCGGTTGAAGAAATTGTTGCGGAACTCGCCATCGGCCAGCGTATCGACGTTGACCGCGATCAGGCCTTCGACCGCATCCGTGACGAAGGCATAGCTGTAGATCGGCGAGAACGGCTGTTCCTGATTGAGGCCGCGCAGCTCGGGCGTGTTGCGCGTCGGCGCGATCGACTGGTTGGTCGGCAGCGCCATGCAGGTGGCGTTGGTGGTGGCGACATGCGTGTCATGGCCGAGCGGCGAGAACGGCGCGTTGACGATGCGTTCGGAGAAGCCCTTGTTGCCGATGGCGGCAATGTCGTAGGCCCGGAAGCCGCCCTTGCCTTCGGCGACGTACATGTATTCGCCGCGCATCTGCAGGCAGCGCACCGAGTCCCTTGTGCCTTCGACGATGTTCGAGAACTGCTCGTGCCCGGTGGTTTCGCCCGAGAGCTTGCCATCGAACGCCTTGCCGCGCGTCCAGTTCTTCAACTCGCGACCGTTCTTCTCGACATGCTCCTTCCAGTAATCCGGATAGGCATAGCGGTGGAGGTAGGAGCCTATCACCGCCTGCGGCTCGTCCCATTCGGTGACGCGGACGGCTTCGAAGCCGCCGTCGAGACCGAACCAGGCGTTCATGCCGACGAAGTTCACGTAGTTGGTGCCGAGCAGGAGCAGCTGCGCCATCGTGGCGTTGTTGTCCTCGTCCTGAGAGACGTGACAATCGGTGCACTGCTTGGTCTCGTTCTTGCGAACGGTGTGCGGGAAGTGCGGCGCGAAGGCCTGTGAGGAGTAGCCGATCGAGGAAATCGGGGGCTGCTGCACATAGATGCGTTCGCGGTTGATGTTGGTCGACGACAGGATCAGCGCCGAGGTGGAGCGGATCGGCGCGGTGATCGCCTTGCCCGCGACGGGGTTGCCGGCCGCATCGAACTGCACCGGATCGGAGCCCGACGACTTGTTGCGCTGGTGCTTGCCGAGCTGGAACATGTCGTCGCGCGCGACCTGCGGGTTATAGGTCGCGTAGTTGCGGGTGTAGTCTTCCTCGTACTTGTGCGTGGCCGACTTCCAGTTGGCCTCGATCGGCAGGTGGCAGCCGGCGCACGACGTGGTCCACGACAGGTGGCAGGTGAAGCAGGCCATGTCGTCGTCACGGTGGGCGCGGGCTTCCTTGGGCACGCCGGTGCCGAACTTGTAGACGCCATCCTCGGACGCGGACTTGGCCATCAGCTTGGCGCGCGCGGCCTTGGGGTTGAAGATCGGCTTGCCGGTGGAGTCCATCTTGCCGGCATAGCGCGCATCGACCGAATCCTTCACCAGGCTGACGCGCCAGGACAGGTTGGGATCGATGATCGAGCGCTGGACCAGCACGCGGCGGCCATCGGCCTCGTTGAACCATTCGAAGCGGCGCTGGCCATCGGCATTGCGCAGCAGGGCGAGGTTGTTGCCCTTTTCGGGCGCCGCCATGTTCGAGGTCAGCAGCGTCGGGTAGTTGTCCGGCGTGCCGTGACAGTCCTTGCAGCCGATCTCGACCGCATTGGCGACTTCGCCGTAGATCATGCCGTTGCCGTGGCTATCCTGCGAGAAGTGGCAATCGGCGCACTGCATGCCGAGCTGGGCATGGATGTCCATCATGTGGACGGCCTTGCCGGGATTGCTCTCGCCCGGTTCGACGAACTTGCCCTCGCCTGCCTTGCGGAACTTCTCGGGGTCCTCGGGCGAGATGATGTGGGCCTTGTCGGTGCCGTAGGACGACATGTCGCCCTCGTCGTCGAGCAGGTTGCCGCGACGGTCGCGCTTGAGGATGGCGCGGAAGTTCCAGCCGTGGCCGTGGTAATCGGCGAACTGGGTGCGCTCGAGCTTGTCGTTCAGGTCATAGACGTTGCGCAGGAACTCGACATCGCGCCACAGGCCGCGGGTGGACGCGCCCTCAGGGTTGCGATCGAGCACTTCGCGCTGTTCGTCGATGTTCGGATAGAACTGCTTCTTGAACGTCTTCTCGTAGTCCGCATCGGACATGCCGGCGGGCTTTGGCGCGCGGTTTTCAGGCCCCGGCCACATGCTCGGCGCGTCGGACTCATAGTCCCACATGGTGTAGCCGAGGTAGGAGTTCAGGAAGATGTTCGGCTGGTGCATGTGGCAGTTCATGCACTGCGCCGTCGGGATCGCGCGGGTGAAGGCGTGGACCAGCGGGTGGCCGCGTTCGCGATCCTGCATGACGACGGGGCCATCGGCATCGTGGGCGTCCTCGCCATGGTCGCCCTTCTTCGGGTGGCCCTTGGCGTCGAGACCGGCCATGGCGTGGGCCGAAGCCTGGTCCATCTTGTCATGGTCCATCGAACCGTGCGGGGCAACGCCCTTGCCGGGCGAATAGACCAGCTGTTCGGCCGAGGAGATGGCGCGGGCGCAATCGCCTTCCATGTCGGCCGACTGTTCGGGATCTGTCCTGTCGCCGCCGAGATAGCCGCGCTTGCCCCCCAAGACGGTGCCGCGCACCTTGTCGTGATGCTCTGCCTTCTCGGCGTCATAGGAGCCGTAGGCGCCCTTGCGGTGCTGGCCTTCGCGCAGGGAATTGATCGTCGGGTCGGCGGTGATGGTCTGCCCGTCTCGCCCGCACTTGCCATAGTTCAGCGAGTGGCGCGGTTCGCGGTCGTTGGCGTAGATGACGTGGCAGGCAGCGCAGCCCGAGGAGCGATAGTCGCCCGGCTGGTCGTTGGTGCCCATCTGGAACAGGAACGGGTCATTGAGGCGCGTCTTGTGGATGTTGAGCACCGGAATGGCGACGCGCAGGCCGGTGGCGGGGCCACGGTTGGACTGCTTCAGGTCCGGGCGGCCTGGTTCATCGAGGCGCTGGATCAGGCCGGTCGAGTTGGGCAGGCCGATTTCGGGGAACTGCGGGTTGATCGTGCGGCCACCGTCCTCGAACACGCGGAAGACGTCGCCCGGCGGGATCGTGTGCCAGCGGGGCAGCGGATACATGATCGGCAGCGCGCCGCGCGCCTTCTCCTTGGGCGTGACGGTGCCCCACATCGGCTTGCCATCGGGGCCGATTTCCTTCGACGCCGACTTGAGCAGCGCAGGCTCGCCATTGCGGGTGAAGCTTTCGCCGAACAGGTAGTTCTTGAAGGGAACGATACCGTTGTTATAGGCCGCGCCGCCCCACAGCATCGCGCCGGTGGACATGAGCGAGCGTTCGGACGCCTCGATGATCGACATGTGGCAGGCGCCGCAGGAATCGCGGGCAACGCGATAGTCCGACGGGTTGACGAAGCGGATGAACTCCGGGCTTTCCTTGGCGAGCAGCCCGTAGGAGCGCTTCGGGTTGGCCGAGGAGGGCCAGCCCCAGGCTGCCGGGTACTTCGGCAGGACGTGGGCGTCCTTCATGGCCGCGACGTATTCGATGGAATTTCGGTTCCATGACCGGTCGGCCATGACTTTCGTGTTGCCGCCATGGCAATCCGCGCAGGACAGGACCACCGCCGGGCTGGCGTGCATGGTGCGGTGATCGCTCTTGGTGTGGCAGCTGACGCAACCGGCGTTCTGCTTGTCGACGTAAGCCCACTGCTCTTCCGCAGTATCGCCCGGCTGGCCGCGCGGCGCGGCGGGGGCGCGGGTGTGGCTGACCTTCTGCGCCGGTTCCTCGCCCGAGGCGTAGAGCGCACTCGGGATGAGCAGCGCGGCCAGCGCGGCGACCAGCCATGCCAGCGAGAGAGTGCGGAGGCGGCGCGTTTGGGGCATGAGCTGGGTCATCAGAAGGCCAGGGTCGCGTTGGCGAGGACGGAGTAGAAGCGGCTTGCCTTGCCCATCTGGGCAAAGAGATCATCGAAGCCCGCCCCCGGATCGAGCACCGCGCCCGAGAGGCGGAAGACGAGGTTCTGCGAGGCGTTGGGGCGCCAGATCGCCGAGACCGAGGCGTCCCAGCCGATGTCACGCGGGATCGAGCCTTCGTTGCGCAGGACCTGCAGGATCTTGGTGTTCTCGAACCAGAGGTGATTGACGTTGGTCGAGACGCGCAAGGTGGGCGTCAGGTCGAAATCGGTGCCGAGGCCGACCAGCATGGTGCCGGGGTTGGTGAAGTTCGACTGGCCTTGCTCTTTCGACGAACGCAGCGAATTGAGGATGCCGTTGCGACCGTTGACCGAAATGTTGCGGCCACCGCCCGCGAACGGGATGGTCTGACGGATCCAGTAGCTGGTGTCCGCCCCGGCGAACTGGGGGTTTTCGAAGATCGCGTCGAAGCCGCCTTCGGTCTTGTCGTAAGGGTCGCTGTCACCGCTGGCCCAGAGGCCGGAAAGGCGGACGCGGGTCCAGTCGAAGTCGTAGCTGACCTCGGCCGCGGCCATGAAGGCCTTGATCTCGGCCGGGCGGCTGGTGAGGAAGTTGTTCCGGTCCTCGCCGAGCGCGGCATAGGCCTGTGCGGTGAGGTTGAGGCGGCCGATATGGCCATCGGCAGCGTAACCGAGATAGACCACGTCATATTCGCGGCCGCGCAAGTCACCGATCAGCGCCGGACGGACCGGGAAGCCGTTGGTATCGACCGTGATCTCGTTGCGTTCGCGGTTCATGTTGTAGGTGACCGAGACCTGGCTGGTCAGTCCGACGAAGGGGAAGTCCTGGCGATAGAGGTTCGCCATGAACACCCAGTCATTGCGCGGGGCGCGGCTGACGTCGTTGAGACCCGAGTTGGTCTCCTTCTCGAGCCGCCAGAACGCCGCGAGATTGAACTGGACGCGGTTGTTGTCACGGTTGCCGAAGAGGCGGATGCCCAACTGGTTGTCGTTGAACAGGAAACCGCGGAAGTCCGACTGCATCGGCTGAATGCCGGTGCGCAGGGAGATGAAATCGTAGCGCTTAGTATCGAACCGGCCGATGTGGTAGTCGATGAACGCTTCCTGCAGGCCGACGAAACCGTCGGTGCGCTTGGTGCCCTTGGACGGTTCGACGAACAGGACGCGGCGTTCGGGCACCTCGACGTGGTTGATGTTGCCGGCAATGGCGATGCGGTATTCGACCACCGGCGGCTTGTACGCCGTCATGCCCTTGAGCAACGAGAGGCTGGCGATGAAGGTCTGCGACAGCACGAGGCTGTGGCTGCGACCGAAGGTGTCGATCTCGTTGGGGTTGGTCGTGGTCTGGTTGCCGACCGGGATCGGGAAGCTGCGCGGCTCGACCACGGTATCGGAAACCGCGCCTGCCAGCAGGTACCAGTCGTCCCCCTTCAGGAAACCGGGGCGCTTGCCGCGCGCCAGGGGACGGTCGCCCTTCAGGAGGTTGTGGTGGAACGGGTCCAGCTGCGAATGGCAGACATATTCGAGCTTGGGGAACAGCGTGTAGAGCGCGCGGTCCTTCTTGCCGGTGGTCTTGTCCTTTTGCGGGCACAGCGTCGACATGATGCGCCAGCGGTCCGGCAGGGCAACGTCGAGGCCGAGATCGCCGACCGGGCCTTCGCCATCGTACTTGTCGTAGAACGCTTCCGGCGGCGGTGCGTTGACGGCGCCGGGATTGTCCTGCTCGACTTTCTCGGGGAGCTGCTTGTTGAAGCCGGGGCGGCGGCGGCCATCGATCAGTGCGCCGTCGGCATCGGTCTCGCCACCGGGGAGCGGTGCCTTGCTGTCAACTGTCGGCGCTTGCTGGGGCTCGGCAGTTCCCGGTGCCGATCCTGACGCATCCTGCAGGTAGAACGTCAGCGGTGCGGGCTGGACATGCGGCTGGGAGATGCCGAGGACGGGTGCGAGAAGGAGAGCGACCTGCTGCATCACTTGCCCTCGCAGACGTTCTGTTCGGACGTGTCGAGGAACGGCGCGAACGGGCAGTTCACGTAACGCAGACGCACCCCCTGCCCCACTGGCACGACAATGGTGTCAGCGCGGATCTCCTTGGGCGCGTTGCCGATGGTGCCGACCTTGGCCCCGCCGTTGTGGGTGCCGAGGAAGGCGATCATGTCGTCCTGATCGATGCCGTCACCCGAAATGCCGATGGCGCCGACAAGCTTGCCGTTGCGGTAGATCGGGACAGAGCCGGGGAAAATCTGGATGCCGTTGGCAAGGCGTTTCTTGCCTGTCGGCGTATCGGGTACGGCGGTACAGCGCTGCACCACGTCCCGCGCATTGAGCGAGCCTTCGACGAAGACCGCGTGCTGCAGCAGGTTGGCCTTGACCAGAGCAATCTGGAGACCGGTTGCGAAAGGACTGAAATCGTTGATCGGGCGCGAGAACGGACCGTGCGGGCGGCCGACCTCGCCATCGGGGAAGAACGGACGCGACAGATTGCCGCCAGAGCGATCGGCAAAGGCGATCTTTCCGGTCAGCGCGGTCTGATCGCCGAGGAAATCGCGGGCGCGCTGGACGAATGCGGGGATCTCGGCGTCCGTATCGTCCTGAAGCTGTTGCGCAGCGACCGGGTTGGAGAAAAATGCCGCCGTGCGGGCCTTCTGCAGCGAGACGTCGATGCCGAAGATCGGCGCGTCAGGCCCGCGGACGAGACCGAGGACCTCGCCGTAGGTATCGACCACCGAGATCGAGACTTGCGCGCGGCTGTCGAGCGGGCGGCGGATCTGCGCGCGGGCGCGCGTCATGATCGTGAAGGCCTCTTCGAGCACGGCGCGGACTTCGGCAGCGGTCAACGGCGTGCCGACCGCAGCGGCATCGGTGCCGGCCTTGATCGGGTAACGATTGGTGCCCGAGCCGTTGCTCAGCACATAGGCATCGGCGAGCGAGAATTCGGCAGAGGTGGCCCGGCGGATGCCGCTGGCTTCAGTGCCATAAGGCGTTCCGGCAAGGACGGCGGTTCCGTCGTAGTATCCGCGCACCGGGATCAGGGTGCCGGCAGTGTTGTTGATGGCAGAGAAGCTGGTCTGCAGCGGGTGCAGGCCTTCGACGCGGGCATCGGAGAAGCGCAGGGTCGATCCGTCGACAGGGATGCGGTCGGCACGGATCTCGACCGGCGGGGCGAACCCCTGAATCCCGGCGAGCGCCATGAACTCTTCGGGGTCGCCATCGACGTTGGAGACGTCCGGGTCATAGGCGTAATCGCCATCGGCCATGATGCCGATACCGCCAACCACAACGCCGTTCTTGTAAAGCGGCAATCCACCGGGGTCAGCAGAAAGGCCCAGTGGCGCGCGCTTGGGGCCGATGAAGGAACCGCTTCCGGCATTGCCGGTGGCGAAGCGGGCGGCAAGATCGGAACAGGGCAACTGGCTGAACTGCACGCCGAACAGCGGGCCGGATTCGAGGCCGGGCGTGTTGGGCGCAGGTGGGAAATGCTCCTGCACGATCATGCTGGCGGTGCGGGTGGAGAAGGCATTGCCGCTTGACGAGAGGTAAGCTGCCGTGACCGCCTTGGAGATCGCGCCCATCGTCGCTTCGACTTCGAGGCCCTGGGCATCGACCTCGCGCGGTGAGATTTCGCCGGTGGCTGTGCGCTGGCTGATCAGCATGCGCGTGGCGGCACCGTTCATGCGGAACACGGCGAGGACATTGCCGACACGGTCAACCACGGCGACGATGGCGGGATAGTTGAGCGCCTTGGCCTCGCCCACGGCCTGCGCGATGATCTGCTGGACTTCGGCAGAGGTCAGGGCTTCCGGCGCAGGATCGGCAAAGAAGCGCGACGACGAGGACGGCGTGGGAGTCGGCGTAAATGTACCGCCCGAGCCAGAATCACCGCCGCCGCACCCAGACAGAGTGAGAGAGAGCGCGAGTGCGACGGCGGTGGTCTGCCGGAAAGCCAACGGCATGCGCATCAGCGAAGGCTCCGGATCGAACGTACCGCGCTGCCCAGGGCGCGGCGGAAGGCAAGGGGCTGGAAGCCGTTGGGATCACGAACGGCGGCATAGGCCTGGTTTATCTGGACGCGCAGGCCATTGGCCGAACCCGGCGCGACCATGCCCTGATTGACGAGGCCGTTGAGCAGGGTGTCGACCGCCATGACCGACTGCACAGCGCCTTCGTAATCGGTGTAGCGTTCGCCGATTGCGTCGCTGGCGATCGAATCCATGATGGCGAAGGTCTGTTCGCGGGTGAAGCTGGCGGAGGCGAAGCGCGAGGACAAGGCATCGGCCGACTGGCGCAACGCCTGGGCTGCGGCGACAGTTTCGGCGCGGTTGGCCAACATCGCCTTGTGGAAGGCCTTGGCGCGGGCATCGAACGTGGCAGCGGCATCGGGCGCAACCACGCGGGCGGCGGCGAGAAGCATGATCATGTTCTCGTCATTGTAGGGTGGCGTGCCGAGATCGACGGGGCGACCCGGATTGCGCACGGCGGTAACGTTGCCGTCCTCGCTGTCATAGATGCGGCGGTGGCAGGAGTGGCAATCGTAGAAGGTGAATTCGGGGAAGATCCCGTCCATCGCCCGGGCGGGCTGGCTGTAGAGTTCGAGGCTGCGCTTGACGGCTTCTGCCTGACCTACGGCCCACATGCGCATCGAGTTGGTTTTGCCACCCTTGCGCTGGACGTAGTCGGCGTCCTCATCATGATGCTGCTGGAGCGTGGTGAACAGGTCCAGTTCGAACGAGATGCGCGGGTGGCCGGCGGCCATGATGCGGTGAGCGATGAACTGGCCCTTGGCATCGCCCGAGAAGTGGCAATCGAGGCAGACCTGCGCCTTGACCTGCGGGCGGGTCAGGTCGGTCATGCCCTGGGCAACGTTGCGCGCATGGCTGGCACCGACGGTGTAGTGGGTGGAAAGCCAGCCGCCGGATGCACCATGGCAGGCTTCGCAATCGACGCCATCGGACGGGCGCGAGGAACCCGGCGAGGCATGGCAACCGGCGCATTCGCGCTGAATGCCGGCGGCATCGAGGCCCATGCGGCGAACGATTGCCTGGCCGCGCGGCTCCTGGATCACGCGCCAGGCGCGGCTGTGTGCTCCGGAGGGGGAGGAATCTTCCTGCCAGCGCATGAGTTCGTCCTGCCGGACGACCGCGCCATCGGCGACGCTGCGACCATGGCAGGTGGAACCGGCGCACGAGGCGACTCCGACGTGTCCGCGCAGGACCGAAGGAGCCGTGCCTTGAGCCTGCACCGCAGCGGGCGAGACGAGCGAGGATGCGCCGAGCGAGGCACCGGCCATGGCCAGACACGCCGCAACAGCCATAGCGCCAGAGCGCGGAATCGCCCGGCACAGTGCCGCCAGTCGCCCGATTCCCAAGATTATACCCTGCATTGCCCCTCGTCCCCACCGGCGCTGCCTGCCGCGCGGCTTTATGCCTTGTGCGGAAGCCTTGGCCGGAAGTGCTGCAATGCGACCCCGTTTGAACCGAGACTAGGACACTCTGCCCCATGGGTTCAAGTGGCTAATCCGATTTCCTGGAAACATATCGGAAAGATAAGCGGCAAACCTCGACAAAACTCAGCGCCGCCGGATGACCATGTTCCTGATCTCGGACATGTCCTCCATGGCAAAACGGATGCCTTCGCGACCAAGGCCCGAATCCTTGACGCCGCCATAGGGCATGTTGTCGACGCGATAGGAGGAAACGTCGTTGACGACGATGCCGCCGACATCGAGCTTGTCCCAGGCGTCCATGACCTTGTGGATGTCGGCCGTGAACAGGCCGGCCTGAAGGCCGAACTTGCTGTCGTTCACTTCTTCAAGTGCGGCATCCCAGTCGGTGAATTTCGAGAGGATGACGACCGGGCCGAAGGCTTCCTCGGTATAGACGTCCATCTCGCGGCTGCAGCCTTCGAGCAGGGTCGCCTCGAGCATGTTGCCTTCGCAGCCACCGCCCGCGAGCAACTTCGCCCCGCCGGCCACGGCTGCATCGATCCAGGTCTTGAGGCGCTGGGCTTCCTTGGCCGAGATCATCGGACCGATGAAGGTATCGCGGTTCTTGGGGTCACCGGACTTGAGCGTCTTGACCTTGGCCGCGAGCATGTCGCGGAACTGGTCGTAAATGTCGGCGTGAATGATCACGCGCTGGACGTGAATGCACGACTGGCCGGACTGATAGTAACCACCGAAGATGATGCGGGCGAGCGCGTGGTCGAGATCGGCATCCTTGTCGACTACGACGGCAGCATTGCCGCCGAGCTCGAGGACGACCTTCTTCTTGCCCGCCTTGGCCTTGAGCTCCCAGCCGACGCCGGGCGAGCCGGTGAAGGAGAGGAGCTTCAGCCGCTCGTCGGTGGTGAAAAGGTCGGCGCCATCACGGCTGGCGGGCAGGATCGAGAAAGCGCCCTCGGGCAGGACGTCGCATTCGGCGAGGACTTCGCCCATGATGATCGCGCCGAGCGGGGTGAGGCTGGCGGGCTTCATCACGAAGGGACAGCCCATGGCGATCGCGGGCGCGATCTTGTGGGCGGCGAGGTTCAGCGGGAAGTTGAACGGCGAGATGAAGCTGCACGGACCGATCGGCACGCGCTTCCACATGCCCATGTAGCCCTTGGCACGCGGGCTGATGTCGAGCGGCTGGACTTCGCCATAGTTGCGGGTGGCTTCCTCGGCAGCGATGCGGAAGGTGTCGATCAGGCGACCGACCTCGCCTTCGGAATCGGCGATCGGCTTGCCGGCTTCGATGCACAGGGCATAGGCCAGCTCGTCCTTGCGTTCGGTGAAGCGGCGGACGCAGTGATCGAGCACGTCACGCTTTTCGTAGGATGCCAGTCGGGCCATGGGTTCGGCAGCGCGAACCGCGCCGGCAATGGCCTCAGCAATCACGTCGGGCGTTGCGAGCGCGGTGCGGAAAGCTACCTCGCCGGTGAACTTGTCCGTCACCTTCAGGTCGGTGTTGGGTTGCACCGCCTTGTTGTTGAGGTAGAGCGGGTAGACGTCCTTGAGCTGTGACACTTGATAACCTCCAACGTCATCCCGGGCCAAACCCGGGATCCCGCTATTTATCGAACCGCCGCAGGTGAAAAAGCGGGACCCCGGGTCCAGCCCGGGGTGACGGCATGATGAATCGCCTGAACCCTAGAGCGCCTTCGACAGTTCCTTGATGTCCTTGTTGAGGATCTGATCGTTCTCCGAATAGTCGACCGGGCAATCGATCAGGTGGACGCCCGGCGTATCGCGGCAGTGGGCGAGCAGTTCCTTGAGGTGTTCGGAACTGGTGACGCGATGGCCGTGGGCGCCGTAGCTTTCGGCGTACTTCACGAAATCGGGGTTGCCGTAGGTCAGGCCGAAATCCTCGAAGCCCATGTTGGCCTGCTTCCAGCGGATCATGCCATAGGAGCTGTCGTTGAGGATCAGCACGGTGAGGTTGAGGCCGAGGCGTACCGCAGTCTCCATCTCCTGGCTGTTCATCATGAAGCCGCCATCGCCGCAGATCGCCATGACTTTGCGATCGGGATATAGCATCGCGCTCATCATCGCCGAGGGCAGCCCGGCCCCCATCGTGGCCAGCGCATTGTCCAGCAGCACGGTGTTGGGGTGGTAGGCGGTATAGCCGCGTGCGAACCAGATCTTGTAGACGCCGTTATCGAGGCAGATGATTGCGTCCTCGGGCAAAGCATCGCGGATCTGCTGAACGAGGTGCGGCGGGAAGATCGGGAAGCGGGTATCGGCGGCGAGCGGCGCCGTGTGCGCAACTTCGGCAGCGCGGTAGGCCAGCATGTGGTCGAAGTTCCACGCCGGGTTTGGCGTGATCGCCTCCTTGATCTGCCAGATCGCGTTGGCGATATCGCCGATCACCTCGATCGAGGGGAAATAGACCGGGTCGACCTCGGCGGTCTTGGTGGAGACGTGAATGACCGGCGTGCCTCCTTCGCGCATGAAGAACGGCGGCTTTTCGATCACGTCGTGGCCGATGTTGACGATGAGGTCAGCGTCCTCCACCGCACGATGGACAAAGTCACCGGCAGAAAGCGCAGCGCAACCAAGGAACTTCGGGTGCCGCTCGTCGATCACGCCCTTGCCCAGTTGGGTGGTCAGGAAGGGTATGCCGGTCTTCTCGACCAGTTCGGCGAGCATCTTGCCAGTCATCTTGCGGTTAGCGCCTGCGCCAATCACCAGCACCGGGGCCTTGGCATTCTGCAGCGCGTGGACGGCCTGCGCGACCGACTTGGCATCGGCATTGGGACGGCGAACAAGGCTGCGCTTGAGCGGGACGGAGTCGGTATGCTCGTCGGCAATGTCCTCGGGAAGTTCGATGTGGGTGGCCCCGGGCTTCTCTTCCTCGGCGAGGCGGTAGGCCTCTCGCACGCGGCTGGGGATGTTATCAGAGCTTGCCATCTGATGCGTGAACTTGGTGATCGGCCCCATCATCGAGACGACGTCGAGGATCTGGAAGCGGCCCTGCTTGGACTTCTTGATCGGCTTCTGGCCGGTGATCATCAGCATCGGCATGCCGCCCAGCGTCGCGTAGGCAGCCGCGGTGACGAAGTTGGTCGCCCCCGGCCCCAGCGTGGCGATGCAGACGCCGGTCTTGCCGGTGTGGCGGCCGTAGGTTGCGGCCATGAAGCCTGCGCCCTGTTCGTGACGGGTGAGGATCAGCTTGATCTTCTTCGAGCGGGACAGCGAATCGAGGAAATCGAGGTTTTCTTCGCCCGGAACGCCGAAGATATATTCGCAGCCTTCTTCCTCAAGGCACTCGATGAACAGGTCTGACGCCTTCTTGCCTTCGGCCATTTTTGGTCGCTCCATCAACGGGAACGCGCGGCCAAGGCTGCGTTACCCTCCCCAACTCGGATGCGACCTCACGGGACTTGAAACCGGTGCGTGTCGTTATGGCCCCCGCACCTGCCCTTGTGTGCATGGCTATCAAAGGCGGGCGGCGGAGTCACGTCCTAGAGAGTCAGTAGCCCAGCGAAAGATCGACCTGCGGCTGGAGCGGCTCGCCGGCGCGGAAACGGCGAAGGTTTTCGAGGAAGCGGGTGACAGAGCGCTCGAACATCTTCGTCTGTGCGCGGCCCGAAAGGTGGCTGGTGACGTGAGCGTTGGGCACGTCCCACAGCGGATGGTCGGCTGGCAGGGGTTCGGGCGTAACGACATCGAGGACGGCATGGCCTGGCGTCCCTGCCTTGAGGCCCGCAATCAGGGCGTCCTGATCGACGACGCTGCCGCGCGCGACGTTTACCAGCGTCGAACCGGGCTTCATCGCTGCGATCTCGGCCGCGCCGATCATGCCTTCGGTCTCGGGCGTGCCAGGCACGGCAAGGATCACCCAGTCGAAGGTGCCGAGCTGTGCGCGCCACTGATCAGGGCCGAGCGTCCCCTCCCCCGCCGATCGGCGCACCTTGACCACTTCGACATCGAAACCCTGCAACATCCGCTCGACCTTCTGGCCGATCGCGCCATAACCGAGGATCAGCGCACGGCTTCCGGCCAGTTCGACCTTGCCGGGGCTGTCGAGCAGCCACTCGTGTCGGTCCTGCGAGCGTACGACTTCGCGGTAGCCCTTGGCCACGGTCAGCATCCCCATGACGACGTATTCGGCGATGGTGATCGCGTTGATGCCGGTGCCGTTGGTAAGGATAGTGCCGCGTTCGCGAAGGACATCGAGCGGGAAGAAATCGACGCCGGCATAGACCGAATTGAGCCACTTGAGCTTCGTCGCCAGCCGGATCGCCTTGTCCATGCCGCTCGGCTGGTAGAGGTCGAACCAGCCGATTTCGGCGGAGGGGGCGAGTTCGAACAGTTCCTCGGCACTGCGGAAGAAGCGCGGCTCGACCCAATCAGGCAAGTGCTGCTCGATCAGCGGGGCGGCCATGGCGTTCATCACGAGGACGGTCATTTTCTGCTCTCCCGAACCTGTTGCGAGAGACTTACCCTATCAATTGCGGATTGAAACCCGTTCAGACGAGTTTCCACTCCCAGCCGAGCGGGTCGCCGTCCATGACCTCAACGCCCTTGGCGACGAGTTCATCGCGCAGGGCGTCGGAGCGGGCGAAGTCCTTGGCGGCGCGCGCTTCCTTGCGGGCTTCGAGGGCAGACTCGATTTCGGTTTCCTCGATCTCGACGCCCTTGGGTTTGAGGCGGAGGGCCTTTCGATCAAGTGTCAGCAGGCCGAGGCCGAGGACGGCGTCCATCGCCGCGAGGGCCGCAAGCTTTTCCGACGCGTCGACTTTTTTCAGCGCGAGGACTTCCTCGAACACCGTGAGGGCGACCGGGGTGTTGAGATCGTCGGATACCGCAGCGTCAAAGCGTTCGAGGAACGGCGTGAAGCGGGGGCCGGGAACAGGTTCCGCCAACGAGGGTGCCCCTCCACCATCCTGCGGATGATCCCCCTCCCCGGTTCGGAGAGGAATGCGGTCCTTGAGCTGTTGGACGGCAATCAACATGCGCTTGAGCCGCGTGAGCGCGGCAGCGAGGCCATCCCACGAGAATTCCAGTTCGCTGCGGTAGTGGGCCTGCAGGCACATCAGGCGGTAGGCCAAGGGCGAGTAGCCCTTGTCGATCAGCAGCTGCAGCCGCAGGAATTCGCCACTCGACTTGCTCATCTTGCCCGAGCGTTCGACGAGGAAGTTGTTGTGCATCCACACCCGCGCGCCGGAGTTTGCCGGCAGGTCCAAGCCGTTGGTGCAGCAAAACGCCTGGTTCTGGGCAATCTCGTTGGGGTGGTGAATCTCGCGGTGGTCGATGCCGCCAGTGTGGATGTCGAACGGGAAGCCGAGCACTTCGCCGGACATGACCGAGCATTCGAGATGCCAGCCGGGAGCGCCCTTCCCCCATGGCGAATCCCATTCCATCTGGCGCTTTTCACCCGGCGGCGTCTTGCGCCAGATGGCGAAGTCGGCGGCATTGCGCTTGCATTCGACGGCTTCGATGCGGCCCTCGCCGTCCTCGGTCTGGGCGCGGGCGAGACGACCGTAGTCGGCCACGGTCGAGACGTCGAAGTAGAGGCCGCTGTCGAGTTCGTAGCAGTGCTTTGCCGCGATCTTTTCGGCAAAGGCGATCATCTGCGGCACATATTCGGTGGCGATGGTCCAGCGTGCAGGCTGGCGGATGTTGAGCGCCTTAACGTCCTCCCAGTAGGCCTGGGTAAAGTGCTGGGCGATATCCCAGATGGATTGGGCCTGCGCCTTGGCCATTTTCTCCATCTTGTCCTCGCCGTCATCGGCATCGTCGGTGAGGTGGCCGACGTCGGTGATGTTGATGACGTGGGTGAGCTTCAGGCCCTTGAACGACAGCGTGCGGCCAAGGATGTCGGCGAAGACATAGGCGCGCATGTTGCCGATGTGCGGGTAGTTATAGACCGTCGGTCCGCAGGAATAGACGCGCGCCTCGCCTGCGTGGACGGGCTGGAACGCTTCCAGCTGACGCGTCAGGCTGTTGAACAGCTTGAGCGGAGCGGAAGGCGCGAAAGGTGCGGGGCCGTGGACTGACATGGATCAGCCATTGCCCCGCGCCCCCGCATCAGGTCAAGTCACTCGCCGTCCTGCTTGCCTTCTCCGAGCAGATCGTCATTGCCGGTGCCGGTGACCGGTTCGTCGATCAGCGGCTCGAACCCGGCCGGCGCGATCTGGTTCAACTGGATCAGCGTGGTCTTGGTGAAGCTGTCGGTCACCTGCAGCGCGCTGTCCTCGGGGTCGGTCTTCAGCACTTCCTCGACGAGATCGCGCAGTTCGATGATCTCGAACGGCAGCTTGTTGCAGGTATTGGCATTGACGATGACGCAGCCGTTTACCGACGAGAGATCGGTGAAGGCTTCCTCGAACGTGATCTGCTCGATCGCATCGACGCCGACCTGGCCGTTGACGATGCCGTTTATCACGATGTCGAGCTGGCTGCCGTCGCGGCTGCCTATCTTCAGGCTGTTGGCGACGAGACCGCGACGATCGTCGAGCCGGGTGCCGAGCGAGGTATTCTGGATGTAGACCTCGCGATCGGACCGCAATTGGATCGTGTCGGCCTCCACCAGCGTCCGGCCATCGGTGACGCCATCGTTGAGACCAAGGCGGTCGGTGATCAGAGCAGTGTCTGTCAGTTGCGAGATATCGTCGAGCGCGCTGCGCGTGACCATGGCGATGCCGCTGCCGGAAATGGCCAGAGTACCGGCGCGCGCCTCGCCGTCGAGCAAGCGGATCGAGCCGGTTGCGGCATCAAGGAACACGCCGTTCTGGCTGTTGACGGCGAGCGAATTGCCTGCGGCGTTGCTCATCGACAGGGCGCCGAGGAACGTGGCCAGACCGCCGGAGCGTAGCGAGAGCGTGCCAGTCTCGCCGACCTGCCCTTGGGTTGTGCCAGCCTGGGCAACGACCGCGAGGTCACCCACCAGCAGGGCCTGGTTGGCCCGGATGGTGAGATCGCCGCGCGAGCGGATGCGGGCGAATTCGGCTTGCGAGATGGCATAGCCGCTGACCGTCGAGGCGATGTTGTCGCCCAGTCGCAGCGGTCCCTGGCCGGTATTGCGCAAGGTGATCGCGTCGGTGTGCGCGGTTTCGCCGAGGCGTCCGCTGGCGCCGATCTCGAGATCGGCGGAAGTGAGGTCCATCGTCGCGCCGGTCGCCAGCCCGTTGAGGCGGATGGTGTTGCCGGCGTTCATGGTGAAGGCCTTGGCCGCATCGGCCACGTCGTTGATGACGATATCGCCAGCGGCGACGATATCGATGTTGCCCTGGCCGATGGCTCCGGAGGTGACGGTGCCCTGCGGGCGGACAGAATCTCCCACGGCGTCGGCATAGCCAGCCGAAAGGTGGCTGATCATGACATCGCCGTTGCTGGCCAAAAGATCGATATCGCCCAGAGCGTTGATCGTGCTGCCAGTGATCGAACCCTCTGCCGTGACATCGACATTGCCGCGATCGGCGATGATGGTGCGGATGGCGAGATTGCCCAAGGCGTCGAGCCCGACGGCATCGGCAAAGACGGAAATCGCGCCCGAGAGCTGAAGCCCCGTGATGTTGACGATGCCGGCGGAATTGATCCGCGCCGATTTGCCAGTCAGACCGGAGAGCGCGACATTGCCCTGGCTCGAGATGAAGACGTCATTACCGGCCGAGATCGAAGTGCCGCTCATCGAGCCGTTGGTGGTGCCGAAAGTGCCACCGGCCGAAATCGTGCTGAAGACAAGGCGCTGGGCGTCGATGGCGACGTTGCCGCTGGCGTTGATCGCCCCGACAGTCGCATCCCCAGCCACGCCGAGATTGAGATCTCCGGCCCGGACACGGATAGCGCCGCCCGATGCCGAACCGGCAACGATGGCGATGTCCCCACCGTCCAGCGTGCCATAGGCAAACCGTCCGGAGCCTGTGTTGATGCGCATCGTTCCGGTGGCGACAAGATCGCCGCCGGTGACGTCGCCACTGGTGCCGACAACGAGCGTGCCGCCCGAGGACATGCGGGTGAAGGTCAGGGTCTGACTGTTCACGCTGAGCGCACTGCCCGCGCTTGCCGTGCCCAGTTCCACCGCGCCGGTACCGGATACCGTGAAGGAACCGGCGGCCGTGGCGCTGCCGAGCGACACGTCGCGGCCCTCGATGCCGATGGCGCCCCCGGCGGCAAGGGTCCGCGCGGTGATGTCACCGGCTGCACCGGAAGTCAGCGCGAGGTCGGTCGCGGCGTCGGCGTCGCGTATAGTGATGCTGCCCGA
The DNA here is from genome assembly GCF_015694345.1 of Novosphingobium jiangmenense. GTDB lineage: Bacteria > Pseudomonadota > Alphaproteobacteria > Sphingomonadales > Sphingomonadaceae > Novosphingobium > Novosphingobium jiangmenense. Next base: position 25,241 of record NZ_JADQDC010000022.1, read on the forward strand.
GGCATCGACCACGATGCTGGCGCCCGAACGGATGTCGCCGCCGCTGACACCGGCGAGCGACGCGATGTCGACCGCACTCGCCGCATCGATCAGCGTGAAATCAAGCGCGCCGATGTCTGCAGAGAAGCGTCCGCCCGCGGTTGCCGAGCCGATCACGCTCGCGCCATTGCTCGCGAGCGTGATGTCGGTCCCGGCCTTGAGCGTACCGGCATCGATCGTGTTGCCGGTCAGGGCGAGTGTGGTCCCGGCATCGGCGCTGTCGAGCTTGAGGGCGCCTGCCGCGTCCAGTGTGATCGCGCTGCTGGCATTGGCCGAACCGACTGTCAGGTTGCCACCGGTGGTGATGCTGACATTTGCAGGGTTGGAGGCACCGCCGCCGCCCGTGCCGTTGCCAAAGGTGAAGGCGATGGAGCCGGTGTTGTCGCCAGCGTTGGAGTCCCAGTAGCCGACCGAGAGGGTACCGGTCGCAGGCGCCGTCACGGTGCCATTGGCGCCGATAAGCACGTTCTGGTTGCCGATCTGGCCAACCAGCGCTCCGAACGGGGCGCTGAAGTTGCCGATGGTGAGGTTCCCAAACGCCGCACCGATCTGGGTGCCGGGCTGCGCGCCGGAATCGTCCTGCGCCGTGGCAATTCGGAACGCGATAAGGCCATCGCCATCCGAGAAGCGCGGCAGGAAACCGGCGCTCCATAGGTCATTGGTGGACGAAGAGACCGTGATCGTCTGTCCCTGCACCACATCGAACACTGGCACCAGCGTGCCACCGGTAAAGGAGTTGCCGAGGGCCTGCACCACGATCTGGACGAGGTTCTGACCTGTGCTGGCGAGACCTGCCGCGACACTGCCGATCGTGGCACTGCCGGTGAGCGAGAAAGTGCTGTCGAGGCCCGAACTGCTCGAACCGAGCACGAGCGATGCACCGGACAGGTCGAACGCGCCCAGCACCTTGACGGTGCCGAGATCGATCGCGTTGGTGGCAGTGAGCGAGAGGCCTGAATCGCCGGTGATCGTCAGCGCATTGATGTTCGCCGCGCCGATCGTGATCGCGCCGCCCGCCTTGGCATCATCGAGAGTGACGTCACCGCTCGCGGCGATCCTGAGCGTCGTGCCAGCATCGATCTTGCCACCATTGGTGTTGGCGGAGGTGAGAATTTCGACGCTTTCGCCAGCGGTCAGTTTGTCGAAGGTGAAGTTTCGCGCATCGACGAAGGCGGTGGTTCCGGCTGTCGTTTCGCCAACGTTGATCGACCTGCCATCGAAATCGGTGAAGGTACCGGCACTGACAGTGCCCACGGTGACATCCAGCCCCCCGAGCGTTGCGCTCGTCCCAGCCGTCACGCTGCCAATGTTCGCAACAGTTCCAGCATTGATGTTCGTGCTCGTCCCCGATGCCACGGTGGTTCCGGCGAGATCGGCCCCGCGCAGTTGCACTACGCCGAGTGCGCTGGCAGCGACGAAACGCAGGGTGTCCGCATCGATCGTGAGATTGCCGCCAAACGCCGCAACGGTGGTCAGATCCGCCCTGCCGCTGATCGACAGGGCGATGTTGCCGGTAACGGCCTGGAGCAGCGGCGCGGTGAAGCGGGTGGCCGTGATGGAAATGCCGCCACCGGAGTTGATCGCGCTGGTGATGCTGGCGAGATCGGTCGCGGTGATCGACGTTGCGCCGTTCGACCGCAGGGTGCCTGCCTGTACGTTCGCGCCACCGAGCGAGAGCGTCGTTCCGGCATCCGCGAGGTCCAGCGTCAGATCGCCGGTCGCGCTGACATTGACGCTGGTGCCTGCGTCCAGAGTGCCGCCGGTGATCGTGCCGCCCGACAGCGTGATACCTTTGTTGGCGGTGATGCTGTCGAACGTGAGCAGCGCAGGGTCGATCGACACGGAGCCGGCGGTCGAGGACACGGTGCCGAGCGCCGCCGTGTCGGTCACCGTCAGCGTCAGGTCGCCGACCGACTGGAGGCTCGTCGCCGAAAGCTTGCCCGCAACGAAGGCCA
>NZ_JADQDC010000023.1 GCF_015694345.1 Novosphingobium jiangmenense
GCCGGATCGATTGCCCGGCTTCGCGAAGCCGGGCAATCGAGCATCGCTCCTCAAGCGAAAGCTGGGTGTATCTCGACATGGCAACACCTGTCTGAGGTGTTGCACTTCGTTTGTGAACTCAGGGGGGCCCCGCTGCCTTTGCGCGAGGTCGCGGCGTGAACTTGCCCCAAGAAGAAAAGCGGGATCCCGGGTCGAGCCCGGGATGACGGGCGTGGGGTGATCAAGCCCCCCGCAGCATCTCCGCGTTATCCTCGATCATCTGCCGCACCGAGCGCGCCTTGCGACCGGTCAGACGCTCCACGTCATCGGTGCAGAGTTCGAGGAAGCCTTCGCGGATGGCGCGGCCGAAGCTGACCATGTCGTCGCTGTTCCAGGGGATGCCGGCGACTTCGAGATCGTCGACCGGGCGGCGGGGTACGCCCATGGCGTCGAACATAGCGTACTGGCCTTCATCGTCGAGCGAGACGTGTTCGACCGGGCGCCCCGTCACTTCGGCCATGATCGCCGCCACCTCGCCGAAGGTCTGCAGGTCCGGCCCGGTGATGTTGTAGATCTGTCCTTCATGCCCCTGGCCGGTCAGCACGGCGACGGCACTTTCGATGCAGTCGTCGCGCCAGACCATCGCCTCGCGGCCTTCCCCGGCATTCGAGAACCACTTGCCGCTCTGGATCACGCCGGGGCCAGCCATCAGGATCATCGCATCGGCGTAGTGCGCATCGCGCAGCATGGTCCAGCCGCAGCCCGAGGCGCGGATCAGGCGTTCGGTCTCGATGTGGTCGTGGCGCACTTCGGCGGGGTTGGCAGGATCGTCGATGCCGATGAAGCTGGTGTAGACCACGTGCCCCACCCCCGCCGCAGCCGCCGCATCGATTGCCGCCTTGTGCTGCACCACCCGCGCGCCGACCCGCGTGCCCGAGATCAGCAGCATCTTGTCGGCGCCCTGCACCGCGTCGGCGAGCGTCTCGGGCTTGTCGAAATCGCCGTAACGCACGGTGCAGCCCTGCGCGGCACGGTCCGCCAGCTTCTCCGGCTTGCGCGTGATCAGGATGAGGTCGACGGCGCGGCCCTGTGCGATCAGGCGATCGGTGACGCCACGGCCATAGTTGCCCGAGGCCCCGGTAACGACGATACGCGTCATGCCAGCACGTCCAGTTGCGCCTGCGGCACCCACCAGCCGTGGACCTGCGGGCGCAGCCGCGTCGGGATGTGGACCTTGGCCACCGGCCCTGCGCCGATGTTTCCGGCGTCGACCACCCAGGCTTCGTGGATGAACTGGTTGTCGCCCACCTGCTGGTCCATGATGAACACCAGCCAGCCATCCTTTGCCGGGTCCGTGGCGGGGACGTGCACCGGCTCGTTGAACCCGGCCATCGGCGGCAGGGCAAGCGCGTTGGTCACTTGCGGCGTTGCCGTGTCCATCCCATCGAGGCGAAGCAGCATGTTGAAGCTGACGCCGACCGGCCCGGCAAAGAGTGGCGGCCCCTTCAGCTCGGGGTTCATCGAAAGCATGAAGCCGGTCTTGTACGGCCGCCCCTGCAGCTTCGCCGGGATCACCGGGAAATCGCCCGGAGGACCGATCAGCGTCTCGACCACTTCGCCGTCTTGGCTGCGCGGATCGACCGTCCAGCGGGTCAGCGCGCCCTTGATGTCCTGCGGCCCCATCTGGATGCCCGAAGGCTCACGGATGAAGGCGAAGGCGTTGGTATTGTTGAGGCAGGCATCGAAGTGGAGCATGCCGTCCGCATCCTCCCACGCGTTCATCATGTGGTACGAATGGCAGCCCTTCGGCCCCTTGAACCACTTGATCTCCGACACATCGCCATAGCGCGGCATCACGCCGAGCCAGGATTCCAGCTCCGGCTCATGGTGCCAGTGTTCCCCGCCCGCCTTCAGCCGGTCGAGGTCCGCCGTGGTCGGATAGATCGGGAACAGCGCGTAGTTCTCGCTGATCGTGAAATCATGCATCATCGCGCAATAGGGCGCATCGAACCACTGTTCGCTCTTCAGCTCGCCGTCCGCGCCGACGACGCAGTAAGCGACCTTGGTCGAAGCCTGCCCGTCAGCTTCATAGCCATAGAAGAACAGTTCTCCCGTTTCGGCATCGATCCGCACGTGCGCGGTCATCGTCTCGCTCTTCAGCGCCCCGCCGAAGTCGTAGGAGCCGATCGTCTCAAGCGTCTTCGGGTCGACGCGATAGGGACGCCCGTCCTCCTTGGCCATGAGCAGGCGCCCGGCGTGCCACACCGGCGTGGTGTTGGCCACGGTGCGGTCCACGCCCTGCACCGAAGCGTCGTCGGTAAACGGGTTGCGATACTTGCCGAACAGCGCCTTGCCTGCGGCCTTCTCGGCCTTGTAGCGCGCCGTTTCGACGAACTTCATGGTGAAGTCCGCCGTGCCGTCACCGTTGAACGAAAGGCGGCTGACCATGCCGTCGCCCGACAGCGTGTGATCGCTCTCGAACATCGGCGGGAACGCGGGATCGGGAACGGCGCGGTAGAAACTGCCGCGCACCTCGGCGGGCAGCTCGCCCTCCACCTTGAGCCCGCGCAGTTCCACTTCCTGCCCGACGGGTTCGTTGGCCCCGGTAAAATAGATCGTCTGCGGATACGCGCCCATGACCACACCTCACCCTATCATTTGTTATGGTATGTGTAGCGCAATGCGCTTGGGGATCAAGCCCACCAGTAAGCCGTCGCGCGCATTTCGATGCTGACGCGCGGCGGCGCGTCGGCGGGGCAATCCGGCAGGTCGAACGCCACGTGCGGTACGTGATGCGCTCGTCCCGGATCGCTGTCGTTGGTCTTGAACAGCACCGCCTCGTCGATGGTCATCGCTGAGAACCAGTGCCAGCGATGCGCCGGGTTGTGCGCCACCACCAGCCCCTCGAACGACCACTCCGGCTCCCCGGGCGCATCGAACACCGCGTCGGCCGCGATCAGGTCCTGCAGTGCGAGGCTGCGCGCATCGCAGAACGCCAGTGGCACGTCCTGCGGCGGCGGCGAGATCGCGCGCCAGACGTTGTAATGCGCGCAGCGTACGTACGCCCGCCCATTCGCCCCCCGCTCGGCAAAGGCGCGAGCGGTAGCGTCGGAAATGTCGATATGGGCAAAGCGCGCCGGCATCGAGTTGTTGAGGCTCCCCGCCTTCCCGCTCTTCTCCGAAAAGCGCAGCAGCCCCGGAGCGCCGACATGCACGAAGTCCGCCCCCGTCTGCGCCTGAACCAGTTCCTCGATCTCTTGGCAGTGAATGCGGGCGACCTGCTCGCGGTCGGCGAAGTCGGTGACGGCGCTCTTGTGGGGGACGATCTCGAAGCCCTCGCGGTCGATGCTGGTCCCCAGCCCCCGCGCATCGGTCATCGCCATGGCCACCGGCACGATGTCCACCTTGTCCCGCTCGTGCGCATTGGCGTAGTAGCGCGGCCGCGCGAACTTGCGGCCCGAATAGGCAATCAGCGCATCCATCCTCGTCTCCTCACCGGCCCGCTTGTGGTGCAGGTCCGGTCACGCCCTCTTACCTCCTGGTCACCCCGGGCTTGAACCGGGGCGACCGCCATCAAGGGGCTTTGGCCACAAACAAAAAGGCCCGCCGTTTCGGGCGGGCCTCTTCCAGATCAACCGGCTGCCAGCTGCTTCTCCAGCTCGCCCAGCACCCGATAGCAATCGAGCACCTTGGCCACCGAACTGTTCGGCTCGCGGCCTTCGCGGATCGCGGCGATGAATTCGCGGTCCTGCAGTTCGATGCCGTTCATCGAAACATCAACCTTCGAAACGTCGATCGGCTCTTCCTTGCCGTTCACCAGATCATCGTAGCGCGCGATATAGGTCGCGGTGTCGCCGATGTAGCGGAAGAAAGTGCCGAGCGGCCCGTCATTGTTGAACGACAGCGACAGGGTGCAGATCGCGCCGCTCTCGCTCTTCAACTGGATCGACATGTCCATGGCGATGCCGAGCTCGGGATGGATCGGACCTTCGACCGCATTGGCCTTGACGATCTTGCCCGCCTGATAGGCGAACAGGTCAACCGTGTGCGCGGCGTGGTGCCACAGCAGGTGGTCGGTCCATGAGCGCGGCTCGCCCTTGGCGTTCATGTTCTTGCGGCGGAAGAAGTAGGTCTGCACGTCCATCTGCTGGACGTTGAACTCTCCTGCCTTGATCTTGTTGTGCACGTACTGGTGCGACGGATTGAAGCGGCGCGTGTGGCCGACCATGCAGACCTTGCCGGTCTCCTGGCTCACCCGCAGCACTTCCTGCGAATCCGCCCAGCTGTCGGCCAGCGGGATTTCGACCTGAACGTGCTTGCCGGCCTTCATGCAGGCGATGGCCTGCGCGGCGTGCATCTGCGTCGGCGTGCACAGGATCACGGCGTCGACGTCATCGCGGGCGAGCGCTTCTTCCAGCTCGGTGCCGGAGTGCTTCGCGCCGTACTTCTCGGCGACGGCTGCGGCCTGTTCGGCGCGGCGGCTGATGATCGAGGTGATCTCGACGCCGTCGATGTTCTTGAGGCCGTCGAGGTGCTTTTCGCCGAACGCGCCGGCGCCTGCCAGGGCTATGCGCATGTCTGTTCCCTTTCTTGAAAAAGGACCGGGCAACCGGTGAGGGTTGCCCGGCAAGGGTGGATGGGGTTTCGTCAGTCCGCCGGTTCGAGCACGATGTGCCCGATCGCGGTGTTGCTGCACGGGATGTGGTAATGGCGGTTGAGGCGCTTGACCTTCTTTCCGAGGGCGCCGCGCATGATCAGCCACATGACCATCTCGATGCCTTCCGAGCCAGTCTCGCGCAGGTATTCGATGTGCGGGATGTGGCGGACGTCATCATTGTCCGATTCCAGCATGTCGAGGAACTTGTTGTCCCACTCGCGGTTCAGCAGGCCCGCGCGCGGCCCCTGAAGCTGGTGGCTCATGCCGCCGGTGCCCCAGATCTGCACGTTGAGGTCCTCGGGGAAGCTTTCCACCGCGCGGGCAATCGCCTCGCCCAGCGCCCAGCAGCGGTTGCCCGACGGCACCGGATAGGTCACCACGTTCACCGCCAGCGGCACGACCTTGACCGGCCACTTCTCGGGCTGGCCGAACATCATCGAGAGCGGCACGGTAAGGCCGTGGTCCACGTCCATCTCGTTGATGATGGTCATGTCGAAATCTTCGAGGATCAGGCTCTGCGCGATGTGCCAGGCAAGGTCGGCATGGCCTTCCACGTCTGGCACCGGGCGCGGGCCCCAGCCTTCGTCGGCGCTCTTGTAGTGCTCGCCGCAGCCGATCGCGAAGGTCGGGATGATGTTCGCGTCAAACGCCGAAGCATGGTCGTTGTAGACCAGGATCACGACGTCGGGCTTCGTTTCCTTTTCCCATTCGCGGGTCCACTCGTAGCCCTTGAAGATCGGGCCGAAGTAGTCGTCCTGCCACTTGCCCTGATCGACCGCGACGCCCAGCAGCGGAACGTGGCTGGAGCCGACGCCAGCAGTAATCTTGGCCATCTCAATAGCCTCCCTTGATCGAGCGGTTGCCTTCGGGCTTGCGGCCGCCATCCAGCATCATCTGGCGGTATTCCGGCCAGGTCATGTCGGTCATCGTACTGACCGCCTCGGCGAACGGCAGCCCGTCCGACGAGAACAGCTTCGACAGGAAATAGACGTTGCCGCCAAGGTCGAGGAGGCGGTTGTAGTCGCGCGCCAGCAGCGCTTCCTTGGCTTCCTCGCTGATCTTCCACTCGTCGAGATAGGCGCGCTCGTTCGCCTTGAACCGCTCGCGGTTCTCCGGCTTCATCAGGCTCATCGCGAACTGGTTGATCCAGTAGCCCTTGCGGGCGCGGGCGGCGGTGTAGACGCGGGTGCCCGGAATATCCTCGAACTCTGCAAGGTATTCATGGATGTTCTGGGTAGGCTTCTCGCTCACAGGCCCCTCTCCTTCAGCTTGGCGTCGAGGCGCGGGAACACGCGGCGCGCGTTGCCCTCGAAGATCGCGTGGCGTTCGGCGTCGCTGATGTCGAGCGCGTCGACATAGCGCTTGGTGTCGTCGAAATAGAAGCCGGTTGTCGGATCGATACCGCGCACCGCTCCGACCATTTCCGAACCGAACAGAATGTTCTTGTTCTCGATCACGTCGGCCAGCAGGTCGATCCCCGGCTGGTGATAGACGCAGGTATCGAAGAACACGTTGTTCATCAGATGCGTATCAAGGCCCGGCTTCTTCAGCATGTCGGCCAGACCGCGATAACGGCCCCAGTGATAGGGCACCGCGCCGCCGCCGTGCGGAATGATGAACCGCAGGGTCGGGAACTTGCTGAACAGGTCGCCTTCCAGCAGCTGCATGAACGCGATCGTATCGGCCGCGATGTAGTACCCGCCGGTCGCGTGCATCGCCGGGTTGCACGATCCCGAAACGTGGATCATCGCCGGAACGTCCAGCTCGCACATCTTCTCGTAGAACGGGAACCAGTATTCGTCCGTCAGCGGCGGATGCTTGAAATGCCCGCCGCCCGGATCGGGATTGAGGTTGCAGCCGATGAAGCCCAGCTCGTTCACGCAGCGCTCCAGCTCGCGGATCGAAGACGACATGTCCGCTTCCGGCGACTGCGGCAGCATGCACACGCCCGCGAAGGTTTCGGGGTAGAGCCCGACCACGCGCGCGATCAGGTCGTTGCAGACCTGCGCCCACTTCACCGCGACCGACTGATCGCCCACGTGCGGGGCCATCGCCGATGCGCGCGGGGAGAAGATCGTCATGTCCGCACCGCGCTCCTTGAGCAGGCGCAGCTGGTTCGATTCAATCGTCTCGCGGATCTCGTCGTCCGAGATTTCGGGGTAGGGCGGGCACTCGGTCCCGGCCTTGAACGCGGCCTTCTGCTTCTCGCGCCACTCATCGTGCGCCTTGGGCAGCACGGTGTAGTGGCCGTGGCAGTCGATGATCATGGTCATGCGACTTTCGTCCTCTCGTGTTTGAACACTATCGTCTTGCCCGCCTGCTCGCGCTGGCGCTTCACCGTGCCGCTGGTCATCACCGGCTCGACGCCCAGCGATTCCAGCGTCTTGGCGCTCTCTTCCATCTCGGCCGCACGACGCAGCCCGTGGGTCGTCATCCGCTCGACGTTATACTCCGCGCGCTCGAACCAGCTCTGCGACTTCTCGCTGGCATCCAGCGAGGACAGCACCTCGTCCACAACGCCCGCGCGGGTTGCAGCGAGCATCATTTCCGCCGTCAGCGCCTCGATCCCCTTGACCATGACCGAGCGGATCATCTTGATCGCACTGGCCCGGCCGATCTGGTCACCCACCACCCGCGTCTTGGCGAACCCCGCCGCCTGCAGCCGCGCTTCCGCCTCAACAGCATGGGCACCCGAGATCAGCAGCGGCACGTTCATCCGGGCGGGGTTAACCGGGGCCAGCACCGCCACATCGACATAGCGCCCGCCCGCTGCCTCGATAGCCTTGGCCGCCGCGCGCTTGGTATCGGGCGCGACCGAATTCATGTCGCACCAGATCGCGCCTGCCTTCAGCAGCGAGGCGTAGTCCTCAGCCGCTGGCAGTGCCGAATCCGCCGTCACCAGCGAAAGCACAATGTCGGCGTCGGACAGCGCATCCTCCGCCGTCGCACAGACCACCACGCCCGCCTCTTCCATCGCCTTGCGCCGCGCAGGGTTGATGTCGAACGCCAGCGCCGCAGACTCCCAGCCTGCCGCCTTGGCAAAAGTCGACCCGGCCTCGCCGAAGCCGATCAGGGCAATAGTGCTCTCCATGGGCAGCGGTCCTGCGTTGCCTTCCGCCAAGGAACAAATGCAAACATCGCCACAGGTATAAGTTTATGCAAACCCTTCCGCCGCCACCTCGCGCAGCAGCGCCACGAATGCCGCCTGCGGTGCGGTCGGTCGCCACCCCTCGCGCGTGGTGATGCCGATGGTTCGCGCCACCGGCACCGGCGGCGGCAGCGTCGCCAGCACGCCCGCATCCAGTTCCACCGCCAGCTGCGCCGGAGAAAGCAGCGTCAGCGCGTCAGACCCCAGCAGCAACTGGCGTACCGTCAGCACCGATCCGCACTCGATCCCCACGCGCGGCGGCTCTGCCCCGGCGGCGCGCATCATGCCCTCCCAGTAATGGCGCAACGGCGTGTCGCTGGCCGGCAAGATCCACGGGTACGCGGCCAGCGCCGCTCCATCCACCGCGCCTGCCAGCAAGGGGTGCCCGGCACGCATGACCAGCGCCGGCCGGTCCTCGAACACCGCCTCCTGCGCCAGATCGTCAAGCGAAGAGGCATCGCGCAGCGCACCCAGCATCAGGTCCACTTCGCCATCGCGCAATGGCCCTGAAAGCTCGGCATGGCTCCCCTCCACCACCGCCACGTCCACCCCGGGATACGCGGCGGCAAAGCGCAGGATCGTCTCGGGCAACCACCGCGCCCGGCTCAGCGGCATCGCGCCCACGACCACACGGCCCGCCGCCTTGCCCTGCCACGCCGCCACTTCAGCGAGGCCAGACCGCAGTTCCGCCATGGCAAGGCCGAACCCGCGTGCGCGCCGTTCTCCGGCCGGCGTCAGCATGACCGAACGCCCCCGCCGATCCACCAGCCGCTGCCCCAGCGCCACCGAAAGGTCCGCCACCGCCCGGTGCAATGATGCCGACGAAAGGCCCGTAGCCTCCGCCGCCACGGCGTATGATCCCGCCCGCGCCAGCGCCAGAAACGCCCGCAACTGCGTGCCCGTAACCCGCGGCGAACCGACATGCGCAATCGCTGCTTCGGCACGCGGTGCCAGCAGCAGCGCAGGCTCAGTCGGCGTCATCCCCGCTGGCCCGCGCTCGAACAGCGCACAGCCAAGGTCCGCCTCCAGCCGCGCAATCGCCTGCGTGAGTGCCGGCTGCGTCAGGTTCACCGCCCGCGCCGCCCGCGTCACGCTGCCATGACGCACCGTCGCAGCGAAGGCCGCAATGTGCCGGACATTGATCGCATGGAGCTGCATCTCCCTTCGCTTAGCATTTCCTTATGGGCAGTGCCAAACATTGCATTGGTTCCCCGCGCCCCGCAGTCGCATGGAACCGGCGAAGAGTTTTCATGGGAGCCGGAAATGTCGGGAATCGTCGTCCAGAACATCGAACGTGCCGATCCAGCGGTGATCGATGGCCTTGCCGCCTGCGGCGTCGCCACCGTCCACGAAGCGCAAGGCCGCACCGGCCTGCTCGCCTCCTACATGCGCCCGATCTATCGCGGCGCGCGCATCGCTGGCTCTGCCGTCACGATCAGCGCCCCTCCGGGCGACAACTGGATGGTCCACGTCGCCATCGAGCAGCTTCAGGCAGGAGACATCCTGCTGCTCGCCCCGACAAGCCCTTGCGAAGACGGCTACTTCGGCGATCTTCTCGCCACCAGCGCCCAGGCGCGCGGCTGCCGTGGCCTCGTGATCGATGCTGGCGTGCGCGACGTGCGTGATCTTACGGAAATGAACTTCCCCGTCTGGTCCAAGGCGATCTACGCGCAGGGCACCGTCAAGAACACGCTCGGCAGCGTCAACGTGCCCGTCGTCTGCGCCAATGCACTGGTGAATCCCGGCGATGTGATCGTCGCCGATGACGATGGCGTCTGCGTCGTGCCGCGCGAAAAGGCCGCCGAGGTCCTCAAGGCCGCACAGGCCCGCGAAGCCAACGAAGGCGAAAAGCGCGAGAAGCTCGCTGCAGGCGTCCTCGGCCTCGACATGTACAAGATGCGCGAACGCCTCGAGAAGGAAGGCCTCAAGTATGTGTAAGCGGAGCAGCGCTGTGCTGGCTTCCCCCCTCCCGCAAGCGGGAGGGGTCGGGGGTGGGCTGTTCAGACGCAGCGTTTCGTCTCTGCCCACCCCCATCCCCTCCCGCCTGCGGGAGGGGAGCAGATGAGCACTGGTCTTTCCATCCGCTGCATGTGGATGCGCGGCGGCACGTCCAAGGGCGGCTACTTCCTCAAGGACGACCTGCCCGCCGACACCGAGCAGCGCGATGCCTTCCTCCTCGCCATGATGGGCAGCCCCGATCCCGTCCAGATCGATGGCATGGGCGGCGCCGATCCGCTGACCAGCAAAGTCGCGGTGGTCTCGAAGTCCACCCGCGAAGGCATCGACGTGGACTACCTGTTCCTGCAGGTCTTCGTCGATCAGGCCATCGTCACCGACGCCCAGAACTGCGGCAACATCCTTGCCGGCGTCGGCCCTTTCGCCATCGAGCGCGGCCTTGTCGCTGCAACCGGCGATGAAACCCGCGTCGCGATCTTCATGGAGAACACAGGGCAAGTCGCCGTCGCCACGGTCAGCACGCCCGGCGGTCAGGTTACCTACAAGGGCGGTGCGAAGATCGACGGCGTTCCCGGCTCCCACGCCCCGGTCCCATTGGAATTCCGTGACACCGCCGGTTCCTCCTGCGGCGCGCTCCTGCCCACCGGCAACGCGGTCGATGTGGTCAATGGCGTCGCCGTCACCCTGATCGACAACGGCATGCCTTGCGTGGTTATGAAGGCCGAAGATCTTGGCATTACCGGCTACGAGGACCGCGACTGGCTCGACAACGCCACGGATCTCAAGGCGAAGATCGAGGCCATCCGCCTCGCCGTGGGGGAACGCATGAACCTCGGCGACGTCAAGGAAAAGTCGGTGCCGAAGATGATGCTCGTCGCGCCTCCAAAGAACGGCGGCGCGGTGACCGTGCGCAGCTTCATCCCCCACCGTGCCCACGCCACCATCGGTGTCCTCGGCGCGGTAAGTGTCGCCACCGCCTGCCTGATCCCCGGATCGCCCGCCGCCGAAGTGGCCGAAATCCCCGAAGGCCCGCGCAAGCTGCTCTCGGTCGAACACCCGACCGGCGAAATGAGCTGCGTCCTCGAAGTTGACCAAACCGGCGAAGTCCGCACCGCCGCCCTGCTGCGCACAGCGCGCAAGCTGATGGACGGGGTGGTGTTTGGCTGACAAACGACGTGCGTTTCCTCCCTTCGTCATCCCCGCGCAGGCGGGGATCCAGAGCGACAGGCGCAGCGTCAAATTCACTGGGTCCCCGCCTGCGCGGGGATGACGAAGGTTAGAGAAGGCAAAAGACATGACCGACCAGAACCGCATCATCAGCTGGCACGCCAACCCGTCGAAGCCGCGCTACACGCCGCCCGCCGGCGCGGTTGACGCGCATTGCCACGTCTTCGGCCCGATGGCGCAGTTCCCGTTCTCGGCCAAGGCCAAGTACCTGCCGCAGGACGCCGGGCCGGATATGCTCTTCGCCCTGCGCGACCATCTGGGCTTCGACAAGAACGTCATCGTCCAGGCCAGCTGCCACGGCACCGACAATGCCGCCACGCTCGATGCCATCGCCAAATCGAAGGGGAGGGCCCGCGGCGTCGCCGTGGTCGACCCGGCCATCTCGGAGGCCGATCTCCACGCGCTCCACGATGGCGGCATCCGCGGCATCCGCTTCAATTTCCTCAAGCGCCTCGTCGACGAGGCGCCCAAGGACAAGTTCCTCGAAGTCGCCCAGCGCCTGCCCAAGGGCTGGCACGTGGTGATCTATTTCGAGGCCGACATCCTCGAGGAACTGCGTCCGTTCATGGACGCGATCCCCGTCCCTCTCGTCATTGACCACATGGGCCGCCCCGATGTGCGCCAGGGGCCTGACGGCGCCGACATGAAGGCCTTCCGCAATTTCCTGAACAGCCGCGATGACATCTGGTTCAAGGCCACCTGCCCCGACCGGCTCGACGCGATCAAGGAAGGCGGCGCGGGTGACCCGTGGAACGCCTTTGCCGATGCCGTCGCGCCGCTCGTCGCCGACTATCAGGACCGCGTCCTGTGGGGCACCGACTGGCCGCATCCCAACATGGACACCGAGATCCCCGACGACGGCCACCTCGTCGACATGATCCCGCGCATCGCACCGACCGAGGAACTCCAGCGCAAGCTGCTCATCGACAACCCGATGAAGCTCTACTGGGCGGACTGAGTCCTTTCGACCCGGGCAAAGCAGCCGTGCAGACGCGCCCTTCCCCAAAACGGGAGGGGCGCCGCCGACGATTGACGGACCGCGCCCGCAGCCAGTCCGCAACCCCGGATTTACCACGATCAGCCGCACAATTCCGCGCGTGACCGCCATCGCGGCATGCCCGCCGGCAAGCTTGATGCACAAGTTCCTTACGTAGCGCCTGCGCAGCTTTACGCAGGGCGCGCATTACCGAACGTTCCCGATCCCCCGTCTAGACCGGCGTCATGCCGAAAGGTCTCCGAGGGATTCCAATGCTCAGATTCAACATCACGACCAAGTTCATAGCCGCATTCTCGCTGCTCCTCGCAGCGACCGCCGCCATGGGCCTGGTCGCAGTCGGCAAGATCGGCGAAGTCAACGCCATCTCCGACGAACAGCGCGACGTGTGGATACCGGGCGCTGAATTGCTGGGCGATATCCACGCCTACACCTCGCAGTATCGCCTGAAGCAGGACGAGATGTTCTCGGCCACCACGCCCGAGGCGGTGGCTCGCAGCGAGAAGATGCTGCGCAACGCTCGCAATGCCATCGATGGCGGCATCGCCGATTACGAGAAGCTCACCCGCACGCCGGAACAGAAGAACGCCGTCACCGCGCTCAAGCAGGCATGGTCCGCGCTCATTGCCCAGGACCAGACCTTGCAGAAGATGGCGCTGGCCGGAGACGCCACCGGAGCCCAGCTGATCCACGACAGCGAAGGCCTCGACAGCTTCTACACCCTCGAGGACGCCACCCTGTCCGCGATCGACGCCAACAAGAAGGCCTCCGCCGCCGTCGCCGCCCATGCGGCCGACATCGCCGCGTCGGCGCGCAAGTTCACCTTCGGCGCGATGGGTCTGGCGCTGCTCGCCGCCGTCGTGCTCCTGCTCTGGCTGATGCGCAACATCGCCGCCCCCGTCGTGCGGATGGCCGATGCGGTCACCCGTCTGGTCGACGGCGATCATTCCGTCCATGTCCCCGGCACGGCCCGGAGCGACGAACTCGGCCAGCTCGCCCGCGCGCTCGACAAGTTCCGCGACGTCTTCGCCTCGGACCAGCTCCGCGCCGAGGCCGAACAGGCCCGCGCCCAGGAAACGCAGGTCACGATCGACGCAATCGGCGATGGCCTGACCGCGCTGGCCCAGGGCAATCTCACCTTCCGCGTCAAGGAGAACGGCTCGGGCGCGCTGGCCAAGCTTCACGTCGATTACAACGCCGCCGTCACCGCGCTCGAACGCGTGCTCGGCAAGATCGTCGAGGGTTGCCGCACGATCAAGCTCGGCACCGACGAGATCGCCAGCGCTTCCACCGACCTTGCCCTGCGCACCGAACAGCAGGCCACCTCGCTCGCCGAGACCTCGCGCACGCTCAGCGAGTTCACCACTTCGGTCAAGACCACTGCCGACAACGCCCGCCAGACCAGCTCGCGCCTGTCGGTCGCGCGCAGCACGGCAGACAGCGTCGGCGATACCGCCAACCGCGCGGTGGCCGCCATGCGCAGCATCGAGGCAAGCTCGCGCGAAATGGCCGAGATCGTCGGCGTGATCGACGGCATCGCCTTCCAGACCAACCTGCTCGCCCTCAACGCAGGCGTGGAAGCCGCTCGCGCCGGCGATGCCGGCAAGGGCTTTGCGGTCGTCGCCACCGAAGTGCGCGCCCTGGCCCAGCGTTCGGCCGATGCCGCCAAGTCGATCCGCGATCTGATCGCCAAGAGCACCGACGAAGTCAGCGGCGGCGTTGCCCTCGTCGAATCGAGCGGCGAGGCGCTGCGCCAGATCGTCACCGAAGTCAGCGCCGTGTCGGAACTGGTCGATGCCATTGCCGAAGCCGCCGGGCAGCAGGCCGCAGGCATTGCCGATATCTCCGCCATGGTCGGCTCGATGGACAGCTTCACCCAGCAGAACGCCGCCATGGTCGAGGAAAGCTCGGCGGGCACGCGCAACCTGGCTGCCGAAACGCTCAACCTCGTCGACCAGCTCGGCAAGTTCCGCCTCGGCGCAACCCATTCCGTCGAGATCCCGGCGAGGACTCGCGCCGTGGTGGTCCACGAAGCCCCGCCAGCACCCGCGCCGGTCGTGGCCTCGTCACCCCGCCCTGCTCCAGTCCGCGGCAACACCGCGCTCAAGGCCGACGAGGACGACTGGTCCGAGTTCTGATCCTTCAATCCCAATCTCGATGCCCCCATCATCCGACAAAGGACAAACCCATGAAACTTCGTGAAAAGATTGCTCTCAGCCTTGCCTCGATCGCCCTCGCTGGTGCTGCCATGCCCGCGATGGCCCAGTCCGCCGAATGGCAGAAGCAGGTCACCCGCATCATCGCTTCCAAGCAGACCTACCCGCGCACCGCCCAGATGCGCGGCGAAGAGGGCACCGCCCGCGTCAAGGTCTACATCGGCGCCAGCGGCGCGGTGGAGCGGACCGAACTGGTCGCTCCCTCGGGTTCGGCCACGCTCGACAAGGAAGCTCTGGCCATGCCGACGCGCGCCGGCAGCGTCCCGCCCCCGCCGGGCGGCGCGGCCACGCTGATCGTGCCGGTAACCTGGAAGCTGCTCTGAAGGAACTCCCCCGAGTGTCCTGCAGTCGACACCCCTCCCCGCTGCAGGACGAACCGCCGGTACCATCCCTTGCCGGCAAACCGATGGGGCGGCCCGCAAAGGCCGCCCCTTTTTTTCAGAAGCGCAAGGTCCGCCCTACTTCACCACTTCGCCGCCCTTCATCACGTGGGCGACGTTCTCCAGCACCGACACATCGCGCAGCGGATCCCCCGCCACCGCGATCATGTCCGCCCAGTGCCCCGGCGACAGCGCGCCGACGTCCTTGCTCCAGCCAAGCAGGTCCGCCGCCACCGTCGTGGCCGACTGGATCGCCTGCATCGGCGTCATCCCATAGCGCACCATGTACTTGAACTGCCGCGCATTCGCCCCGTGCGGAAATACCCCGGCATCCGTGCCGTAGCTCAGCTTCACCCCCGCCTTGACCGCCTTGCGAAAGCCCTCTCGCTGCGCCTCGGTAGTCTCGTCGTTCTTGCGCAGCATGTCGGTCGGCCAGCCATCGCGCCTGCCCACTTCGGCGATGAAGTCGCCGTTGTAGATGTCCATGTCGAGCCACACGCCCTTGGCCTTGGCCAGCGCGATGCCCTCGTCGTCGATCAGGCTGGCATGCTCGATCGCCTTCACGCCCGACTGGATCGCGAGCTTGATCCCCGCCGCGCCGTGCGCGTGCGCGGTCACCCACGATCCGCGCTGGCGCGCCACCTCCACCGCCGCCTTCATCATCTCGCCCGAAAGCTCGATCTGCCCGGGCTCCGTCCCTTGCGCCAGCACCGCACCGGTGGCGATCAGCTTGATCGAATCCGCGCCGTTCTGGAACAGCGCGTTGACCTTGCGCGTCGTGTCCGCCGCATCGGTCACCACACCTGCGCGCATGTCTGCCGGCACGGTCACATCGGGGGAGAACCCGGTCACCTCGCCCCCGCCGCCGGGGATCGTCACATAGGCGCCGACGGCACTCACCCGAGGCCCCGGCACATCGCCGCGATTGATCGCATTGCGCAATTCCACGTCGGCATAGGCGCGGAAACTTCCGACATCATGGACCGAGGTAAACCCCGCCAGCAGCGTCTTCTTCGCATTGCGCGCCCCGATGAAGCCGATCTCCATCGCCGAATGCAGCAGCGGCTCGGCCACGTTGTTCGATTGCTCCACATCCGCCAGATGCACATGGCAATCGATCAGGCCGGGAAGCACCGTGAACCCCGACCAGTCCACCACCTTCGCGCCTGCAGGCAACGGCCCCTCGCCCTGCACCGCAACCACCCGCCCATCCTCGATCTTGAGAACCTGGGCGGCCAGCACCTTCCCCGCCTCCGGATCGACCAGCCGCCCGGCCCGCACATAAAGCGTCTCGGCATGGGCAGCAGCGGGGATCAGGGCGAGCAGGGAGAGGATGTGGCGGAGCATGGGCGCAAGACTACCGTGCCCATGCCAAAGCGCAATCGGGCGCTACGCCGGAGACCTCGTCACTGCCCCGGCATCATCGGCTTCACCTTCGGGTCGTCCTCGCAGGCGGTCTGGATTGCGGCGAACTGCGGGACGGTCAGCGCCGGACGATAGGTCTGGTCGCGGCGGAACGCGCCCCGGAACGCATCGGCGCGGCTTGCCGGGTCGGGATGGCTGTTGAGATAGGCGGCCATGGCATATTGCGCGTAGGACGATTCATCGGCGGACCCGGTGAAGAAATTGGCCGTCGGCACTGGCGAAACATTGGCCTGCGCCAGGCTGGCCCTCGCCCAGGTATCCGCCTCGGATTCGGCCTCGCGCGAATAGCTGAGCGCCGTCATCCGCCCCAGCGTATTGGTCACGCCAGACTTGAAGCCGCTCAGCACCATGGAAATGCCGAACTCGCGCAGCATCGCCTGCATCACATGCCGTTCGCGCACGTGGCCGATCTCGTGTCCGATCACGCCAGCCAAGGTATCGGGCGAATCGATCTGCTTGAGCAGCCCGTCGAACACCAGCACGCGCCCGCCGGGCAGCGCCACGGCATTGACCATGTCGAGCTTGATGATCTCGACGCGGACCGGCGGCAGGCTGCCGTCCTTGTTCTCGAAGTCGAGCATCGCCGAAAGCTTCGCCAGCGCCGCATCGCTTGCGGGAGTATGGCAGGTGTTGGCCGAGAGGTCCTCGAGATTGTCGTCGCTCATCCCGGCTTCCCATGAAACCGGAACGCGCCGCCCCAGCCAGCTCGGCGTATTGACCGCCACGAAGGCCGCCATGCTGCTCACCGCGACAAAACCGGCCAGCGACTTGCCGAAGCCGAACCGGTCGATCCACTGTCCGAAGCGTGGCCTTTGCGGCAACCGCGCCACCAGATCGGCTGGAGCATCGCGCCCCAGCCGCAAGCGCCAGCCCGGCCGGTCCTTGCGCCCGAGCAGGATCGCCTCGGGCAGCAGGTCGATCCAGACCAGTTCGCTCCAGGCGATGGTTTCGGCAAGCGCGTCACTGCTGACGCCCAACCCGTCAGGCCCCCAGGTCACTTGCACCGGGTGGCGCCGCGCGGTCACGCCATCGTTGAGGTCGGCAGCGACGAGCGCCTCGGTCGAAGACAGATCGCTCATCACAGCGCCCCCATGTCCAGAACGTCGAGCAGCCCCTCGCCCTGTCCGGGCGCTGGCGTATCGGACTGCGTCACCGCGCCGAAATTGATCCGCCCGTCGACTTGGAGATTGCGCAAGTAGAAGGTCCAGTGCCGGTAGCTGATGAACACCGAACCCAGTCCGAGAGTGAACAGCACCAGCAGGAAATCGACGACGTAAAGCTCCATCCAGTCGGTCGCCCCAGCGTTGAAGCTGAAGTTCATATCCCCCAGCGAAGTGCTGCGGATCATCTGGCGGATGAAGCTGGCGTAGTAGGCCAGCATGATCAGCGAATAGAGGAAGAAGAACGCGAACACTGCGGGCAACCGGATCAGCACCCACTCCACCGGGGTGCGCGGCTCGATCCCGAAGAACGTGACGATCATGCCCGACCAGATGATCAGCGCGATGACGCCGATCGCCACGACCGGCGCCACATAGCACCACAGGAACGGCAGCTTCAGACCGCTCGCCCGCCCACGCGCGGCAAAGGTCCACGGGCCGAAGCTCATCGCGTTCCAGCGCTGGTTCCACAGGCTCACCATCGCCCACGGCATCAGTGCCCCCAGCGGCAGCATGCCGACAAAGTTCTTCCAGGCATAAGCCGGGCCGAACCTGATGCCCTGATCGTGGCTGCCGCCGCGGATGCCTCGCCAGTTCGTGCGCGAAAGGCGATAGCGCAGGCTGCGAAACACGGCGATCCCGGTCAGGATGTACAGACCGATCAGCACCACGCCCGACAGCACCTGCCCGGCGACAGTGTGCCCATGGACGAGCAACTGGCGGACGATCAGGTTGGCAATGGCCAGCGGCACCAGCACCAGCACGATCGCGACGAGGGCGCTGCGAAACAGCTCCCGGCCCGTCCCGGACCATTCCAGCCGGTCGCCCATGAACACCGTCCGCGACCAGAGATAGCGGCGAACGCGCGTCGTCGCCCAGAAGCGATAGATCCCAAGTGTGGCAATGGTCAGAACCAGATTCGGCAAGGCAATAGCGGCAAACTCGCGCCAGTTGCCGTCGAACTCGAAGTCGCCGACGTACACGTCTTCGTCAGTCTGCATTGCCCCGATTTTGCCCCCGACGGGAATTGCCCCTGCAGTCCCCAAGTAGATCGTAGATGTGGGAAATGAATTAGGCAAGCGATGCAAGAATTTGCCGGGCCGCCCAAAGTATTTCGTAGTTAAGCCGGACCGCAGCGGTTGGCTCCCTGCGATCTCTGCTCCCTCCGCGCCTCTGCGCGAACCCCCTCCCCCTTCGTCATTCCCGCGCAGGCGGGAATCCAGCGACCAACAACGCCCACACTCCAAACGCCCCAAACACCCCAAAAACCCCAACACCATCGTCGCCCCAGGCTTGACCCGGGGCTGGGCTTTTCTTCCGAGACCAACCCGCCAACAAAAAAGCGGGATCCCCCTGAGTT
>NZ_JADQDC010000024.1 GCF_015694345.1 Novosphingobium jiangmenense
GGCTATGCCGGAGTCGACAACGACGTGTTCTACATGGACCAGACGATGATGCTGCTGGCCGACGCCAAGAAGATGGTCGAAGACATCGTCAAGGCGCTCCAGCACTGATTGGGGCAGCACTGATGCGGGGCTTTCCGATTCCAACGCCTCGTACATGGCCTGTGTCCGCTGCAGCGAATATACGCTTGTTGCAGCTTGGCACACCCGGCCGTCACGCGAGATCTTCACCCGCTACCGCACCCCTTGGCAATGTTCGCCTCATGACCGAGGCCTTGCGCCAGGAAGACCGGCCGCCCTGTCCAGTTCGAGCTGGACTCCCGGGTCCGTCTGCAGCCACCGGAAGTTCGAGGACCGCGTGTCGAAAGCTGTGACTTTCGTTGACACCGGTATTGCCGACACACTGCTGTTCGCGCGACCATAGCCCCGAGGGATGGCCGGGATCTGAACAATGAACGGTGAATTGCCGCCAGTCACGCAGGGCCGCATTGTGGGTCTGAGTGCCGGCTATCTTGGTCTGCAGATCACGTTCGGCATCGAGAGCGCCAGCCTCAGCCGCGTTTATCAGGGCTTTGGGGCCGGCATCGAAGACCTGGCATTGCTGTGGCTTGCAGGGCCAGTGTCAGGGCTGCTGGTTCAACCGGTGATCGGCCGCCTAAGTGACAGGACCTGGACGCGGTTCGGGCGCCGTCGGCCATGGATGCTCGGTTCGGGAGCCATCGCGACTGCTGCGCTCACAGGGATCGCGTTCGCGCCGAGCCTTGTCTGGGCAATCGCAATGATCTGGCTGCTCGAAATCTCGATGAACGCCCTCAATGCACCCTACCGAGCGCTGGTCGGCGACACTTTGCCCGAGCAGCAGCATGGCAGGGGCTTTGCCATGCAAACCGTGTTCATCGGTGTTGGTGCATTCCTTGGTGCTATGGTGCCCAATGCCCTCAGTATTGCTGGAATGCCCAATGTCGTTGCCGAAGGTTCGACGCCGGTCTCGGTGCGCCTGGCGTTCCTTGCCGCGGCGACTTGCCTGGCGATCTCGGTTGTCGGCACGGTCCTCAAGGTGCGTGAATACTCGAAGGAAGACTACGCGCGCTTCGGCATCCGTTTGACGGATCAACAGGTGGACGAGCGCGAGGCCGGACGGACTTCGGCAGACTGGCTGGTCAATCTTCTTGCCTATCGGCGGATCGCGGCCATGCAGTTTTTTGCCTGGGCTGCGCTCTATCTGCTGTGGGTCTACGCAACGCCGGTCGTGGCCCAAGGCGCTTTCGCTGCGATCTCGGTAGAAGATCCGCGTTATGGCGACGGCGCGGACTGGGTCGGTGTCATGTTTGCGACATACAATGGCGTGGCGGGCCTCTTCGCCTTCATCTTGCCCCGCCTCTTCGAGAAGTTCGGCGTGTCTCGCGTTCATGCCGCTGCCCTTCTGGCCGGTTCTGTCGGCTTTGCAGGTGCGGCGCTGGCGGGAACGCCCTTGCTGCTGCTGGTCTGCGCTGGCCTGATCGGCATCGCCTATGCCTCGATGCTCAGCGCGCCCTTCGTCATGGCGAGCCGTATCGCCCGGCAGGGAGAGGCAGGCGGCGCGATCGGCCTGATGAACGTGTTCATTGTCGTGCCGCAGCTGGTCATGGGCTTGGGCATAGGGGCACTGGTCCGGATCTTTCTCTCGGGCAACCCGTCAGGCACGTTGCTCATAGCAGGGATCTTCTGCTTCCTCGCTGCCGTTATCACGGCGACCGGGGCAAGGCGCGCTGCAAATTAGGTTTGCAAACTGTGCAATAATTTGCGCAACTTCATCTCCACAGGCTACGCCAGGGAGAGTTGCATGGAAGATGGCCCCGGACGCAAGTTCACGCTGAGACACATTGCCGAGGAGCTCGGACTCTCCACCGCAACGGTTTCGCGGGCGATTGCGGGGAACACTGCAATCAGCGAGCAGACACGCGAACTGGTGGTCGAGACGGCGGCGCGGCTGGGCTACTCGGCGCCCAAGCGGGGGCCCAAGGGCAAGTCCGGCAAGGGGAACCTGCCAGAACAGGTCTGCGTCGTCCTGCCTGTTGCCACCGGGCATGGCGGACAACTCGGCAATCCGTTCGAGTTGTCGCTGCTCGGCGGCATCGGCGCTGCGCTAAGAGAAAGGCGTCGCGACTTCTCGATCAGTTGGCAAACGCCGCATGATGATCGGACTTTGAGCGAGTTCATCGACACCTCACACTATCGCGGGTTCATCTTCTTCGGGCAGTCGCAGTTTCATGATGCGCTCAATCGTTTCGGGGCGGCCAATCGCCCGATCGTGGTATGGGGCGTGGAAACCGAAGGGCAGCGCTACTGTTCGGTGGGCACCGACAACTATGACGGTGGCTTCCGCGCAACGCGCCACCTCATCCGGACCGGTCGGAAGCGCATTGCTTTCTTCGGATCCATGCCGCCGATCGCCGAGGCGCGGACGGCCCTGTCGCAGATCGCCCAGAGGCTCGAGGGCTACAAGGCTGCATTGACTGCTGAAGGCATTCCTTTTGATCCTGCAATCGTCCAGACCCCGTTCTCGAGCCGCTATGAAGGTGCTGATGCCGTCGACAATCTCGTCGAGCGCGGGGTAGCTTTCGATTCGATCGTTGCTGCCTCGGACATTGTTGCGCTCGGCGCTTTGCAGGCGCTCAAGCGGCATGGCCTGCGCGTGCCCGAAGACGTCGCGCTAATCGGCTATGACGATATCGACGTTGCCTCGTTCTCCAGCCCGCAGTTGAGCACCGTGCGGCAAGACGTGATCAAGGCAGGCAACATGCTGGTGTCCAAAGTGCTGCGCATGATGGACGGCCACCGCGCCGTATCCGAGCGATTGCCAACAGAACTGATCATTCGTGGATCCTGTGGCGCGTGACTGCAATCCTTCGCGCCAAGAATCGAAAAAGTTATGCAACTTCCAGCCATACGGCTTCGCGCGATAGCAATTAAACCGCTCTAAAACAGTGCATTATCATCCATAGAGCGGTTGGACGGACTGCAACTTTGGAGATTATTGCACAAATCCATTGCAATCGATTGTTGTTTTGCGGGAAAAGGGCGTCGGCCAGACGGCCACCAATGAGTCGTCTGCAAGCACCTTTTCAAGGGGGATGTCATGAAGGTTTCGACGCGTATCGCCGCGCTCTCCACTGTCGCACTCGTTGCGGTGGCCGCACCTGCCCACGCCCAGACTGCACAGCCTGCGGCCACGGACGAAGCTACTGCGGCTGACGACAACCTCGGCCTTGCCGAGATCATCGTCACCGGCGCCAGCTCGGGCCGCAAGAAGATGGAAACGTCTTACGCGATCACCACGCTTTCTTCGGCCGACCTTCAGCAGCGCGCGCCCGTCAGCATTTCGGAAGTCTATGCCACGGCTCCGGGGATCTTTGCGGAATCGTCGGGCGGCGAAATCGGCAACAACGTCTATTCGCGCGGGCTTCCCAACGACAACTTCCGCTACGTGCCCGTCCTCGAAGACGGCCTCCCTGTGTGGGAAGAAGGCGCCGGCGCCTTCACCAACGCAGACATCTTCTACCGCGTTGACCAGACCATCCAGAGCGCCCAGATCGTGCGTGGCGGTTCTGCTTCGATTACCGCATCGAACGCACCGGGCGGCGTGCTCAACGTCATCACCAAGAAGGGCACGGCCGACCTCCAGGGCCTCGTCAAGCTGGAGTGGGGCGATTACGATCACTATCGCGGCGACTTCAGCCTGACCGGCCCGATCAACGACAAGCTGCGCTTCAACGTCGGCGGCTTCTATCGCTCGAACAACGGCATGCGCGATCCGGGCTTCACCGGGAACCGCGGCGGCCAGTTCCGCGCCGGCCTTACCTATCTGCTCGACGATGGCGAAATCTACGTCGGCTATCGCAAGCTCAACGATCGCAACATCTTCTACACCGGCATTCCGCTCGCCAGCAAGAGCAAGGGCCTGCCCGGTCTCGATGCAGGCGATGGTACGGTGGTGTCCCCGGCGTTCCGCAGTATTGCCGTGCCCGACCTCTATGGCACGGGAACGAGTTCGATCGACCTTGGCAACGGTGTTCACACCAACACCGACACCTTCACCGTCACCTTGGACAACAAGTTCAACGACTGGCTGAGCGTCAGCGCCAAGGGGCGCTACACCGGCGGCGTGGTCGACTTCAACGCGCTGTTCAGCGATCAGGTCGCTGGCGCGCAGGCGTTCCTCGACAGCTCGCTGAGCCGTCTGCAAGCCGCAAATCCCGCCACCGTTCGCGCAGGCTATTTCAATGCAAACACCGGGGCCGCGATCCCCACGGCGAACATCGCCAATGGCCTGGCGCTGGTCCAGAACATCTTCTCGACCTATGTCGATGTCGACAATCTCGTCGGCGACCTCAGCTTCACGGCCAAGACGGGCAGCAACACGCTGACCGTTGGATACTATCACAGCCAGTTCACGCAGCGCCAGCAGTGGAACTGGAACAACGTGCTGACCGAGGCTGCCAACCAGCCCCGCTCGATTGACGTGTTCGGCCTTGATGCTGCTGGCAACAAGACCATCGGCCTTACCCGCAACGGCATCGTCGGCCTGCACAGCAACCTGCAGGACTTCCGCGACGATGTGACGGTCAACGCGCTTTATCTGACGGACTCCTTCGATATCAGCCCGGCTCTGCGCCTCGACTTCGGCGCACGCTACCACCACGTCAGCAAGAAGGGCACGATCGCCCAGAGCAAGACCGTCAATCTGGGCGATCCGAACACGGTGCTTGATGATGCCGTCACGGTACTCAGCGGTGCGATCACGCCGTACAAGTTCAAGACCGGCGAATGGGCCTTTTCGGCGGGCCTGAACTACACGTTCAATCCCGACCTCGCCGCCTTTGCCCGCTACAGCCGCAGCTTCCGCGTCACGCCGGAATTCTCGCAGTGGTTCAACTGCTGCAATCCGGTGGAAGACCGCATCGATCTGGTCGAAGCAGGCCTCAAGTACTCCTCGCGCCCGGTCTCGGCCTTTGTGACGGTGTTCTACAACAACTTCCCGAACATCTCGTTCAACAACATCGTTGCAGGCGCTCCGCAGACGGCAACTGCCGCTGCACGTTCATACGGTGTCGAACTCGAACTGGCGCTGCGGCCGGTCGAGATGTTCGAGGTCAACTTCTCGGGCAACCTGCAGTCGATCAAGTACACCGGGTTCAGCGGCGTCGACGGCAACGGTCCGTTCGACTTCAGCGGAAACCGCATCGTGCGCCAGCCGGCAATGACGTTCTCGATCCGCCCCGTCCTTCACCTGCTCGACGGCAAGGTCGATATCTACAGCAGCATCATGCACACCGGTAAGCGCTTTGCCGACGTTTCCAACCGGATCGATCTGCCCGCCTTCACCGAGGTCAGCCTTGGTGGTCGCTGGAACATTGCCGACAACCTCTCTGCCGAAGTCATCGTGACCAACCTGTTCGACACGGTCGGCCTGACCGAAGGCAATCCGCGTGCAGGCGTCATCAATGGCGTCAACGAGACCGCGTTCCAGGGCCGCCCGATCTTCGGTCGCCGGGTGCGCGCAGGCGTGACCTTCCAGTTCTGACGACGATGGTACTCCTGACTTTCATCCGTCAATTCACCTCCCACCTCGCCGTGGCAGCGCTTGCTGCCACGGCATTCTTTTCAGCGCCTGCGGTGCACGCGCAGGAATGGCTTGAGGTGCGCTCGCCCGATGGGCGGCTGGAAGTGGACTTCGCCGTCGACAAGGGCGAGGCTGTCTATCGTGCCAGCTTCAAGGGCAAGCCGATCATTGATCGGTCCCTTCTGGGTTTCCGCTTCAAGGACCGGGAGCCGCTGGTTTCAGGCCTGATGCTGTCCGACACCAGACGGACGTCGACCGATGCTTCCTGGGAGCAACCATGGGGCGAGCGCCGCGTTGTAAGGGACCAGAGCAACGGCCTGGTCGCGACCGTCAAGGCGCCGGACGGACGCAGCTTGCGCATCGAGTTTCGTGTCTTCGACGACGGGTTCGGCTTCCGTTACGTCCTCCCTGGCGAAACATCAGACCGCTTTGTCATCAACGACGAGGCAACCCAGTTCGCGTTCGCGCAAAACTACCGGGCCTGGTGGATTCCAGCCTATCGCGAGAAGTTCTCCGAGTACGAGTATTCGCGCTCGGCACTGTCCGCCTTGCCCGCGGTGCAGACGCCTCTCACCCTCGAAGGCGATGGCGTCGTCATGGCGGTGCATGAGGCCGCGCTGGTCGATTACGCGTCGATGAACCTGCGGCTGGTTGCGGACAACACAAAGATCCTCAAGGCCGATCTGTCGCCATGGTCGAACGGCGACCTCGTCCGCGGCCATGGCGGTCTGGTCACGCCGTGGCGCGCCGTGCTTGTGGCAGACAGCGCCGCGAAGCTTGCCGACTCTACCCTGATCCTCAACCTCAACGAGCCGAACCGGCTGGGTGATGCATCCTGGGCCAAGCCGATGAAGTACATCGGCATATTCTGGGGCATGCATATCGGCAAGTACACATGGGGATCCGGCCCTGACCATGGCGCGACCACCGCACGCGCACTGCAATACATCGACTGGGCAGCCACGCATGGCATTCCGGGCGTGCTGTTCGAAGGGTGGAACAAGGGCTGGGATGCGCCGCAATGGTGGCTGAATGGGCACTCACGCTTCATCCAGAACGAGGCTGCAGCGGACTTTGACATGGACGCGGTCGCCGCTCACGCCAAGGCACGAGGCGTGGAAATCGTCGGTCATCACGAGACGGGAGCCCAGGTGCAGGACTACCTGCGCCAACTCGAACCAGCGCTCGATTACTACGATCGGTACGGAATAAAGGCGATCAAGCTTGGCTATGTCGGTACGCGTCACGACATGGTCGAATGGCCCGACGGGCAGTATGCGGTCGAGAATTTCCAGAAGGTCGTCGAGGCAGCGGCAAAGCACCACATCGCGGTTTTCCCGCACGAGCCGGTCAAGGACACTGGCCTGCGCCGTACCTGGCCCAATCTGATGAGCCGCGAAGGTGCGCGCGGGCAGGAGTACAATGGCGGCAGTCCGGACACCGGCAATTCACCCGACCACCTCGCTATCGTTCCGTTCACGCGAATGCTGTCAGGTCCCTTCGAATACACTCCCGGCGTCTTCAACTTCGATTATAGGGACAAGCGCCCAATCAATCGTGTACCCTCGACGCTGGCACAGCAGCTTGCCCTCTTCGTGGTGATCTACTCGCCTGTGCAGATGGCGGTGGACCTGCCGGAAAACTACGAGGGCAATCCCGCATTCCAGTTCATCTGCGATGTGCCCACCGACTGGGAGCAAAGCCGGACTTTGGCGGGGCAAATCGGCGAGTACGTGGTCACGGCCAGGCAAGCGCGATCCGGAAAAGACTGGTTCCTTGGCGCCCTGACCAACGACACTGCCCGCAACCTGTCGGTCCCGCTGGACTTCCTCGAGCCGGGCAAGCGCTACGAAGCGCAGATCTATGCCGATGGGCCGGGAGCGGATTGGCGTACAGCCCCTGAGCGCATCCTTATGCAGCGAAAGATCGTCACCGCCAGAAGTGTTCTCACGCTTTCTCTGGCCTCTGGTGGCGGTCAGGCCATCCGCTTCCGCGCATTGTGACCCGCGACTTTGGTGAGGCAATGATCGAAGACCCTCAACCGCATGATGTCAGGACAATCGCCGACATCGCGAGGTTGGCTGGCGTCACCCCCTCTACGGTCTCGCGCTCGCTGGCCGGCAAGCCCGGCGTGAGGGCTGAGACGAGGCGGCGCATTGATGAGATAGCCAAAGCACATGGCTTTTCGATCAATCTCTACGCCAGTGACTTACGCCGGGGAAGAGGTTCGAAGCATCCCGCGCCCTGCGCCTCATCCGCTTCGGCCGGTCTCGCAAACGACCGATTTCTTGACCATGTCGCGAAGTCTATGGTCGACTTGGCGATCAAGAGCGGCGCTCAGATCAACCTTCTCGTCGATAACAGACTCTCTGATGATGGGCAAAACCAAGAGCACGTGACACTGACCTTCATGGCAGAAGGCCTGAATCGGGCTGCTGCTATAGCGAGCTATCGCATTGTCGTGTCCAAAATCATGGCCGACAAGAATGAGGCGCCATCAGCGCCATGATTCACCTCGCGAGACACTAGGGTCAGGACCTATTACTCACGCCTTCGAGGCGCCGGAATGGCGAACATATCGGGCGGAAATGCGCGCCGGAAAGGCTGGTTGCCTTTCCAAGCGGATTTCCGTTCGAGATGGAAGCCATTCCGGCGTCCCTTCGGGATTTGACCAAAATGGCCCATCGCTACGTTGGATGGGCTGGAAATAGAACCACTATTCCGGCGCCCATCCGCCTTGCACTGGGCCATTTTGCCTCAAACCTCGAAGGCGTGAGTAATAGGTCCTGACCCTAGAGTTTCACAAGGGAACTCCGATGTTTAAGGCGCTTGCTACTGCCATGATCATGGCGCCGGGCCGAACCGCACAACTGGCCGCAAAGTGGCGATGCGTATGTAGCCGCTCCACACGCCATTGGCAGCTGTTGGTGAAACACGGCCTTGGGCCGCGCAGCAGCGAACTACCTCGTCCCCCACAGGCCCAAGGCGCGATGTCTAATCCGTCGTTCGCCCTGACAGGGTGATTGGGTCATCCACGTCAACCCCGAGGTAGCGAACAGCGTTCAGAATGTCCCATGACGATTCTCCTGTGGCCAGAACAGCCTTCGGAAGAATGCCGAATTGCACTCGAGATATTCAGGTTCTCGCGAAGATCCGGCCAAGTCGTCGCCGCGAGCAAATCTCATGTGCTCATTATGAAAGCGGCTCCCGGCACCGCGACACCGGAAACAACTTTACCTTCGCGTGGGTCGATTGAGGCAACCAACCCATTCTTTTCATGGGCGACCACGAGGTGCTTGTTGACTTTGGCGAAATGGCGTGGCGACTGGCCTCCGCTGGCAAAGCATCTGACTTGGTGCAGCCGGCCATGAACCATTCGGAATGCCACCAAGGTGTCAGCTCCGCGATTGCTTGTCCAAATCAGTTCGTCTTCGACCAGAAGATGTCCGTCGAGATTGTCAGGCTTGTTTGACGGGTCAGTTCGTAAGGAGCCCAATGGCATAAAGGCTGCGTCGTTTTTGCAGAGCGCCACCAGACCACTGGAGAGTTCTCCGTTGACCACCATTCCGTCCCCCAATGCCGTAAGGTGTCGCGGCCCAAAACCGCGCGGTGTGCGAAACAGCTCGCATTTGTCGTAGAGTTCACCCACCGGATTGACGGATGCCGCGAATATGCGTTGCACCGGCTTGGCCCGATCCGCGAAGCAGGAGACATTGCCCGGCGTGACATGGTGCGCCACGTTCTGGTTCAGGCCCGCTCCTCCGTCCACGCTTTCTCGACCGTCACGGGCTTTCGTGCGCTGACCGAAATTCCCGGAAGCATCATCAGGGAAGTGCGGGTCAGGCGGCGTTTTGCGCGCCGGCATGCAGACCGCGGCACCGACCGCTGAGGCCGTCAGGCCGTCAGGCCGTTTTCTGCCGGATTGGCTCCATGCGCAGCAACGACACGTCGCAGCGTGGTGATCGCGTCAGCGCAAAAAGGATCCCCTCGGCGACCTCTTCGGCGAACAGCATTTCGCCCCGCTCAATCGCCGTGCGCTGCTCCTCTGCCGAACCTTCCTGCATATCGGTGCCAACCGAACCCGGTTCGATGACCGTCACGCGAATGCTCTTGTGGCCAATCTCTTTGCGCAGGGTCATGGCAAAGGCGTTGATACCGGCTTTGGTGGCTGAATAGACACTTTCTCCGCGCGCCTTGATGTCCGGACTGATCGAGCTGACCAGCACCAGATGGCCCTTCTGGCGCGGCAGCATCCGGTCGAGCGCCCCCCTCGCATAGGCTAGCGTGCCGACGAGGTTGGTCTCCACGACATAACGCCAGTCTTCATCTGCCATCTCGTGCAGGGGCTGCGCACCGAGAGCGGCGCAGGATATGAGCGCATCGATTTCTCCGAGGCGTGCATCGGCTGCGGCGAATACCCGCTCGACATCGTTACGACACGCGACATCGGCATTCATGCCGGCGCCTTCGTCGAGACCGGCGAGTTGCAAGGTCTCCGTCAATGGTTCCGCTTCACGCCCGATCGTGAAAAGCTGCGCACCTTCCCGCGCGAGTGCGAGAAATGCCGCCCGGCCGATACCCGTGGTGCCGCCGGTGATGAGGACGCGGAGTCCCTTCAGCGATCGTGCAAGGTCTTTGTCCATTTCGGGCGAATGGCTTCGGGTCGCGCCTGTTTCCGCGCATTAACGCAGGATCAGTTGGGTGTTCGGTTCATCGCTTTTGCAAATCGTTCCAATAGATTGACCTGTCCAAAAGGGAAACATCGCCGTCCCCGCAACGTTGAACCGACACAACCAGCAAGGGGACAACCACAATGGCGCGAGATGACGGCACTTCCCTTCTGACTCCGGAATTGGTCGTGGCCGAAAAGGTCATGTCGCACGATGGCGCGCGTCCGCTGACAAGGTCTGAGCACGGCGACCTCTCGGTCGAGGTCAAGTTCACTTCCGACGCGGTCTGGGTAATCCTGTCCCGGGAAGGCAGCGGCAGTCTCGCCTTGCGCTTTCCCGTCTTCGGAAGTGACGCCGTGGCACGGGTTCTTCCGACAGACGGAGCAATGGCATCGGTGGAATGGCGCGGGCCTGCCGGGCATGCCACCCTGCGCGTGACAGCCGATGCCTTTGGGCTTGAACAGTTTCGGGCGCAGTATTGCTTCACGCCGACAGCTCCATTGCGGATCGGTAAGCTGCCGCGAGACATTGTGGCGTTCGATATCGACGGCCAGCCCGATCCCTCTGGCGTCACGGTCGAGGCACAGCAGCGGAAGCTCAACACCGGGCTGCTTTACTTCACGCTGTGCTCGCGGGACTTTGGCAAGGTTTTGTACCTGCAGAATCTTTCCGCACTGAACTCCTACTTCAATGCCACCGGATCGAAGCCGGAAAATGCCGTGCAGGCCGATCTGCCCGAAATGGGCTATTCGCCGCCGCTTAACCCGGAGACCGGCTACGCGGACTTGCCAGCGGGCAAGGCGATCATGCTTTACGACACGATCCTTGCCGTCCGTGCCTACCCGCAAAGCGGTGAAGCAGACTCCGCATGGCAGTTCCTCGACATGATCGGCGGCATCTACCCCTGGCTTTCACCGCCCAAAGCCGACTTCCGCCACTGGCCTTCGCGCGCCGAAGCCACGGTGCAGGACCTGATGCACGCGCCAGAAGCCCGGATCGAGCACTTTGGCCACACCTATTTCCATCCCTACACCGCCAGCGAATATCCCGATGTGATGGTCCAGTTAGCCATCGCTTCAGCTTTGGACGACTGGGGGCGGTGGAAGGGTTTGAAGCATCCCCTGGTGCGCGAGATCATGGCCGGGATCGAGGGGTTCCATGACAAGGAGTTGAAAACGCTGCGGCGCTACTTGCCCAACGTCGGCAAGGACAAGAACGCCAATGCAGTCGACAGCTGGTATCTCTACCATCCCATGCTAAACCTTGCGAACCTTGCGATCGCGGGCAACGAGCAGGCCCGGAACCTTTTCCTCGACACCATCGACTACGGCATCAAGGCTGCGCATCACTTCAGATACAAGTGGCCGATCCTCTATGACATGCGCGATTTCTCGGTCATCCAGGAGGTGGCCGAGGCCGATCAACGCGGCCAGACCGACGTCGGCGGCATCTATGCCTGGGTCATGCTGCAGGCGTTCGAGCTGACGCTCGAGCGTCGCTTTCTCGACGAGGCCATCGCCGCGATCGAAGCGGCCAAGGGCATGCGCTTCGACCTCAACTATCAGGCGAATCTTACTGCCTGGGGTGCAGCGGCCTGCGTGCGGCTGTGGCGCATCACTGACAGGAAGGAGTTCCTCAAGCAGAGCTATGTCTACCTCGCCAGCTTTTTCCACAACGCGCAGATCTGGAACAGCGACATCGGCCTGGCGCAGCATTGGCGCAATTTCCTTGGGGTTACCTGCTTGCAGGACGCGCCCTACATGGCCGCCTACGAATGCTTCGACAGCTATTCCGCCTTTGAGCGCTATCTCGATTATGGCGGCCCCGACCTGATCCCGTCGGTGCGCCTGCTGCTTTCGGAATACTGCCGCCACGCGCTCGACCGGGCATGGTTCTACTACCCCGATGCCTTGCCCGAGGAAGGCGTGGCAAAGGAGCACATCCGCAACGGCTATATCCTGCGCCACCTCAACTTCCCGCTCGAAGACCTCTACCCCGACAGCCAGCCCGCAGGACAGGTCGGGCAGGAGATTTACGGCAGCGGATCGGCGCTGATCTATACCACGCGCAGCTTCCGCCGGATCGAAGGCGTGCCCTTCCTGATCTGGTGCGACGTCTTCGTCCGCGCCGTTCACAAGATCGATGCGACGACCATCAGCATGCGGATCGACGGACCTGCAGGAACCGAAGCTCGCCTCGTCCTCGTGATGGAGGACCAAAGCGCAGTCCAAGGCATCGAAGCACGATTGACCACGTCGGACGGCCGCAATCTGCCGCTGGAACCGAAGGACGGCCGCCTCGAAGCGCGCCTGCCTGCCGATGCATCGCTCCTCCTTGGCTGGAAAGAGCTCAAGGGAGCTGTCAGTCTAAAGCGAAACGTTCTCTGCTGACAAAGAGGCACCTGAGGCAGCCGGACCTCAGGATGCGAGGGACTGCCACTCGGCAAGAGCAGCCGAGCATCGCTTCTTGAAGGTCTGTCGATCGACGAGGTGGCGTTCCTCATAAAAGTGGTTGTGGAGAGAAGCGTGGACCGAGGCGAACTTCTGTAGCGCCTTCATCTGCCTGAAGCGGAGCATGGCACGCTCTCGTCGTCGGAAGGGCAGGTGGCTGTTCTCCACCCGGTTGTTCGCCCACCGCCCTATCTCCTTTTTGTCCTCACAGCCGAGCTCGGTCATGGCGGCGCCCGTCAGTCGTGATGCGCTCAGGCGACCGTGGCGCTTCAGGGCCTTGCGCATGAAGGTGAGGGCGGCTGCCTTGTCCCGCGTGCGGGTGACGAAGCTTTCTAGAACCTCGCCTTCCTGGTCTACCGCACGCCAGAGATAGACCATCTCGCCATTCAGCTTCACGTACATCTCGTCGAGATGCCAATGCCAATGCCGGAAGCCCCGCATGCGGTTCACCCGCTGCCGCCGGATGTCGGCCGCAAACATTGGTCCGAAACGGTTCCACCACAGCCGCACTGTTTCGTGGCAGATATCGATCCCGCGCTCGAAGAGCAGGTCTTCCACATTGCGCAGCGACAACGGGAAGCGCACGTACATCATCACCGCAAGCCGGATGATCTCTGGTGACGAGTTGAAATAGCGAAATGGGCTGGCGGGTTTGCGTGGTCTTGGCATCAGGCGAGGTTAGCGGACCGAACGTACGGCTCCAACTGGGTAACTGCTCACGAGGTTGGCAGAAAATGGTTGCGCGGTGACTCGGAGTTTGATTCACCCTTGGGATGGCCCCACCCCCGCTTCATGTGCTGAGCGAAGCTGAGAAGAACGAGCTTCTGCTTGCGCA
>NZ_JADQDC010000025.1 GCF_015694345.1 Novosphingobium jiangmenense
CGCAAGCAGAAGCTCGTTCTTCTCAGCTTCGCTCAGCACATGAAGCGGGGGTGGGGCCATCCCAAGGGTGAATCAAACTCCGAGTCACCGCGCAACCATTTTCTGCCAACCTCGTGAGCAGTTACGACGGCAGAGGAGGTACCCCCACCCTCCGCCTTCTATTTTGGACAAACTGCAAGCGGACGAAATTGGCCAGGTAAGCCAGTATCAGCACATGCTAAGGTTTTTCAAAGCGCGTACATGCAGGACCTCATGACTAGCAATCATCTGCATTTTACGATCATACCGTTTCGCGTGGTCAATGAATTGGTTTGGAACCATGAAAACTTAATGCACGGTGCTATATTAGATCGTTTAAGACTCCCCTTGCAAGCATGGCAGGGCACACAGTTAGCAAGCACTGGCGTACCAATTGATAGCGCAGATCGGGTAGATGAGATTGTCGAATGGCTCGCTGAATTTATTGATTACGCAATGGCTGCATAATCATTAATCAAGACCTCTTGCTCCTTGCGCTTTTTTTGCAAGCTATAATTTACCGCTAAATCCGTGATTGGTCGATCTTTGTAGAGATCACGAATAAGTGGGTGATCATCATACGTTAGCACCCAATGCGGTAAGACATCATCCTGCAAAATATCGCTAAGCGCGATATGCTTCGACTCGCTCATTGCATTTAGATAAAGTCGGCCACCAGCTGTCACATATGGAGGATCAACAAAAAATAGGGTTTGTTGGATCGGAATGCGGCTTACTGATCGAGTAAGAAAGGTGAGCGCATCTTCGCGTGTCAATCGTATCCTATCGCTGACTGAACCTAACCAACGGACACGCTCCGCGAGTGCCTCACGGTTAAATCTGGCGTCTACTTTCCACGCGCCGCGCTGATCGTAACCTCCGATAGGTCCTGCCCCAGCGACAATGCCAGACCGACTGGTACGGTTGAGAAAGAACGTCGCAAAGCCCAATTCAAAACTGTATTCGGAGGCACTGTCTACGATGTGCCGAGATGCATGCCAATTATCGAGGTCAACCTTTGTTTCCTCAATTGCAGCCGCGAATCTCTCTGTCTCTTCTAAAATAGCTCGCCACGCAGCGTAAACTTTCAAGTCAGCATCGTTAAGGTGTATCATCTCAACCGCATCCAGTTTCAACAGGATCACGGCAGAACCTGCCCCACCGCAAAATGGTTCAGCGTAATAGCGGTTGCCATCGGGGAGCGCTTCGACACGTCCCAAAAGGTATTTGTAAAGGAAGGCTTTACCACCCGGATATCTGAAGGGCGAAATTGAACGCATGTTCAGAGATGGATCTGGCACCACGTTACTCATCACACCCTCACACGTTGGCTCCTAGCCATCACTGACCAATCTGAGCCGCCCAATTAGCGGAATGCGCAGAATCTTCAACCATAGCGATAGGTGGCGATTGCGGAGTTACCCCAAATCCCGGGAGCGCGAGGGCGATGGCCATCGTGTTTTTCCTTTCCTCCTGACCCTTCCAAGTTTTCGCTTTCCTACATTTAACCGTATGGGTTAGTTGTGAGGGATGGATGAGATTGGGCGGGATCAGTTTGGGGAGGTGCTGAACGGCGCGTGCCCCTCCACCACCCCGGATCAGGTCCGGGGTGGTCCCCCTCCCCGTGTCGGGGAGGAACGGCGTCGGACTTCCCGGGTTCGGCGGGTGGATGTGGTGGAGGAGTCGGTGCTCGACTTTGCGCCGTTTGTGCATGTGGCGCCTCGGCGGAATTCCATCACGCCGGAGAAGCAGCGGCGGTTCATTGCTACGCTGGCGGCTACGGGGATCGTGTCTCAGGCGGCGCTAAGCATCGGGGCTTCGGTGGAGGCGTTGTACAA
This sequence comes from Novosphingobium jiangmenense, assembly GCF_015694345.1. Taxonomy (GTDB): domain Bacteria; phylum Pseudomonadota; class Alphaproteobacteria; order Sphingomonadales; family Sphingomonadaceae; genus Novosphingobium; species Novosphingobium jiangmenense. Next base: position 1,857 of record NZ_JADQDC010000025.1, read on the forward strand.
GTTGCGGCATCGGGCGGGCGCGGAGGACTTTGCGCGGGCGTGGGATGCGGCGGTGGAGCGGGGGTATTCGCGGCTGGAGGATTGCGCGCTGGAGCGGGCGATTGCGGGGGAGGAACGGCCGGTGGTCTCGCGCGGGAAGGTCGTCGCCACGTGGACGCATCACAATACCGGGCTGCTGATGTTCCTGCTGCGCGCGCGGCGGCCGGAGAAGTATGGCGCGGTTCGGGTGAACGACCTGCGCGAGGGGCATCCGGTCTATGACGCGCTGAAGAAGCGCTGGGAAGCGGAGCGCGCGGCGGCGGATGCGGCCGGTGCCGACGGGGCGCGGGCTTCGCTGCGGGCGAAGCTGCTGGGGATGCGCGAGATCATGTTGCGGGAGGGGGTGCCGGCCCTGCCCGCGGCTGAGGACGGTGGTTCGACAGGCTCGGGGTGAGCCTGTCGAAGCGGTGGCGCTTCAGGCCTTGCGGGGGCGGAACTCGTCGGCGAGTTCGACCATGCGCTCGCACAGGGCGCGGAGCGCGCCGTCCATCGCGGCGAGGCCCGAGGGAGTGAGGCGGACGAAGGTGCGCCGCCCGTCCTTGCCATCATCCTCGCGCTCGACCATGCCGCGCGCCTCGAGGATGCGCAGCCAGCGCAAGGCCGTGGTCGGCGGGACGTGCGCGCCGATGCAGGCGCTGGTGGTGGGGACGCGGCGGCTCTCGCGCGCGGCGACATAGAGATCGAGCAGGATGTCCCAGGTCGGCTCGCCGAAGAGATCGGCCGGGAGGTACTTGTGGCGGCGGCGGCGGGCGGCGTAGATCTCGCGCGCGGCGGTGGTGTGGCGGGCGATCGTCGCGGCGTCGGGCTGGGGCCAGAAGGCGGCGGGATCGGCAAGGCGGACATAGGCGCGGCGGCCGATGCCGCGTTCGCGGCGGGCGGCGGCGGCATTGCGCATGGAACGGACGGTCATGGCGGTAGCTCCCGCATTCAGGGGATTGCATGGGACCGGCTTGTGGGCCGGGTCGGTCAGGTCAGGTTGAGCTAGGCGAGACGCCAGGCGTGGTAGCGGCCGATCTGCCCCTCGCGGCGCAAGTGGGCGCTGGTTCCGGCAAGGAGCGCGGCCGACTGGATGTAGATCGGCAGCTGGGTCATCGCGAAGTAGCCGTAGCGGACCAGCGACAGGTCGATCAGCTTGGCCATGTGGGCGAGCACCACGATGACTTGCGCCGAACAGGCCCACAGCGGCCAGCCGCGATTGGCGCGCAGGGCTACCCAGGTCAGGCCGAGGAGCGCCCAGCTATCGATCACGAGGTGTCCGGGATCGACCAGGAACAGGGCCGGCACTCCGAACACCGCGTGGTTGAGCCCGTCGAGCACGCCGGTGGCGACGAGGATGACCGCGACCAGCCGCTCCGGCTCTTCGCCCTTGCGCAGGGCGTAGAGCAGGATGGCAAGGACAGCGCCGCGGCTGAGCCAGATCAGCGCCATCGTCGCGCGGCTCCGGGCAAGCGCAGGGAGACGGCCTCAGGCGACATCGGCGAGCGCCTCGGCGCGGACGACGTCTCCGGTGGAGCCGGCGGGCGGGCATTCATCGATGATGGTGCCGGTCTCGCGGCCGACCTCGAGCAGCTTGCCGTGGACGCGGGCGAGTTCACCGCTGGCATCGAGCACGGCCTTCTGGCTGGCGGCGAGGCGGAGCAGCGCTTCCTGGCCGGTGAACGGGCCGACGGCGGTCTCGCGGCGGGCGCGGACCATGGTGGCGAGCAGGTTGGCCTGGCGGATCAGCGCCTCGTCGAGCGCGGCCTCGGCATCGTGCAGGTCCCGCGTGATGCGCAGGCTGTGGACGGTGGCTGTGGCGTCTGCCTTGGCGGCGGCGCGGGCGAACCGGTTCATGGCAATGGTATTGTCGGTAGCTTGCATCTTAACACCCCATCCTGCCGCCTTCCGGCGACAGACCCTTGATCAAGGGCAGGCAGCGCCCCCGCGCCGGCTGCCCGGTTCATGGAAGGAGATGTCTTGGCGGAACCCGAGACGCGCGCCCCGATCAGGTATCGAGCATGGAAGAAAGCTGCACGAACATGCTCAGCCCTCCCAGCACGATCAGGATCAGGAACACCGTTATGCCGCTGATATAGCCCAGCCGCAGAAGGGTACCGTTCGGACCGTTGAACACCTCCGGGAGGACGTGGTGGAAAGCCGGTTCTTCCGCCTCGGCCAGACCCTCGATCCCTGGTGCATCGCGCACCGGAAGCCTGAACGTTGCGGGAGACGGCTCGACATCGGCGTCTTCCCGGGGTCGGCTTTCGACCGGAAGCGGCGGAAATCCTATGTGGGAATCTTCATATACGGGTTGTTCGTATGTCTCGATCAGACGCCGATAGGCCTGCGCCACTTCGCCCCGCGTGGCGACGCCGAGCTTGGCGCGGGCGAGCATGATGCGCTGATCGACAGTGTGCGGCGAGATGCCGAGCCGCCGCGAGATTTCCTTGGACGTCTGGTGCTGGATCAGCAGATCGAGAACCTCCCGCTGCTTGGCCGTCAATTCGGCCAGCGGGTTATCGAACACTTCCCCTGTTATGATCATTTCAAACTCGAGCCCCAGGTCCTCTGCGTCGACCCGCAAAAAGGTAAACGCGCACTATATGCACAATGACGCAAAACCGCCGATTTTCCAATCTGTCTTTGTTTAACAGTGCACATTGACTGGCGGAAAGGTTAAGCCAGACTTAATTTGTTGCAGTTTCATCCGAGTAGGGGACACAAGCTATTCAGAAGCACAATCCCGTGCGAAAAAGTGCCGGGGACCGAATCAGGGTCGGCGGGAAACAGAGCATGGGCAGGCGCAACACGGGCAGGGTCGTGGCAACGGGGCGTGCCGTGCTTGCCCTGGCATTTCTGCTGGCGCTTTGGCTCGATCCCAACGTCCCGGTGCGGGGCGCGGTCTATGGCTACAGCCTGCTGACGATCTACACGCTGTGGACGGCTGGCCTCATGATCGTGGCATGGCAGAGCTGGTGGTACGACTATCGCCTCGCGCCGCTGGCCCAAGGCGTCGACATCGCGATGTTCCTCGTCGCGGTCTACTTCACCGAAAGCCGCTTCACCGAATTCCAGAGTCCGTTCCTCGCATTCGCGGCATTCCTGCTGGTCGCGGCGATGGTCCGCTGGAACTGGCGCGCCACGGCAGTGACAGCAGTGGTCCTGCTCGTCGCGAACCTGTCGTTCGGCCTCACGCTCTACCACTTCGGCGTGGACCTCGACCTGTTCCGCTTCGTGCGCCGCACGATCTACATGATCCTCCTGTCCTCGATGCTGATCTGGCTGAGCATGTCGCGCGGCAGCGGCCGCACGATCACGCTGACCGAGCCCGCCGGCATCCCGGGCGAGCGCCGCGACCTGGTGTTCGACACCGTGCTGACGCTGGTGGCGCGATCACTCGGCGCCAAGCACGTGGCCTTCGCCTTCGCCAGCAGCGAGGAGCCGTGGATCGACCTGCGCCGCCTGGACGGAGGGGACAGCGCCCGACAGCGCCTTGCCCCGGAAGAGTTCGCCGAGGAACTGCTCAGCCCGCGGCCTGCCACGCTGTTCGACCTGACAAGGGAGCGGCAGCTGATGGCGATCGACGGAGACACGCTGATCGCGCAACGCTCCGGAAAGGTGGAGTCGCGTTTCGCCAATTCGCTCGGCGCCGATCGTGGCATCATGGTCTCGGTCCAGAGCGTGACCGGCTCCGGCCATCTGGTGGCATGGGAGGCTGACGCGCTGAGCTTTGACGACATCGGCCTGCTGACGGCGATCGGTGACGAGTTCGGCCGCGCGCTCGACCGCGAGGAAATGGCGCGGCTGGCCCGCAACGCTGCCGAGACCGGTGTTCGCCACGCCGTGGCGCGCGACCTGCATGACAGCGTGGCCCAGTTCCTGGCCGGAACGCTGTTCCGCCTGGAGGCGCTGCGCCGCTGGATCCGCGAAGGCAACGACCCCGAGGGCGAGATCGATTCGATCAAGAACGCATTGCGGCGCGAACAAGGCCAGTTGCGCCTTCTGATCGAGCGCCTGCGCCGCGGACAGGAAAGCGACCGCAGCACCGACATTGCCGACGAACTGCGCGATCTCCTGGCCGAGGCTGGCGCACATTGGCACATCCAGACCGAACTGATCCTGCCCGACAGGGTCCTGCCGATGTCCGTCCAGCTTTCGCACGAGATCCGCCAGCTGGTGCGCGAGGCGATTGCCAATGCGGCTCGGCACGGCAAGTGCCAGAAAGTGCTGGTCCGCATCACCGACGAGCAGGGGCACATCCGCCTGAGCATTGCCGACGATGGCATCGGCTTTCCGGCGATTGACCATGGCGCCCGGCCAAGATCGATCAGCGAGCGCGTCGAAGCGCTTGGTGGCCGTTTCGAACTTCACAGCAGCGACGGCGGAACCCGTCTTGAAATCGCCTTACGATCCGGAGAACACGCATGATCCCAGTGCTGGTGGCAGATGACCACGGCTTCATTCGCGCAGGCGTCGAAGCCGTCTTGCGCGGCACCCGCTTTTCGGTCTGCGCGGCGACGGCCAGCGGCGAGGAGACGCTCGACGCGATCAAGACCCATGATCCGGCCATCGTCCTGCTCGACATCAACATGCCCGGCATGAACGGCGTGCAGGCGCTGGAAACCCTGCGCGAGCGTGGCGACAAGCGCCCGGTGGTGCTGCTGACCGCTGAGATCAACGACCGCCAGCTGCTTTCGGTAATGCGCGCCGGGGTCGAGGGCATCGTTTCGAAGGACGGCGCCGAGGACGGGCTGGTCGAAGTGCTGGAAAAGGTCCATGCCGGGCAGAAGGCAATCGAGCCGACCTTCCTGCAGCGCGCGATCGACCTTTCGCTGCGCCCCGATGCGCAAGGACCGCTGGCCAAGCTCAACCCGCGCGAACGCAAGATTGCCGGGCTGGTCGCCAAGGGCCTGCGCAACCGCGACATCGGCGCGGAACTGGGCATCGGCGAAGGCACGGTGAAGGTCTACCTGCACACGATGTACCAGAAGCTGGGCATCGACAACCGCACCGAACTGGCGCTGCTGGCGGTGAACGAGCAGGATAGCTGAGGGGGCTTTGCTGGCCTTGAAGTGAAGCGGGACCCCGGGGCAGGCCCGGGGTGACGGCTGGTCTTGGGGTTGGTGCCGAGGTGCTGGGATGACGGGATGTGGGTGGGGAGGCTCAAATCGCTTCCAAACCAGCAGCATTTCCGTCACCCCGGGCTTGACCCGGGGTCCCGCTTTCATTCTCCTCGCGCCATGGACAGAGAAAGGATCGGCGGCTGGGTCTATATCATGGCCGACCGTTACCGAGGCGCCATGTATGTCGGCGTGACGTCGCATATCGCAGCACGCATCCACCAGCACCGTAACGATGTGGGGTCGGACTTCTGCGCGCGGTATGGCTTGAAGCGGCTGGTCTGGGCTGAGCGTGGCGAGCGGATCGAAGATTGCATCACGCATGAGAAGCGCCTGAAGCGCTGGCGCAGGGAGTTCAAGTTCGACCTGATCGAGCGTGGCAATCCCGATTGGCTGGATCTCTACGACAGGATTGTCGGATAGCTTGCCGCTGGAAAGCGGGACCCCCCTGAGTTCACAAACGAAGTGCAACACCTCAGACAGGTGTTGCCATGTCGAGATACACCCAGCTTTCGCTTGAGGAGCGATGCTCGATTGCCCGGCTTCGCGAAGCCGGGCAATCGATCCGG
>NZ_JADQDC010000026.1 GCF_015694345.1 Novosphingobium jiangmenense
TGAAGATCGCCGTCCTTCGGGAACGGGCGACGGGGGAGAGCAGGGTTTCGGCATCGCCGGAAACCGTGAAGAAGTTCATTGCCCTCGGGGCCACGGTGGCTGTCGAGACCGGGGCGGGCATTACCGCCTCGATCTCGGACGAAGAATACCGCGCTGCAGGAGCGGAAGTTGCGGACAATGCCGTTCAGGGCGCGGATATCGTGCTTGGCGTGCAGGGACCGGAGCCGGAGCTGCTGGCTGGCGCAAATCCCGGCGCGTGGATCGTCGCGGGGCTGGATCCGTTCGGCAGGCGTGCGCGCGTGGATGCCTATGCCGCCGCGGGCTTCGAAGCGCTGGCAATGGAGTTCATGCCGCGCATCACTCGCGCGCAGTCGATGGACATCCTGTCCTCGCAGTCGAACCTTGCCGGTTACAAGGCGGTGCTGGTCGCCGCGAACCTCTATGGCCGTGCTTTCCCGATGATGATGACGGCGGCGGGCACCGTTTCTGCCGCCAAGTGCTTCGTCATGGGCGTCGGCGTTGCCGGGCTTCAGGCGATTGCGACGGCGCGCCGCCTCGGTGCGCAGGTCTCGGCGACCGATGTGCGCTCGGCCACCAAGGAGCAGATCCAGTCGCTCGGCGCCAAGCCGATCTTCGTGGAGAGCGTGGCCGGCATCGAAGGCGAAGGCGCCGGTGGCTATGCCACGGAAATGAGCGAGGAATACCAGAAGGCCCAGGCCGAACTGGTCAGCGCGCACATTGCCAAGCAGGACATCGTGATCACCACCGCGCTGATTCCGGGTCGCGCTGCGCCGCGCCTGATCTCGGATGCGCAGATCGCCACAATGAAGCCCGGCTCGGTGATTTACGACCTTGCCGTGGCGCAGGGCGGGAACGTCGAGGGTTCGGTGCCCGACCAGGTCGTCGAGAAGCACGGCGTCAAGATCGTCGGCTATTCGAACACGCCTGCGCACCTGCCGGCGGATGCCTCGGCACTGTTCGCGCGCAACCTCTACAACTTCCTCTCGGCCTTCTGGGACAAGGAGCAGGGCAAGCCCGTGCTCGACGAGGAAATCGGCAACGCCATCCGCCTGACGCAGGGCGGCAAGGTGGTCAACGAACGACTGCTCGGCTGAGGGGGAAAGCCATGGACTTCATATCGATCCTGAGCATTTTCGTGCTCGCCTGCTTTGTCGGGTACTACGTGGTCTGGTCGGTCACGCCGGCTTTGCATACGCCGCTGATGGCGGTGACCAATGCGATCTCCTCGGTGATCGTGGTTGGCGCGCTGGTGGCTTCGGCAGCTGCCGGTAGCCCGTCTGCCAAGTGGCTGGGGCTGGGCGCGGTGGTGCTGGCTTCGGTCAACATCTTCGGCGGGTTCGCCGTGACGGCGCGCATGCTGGCGATGTACAAGAAGAAGGAGAAGAAGTGATGGAACACGTCGCTGTCTCTCCCTGGGTCGCGCTGGCCTATCTGGTCTCGGGCGTCCTCTTCATCCTCGCGCTGCGCGGGCTTTCCAGTCCGGCGACGAGCCGTGCGGGCAATCGCTATGGCATGATCGGCATGACCATCGCGGTCGCCACCACGCTGCTGACGCATGAGATTGCCAGCCTGCCGGAAATCATCGTGGCGCTGGCCATCGGTGGCGGCATCGGCTTCGTCATCGCCCGCAAGATCGCGATGACCGACATGCCGCAGCTTGTCGCCGCGTTCCACTCGCTGGTCGGCCTGGCCGCCGTGCTGGTGGGTCTTGCCGCCTACCTCAATCCCGATGCTTTCGGGATCATGCTTCCCGATGGCCAGATCAACCCCGTCAGCCGCATCGAACTGGGCCTTGGCATTGCCATCGGTGCGATCACCTTCTCAGGGAGCGTCATCGCCTTCCTCAAGCTCGCCGGCAAGATGAGCGGGTCGCCGATCCTGCTGCCGGGCCGCCACGTGCTGAACCTCGGCACGCTGGTGGCGATCATTGGTCTCGTCGCATACTTCACGCAGGACCAGTCGGCCTGGGTGATCGCCACGATCACCGTGCTTTCGTTCATCATCGGCTTCCTGCTGATTATCCCGATCGGCGGCGCGGACATGCCGGTGGTCGTCTCGATGCTCAACTCCTACTCGGGCTGGGCGGCGGCGGCGATGGGCTTCACGCTGCACAACACCGCGATGATCGTGACCGGCGCACTGGTCGGTTCGTCGGGTGCGATCCTGTCGTACATCATGTGCAAGGCGATGAACCGCGGGTTCCTTGCGGTTATCGCAGGCGGCTTCGGGGCCGAGGCTTCCGCCGCTGGCGGCGCGGCCAGGGAGCAGCGTCCGTGGAAGCGCGGCTCTGCCGAAGACGCGGCCTACATGATGAAGGAAGCCGAGAACGTCATCATCATCCCCGGCTACGGCATGGCCGTGTCCCAGGCGCAGCACGCACTGCGCGAGATGGGCGACGTGCTCAAGAAGGAAGGCGTCAACGTCAAGTACGCCATCCACCCGGTCGCGGGCCGCATGCCCGGCCACATGAACGTGCTGCTTGCCGAAGCCAACGTGCCCTACGATGAAGTGTTCGAGCTGGAAAGGGATTTGTCACAGTTGGCGGCAGACTCATCGGCAACACACGTCTTTGCAAAGTCTGT
>NZ_JADQDC010000027.1 GCF_015694345.1 Novosphingobium jiangmenense
TGGAGTGTTTCCCCGGGGAAACACTCCATCATGGCGTTGCGTGTGTTGGTGTCAGAGCTTGCCGGTGAGTTCCGGGACCAGCGTGAAGAGGTCGCCGACGAGGCCGATGTCGGCGACCTGGAAGATCGGGGCGTCTTCGTCCTTGTTGATGGCGATGATGGTCTTGGAGTCCTTCATGCCGGCAAGGTGCTGGATCGCGCCCGAGATGCCGACCGCGATGTAGATTTCCGGCGCCACGATCTTGCCGGTCTGGCCGACCTGGTAGTCGTTGGGCACGTAGCCTGCGTCGACTGCGGCGCGCGATGCGCCGATGCCCGCGCCGAGCTTGTCGGCGAGCGGGGTGATGACCTGTTCGAAGGTGGCAGCGTCCTTGAGGGCGCGGCCGCCCGAGACGATGATCTTGGCGCTGGTCAGTTCCGGGCGCTCGGACTTGGCGATCTCGGCGCTGACGAAGGTCGACAGGCCGCTGTCAGGGGTGGCGCTGACAGCTTCGACCGCGGCGCTGCCGCCGGTGGGTGCAGCCTTGGCAAAGGCGGTGCCGCGCACGGTGATGACGAGCTTGGCGTCGCTGGATTCAACCGTGGCGATGGCGTTGCCGGCGTAGATCGGACGGGTGAAGGTCTTCGGCCCTTCGACCGAGAGGATGTCCGAGATCTGCATGACATCGAGCAGCGCAGCGACGCGCGGGGCGACGTTCTTGCCCGTGGTCGTGGCAGGGGCGACGAAGGCGTCGTAATCGGCCATCAGACCGGCGACGAGCGGGGCGACGTTTTCAGCCAGCGCATTGTCGAGGCTGGCGTCGTCGGCCTTGAGCACCTTGGCAACGCCTGCGATCTGCGCGGCGGCCTGTGCGGCAGCGTCGCAGTTGCTACCTGCGACCAGCGCGGTGACTTCGCCAAGCTGGCCAGCGGCGGTTACGGCAGCGAGCGTGGCGTCCTTGACCGACGCGTTGTCGTGTTCGACGAGAACGAGAACCTTGGACATCAGGCTACTCCCATTTCCTTGAGCTTGGCGACCAGCGTGTCGACATCGGGCACCTTGATGCCGGCGCTGCGCACGGGCGGTTCGGAGACCTTGAGCGTCTTGAGGCGCGCGGCAACATCGACGCCGTAGTCGGCGGGCGACTTGGTCGCGAGCGGCTTGGACTTGGCCTTCATGATGTTGGGCAGCGAGGCATAGCGCGGCTCGTTGAGGCGCAGGTCGGTGGTGACCACCGCAGGCAACGCCAGCTTCACGGTCTGCAGACCGCCGTCGATCTCGCGCTTGACCACGACGGCATCGCCCTCGACCGAGACTTCGTTGGCAAAGGTGCCCTGCGGACGGCCCAGCAGCGCGGCGACCATCTGGCCGACCTGGTTGCTGTCATCGTCGATCGCCTGCTTGCCGGTGATGATCAGCGCCGGCTGCTCCTCATCGGCAATGCCCTTGATGATCTTGGCCACGGCCAGCGGCTCGACCTCGACGCCCTCGTCAACCTGCACCAGCACCGCGCGGTCCGCGCCCATCGCCAGCGCCGTGCGCAGCGTTTCCTGGCTCTTGGCCACGCCCACCGACACCGCCACGATCTCGGTCACCACGCCCTTCTCCTTGAGGCGAATGGCCTCCTCGACTGCGATCTCGTCAAACGGGTTCATGCTCATCTTCACGTTCGCAAGATCGACCCCCGAACCATCCGCCTTCACACGTGGCTTCACGTTGTAGTCAATCACCCGCTTCACGCAGACCAGGGCTTTCAT
>NZ_JADQDC010000028.1 GCF_015694345.1 Novosphingobium jiangmenense
CGACAACGTCCTAGGTTGGGAAGCAGCGGCGGGAAAAGGCCAGCAGGTCTCTTTGCGCCGAGCGTGATCGGCGCTGATGACTTTTTGATCCAGATGGCTTCCATCGTCAAGGAATGCGTTCTCGGCCATAGCAAACACAGGATCCAGCGGCCGCGCCGGTCGTGGTCCTCACCGTCCTTAAAATGAGATACGGATGCCAGATGGAAGGCCCGAACATTATCTACAGGGTCGCCGTAGCGCCCTCACGGCACGACAGAGAGGGGTCCTTCCATCTGGTGTCCGCCCGCTCAACGAACGGGCGGTACTCGGCTCCCGTCTTGATGACGGCGTGAGCAACGCGCGCCATCTTGGCGGTGAGTGCAGTCATCGCCTTGCGGCGGCGATCGGGGTCATTGCCGTATCCAGCGACGTATCGACCGAGCTTGTCACGGAAGCTGTTGTCGCGCTGGCGGATGGCAACTTGGGTCGCCATCCAGAAGGTGCGGCGTAGCCGGGCGTTACCGTACTTCGAGAGCTTGGTCCGCCCACGGAAGGTGCCGGACTGGCAGGTGGCAAGATCAAGTCCGCAGAACTTGAGGAACTGGCGATGGTGGGCGAACCGCCGAAGGTCGCCAGCCTCCGCGAGGATGGTCAGCGCATTGATTGGCCCGATCCCGGGGATCATGCGCAGGAGCTGATAATCGCGGTTGTCGGCGAGCAGGGCATGGGCGGTTCGTTCAATCTCGTCGCGCTGCCGGATGAGGCTGCGTGCTTGTGCGATGACCATGCGGAACATGGCGATCGCAACGGAATCCTCGTCGACCGGCAGCGCGATGGATGCGCAAGCGGTCTCGTAAATATCGTTGATTAAGCGAGCCTTGGAGACCTTGCGGCCGACCAGCGACCAGGCCTCGCGCGTAAATGCCTCCAAGCCGAGCGATGTCATGCTCACCGGGGTAGGAAACCGCTCGAGCAAGGCCAGGAACCAGTCCGACCGGCTGTTGCCGGCGAACCGCTCGATCTCCGGGAAGTACAGCGGAAGGTAGTGCGTCAGGATCCGGTGCCAGGTCTGGGTCTTTGCCTTGGAAATAGCTTCGTGTGTCTTCGACATCTCCTGCAGATCGTTGATCCCAGCGGCAAGCGGATCGACATAGCGCTGGGTGGCGCCGATCCGCAGCATATGCAGGATCACTTGCGCGTCTTTGGAATCGTTCTTGTCCCAGCCGTTGTGCAAAGCCTCACGGGTTCGGGCCAGCGCAACCGACGAAATCAACCGCAGCTCGAAACCTGCGGCCAGCAGACGGTGCGCCAGGGTGCGATGGTAGTTACCGGTGGCTTCAAAGCCGACGACAATCGGCCGCCCAATCTCTCCGAGGTCCGCTGCGAGGCGATCATAGTCCGCCTTGGTTGCCATCACAGTCATGCGCCGCAGGCGGCCGCCTTCCGGACGTTCGATCAGTACTTCTTGGCGGTGCTTGGACATATCGATGGCTACCAGCACGGCGTTGGCGGGAGTAGGGCTTCGCTTGGTCATGGTCGGTCAGTCTCCAAAGGGTTGAGTCGACAACTTCACTTTAGAGACCTGCTGGCCGGTCATGGCCGCCTTGATGAAGCCTGCGGGCGCTACGCGCCCTTGCCTTCATCAAGGCAATCCGGCTCTTCGAGAGACCAGTTCCCAATGTGCTA
>NZ_JADQDC010000029.1 GCF_015694345.1 Novosphingobium jiangmenense
GCCTTCGGCATGGGCGTGCAGCTTTGCGCGGAGACCTCCGACCTCTACTTCGACACGATCACCGAGATGCTCAGCACTGAGGCTTTCCGCCCGCGCGCGCTGTTCGAGCGCTTCAACATCGAGGTCATCGCCACGACCGAGAGCCCGCTCGATACACTGGAGCATCACGCTGCGATCCGGGATTCGGGCTGGCGCGGGCGGGTGATCACCGCCTATCGCCCCGATCCGGTGGTGGACCCCGAGTTTGAGGGCTTCCAGAGCAATCTCGACCTGTTCTCCGAACTGACAGGCGAGGACTGCCGGACCTGGCAGGGCTATCTCGATGCCCACCGCCAGCGTCGCGCCTTCTTCAAGGCGATGGGCGCGACCAGCACCGATCATGGCCATCCCACGGCGGCAACGGCCAACCTCTCGGCCAGCGAGGCCGCCGCGCTGTTCGATCGCGTGGTCTCGGGGCGCTTCCATGCATCGGACGCCGAACTGTTCCGCGCGCAGATGCTGACCGAGATGGCGGGGATGAGCCTGGAGGACGGCCTCGTCATGCAGATCCACCCCGGATCGTTCCGCAACCACAATGCGCAGGTGTTCGAGCGGTTCGGGCGCGACAAGGGCGCGGACATCCCGACCCGCACCGACTTCGTCCACGCCTTGAAGCCCTTGCTCGACAAGTTCGGCAACGAGCGCGACCTCTCGATCATCCTGTTCACGCTCGACGAGAGCGCCTATGCCCGCGAGCTCGCGCCGCTCGCCGGGCACTACCCCTGTCTCAAGCTCGGCCCGGCATGGTGGTTCCACGACAGCCCCGAGGGCATGCGCCGCTTCCGCCGCATGACCACCGAGACGGCCGGATTCTGCAACACCGTCGGCTTCAACGACGATACCCGCGCCTTCCTGTCGATCCCGGCGCGGCACGACGTGGCGCGGCGCATCGACTGCGGCTTCCTCGCCGAACTCGTCGCCGAGCACCGCATCGAGGATTGGGAGGCGGCGGAACTGGCGCAGGACCTGTCGTACAATCTGGCCAAGAAGGCCTATCGGCTGTGAGGCTGTCCCCCGAAGCGCTGGCCAATCTGCCTGCAGACGTCGCGCGCCCGCTTTATGACCGTGCGGCGCAGGCCGTCGGCGTCGTCCACTTCGGCATCGGCGCGTTCCACCGTGCGCATCAAGCCTGGTACACCGATGCGGCGATGAATGCCGGTGCTGGGAATGGGGGCGATACCGACTGGATGATCACCGGCGTCTCGCTGCGCTCGGCGGGCGTGGCGCGGCAGATGAACCCGCAAGGCGGGCTCTGCACCGTGGCCGAGCAATCGGCTGACGGCATGGCGCTGAGGATCGTCGGATCGGTGCGCAATGTGCTCGTCGCCAGCGAGGAGCCCGATGCGGTGATCGCTGCGGTTGCTGCGCCATCGACGCGGATCGTCAGCCTGACCGTGACCGAGAAGGGCTACTGCCGCGATACCGAAGGCCGGCTCGACTTCGAACTCGCCCATAGCCTGAGCTTCTACTACTTCGTCACGCAAGGGCTGCTGGCGCGGGCCAAGGCGGGGCTGCCCGGCGTGACGCTGCTCTCTTGCGACAACCTTGCCGACAACGGCGCGAAGCTCGAGGCACTGATGCTGCAGTACCTCGAACGGCACGAGCCCGA
>NZ_JADQDC010000002.1 GCF_015694345.1 Novosphingobium jiangmenense
ACGTGCTCAAGAAGGAAGGCGTCAACGTCAAGTACGCCATCCACCCGGTCGCGGGCCGCATGCCCGGCCACATGAACGTGCTGCTTGCCGAAGCCAACGTGCCCTACGATGAAGTGTTCGAGCTGGAGGACATCAACAGCGAGTTCGCGCAGGCTGACGTTGCCTTCATCATCGGCGCGAACGACGTGGTCAATCCGGCGGCCAAGACCGACAAATCCTCGCCGATCTACGGCATGCCGGTGTTCGACGTCGACAAGGCCAAGACGATCTTCTTCGTCAAGCGCTCGATGGGCGGTGTGGGCTATGCCGGAGTCGACAACGACGTGTTCTACATGGACCAGACGATGATGCTGCTGGCCGACGCCAAGAAGATGGTCGAAGACATCGTCAAGGCGCTCCAGCACTGATTGGGGCAGCACTGATGCGCAAAGGCGCTGCCGTCATCGCGATTGCCTTGACGGTGGCAGCCTGCGCGCCCTCGAAACTGGCTTATGGAAAGGTCCGCTCGGCTCTGGTCGATGCGGGCCTTTCCGATTCCAACGCCTCGTGCATGGCAACACGCATGACCGACCGGCTGAGCATCGGACAGCTCAAGCGGTTGCAGGCCCTCCAAGGACCAAAGCGCGGCCTTGCCGACTATGTCGCCACGGTGAAGCGCCTCGGCGATGCCGAACTGCTCGGCGTCACGACAAGCGCCGCAGCGCTCTGTGCGAGCGGTCTGGCGCCGGAGAAGAAGCGCTAGCGGTCTGGACCTGTCGCGCGGCCTTTCGTAATGCCGGTGCATACAGGGGGCTGTCATCCCAGCCCGGGGAGTTAACGTTTTGCGCAAGATCGGCCTTATCGGCGGCATGAGCTGGGTTTCGACCCGCACCTACTACGAAGACATCAACCAGCTGGTTCAGGCGCGCACCTCGAAAATGGCAAGCGCGCCGCTGCTGATTGAAAGCCTTGACTTCACCAATCTGATCCGGCTGTCCACGCCAGAGCAGTGGGACCATGCTGCCGAGGTGTTGACCGACAGCGCCCGCAGGCTTGAACAGGCCGGAGCAACCGCGCTGCTCATTGGCGCCAATTCGATGCACAAGGTCTATGATCAAGTGGCGGCAGCAGTCTCGGTGCCGGTGATCCACATTGCCGACGCGGTGGGCGCGAAGATGAAGGAAGCGGGCGTCAGCAACGCCACGCTGATCGGCACTCGCAACGTCGTGATGGAAAGCTTCTACCGCAAGCGCCTCGTCGCCCACGGCGTCAGCCTGCTGCCGCCGGTGGTCGAGGAAGTCGAGGCGATGGACAAGATCATCTACGACGAACTGATGCTGGGCAAGGCCTCGCGCTCGGCCGAGCGCACGTTCAAGACCATGCTGACCAACATGGGGCAGCGTGGGGCGCAGGCAGCGGTGCTGGCCTGCACCGAGCTCGACATGGTGATCGACGTCGATGCCAACGTCCTGCCGATCTTCGACGGCACGCGCATCCATGCGCAGGCGGCAGTCGACTGGATTCTCGGTTGAGCGCAGCGTGATCGAGGGCCGCGCACCTTACGCCAGCGATCCGGCGCGCACACGGGGCCGTGAGTTCGGGCTGGACGACAAGGCCTCGCGCGGCCCTCGCAGCGCGTTCCAGCGTGATCGCGACAGGATCATTCACTCGATCGCATTCCGGCGGTTGCGCCACAAGACGCAAGTGTTCATCGCCCCCGATGGCGACCACTACCGCGTGCGCCTCACGCACAGCCTGGAAGTGGCGCAGATCGGGCGTGTGATTGCCCGCGCTCTGGGACTGGACGAGGATCTGACCGAGGCGCTGTGCCTTGCTCACGACATCGGCCATCCGCCGTTCGGCCACGCTGGCGAAGACGCGCTCGAAGAGGCGATGGCCGGGGCGGGGGGCTTCGACCACAACGCGAACACCCTGCGCGTGCTGATGCGACTCGAAAGCCCCTACTGCGGGCACGAGGGGCTAAACCTGTCGTGGGAGACTCTGGAGGGACTCGCCAAGCATAACGGGCCGATCTTCAAGCCGACCTGGGCGCTTGAGGAACTGGACGCGGCCTTCCCGCTGGACCTTACCACCTTTGCCTCGCTGGAAGCGCAAGTCGCGGCGATATCGGACGACATCGCCTACGATAACCATGACATCGACGATGGGCTGAGGGCAGGGTTCCTGTGTCTCGACCAGCTGCTCGAACTACCCTCGGTGGCCGAGCAGTGGCGCGAAATCGAACGTCGCTTTCCCGGTGCCCCGCAGGACCGGATGCTGCGAGAGCTGGTGCGCGGCCAGATCGGCCACATGGTGAACGACGTGATCGCGACGGCACAGGCCAACATCGCAGAGACAGGCGTTGCGAGCGTCGAGGATGTGCGATGCGCCGGTCGTCCGCTGGCGACTTTCTCGGCGGCGATGGGCGAGGAGGAGCGGGCGCTCAAGCAGTTCATGTACCAGCGCCTCTATCTGCACGAGGAGCAGTGCCAGACGGCGGACCGCGCCAAGGGCGTGATTGCCTCTCTGTTCAAGGCCTATGCCGACGATCCGAAGCTGATGCCCGAAAGCTGGCAGGCTTCGCTTCCGGCAACCGAACCCGCCAAGACCCGGCACATGGCCGACTTCATCTCGGGCATGACCGACCGCTATGCGATCGACAGCTACGCCAGGCTGTTCGGACAGGCGCCGGAGGGTTTGCGCAATGTCTGAGCAGACGCGTGTGGTTCTTGTCGGTGCCACCGGATTGATCGGCCGCGCGGTGATGGCCGAAGCGGTAGGCCGCTCCGATATCCACCTCGTCGCCGTCGCGCGGCGCGAAGTGCCGCTGCCCAAGGGGGCGCGGATGGAGATGCTGCTGTCCGACACCGGGCACTGGTCCGATGCCATTGCGGCAGGCCGCCCGGATACTGTGGTTATTGCGCTTGGCACCACGATCAAGGCTGTCGGCGGGGACAAGCAGGCTTTCCGCGCTGTGGATCACGACCTGGTGTTGGAATGTGCCGCTGCCGCCAAGGCTGCGGGCGCGCGGCAGCTGATCGTGATATCCTCGGTCGGCGCGCAGTTCTCGTCGAAGAACTTCTACCTCTCGGTCAAGGGCGAGGTGGAAGACAAGCTGGCCAAGCTGCATCTGGATCGGCTCGACGTGATCCGGCCCGGCCTGCTGCGCGGGAAACGCGAAGGCGCGCCGCGCCCTGCGGAGCGGATCGGCATGATCCTCAGTCCGTTGGCGGACCTGTTGATGCTAGGGTCGTTGCGCAAATACCGCTCGGCCAAGGCCAGCGACGTTGCTCGCGTGATCCTGACGCTGGCCGGCGCAAAGCAGGGCGGGCGCTTCGTCCACCAGCATGACGAGATGCGCCGCATCCTGCGCCGGGGATAAGCTCGTCTCACGGCGGTTGACTTCACGCTGCACTGCAACGAAGAGGAACCGTCGCTGATCGCGCGGGAGAGTTCTCTCGATTCGTTCAGGATCGAGAGACGCCGAAGGAGCAACCGCCCCGGAATCTCTCAGGCAAATGGACCGCGTTGGTCGATAGCGACACTCTGGAAAGTGCCGCTTCCCGCAAAGGGAAGGGCCGCCGAAGGGGTAACCCCATCCAAACCCGTCTGGAGAGGCGGGCGGGGGAAAGCTCTCAGGTTTCCGTGACAGAGGGGGCGCCGCATGGCGTCTGAACTGCACGGGAATGATATTTGTGAGCGACACATACAATAGCTCTGGCAATAACTCCGGCGAAATTGCCGACGTCGATCCGGACGTGCCGGCCGGCCCGCTGACCTTGCCGCTCGACCAGTGGCACCGCGCGCGCGGCGGCCGCATGGTCGATTTCGCCGGTTACTGGATGCCGGTCCAGTTTGAAGGAATCATCGCCGAACACCTCTGGACCCGCGAAAACGCCGGATTCTTCGACGTTTCGCACATGGGCCAGCTCTACCTGTCAGGCGAAGACGTGGAGGCGGCGCTTGAAGCTGTCCTGCCAATCGACCTTTCGACCCTGCCTGTCGGCGGCGTGCGCTATTCGCTGCTGCTCAACGAAGAGGGCGGTATTCTCGACGACCTGATGGTCACGCGCTGGCGCACCGGCTTCTATCTCGTCGTCAACGGCGCGACCAAGTGGGATGACATCGGCCACTTGCGCGAGCATCTGCCCGATGCGGTCACCATCAATCACCTTGAGGACAGCGCGCTCTTCGCGCTGCAAGGCCCGAAGGCGTTTGAAGCCCTCGAACAGCTGGTCACCGGCGAGCACCCGCTCTCCGCACTCACTTTCATGCGCGGCGGCCAGTTCAAGCTCGGCGGGGTCGATGCGTGGATCAGCCGCTCGGGTTATACCGGCGAAGACGGCTTCGAGATCGCGGTTCCGGCCGAAAATGCAGCCGAACTTGCCGACCTGATCTGCGCCCAGTCGCAGGTGAAACCCATCGGCCTAGGCGCGCGTGACAGCCTGCGACTTGAAGCCGGCCTTCCGCTCTACGGCCACGACATGACCGAAACGGTCGATCCCGTGAGCGCCGACCTGCTGTTCGGCGTCAACAAGCGCCGCCGCAACGAAGGTTGCTTCATCGGCGCGGACAAGGTCCTGCCGCTGATCGGTGCCGGAGCGCCCACCCGTCGCGTCGGCCTCGCCATCGAAGGCCGCATGGCCGCGCGCGAAGGCGCCAAGGTGCTTTCCGGCGAAACCGAAGTCGGCACCGTCACTTCGGGCGGTTTCTCGCCCAGCCTCGAGCGCCCGATCGCCATGGCTTATGTGCCGGCCGATCTCGCTGCCCCCGGCACCCCGCTTTCCATCGACGTGCGCGGCCGCAAGCTCGCCGCCAGCGTCGTGCCCATGCCTTTCGTTCCCCATCGCTACCATCGCAAAGGAGCCGCCTGATGAGCCGCTATTTCACCAAGGACCACGAATGGATCGCGGTCGAAGGCGCTGAAGCGACGGTCGGGATCACCGACTACGCGCAGAGCCAGCTGGGCGACATCACCTTCGTCGAACTCCCCGGCGAGGGCAGCGAGGTCGGCAAGGGCGACAGCGCCTCGGTGGTCGACAGCGTCAAGGCTGCGTCCGACGTCTACGCCCCGGTCTCGGGCAAGGTCACAGTGGCCAACGCGGCGCTCGAAGACGAGCCCGAACTGGTCAACTCGGACCCCGAAGGTGAGGGCTGGCTGTGGAAGATGACCCTTTCCGACACAGCCGAACTCGAAGGCCTGATGGATGAGGCCGCCTACCAGGCCTACGTCGCGGAGCTGTGATCCCATGCGCTACCTTCCCCTGACCGACGCCGACCGGAGCGCAATGCTCTCGGTCATCGGCGCGGGCTCGATCGACGAACTGTTCGCCGATGTGCCCGCCGAGGCGCGCCTTGCCGTCCCCATCGCAGGCCTGCCCAACCATGCCACCGAATTGGCCGTTGAACGCCACATGGCGCGGCTTTCGGCGAACAACACCACTGCCGGATCGGTGCCGTTTTTCCTTGGCGCCGGGGCCTATCGCCACCACGTGCCCGCCACTGTCGATCACATGATCCAGCGCGGCGAATTCCTTACGGCCTACACCCCCTATCAGCCGGAAATCGCGCAAGGCACGCTGCAGGTGCTGTTCGAGTTCCAGACGCAGGTAGCGCGGCTGTTCGGCACCGACGTTGCCAATGCCTCGCTCTACGACGGTTCGACTGCGTGCTGGGAAGCGATTGCCATGGCGGGCCGCGTGACCAAGCGCGGCAAGGCCGTGCTATCGGGCGGCGTGCATCCGCATTATGTCGAAACCGCGCGCACGATGGCAAAGTTCACCGGCGACGTGCTCGACACCAGCGCGCCGGTTCTGGAAGCCACGCCCGACGATGATGCGCTGATCGCGAAGATCGACGCTGAAACCTCGTGCGTCGTCGTGCAATACCCCGACATACTCGGCCGCATCCCCGATCTCGCCAAGATTGCCGCCGCCGCCCAAGGCGCGGGTGCGCTGCTGATCGCGGTGGTGACCGAACCGGTCGCGCTTGGCGTGCTGCAGAGCCCTGGCAGCCTCGGCGCCGATATCGTCGTGGGCGAGGGGCAGTCGCTCGGCGTCGGCCTCCAGTTCGGCGGCCCGTACCTCGGCCTGTTCGGTTGCCGTGAGAAGTACCTGCGCCAGATCCCCGGTCGCCTTTGTGGCGAGACGGTAGACGCCGATGGCAAGCGCGGTTTCGTGCTCACGCTCTCCACCCGCGAGCAGCACATCCGCCGCGAGAAGGCGACGAGCAACATCTGCACCAACTCCGGCCTGTGCGCGCTGGCTTTCTCGATCCACATGACGCTGCTCGGCGGTTCGGGTCTGGCGGACATGGCCAAGCTCAGCCACCTCGCCGCGCGCAAGACGGCTGCCGCTCTGGCCGGGGTGCCCGGCGTGACGGTGGTCAACAGCCATTACTTCAACGAATTCGCGGTGACCCTGCCGACCGACGCGCGCCAGATCGTCCGCGATCTCGCCGACCGTCAGGTGCTGGGCGGCATCTCGCTCGGGCGGCTCTATCCGCAGGAAACGGCGCTCGCGAACGGCATGGTCGTCGCTGCCACCGAATGCACGACTGACGAGGACATCGCCGCGCTGGTCTCGGCGCTGAAGGAGGTGCTGGCATGAACGCGATCAATCCCACCGGATGGCGTCCCTCGATGGGCGAGAACGCGCCCGACAACGGCATCCAGACCTTCACCTGCAACCGCGCATTGCAGCTCGAGGAGCCACTCCTGTTCGAACTCGGCAATGCCGATCGTTCGGGCGTGGACTTCCCCGAGACCGATGGCATCGACCTTTCGGCCCTTGGGCCGATGGCACGGGCCGAACGTCCCGATCTCCCGGGCCTGTCGGAGCCGGAGACCGTCCGCCACTACACCCGCCTGTCGCGGCAGAACTATGCGATCGACCTCGGCCTGTTCCCGCTCGGCTCGTGCACGATGAAGCACAACCCGCGGCTTGACGAGAAGGTCGCGCGCATGCCCGGCTTTGCCGACGTTCATCCGCTGCAGCCGGTCCACACGGTGCAAGGCGCACTGGGTGTGATCAACGAGCTGGCGCACTGGCTGATCGAACTCACCGGCATGCACGGCGTGGCGATGACGCCAAAGGCCGGTGCCCATGGCGAACTTTGCGGTCTGCTCTGCATCCGCGCCGCTCTGGAAGCCAAGGGCGATCCGCGCGACGTCATCCTCGTGCCGGAAAGCGCGCATGGCACCAATCCGGCGACGGCGGCCTTCGCCGGGTTCAAGGTCGAGAATATCCCGGCCACCCCGGACGGTCGCGTCGATACCGCAGCGCTCACTGCGCGGCTTGGGCCGGACGTTGCGGGCGTGATGATTACCAATCCCAACACCTGCGGGTTGTTCGAGCGTGATCTCAAGATCATCGCCGATGCGGTCCACGCTGCGGGCGGATACGTCTATTGCGACGGTGCCAACTTCAACGCCATCGTCGGGCGCGTGCGTCCGGGTGACCTTGGCGTCGATGCCATGCACATCAACCTGCACAAGACCTTCTCCACCCCGCACGGGGGCGGTGGTCCGGGTTCAGGGCCGGTGGTGCTGTCCGAAGCGCTTTCCCCGTTCGGTCCGCTGCCCTTCACCGCGCGGCAGGCCGATGGCTCGATCAAGCTGATCGAGGAAGAGCAGGCGCATGAGGAGCACCCGCATGCGTTCGGCCGCATGTGCGCTTTCCACGGCCAGATGGGCATGTACACCCGCGCGCTCGCCTACATCCTCAGCCACGGCGCTGACGGGTTGCGGCAGGTATCTGGCGATGCGGTGCTGAACGCCAACTACGTGCTTCGCAGCCTCGACGACGTGCTCGATGCCCCGTTCGGTGCAGCAGGCCCTTGCATGCACGAAGCGCTGTTCTCTGACGATGGCTTTGCCCCAGGGTTCTCGACCAACGATCTCGCCAAAGGCCTGATCGACGAGGGCTATCACCCGATGACGGTCTACTTCCCGCTCGTCGTCCACGGCGCGATGCTGGTGGAGCCGACCGAAACCGAGAGCAAGGCCGGGCTCGACCAGTTCATCGGTGCCATGCGCTCGCTGGCCGAGCGGGCGCGGGCAGGGGACGAACTGCTCAAGTCAGCCCCGCATCTGGCTCCACGCCGTCGCCTTGATGAGACGCTGGCGGCGCGAAAGCCCAAGCTGGTCTACAAGGACTAAAGATACGAAAAGGGCCGCCCCGGATGTCTGGAGCGGCCCATTTTCTCGCCAAAGAAACGATCAGTTGATTGCTTCTTCGGTCGTGTTTGCGGCCGACTTGAGGTCGTCGCCGGCGCCGCGAACGGTGTTGCAGGCGGTGGCGCCGAGGAGAAGGCCACCCATCATGGTGGCGAAAACGAACTTGCGGATCATGGCTTTCACCTTTCGAACTTGTTTTGTGAGGACAGGCCTCACGATCAGGACGAAGGGGAAAACGCGCCATGGCTGGCGCGGTTCCATCACGTGGCCAGAGGGGCAGGGTTCCGGCTGCGCGAAAGCACGTGCTCGCGCCAGGCGATGAGCAGGCTCGCCCCGATGATGATCGGCGCACCAAGCCACGTCGTAGCCGGCGGAAGGTGGTCGAAGATCAGCCAGCCCCAGAACGTCGCCCATGCCAACTGGATGTAATCGACCACGATCACGCTGGAGACCGAGCCGAAGCGGAGCGATGCGGTCATCGCGATCTGCGCGAACAGACCGGAGACGCCGATCCCGATCAGCATGGCCCACCCCACCAGATCGTGGTGCAAGTCCTGCCCGATCAGGCCCAGCGCAAGCACCGGCGCGCTGAAGGCCGAGAAGTAGAAGACCACGGTGAGAGGCTCTTCGGTGCGTCCGAGGTCCCGCAATTGAATGGTCACCAGAGCGACCATGAATGCAGCGCCAATGCCTACTGCAATGCCGAAGGGTGGCAGGCTTGACGTGTCCGGTCCAGCAATCACCAGCACACCAAGGAGGCCCATCAGCACGGCGGTCCAGCGCCAGACGCCGACCTTTTCCTTCAGGAAGACAGCGGACAGGATCACGGCAAAGATCGGCGTGGTGAAGCCGAGAATTGTCGCCTCTGCCAGCGGCAGCAGCCTGACAACGCCGAGAGTGAGAAACATGCCCGTACCGCCGATCAGGGCGCGCCGGGCGTGGATCCACGGGCGCTTTGTCTTAAGGCGCCCAACCTGTCCGCGCGCGACCAGCCAGCCGAAGATGGCCAGCGCGGGGAGGGCTTGGCGAAAGAACAGCGTTTCAGGCAGGGCAATGTTGCGCTCGCCAGTCAACTTGACCAGCAGCAGCATCACGGAGAACAGCACCGTCGCCAGAAAACGCAGGCCGAGAGCGAGCATCGGACGGTCTTGGGCGGGTGGCTTCGGTGCGGACATTGCCTTGGGCAATAGGCCTTTGCCCCTTGCGATCAACCCCTTCCTTGCCCATCTGGCGGGCAATGGAAGACTTGTTCCCGCACATCTGGCAGTTTCACCTCACGGCGGGAGCGCTGGCGCTCACCGTCGCCCTGACCTCGGTGTGGGCGGAGCGCCGTCGGCTGCGGCGGGTCAACCTTGATGCGGTCGGGTTCATGCCCTGGACCGTGATCTACATGGTCACGTTCATCGCCGCCTGCGTGTTCCTGGGGCTGGCCGCGAGGGAATGGTTCGCGGCCTGATCCCGGATCAGAGGCAGGCTTCGAGGTAAGCCTGATCAAAACCGAACTGGCGCGCCTTTTCCAGGGTGTAAGGGCGCAGACCCGACGGGCGGAATTCACCGATGATCTTGCCCTCTTCGGTCTCGTCCAGATACTCGAACTTGAACAGTTCCTGCGTCACGATCACGTCGCCTTCCATCCCGATCACTTCGGTGATGTTGGTCGTGCGGCGCGAACCGTCGCGCAGGCGCTTGACCTGCACGATGATGTCGACCGATTCCGCGATCTGGCGCGAAATGGCTTCCTTCGGGATCTTGATGTCGCCCATCATGATCATGTTTTCCATACGGCCCAGACACTCGCGCGGGCTGTTCGCGTGGAGCGTACACATCGAGCCGTCGTGGCCGGTGTTCATCGCGGCGAGCAGGTCGAAGCATTCCGCGCCACGAATTTCGCCGAGGATGATGCGGTCAGGACGCATACGCAGGGCGTTCTTCACAAGGTCACCGATGGTGATCGCGCCTTGGCCTTCAAGGTTCGGCGGGCGGGTTTCGAGCGGCAGCCAGTGCGGCTGCTGCAGGCGAAGTTCGGCGGCGTCTTCGATGGTCAGCACGCGCTCGCCCGGATCGATCATCTTCGACAGGGCGTTGAGCATGGTCGTCTTGCCCGAACCGGTACCGCCCGAGATGACGATGTTCATGCGGCAGGCGCCCGCGATCTTGAGCGCGGTGCACATCTTGTCGGACATAGAGCCGAAATCGCGCAGCATGTCGAGCGTGATCGGCTTCTCGGAGAACTTGCGGATCGAGATGGCGGTGCCGCGCAGGGAGAGCGGCGGCACGATGACGTTGACACGGCTGCCGTCCTTGAGGCGGGCGTCGGCCAGCGGCGTGGTCTGGTCGACGCGGCGGCCGACCTGGTTGACGATCCGCTGCGCGATCTGGAACAGGTGGCTTTCGTCGCGGAACCGGATCGGGGCGAGCTGAAGCTTGCCCTTTTTTTCGATGTAGGTCTGCTCTGGCCCGTTGACCATGATGTCCGACACGTCGGGGTCGTTGAGCAATTCCTCGAGCGGACCGAAGCCGAGCAATTCGTCGATCAGCACCTTTTCCAGCGCGAACTGTTCGCGGCGGTTCAGGGTAACCTTCAGTTCCGCCAGAACTTCAAGGATGATCGGGCGGAACTCTTCCGAAAGCTCGTCCTTGGTCAGCGTGGCCGCCGCTTCCGGATCGACGCGTTCGAGCAGGCGCGGCAGCACCTGTTCCTTGATCTTGTGAACCGAGGCCTCGAAGCCTTCCGCCTGGTAGTTGCCCTCGTTCACGCCATTGGCGCGATCAGCAAGGCGGGTGAGCGCATCAGCCTTGAGCGACGCGGCGTTTGCCGGCGCATCGACCGGGTCCATCGGTGGCAGCGGCGGAAACTGATCGCCGCCCATGGGCATTGGCATCGGTACGGCGGCCGGCGAGGGACTCGCTGCTTGCGGTGCCTCGCCATTGCGCATGGGGCGCGCGACGCCAAACGAAGGACGGCCTCCGCTGCTCGTGCCTGCAATACCGTTCTTTCGCCCGAAAGCGCTCATCCGCAGTTTCCCGTCAGCTTCCCGAGGATCATGCGACCAATCTGGTCAGCGATCCGTCTTCAGGAATGGTGAATAGACTTGAAACTTTGAAGATTTCCTAATGCGTGCCATTTCAGGACTTGCTGGCGACGATAATGTATCCGTCGCCAAGGTCTGTCTTCAGGAACAGTCGCTGGGTCCAGCAGGCCAGCGTCATGGCGAAGCGACCGAGCCAGTTCTGCTGCATGCCGAAATAGGCAAGATCGACCGAACGGTCTGTTCCGCTGGCTGCCGTGGCGGCAAGCGGATCAGCCGCACCTCCAGCCTTTTCCTTGTTCCGGAATCGCTTGTTTGCAAGCCAGTTGGTAAAGGTTGCCAGGGGGTAACCGTAGCACTCGATCAGCTCGATTTGGACCTTGGCTTCTGCAGCCAGTCTCAGGATATCTTCGCGCTCGTACCTCCGGACATGGCCCGCCCATTCGTCGCGCTTGCTCCAGCTGCGCATGTGGGCCGGCATCGACAGTATGATTAGGCCGCCGGGCTTCAACCATGCCAGCCATTCCCGAAGTGCCTGCGCATCCTGCTCGATGTGTTCAAGCACCTCGAACGCCAGAAGAATGTCGAAACCTTCGTTCCAGTCGGAAGAAGGATCGCTGACGATCTGCGTGCGATTTGCACCGTTGTTCATGGTCCGTGCCACCGACGCGGCGGCGGGGGCGGCTTCAAGGCCGGTGCATTCGTGCCCGAGATCGGCCAGTTCGCGCAGCAAGGCGCCAGCGCCGCAGCCTACCTCCAGGACACGTCCCGGCGCTCGTGCGGCCAGAGCTGCCAAGATGCGCTCTCGCCGAAGTACGTAGCGAGGGGCCGGCACCCATGATCCTTCCAGCATAGGCCCGTATTGCCTGTCCTTGCGGAACAGGTTTTCCCGGGCTTCGGACGGGGCGAGGGGCATCGTGGTCGTGCTCACTGTGTCTCCAGCACACTTGCAAGTTGTTCCCGGACGACAGTCATTCCGACCATGGGCATTTCCTTCTGCGCGGCCTCATGAATTTCTGCAGCCTTTGCAGGGTCGCACAGTTCGTTTGCCAGTGCGACCAGAGCGTCGGCAAGATCTGAGGGATCTCCGGGGCGAACAAGCCTTATCGACCTGCCAAGCGCTATGATCTCCCGTATCGCAGGACAGTCCATGGTTACCAGCGGTCGCTTTGCAGCGAGAATCTGAAACACCTTGTTCGGGATTACGCGAGCTGCCTTCCCGTCGGCGGCGAACACGCCGAGGCAGATCGAGGCATCGGCAATCTTCTGTCCAAGGAGGCTGTAGTCCACCCAAGGAACACGCCTCAGATTCCCTAACTGATGTTCCTTGATCATGGCATCGACGGTCGGCTGTTCCTGGCCGGTGCCGATGATCGTGAATTCCATTGCCGGTGCATCGAGACGTCCAGCGATCTGGCGGATAGCCTCGACGATGACCGGCAGGCCGTGCAACGGAATGAACTGGCCGTAGAACAGGACTTTGACAGGCTTTCCGGTCGGTGGATTGCGCGCGGGCGTGAAAACGTCGCTTTCGACCCCGACCCAGACCGATTTTGTCCTGGCCGCAGGCAGGCGATAGAGGTCGGCGATATAGCGGGCATGTTCGCGGGTATCGAGCAGTATGGTCTGTGCGGCGCGCGTCGCCAGCCATTCGGTGGCGTAGAGCAGCCTGGCGAACAGACCGTTGGCGCGAAGCATCTGCCGGTCGATCACGACAGTGTCGTATGCTGAAAGGAACATGTCCCAGCAGATCTGCGCACCGCGCAGTCTGGCGAAAGGGTAGAGGATCAGAACATCGAGAATACCGGGGTAAGGTACCACCACGCGGTCATGACGCGGCGCCCGCAAATAGGCGAACAGCAAAGCCGGATAGGCCGCCAGCCAGCGCAGGAGGACCATTACGCGCGCGCGTGGTCCAAGCACGGATTTGTCTTCGATCCCGGTCCATGGGGAGCGGTGGCAAACCACAAGGTTTGGCTCGAGTTCGCGCAAGGCCTCAAGCATGATCCGCACGCGCGGCTTGCCACAATCGAACGTGCCCCAGACGACCGTTTTTCCAGTCATCTGCCGTCGCCTTGAGGTGCCTGGCTCGGCCCTCTGGTGAGAAGGCTGGCAAGCACGGCAAGCGCACTGGCCGCCAGACAGGCCAGACGGTCAAGCCCGACGGCAAGGAACGCCGCCGCCGGCGCTACCTTGACGGATCCCGCAACAAGCGCGGCAAGGCTTTCGCTGATGCCGAGGCCCGCCGGAGCGATGGACGCCGCAGAGCCCGCAATGTTTGCCAGGGCAAACGGCAGCGTATTGATCGGCGGCACCAGCAATCCCAGACACAGCAGCGCGAAGTGAAGCCGAACCGCGATCAGGACCAGTCCGGAGAAGCGGTGGCCGACGGTCAGCAGTGTCAGCTTCGCTCCGACGTGTCGCGCCAGCCAAGAGACAGTCATGATCACGCCGACAAGGCCGACAGAGGCAAGGAGCCAGCTGGCAGGGGCCTGATGAAGCCACAAGGCAAAGCCACATCCGAGGCTCGCAAGGGCAATCCACAAGACCGCTGTCATCAGCACCAGCAGCGAACTTCGCGTAGCGCTGGCCCCGGCCGCCATCAGTGCGCCAACCCGGACCATTGCTCCGCCCGGTACGGGCAATGCCTCGGCCAGAGTGCCGTATGAGGCGATTGTCGTAGCCTGCTGCAGAGATGTCTTTGCCCCCACGCAGCGCGAAAGCAGGACCAGCCCCAGTCCGGAATAGAGCAGCGACAGCGGCATGAGCAGCACTGTTGCCAGAAGCGCCCGGAGATCAAGATCGAGCGGAGACAGGCCAAGCGATCGAAAGGCGTACCAGCTGCCGCATGCGAACAGCGCGGTCGCGGCAATAAGCAGTGACGCTCGGTGGCGGGCCGAAAGGATCTGCAGCCTCGCGCGAAGGTCGGTTAGCCCGTCGATGCGACCAGTCAAAGTCGAGGTCAGCTTCATCGTTTCAGAAGGACGTGAAGTAGGGTTCGGACGGCGCTGGTTGCGCAGGCATGCGGAGATTGCGGCCCCATAGAAGGCGCACGGCTCCGGCATTCGCTGCCACCGTGTGCTGGCCGCGTTCCAGTTCGATTACAGCACCGGCCGCATGGCGGACGCCATCGATCACGATGTTTTTCCCGGATGCCACTGTGTACGGACCCGGAACAACCACGCTGATGGTTGATGGTGCATCCGACTGTCGAAGATCAAAGCCTGCGATCCAGAAGGGACCCCAGAAATGCAGGTAGCTCTTGCGCAACATGGCAAGGTCGGAGGGCAGAAGCTCGCGGACGGCTTTCTTCGAGTTGAGAGCGTCGGCGAACATCTGGTCATCGTTCACCACCAGCGGGACGATGCGCTCGCGCTGAATTTGCTCAAGGCTCGGCAATTCGCCGCGCAGGTAGCGTTCGGTGCCCCAGGGAGTCATGAAGCCGTTTGCCTTCGGGAACTGGCCCAACATGGCGCAGCTGTCGAAGTAGCCGACTGGCGCCCCGAAGATTTCGTTAGCCGCCGCGACCAGTTGGCGCTGCTTCTCGAGTGTAACGCGCTCTTCGCGGCTCATCGTGATTGCTGCGCCGGCAATAAGGGACAGGGCGATGAACAAGGCCCCATAGCGTCGCGTGGCAAGCTGGATCACTATGCATGCCGATGCCGCCACGGGAGCCAGCATGAAGACGTGATAGTAGGGCGCGGTGTTGTGATAGAAGCCGAGCGTCGTGAGCGGCAGCCAAAGCCCCGCCAGCGCGATCCGTTCTGCATCAGAGCGTTGGCTGCGCAGCAGGGCGAAGGGGACTGCCAGAACAAGCAGTGTGGTGGCAGGCGAGAAAATGGCGCCCTTCAGGTTGTGTCGCCAGTAGGGGTGGTTTGTGAGGCTGAACATCTTTTCGGCCGATGAGCCGACGATATCCTTCGCCCCGCGTCCGCTCGCCTCGACAATGCTGTTGGCATGGAGCGTATAGGCAATCGCGAATGTCAGCGCAGCGGCGACGATCATCGTGACGACCGCCTTGAAGTAGGCGCGGTCCTTCCCGCCTTCAGTCCAGCGAAGCCAGAAGGCGCCCGCAAAGGCTGGCGCATAGAGAACGGCCTTTATCGTGACGAGGCCGGCCAAGCCGCCAAGCACGCCTGCGAGCAGCATCCACGGCGTGCTGGTCGGGCGGCAAAGCAGTACCCAAAGGCTTGCCATCAGCAGCGCAGTTGCCTGCGGATCGAAGCGGAAGGACGTGCCGTGCTGCAGGACGTAGCCTGCCGCCAGATAGGCAAGCGCGGACAGGAGGCCGGTTGTCCGGTCGCTGAACCGCGTGGCGATACCGGCAATGCAGACAAGGGTCACCAGTTCATAGCCGAGCATGAACAGGCGGATCAGGACGACGTGGTCCACAGCGTTGCCGGGCAGCCCTGGCACCCACATGAACGCGCGCGTGAAAAAGGTTTGCAACGGCTGATCGAGCCGCCCCTGCGTCGCCAGCACGGTTAGGCTGTAGTGCCAGAACTCATCCCAGTTGATCGCGCGGTAGAGTACCACCTGAGTTTGCAGCGCCAATACTGCGAGAAGCGCACCCAGTGCGATCAGATGCGATCTGTCGCTGGTCTTCAGGGTCGGCTGAGGTGATGTCGCCGTTTGGGATACCGCGGTCATGCCGCTTCCTTGTCCGAGCCATTCTCCCCGCGCCAATCAAGGCTCGGCGGGGTGCGGTCCTTGAGCGTTGCGATGTCCTGTTCGAGCCTGCGGATATGTCCGAGTGCGGCTTCGAGGAGTTTGCGGTTTGCCCCGATCAGTTCGGCCAGCACGCCGAGGAGTCCCGTGAGAGTTCCGAGAACGATCATCGCGCCGCCGAGCACCAGGGACTGCACGTGTCCGGCGCCATCACCCATTGCCCACAGCGCCAGGAAGCGAAGAACCGGCAGCAGGCCGACCAACGCAATCGTGCCGCCGATAAGCGCGAATGTGCGCAGCGGATTGTAGGTCGCATAGGCCCGGCCCATCGTCATCAGCTGTCGCGCGATGAACTGGGGGATCGACTTGAACAGGCGTGAGGGGCGCTCGGTGGCATTCGTACGGATCGGCACGCTGACGATCTTGAACCGCTTGCGTCCGGCCTGGATCAGCATGTCGGTGGTGTAGCTGAATTCGGTCGTGATGGTGATCCGCTGTGCGGCGGAGCGGCTGATCGCGCGAAACCCGCTGACAGCATCGGTGACCTCGGTGCCCGACAGGTTTCGCACCACCGCACTGCCAATGCGCTGGAGCCGACGCTTGATCGGGCCGAAATGTTCATTGCGGCCCACGCCTCGATCGCCGATCACCAGATCGGCCTCGTTGGCGATGATCGGTGCGACGAGCTTGGCGATGTCCTCGCCCGCGTATTGTCCGTCGGCGTCGGTGTTGACGATGATGTCGGCGCCAGCGGCAAGCGCGGAGTCGAGGCCGCTCTGGAACGCGGCAGCAAGGCCCCGGTTGCGGCGATGGCGGACGACGTGATGCGCACCAAATCTCCGGGCGACTTCGGCGGTGCCGTCCGTGCTTCCATCGTCGATGATCAGGATTTCGATCTTGTCGATGCCGGGAATGCGGCGGGGCAGGGCTACGAGCGTATCGGGCAGACTGTCGGCCTCGTTGAGGCAGGGAATCTGGATGATAAGCTTGGTCATGTGGCCCCGTTTCCGTCCTTGCGCGAAAGGCCCCCGGCGCCCCGCAAGTCCGTATTTCTAGGGCGGCATGGTTAACTACCGGTAAAGTGCCGCACTTCCTGCTGGAGCGGACGCGACTTGGCCGCTAGAGCTTTGGTTATGGTCGATAACCACGTGGTGCGGCGCAAGGGAAACTCTTAGCTTGCAGGAAAGTCACAGGTCCGGATTGCTGTTTGCCCTGGGCGGTTTTGCGCTGCTTTCGGTCGGTGACGTGCTGGTCAAGAGCATGGCCGGGGCATGGCCAGGCACTGCGATCGGCGCCTTGCGCTATGTCTTCGGTGCGGCGGGGCTGGGGCTCATCCTGCTGATCCGTGAAGGACCCAAGGGCTTTGCCTTTCCCAAGCTGCGCTGGCAGGTGCTGCGCGGTTTCAGCGTGGCGATGTCGGCGATGTCGTTCTTCAGTGCCGTTCATCTCATGCCGATCGGCGAGGCGACTGCGATCTCGTTTACCAGCCCGATGATCACGGCGATCCTTGCCGCGCTGCTGCTGGGCGAACCGATGCGCCGCGAGACATGGATCGCGACGATCGTGGCCTTTTCCGGCGTGCTTATCATCCTGCGTCCCAATCTGGCGTTGCTGGGACCGGTCGCTCTCTTGCCGGTGGTGGCCGCAACCGGGATGGCCTCCCTCATGGTGGCGAACCGCAAGGTCGCGGGCACCGGGTCTGCGCTGTCCATGCAGTTCAATGTGGCACTGATTGGCGCGGTTTTTCTGTGCATTGGCACCGCCGCAGGACATTTCAGTGGGGTGCATTTCTTCGCGGTTCCGGCCTTGCCGACCTCGGTCTTGATCAAGTCCGCGATCATTGCGGTTTCGGCGAGTTGTGCGCACGCCCTGATCTACCTGGCGACCACGCGGGCCGGTGCAGCATCGATTGCGCCGATGACTTATGTGCAGTTGCTGATGGCAGGCACGTTCGGATGGGCCCTGTTCGGCGAGCGGCCTGACATCGTTGCTGCGGCAGGGGCTCTCATCATCGTCGGTGCCGGACTCTACCTCTGGCGGTCGGGAAGGCCACCGTCGGAACCCGCCATGACCGATTGATGCCTGCCGTTATTGGCCCATGCTGGCTTTGCAGGCGCGATCTGGGACGTCGGGTGGAACTGCATCACCCCGTTCCCAAAAGCAGGGGCGGAAGGACTTCCGTGCCCTTGCACCCGATCTGCCATCGCACCTTGCACGCCACGTTCCCGAATGCGGACCTGGCGCGAATGGGCGACAATCTTGCGCTGCTCCGCGCCAATCCTGATCTGGCGCGCTTCCTGCTCTGGATTGCCGACAAGCATCCGGACTTTCATGCGCCAACGGCGCGCAAGAAGCGTTAGATCGCGTCAAGCAGTGGCTTGAGATCGTTGAGAAGGACCGACGGCCGGTCCTTTTCCGGCAAGGCGAGATCACTGCCCATGATGCCCGTTGCCAGACCGATCGAGTGCGCCCCGACCGCATTGGCCATCCGCATTTCGAGCGCCGGGTCATCGCCCACGACAACGACATCCTTGGTGGCGCTGCGCGGCAGGCCCATGATCGTCAGCGCCGTTTCGAAAGCGACTTTCGAGGGCTTGCCCAGGATGCGTGGGCGCTTGCGCGTCATCGCGGTCAGCATGGCGTTGATCGGGAAGCTCGCTCCGATCGCCCGACCGTTCTCGGTGGCGAAGAACGGCACGTTGCTAGCCGTGACCAAACGCGCCCCGTTCCACAGCGAATGACATGCGGCTTCGAGCGCGTTGAAATCGAACTCGCGGAACCAGCCGGTATAGACTGCCTCCACGCCTTCCGCCTCTTCCGACGGCCCCACCACATCGAGGCCTGCGGCAATCAATGGTTCCGCACAGCCGGGATTGCCGAGAACGCGCACCTTGTCGACGCCGGCTTTGGACAACCAGACAGCCGCCGAGGACGATGGCGTGAGCATCTGGTCGTCGTCCACCGGAAAGCCCGCATTGCGCAGGGAATTGGCATAGGCGACCGGCGGCTTGGCCGTGCCGTTGGTGAAGACCACGAAGGGCTTGCCGCTGTCTTTCAGCGCGTTGAGCACGTCCACCGCATGAGGCAGCGCGCGATGGCCGCCGCTCTTGGCATCGCCAAGGGCAATGGTGCCGTCCATGTCGAAGATGAAGCCGGCCGCATCGCGCAGGCGGGCTTTGAAGTCAGCGGTCAAAGTCAAAGCGAGGCTCCGGCATGGAGGGCGAGGCGGAAGTTGCCGCGCTCGATCACGATGTCGCGTGCGTCAGGCTTGGCCGCGAGTTTGCGCAGCAGCGAGATGATCGGGGCGGCCTTGGGCGAATAGGTCGCGCGCGACGGGCCTGCGGCGAGCATGGCATCAACCTGTTCGGCGGGCATGACAGCGCGCAGCAGAAACTCCTCGTCGGGGAGGTTGTAGCCGAACTGGCGGCGCAGATCGCCGAGCGCAGGGAAGGTTGGCTCGTTCTCCAACTCGCGCGAGCGGGGGCGGTCCATGATCGTGGCAAGAACCTCGCGATCCACCGGCGAGGTGGGCTTGCCGAACTTGCCCATGCAGTAGCGGATGACCTGATCCGAAACCTGCGCATAGCGCCGTTCGCCGATCACGTTGAACAGGGCCTGGGTCATGACCATCTGCGGAAACGGCGTGACCATGATCGGGAAGCCGAGGTCGGCGCGGACCTGCCCGGTCTCCTCGATTACCGCGCCCATCCGGTCGGAGAGGCCCAGTTCATCGAGCTGCCGCGCAATCGTGGTCATCACGCCGCCTGCAATCTGGTGGCGCAGGAAGCTGGCGTCGAAGTTCTGCGGCGTGCCGGGCGGCAGGCCTTCTGCCAGCGCCACGCTCTGCCAATAGGTGGTCAGGCGCTTGAGCGCGGCCTTGTCCACACCGACGTCAAAGCCCGCTTCTTCGAGGTTGGCGACCATCCGGTTTGCCTCCGGCAGTGACGATCCATCGCCTCCCGGGCCGACCCCCACGTGAATCGCAGAAATGCCAAGCTTCGCCGCCTCGAGGCTGGCCATCATGCCCTGACCGACCGTGGTGTGGGCATGGATCTCGAGCGGACGATTGCCGATGACGGCCTTTACCGCAGGGACCAGCGTGCGGGCGCGGTCTACCGAGAGCAGGCCCGCCGGGTCCTTGATATAGAACAGGTCGATGTTCGGGCTCTCCCCGACCGCGCGGGCAAAGTCGGCATAGAACTGGTCGGTGTGGATTTCGGAGAGCGTGAAGGTGAGTGCCGCCATGACTTCGGCGTTGCCTTCTTCCTTCACCAGCTTGGCCGCTTCGATGACCGCCGGCACCTCGTGCATCGGATCAAGCAGCACGAACCGCCCGACGCCATTGGCTTGCAGTGCACGGTAGACAAGCCGCATGAACTCGGGATCGGCCTGCTGCCAGGCGATGAAACGCAAGCCGGTGGTGATGAACTGCAGCGGCGTCGTCGGCATCGCGGCCGACATGCGGCGCAGCCGCTCCCACGGGTTGTTCTGGAAGTAGCGCACAGCCACGGCCATGTGGCTCGACGAGGTGAAGTCGATGGCGCGAAAACCACAGGCCTCGGTCAAGGCAGCGGCCTGCAGCATATGCGCCGTGTTCAGGCCTGTTGCGCCCCACAGGCTCTGATTGC
Organism: Novosphingobium jiangmenense; assembly: GCF_015694345.1. Lineage (GTDB taxonomy): Bacteria > Pseudomonadota > Alphaproteobacteria > Sphingomonadales > Sphingomonadaceae > Novosphingobium > Novosphingobium jiangmenense. The sequence continues at coordinate 20,481 of NZ_JADQDC010000002.1, forward strand.
CGTCGCGCATGGTGACGTCGACGAGACGGATTTCGGTCATTGGGCAAGTCCCGTGAGGAAGCCGGTATCGACGCCGCCTGCGATGAAGCGCTGATCGGCGACGATGCGGCGGTGGAGCGGGGCAGTAGTGGGCAGCCCTTCGATGTGCAGCGATCGCAGCGCGTGGGCGAGGCGTTCGACCGCCTGTTCGCGCGTCTCGCCATGCACGATGAGCTTGCCCATCAGCGAATCATAGAACGGCGGTACCTCGCCGCCGATACCGATGTGCGTATCGACGCGGACGCCTTCTCCGGCAGGCCAGCAAGCCCGGGTCGCGTGTCCGGGCGAAGGGCGGAAGTCTGCGTCGGGGTCTTCGGCGTTGATGCGCACCTCGATGGCGTGACCGTGCGGTCGGACCATCGCCTGCGTCAGCGAGAGCGGCTTGCCCATCGCCACCAGCAACTGCTGTTCGACCAGATCGACCCCGGTGATCGCCTCGGTCACCGGGTGCTCGACCTGGATGCGGGCGTTGAGTTCGAGGAAGTAGAACGAGAAATCCTCGGCATCGACAAGGAATTCGGCCGTGCCTGCTCCGCGATAGCCGATATGCCGAGCCAGCTTCACTGCCGCCTGCTCGATACCTTCGCGCGCCGCAAGGGGCATGGCCGGGGCAGGGGCCTCCTCGACCAGCTTCTGGAAGCGACGCTGGATCGAGCAATCGCGCGTGCCGAGGTGGATGGCGTTGGTGCCATCGCCCAGCAATTGCACTTCAACGTGACGCCCACGCGCCACGAAGCGCTCGACATAGACGGCGCTGTTGCCGAAGGCGGCCTGCGCTTCCGCCTGAGCCATGTCGAGGGCGGAATCCAGGTCTTCCGGTCGATCGACGCGTCGCATCCCCTTGCCGCCGCCACCGGCCACGGCCTTCAGCAGAAGCGGGTAAACGGTCTGCGCGGCGCGGGCGTGGACATCGGCGCGAGTGGCGGCTTCGCCACCGGGAAGCACCGGCAAGCCAGCTTCGACTGCCAGCGCCCGCGCGGCGAGCTTGTCGCCCATGCCTTCAAGCGTCTCGATGTCCGGCCCGACGAAGCGAATACCAGCGGCGTGAACCGCGCGCGCAAAGGATGCGTTCTCAGACAGGAAACCGTATCCGGGGTGAACCGCATCGCACCCGGACTTGACCATCGCCTCGACCACGCGATCGATCGCAAGATAGCCCTGCGAGGAGGGACCGGGGCCTACGATCGCGACCTGGTCCGCCAATTGCGCCGGAAGTGACGCGGCATCCGCTTCGGATGCACCGAGCACGGTCTCGATCCCCATGGCGCGCGCGGTGCGGATCACGCGGAGCGCAATCTCTCCGCGATTGGCGATGAACAGCTTGCGGATCATGTCAGGTCAGCCGCACCAGCGCTTCGCCCTTGGCGACAAGCGTGCCATTGGGAACGAGGACCTCTCCGATGCGCCCGCTGCGTCCGGCATGAACGGGGTTCATCAGCTTCATGGTCTCGACGATGCCGATCACGGTCTCCGGGCCGACTTCGTCACCCGGTTGCACGAACGGCGGCGCACCGGGCTGGGGGGCGTGGTAGAACGTGCCGGGGAGAGGTGAGCAAATGGCGTCGGGATCGGCCTCGGCTCTAGCGGTATCGGCGGCTACTTCCGCCGCCGATCCGGCCCACTGCCATTCCTGCGTCACGCCACTGTCGGAACTATCGCCCTTGGCCACGCGAAGGCGGAAGCGGCGGGTCGACAGGTCGAGTTCGCGATAGCCCGATTTCTCGAGGATCGCGGCGATCTCGGCGATGTCTTCGTGGGTGAGGGGCAGGTCGTCAGTCATTTCCGGATCAGTTCTTTGCAGCCAGCATCTCGCGCGCGGCCGCGATCACGGCGCTCGAGAAGGCTTCGTCGTTGAAGTGGGAATCGATGGCGGTGACGGGCACGCCCTCGGGCATGACCTGTGCCAGGTATTCGGCGAATGGGCCGGGAACCGAGAGGTCCTGAAGGTGCCCGGTCTCGCTATCGTGGCTGGAGAAGCCCTTGAGCGGCGTGAACACCCGGACCGGGCCGTTCGCTTCGCGCACATTTGCGGCGAGGTGATCGGCCAGTCTTTTCAGGTCCTCGATGCCGGTACGCACCGCAGTCAGCTGCGGATTGTGCTCATGATAGCGGCGCCCCGGAAACTGCTGGCGCGATGCATCGATCGGCCCGCCGATGATGAAATCGGCGTTGCCGGGGGCGAGGATCGTGGGAATGCCCTTGCGCAGTGCCGGGCGTCCGCGATCGGGTCCGGAATCCGCCAGCCCGCCAAACAGGTGATCGAGGATCTCGGTCTGCGAAAGATCGAGCACCAGCGCCACATCCTTGTCGGTGGCGAGGCCATCCAGCGTAGGTCCGCCGGCGCCCGAGGAATGGAACACCATGACCTCGCAGCCATCGCTCTCGAGCGCCTGACGGATGCGCTTCACGCTCATTTCGGTGGTGCCGAGCGTGGTGATCAGGACCAGCGGCTTTTCCGGTCCCTTGTCGCGGTCATAGCCCTTGGCCATGCCGGCAAGGGCATTGGCAGCATTGCGGAAAACGTCGCGGCTGATCGTGTTGATGCCGGAAATGTCCGTCACCGCGTTCATCATCGCGATGTCCTTGACGCCCATGTACGGCTTGGTGAAGCCCGAGGCCATGGTCGAGACGATCAGTTTGGGCAGGCCATAAGGGAAGCTCTGCATCAGCGCTCCTGCCAATGCCGAACCCATCGAGCCGCCGACCGCGAGGATGCCGGAAACCGGATGCTTTGCGTCCCACTGGTGCGCGGCGGCAATGGCGCCGCGGATCATGGCGTCCTGGCATTTGCCTTCGTGCCCCAGTGCGCGGACATCCTCGATCGTCATGCCACCCGCTTCGGCGACCATCTCCGGCGAGATTTCCGCACCGCCGACACTGCGGCGAACGCTGGGATCTAGGTGGACCACTTCGACGCCTGCGGCTTCGAGCGAGGCGCGGGTGAAGCGGGATTCCTCTTCCTTGGTATCCTGGGTGCAGATGAACAGGACGCTCGGTTTCGACATCGTTGGTTTTCCTCTCCGTCCCTTATTGCTGCGACAGCGCGGTTGACTTTGCACGGGGGTTTCGTGATTTTGCGTTGCATAAGGTGAAACGCAGAATTTGCCGGAGCAGGATGGATGCTGGAACGCCGGGTCAAGACCGTGCGCGCGCTGGAGCGTGGACTGGACGTGCTGATCGAGGTGCAGACGAGAAAGGCGGCGAGCCTTCACGAACTGCATCAAGCGACAGGATTGCCTAAGGCCACGCTGTTGCGAATGCTCGTGACTCTGGGTCAAAAAGGGCTCGTGTGGCAGCGCCTGGCCGACGGAGCCTATCTTCCGCATGTGGACCGGATCGAGCGCGCCTCGTTCACGTCTGCGGCCCACATTGCCGAAGTGGCCTCCCCGCACATGAAGGCCCTGTCGACCAAAGTGGCATGGCCGTCAGTGCTTGCGGCGCCGCGACTCGATCACATGGAGATCCTCGAGACCAACAGCCCGCTGTTCCGGCTCGACTCCGCGATCCTCGGTCCAGTTGGAGTCAAGCTGTCCTACATTCACACGGCCACCGGGCGGGCCTATCTCGCGGCTTGCGGTGATGCTGAGCGGGACTCGATTATCGACCGACTGCGACCCGCAAACCCGCCCGAGGGGAGTGAAGCCGAACTGCGCCAGATGTTGCAGCAGGTGAGGCAGCGCGGGTACGCTACGCGCGATCCTCTCCTACCGTGGCCTGATCGCTCGAAACAGCTTGTGCTGCGCGATGGCCGCCGCTCCATGGCGGTGCCGATCATGGTCGGCGGTTCCCCGATCGCGACGATCAACGTCACGTGGCCCGGTCGTCGAGGTGCCGACGAAGCGGTCGTCCAGCGTCATCTCGACGCGCTGAAGGCAACGGCACGGGCAATCGCGGTAGCACTAGAGGCGAACCCGAGTTAGATTTCATTGTGTGAAATTCGTTTGTCCAACTGATTAATTTGTCGCGCTGAATCGGTGATGATCCCTCTCACAGGGAGAAAATGCCGATGCGCCAGTGGGTGATTTCCGCAGGCTCGACGTCGCTTGACGATTTGCGACTGGACGAGGCCGACATTCCGAAACCCGGTCCGGGCGAAGTGCTCGTGCGCGTGCGGGCCTGCTCGCTGAACTATCGCGACCAGATCATTCCGCTCGGCTTCTACATGGGCGGAGTTGTCCAGAACGACACGGTGCCGCTTTCGGATGGTGCTGGCGAGATCGCGGCTGTCGGCGACGGCGTGTCAGACCTCAAGATCGGCGATCGTGTGGCCGGTATCTTCTTCCAGGACTGGATGGATGGCCCGCCAAACCCCGGCATGGGCGTGGCGCTGGGCGCACCTCCCGCTCCGGGCATGCTGCAGGATTACGTCGTTCTGCCCGAGCGTGGCGTCGTGAAGCTGGCCGAGACACTGGACTACACGCAGGCAGCTTGCCTTCCCTGCGCCGGTGTCACGGCGTGGAACGCGCTGATGGAAGGGCCTCGGCCGGTCAAGGCGGGCGATACAGTGCTGGTTCTCGGAACCGGGGGCGTCTCATTGCTTGCCCTGCAGATTGCCAAGGCTGCCGGGGCAACCGTGATCGCCACATCATCGTCGGATGAAAAGCTCGAGCGGGTAAAGGCGCTCGGCGCCGATCACGTGATCAATTACCGCACAACGCCAGAATGGGGTGCCGAAGCAGCGCGCCTTGCCGGTGGCGGCGTGGACAAGGTGGTAGAGGTCGGCGGCGCGGGCACGCTCAAGCAGTCGATCGCGGCAGTGGGCTTTGCTGGTGAGATCGCTCTGATCGGCGTGTTGACCCGCGAGGGCGACACCAACCCGCATGGCCTGATGTTCAAGGGTGCTTCGATCCGGGGGATCTTCGTCGGCTCGAAGGGCATGGCCCAGAGGCTGAATGCCTTCATCGACCAGCATGGCATCAAGCCGGTCGTCGACAAGGCTTTCCCAATCGAAAACGCCCGTGATGCCTACGCCTATCAGTCGTCGGCGGGCCTGTTCGGGAAAGTCGCAATAACGCTTTGAGCAGTCATGTGCGCCGCCGTCCGCAAGAGATGGGGCGCAGGAGAGGAAATCGATGACGCAGTTGCTTGGCTTCGGCCAGCCCTTTGGCGGTGTGATGCAGACGGCCTTCGTGGTCGAGGACATCCGCGCTTCGATCGCCCATTTCCAGCGCGATTGCGGTGCGGGACCGTTCTTCCTGCTCGATCACTTTCTCGCCCCGGACCAGTTCTATCGCGGCGCGCCTTCGACCGCCGATGTCACCATCGCCATGGGCTTTGCCGGGCACATGCAGATCGAACTGATCCAGCCGCTGGACGCAAATCCTTCGGTCTATCGCGAGACCATTGAGCAGCGCGGCTATGGCTTTCACCACTTCGGCATAGCCTGTGCCGATGTCGAAGCGGACCTCGTTGATTACAACGCGCGCGGCTACGAGCTTGCGTTCAAGGCGGCTGTCCCGACCGGCGGGAGCGTGGCCTATCTCGAGGGCGGCGATGCCGCTGCCCCCGGCTTTCTCGAACTGATCCCGGCAACGCCCGGCATGGACGCACACTTCACCGCGATGTGGCGCGCCTCGCAAGGCTGGGACGGTTCCGAACCTGTCCGGCCGTTCATCTGAGCAGCGCATAAAAAAACTATCACGAGGGGAAAGCAGGATGACCACGGGCACAACCAGAAGCGGCGGATACCAGGTGTGGGTGACCGCGCTGCTGAGCCTGAACTTCGGCATCCTGTTCTTTGATCGCAACGCGCTCAACTTCCTCATGCCGTTCGTCCAGCCTGACTTGCACCTCACCAACACCCAGGTCGGCATGTTCAGCTCGGCCCTCTCGCTGACGTGGGCACTGTCAGGCCTGCTGGTCGGCCGGATTTCCGACAAGCTCGGGTCGCGCAAGCCGGTGGTTGTCGTGGCGACTGTCGCCTACTGCCTGTGCTCGTTCATTTCGGGTGCCGCTTCCTCGTTCCTGATGCTGCTCGGCGCCCGCCTGCTCATGGGTGCGGCCGAGGGCGGGGTCATGCCGGTGAGCCACTCGATGATCGTGTCGGAAGTTGCGCCCGAGCGTCGCGGACTTGCCATGGGCGTGGCCCAAAACCTTGGCTCCAACCTACTTGGTTCCGGTCTCGCGCCCATCCTGCTGGTACCGGTCGCCGTCGCAGCCGGATGGCGCACCGGCTTTTATCTTGCAGCCGTGCCGGGCCTCGTCACTGCCGCCCTGATCTGGTTCACCCTGCGCGAACCGCCGGTCGAGGCGCATGACGACGCCTCGCCGCGCATAACCCTGCGCGAGGCCTTCGCGCATCGCAACGTGATCCTCTGCGCCCTGATCTCGATCCTGCTTGTCTCGTACCTTGTCGTCTGCTGGGCATTCATGCCGCTTTACCTGACCAAGGCGCGCGGCTTTGCCCCTGAGACGATGGGCTGGCTGATGGCAACGCTCGGCATCTCCGCAGGCCTCGGCAGCTTCGTCGTCCCCGCGATCTCGGACGCGATCGGACGCCGCCCGGTGATGATCTTCTTCTCCTTCCTCGGCGTGATCCTGCCTCTGGGCGGCTTGTACTATGAAGGTTCGACCTGGGTGCTCGCTGCAATCTTCTTCTTCGGTTGGGGCCTCAACGGCCTGTTCCCGATGTTCATGGCGACCATCCCCGCGGAATCGGTCGACCCGCGCCTGACTGCAACGCTGACCGGCGTGGTGATGGGGACTGGCGAGGTTCTCGGCGGCGTACTCTCGCCGTTTCTCGCGGGCAGCCTTGCCGATGTCTACGGCCTGTCCGCGCCGCTCTGGCTCATGTTCGGCTGCACCATCCTGGCCGGACTGCTCACGCTTGGACTGATCGAATCCGCGCCGCGCGTAGTTGCCCGGCGCGCCGGACCGGCCATGGCCTTCGGGGCCTGACAAAGGGAGGGAAGCACAATGGGCGAACTTCTCAGATTTCACACGCGTGACGTGGCACCGCCGCAGCGTGCACGGTACTGGAACGAAATTGCCGACAGGGTCTTCACGGGCTCATTCGTAAACGTGCCCGGAGAGGACTTTTCGGGAAAGATGCTGGCCTGGCGGGTCGGCGAACTCGACATGATCCGCACCGACTCCACCCACTCGGCCGTGGGGCGCACACCGCTTCCGCAGAACGAGGAGCGGCTGATCCTGCACCTGCAGTGCCGCGGCACGAGCCAGCATTCGCAGAAGCAGGCGGAATGCGTGCTCGAACCCGGCGACTTCGTACTCGCCAGCCCGCACTCGCCCTACTCGATCAAGCTGACCGGCCATGAGATGCTGGTCGTCGAGTTCCCCCGTGCCCCCTTGGCCGAGCGTTTCCCCGGTGTCGACGACGCCTTGCTCCAGCGCATGTGCGGAGCAACGCCCGGTGGCAGGGTGTTTCACGATTTCCTGCTGTCGCTGTGGCAGCAGGGTGAGGGCGCAGCCGAAGATCCCGAGTGGGAAGCCGGGGTCAACGCGGTGTTCTACGATCTTGCCGCCATGGCCATGCGCGGCTCGCAGCGCCCGGTCGTCGCCAATGGCGATATCGAACTGCGTCGGCGCGTGCTGGCAACGGTCGCCGCCAATCTCGCCGACCCTGCATTGCGCACGGCTTCGATCGCCGATGCCTGCAGCATTTCGGTCCGCACAGTGCAGAATGTCTTTGCCGCAATGGGCACGACGCCCACGGCCTACATCCTCGAACAGCGGCTCCGCCGCTCTGCGGACCGGCTCGTCGCGCGGCCCGATGCCAGCATCACGGAGATCGCGTTCGAACTGGGTTTCAACGACAGCGCCTACTTCACCCGCTGCTTCCGGCAGCAGTTTGGCGCGGCCCCGCGCGACTGGCGGATGGGCCGCATGACGTAGGGGAATGCTGCGCAGCATCGAAGTTTGCGCAGCAGTCCTGATCGGCTTGCGCGTGAGTGCAAGCGACAAGTTCCGCCAGTGCGTATCAGGCTGGCGTGATTCCGGGGCAGGGGTCCCGGTCTGGCAATCAACCACGAAACAACAGGGAGAGGAAAACCATGAGAATTGCATCGGTTTCCATCGCAGCACTGGCAACGGCCCTCGCCGTGCCGGCGTTTGCTCAAGAGCAGGCTCAGGCCGAAAACAGCAGCACCGGCGGTATCGCAGAGATCGTCGTGACGGCCCAGAAGCGCGCGGAAAACGTCCAGGACGTGCCAATTGCAATCACCGCTTTCACCGCCGGCGCCTTGCAGGAGCGCGCGGTGGGCGACGTCTCGGCGCTCTCGGGCATCACGCCTAACGTCACCCTTGACGCATCGACCCCGTTCTCCGGCTCAAGCGCCGTGCTCGGCGCGACTATCCGCGGCATTGGTTCCTCCGACTTCGCGTTCAACATCGACCCTGCCGTCGGCGTCTATCTTGATGGCGTCTATCTCGGCCGTTCGATCGGCGCCAACCAGGATCTGCTCGATGTCGAGCGGATCGAAGTCCTCAAGGGGCCGCAGGGCACCTTGTTCGGTCGGAACACCATCGGTGGCGCGATTTCGATCGTGACGCATACGCCGGGCAAGGAGTTCCACGTCAAGGGCGACGTTACCGTCGGCCGCTTCAATCGCGTCCAGGCTCGTGGCCTGGTCGACATTCCGCTGACCGAAGGCCTCAGCTCGTCGGTCGCTTTCGGCATCCACAAGCGCGATGGTTTCCAGAAGCGCATCGCCTATCCCAATGCCGGGGCCAACGACAGCTTCACCCAGTTCCCTGCTTCCGGGTATGAAACCCGCAGTCGCCAGGGTGGCGACAATTCGTGGAACCTGCGTGGCAAGCTGCGCTGGGACAACGGCACAAGCTTCCGCGCTACGTTGAGCGGCGACTACACCAACATCGATCAGGATTCGACCGCGAACACCGTTCTCGCTGTCACGCCGATCCCGGGGCCGTTCGCGGGCGTTGCCGCCAACAACATCCCCGGCACCGCGCTTGACGTCGTAACGGGCAGTTCGGGCTTCCTGTTCGCAGGCCTCTACAACTTCTGCATCGGGGCGACCGCCGACCAGATCGCGGCCCGCAATGCGACCGCACTGTGCGGACCGCGTTCTAGCGTGAACGGCTACAACACCATTCCGGGTCTTGCCAGCCGCAACGTCGACGGCGATCCGTTCAACAATCTGCTGCCGTACGACGGTCGTTGGGTGAACACCGACAAGGATACGACTTACGCCAATGGCAACAACTTCTCGAAGCTGAAGCAGTGGGGTCTGGGTCTCAACCTTGAGTATGACCTTTCGGACAATGTCATGCTCAAGTCGATCACTTCGTATCGCGAAGTCGATTTCAAGGCGGGCGTCGACCTCGACAACTCCCCGCTGCCGATCCTCCAGACCAGCTTCATCGTCGACCAGTACCAGTTCAGCCAGGAAGTCCAGCTGACCGGCTCGGCAATGGACGGGGCGCTGAACTTCGTGCTCGGCGGCTATGGCTTCAAGGAAAAGGGTGATCTGCGCGACTTCGTGACCTTCTCGGCCGGTCTGCTGCAGGTCGATGGTCCGGGCAAGGTCGATACGGAAGCCTATGCAGGCTTCGGCCAGATTGACTGGCGCGTCAGCGATCTGATCGGCATTTCGGTCGGTGCCCGCTACACCAAGGAAAACAAGCAGTATGACGGCGCCCAGGCTGACGCGAACGGCTTCAACTACAAGCTGTTCAACTGCCTCGCCACCGATCCCGCGACCGGCAATCCCAGCTCCGCCTGCGCGGCGGCTGTCGGCTTCCCGATTCCGTCGCAGCCGTTCCGCTATTATCCGACTTCGCCGAACAAGCAGACGTTCGATGATTTCTCGTACAAGCTCGGCCTGCAATTGCATCCGACCGAAGACGTAATGGCCTATGGCTCGTTCTCGCGCGGGTACAAAACCGGTGGCTGGACGACCCGCCTTTCCAACCCGCTGCCAGTTGCGCCGACCTTTGGTGAAGAAGTTGCCGAAACCTTCGAAGCCGGCGTGAAGTCGACCTTGCTGGACCGCAGGCTGCAGCTCAACGCCGCAGTGTTCACCACCAAGTACAAGGGCATCCAACTGAACTTCCAGCAGGGGGTGTCTCCGACCATTCAGAACGCTGGTGACGCCCGCATCAAGGGCTTCGAAATCGAGATGGTCGCAGCCCCGGCCGATGGCTTCACCATCACCGCTTCGGCGGGCCATCTTGATGCCTACTACACGAGCGTGCTGGCTCCGGCGCAGGTTGCGCCCAATCCGTTCCAGCTCGGCGTGCAGAAGGGGTCGGACTTGCCGAAGGCGCCGTCATGGAAGTTCAACGTCGCTCCGCGCTTCGAAATGGCAATCGGCGATGGCAAGATCGTCGCGCTGGCAGACTGGACCCACACCACGGGCATGCGCAACGACACCGAGGGCACGATCCTGCTGCTGCGTCCGACGACCGACATCGTCAACGCCAGCCTGCAGTATCAGGCACCCGACAACCAGTGGAATCTCACGGTTGGCGGCACCAACATCACCAACGAGCGCTATCTGGTGACCGGTCAGGCGCAGATCGCGGGCGGCCAGATTTACGGCACCTACAGCCGTCCGGCCGAATGGTACGTCAGGCTCGGCTTCGAGTTCTGATGCACTGACAGGAAGCGCGGGCGGGGTTCGTCCCCTCATCCTCGCCCGCGTTCCTCACAAATGAGAACGGAGAGAGACAATGCCTGAAGCGGCGCACACGGAATTCTGGAAGGACATCAAGCCGGTCGACAAGGTCTTCCGCGAAGGCGGCCTGCCCGAAGTCTACATGCCCAAGATTGCCGAGGGCGACGAGCGCTACTGGGTGCCGATCTCCGAAACCGTTTTTTCCAAGCCTGTCTGGATCAGCCCGGCCAAGAACATGTGGGCCGATGTCCTGATGAGCAAGAAGGCGGGCCTCGTGAACCGCCACTATCACCCGCACCCGATCTGGGCCTACACCATCAGCGGCAAGTGGGCCTATCTCGAGCACAGCTGGACCGCGACCGCCGGCGACTTCGTCTATGAAACGCCGGGCGAGAGCCACACGCTGGTCTGCTACGAACACGAGGACCCGATGAAGGTGTTCTTTGTCGTCTCCGGCCCGCTGATGTGGCTGGATGACGAGGGCAACACCGTCGGCCATTACGACGTGTTCGACTACATGAAGGCCGCGCGCGAGCACTACGATGCCGTCGGCATCGGTGCCGACTACGTTGACACGCTGATCCGTTGAGAGGACCTGCATAATGAGCACCGCCACCGTGATGACCGCGCCGCCTTCGGACAAGGCAGAGATCGTCGACGTTCCTTTCGCGCACAAGGACCTGGTCAAGCGTCTCAGCCCCGGCGGTCGCTACATCGACGCCCAGACCGATGTCGACAGCCCTTGGGTGCCATTCGGCGAGAACGCCGCGATCAAGCACCTTGCCTTCGACGTCCGCCAGAACCTGTTTTCCAACATCCTGTGGGTGAAGGGCCCCGGCGTGATCGGCACGCACTTCCATCGCGGCACGATCACCATGGTCTGTCTCGAAGGCAGCGTGCGCTATCTTGAATACGACTGGGTGGCGACACCCGGCGGCCTGATCCTCGAAACGCCCGGAGAGAGCCACACGCTCGTCACCGACCACCCGGAAGGCTGCAAGCTCTTCGGATGGATGCAGGGGCCGATCGAGTTCTACGACGAGAACGCCGTGCTGGTCGATACCACCGACGTCTGGTGGTTCATCAACCACTACGAGACCTACTGCCGCGAGAACGGCATCGCCATCAATCCCAAGCTCTATCTCTGAGGCCACCATGGGTACCATGACCGCGCCGCCTTCGGGCGCCTACAAGATCGTCAACGTCCCCGAACTCTACGGTGACCTCATCCGCGCCAAGGGCGTCGAGGGCACCTACGTCGGTTCCTCGGAAGTCGAGAGCCCGTGGGTTCCCTTCGGCGACAACGCCGCGATCCGTCACCTAGCCTTCGACGTGCGCGAGAACGTCTATGTCAACGTGCTGTGGATCAAAGGGCCGGGCGTCATCGGCACCCACAAGCACCGCGGCAAGGTCTGGGCCATCGGCCTCGAAGGCTCGTTCCGTTACCTCGAATATGACTGGGTTTGCCGTCCGGGCGATTTCATCACCGAAACGCCTGGCACCGCGCACACCCTCGTCACCGATGACCCGAATGGTATGAAGGCCCTGTTCCACATGCAGGGCGCCAACGAGTTTTTCGACGAGCACGGCAACCATGTCGAAACGCTCGACGTGTGGTGGTTCATGAACCACTACGAGACCTACTGCCGCGAGAACAACATCGCGATCAATCCTGCGCTCTGTCTCTGAGGGCACAACCGTGAGCAGCGGTCCCGTTCCGAAACTCTCCGCCCAGCCTCAGGCTACGTACTTGCGCAACACCTGGTACGTGGCAGGCTGGGCAAGTGATCTCGGCGCGGAACCGCAGCAGCGCACGTTCCTCGAAGAACCGGTTGCGCTTTTCCGTGATGCGGAAGGCGTAGCGCAGGCCATCACCGGGCGCTGCCCGCACCGCTTCGCCCCTCTCGGCCATGGCACCGTGATCGATGGCGCCTTGATGTGCCCCTACCACGGCCTGCGCTTCAGCGGGGAGGGACGCTGCATCCACAATCCCCACCCCGGCGGCCAGCTTCCCGATGCGCGGCTGCAAGTCTATCCGCTGGTCGAGCGCCACGCCCTGCTGTGGATATGGATGGGCGATCCGGAGAAAGCCGACCCGGCCCTGATCCCCGACTTCGCCTGGCTGTCCGACCCGAAGTGGGAGGCCGTGCGCGGCGCTACTGTCGCCGAAGGCCACTACGAACTCTACAGCGACAACATCCTCGATCTCAGCCACGCCAACTTCGTCCACCCCGCGCTTGTCGCCAGCGCCTTCACCGAAGGCGAGCGTAAGTTCTGGCAGGACGCGGAGAGTGTCTTTGCAGAATACGTGCGGCTGAACGACGAACTTTCCGTCGGCATCTCCGCAGTCATGGGCACCGAGGGGCGCAAACAGGACTTCTACGGCCTCGTCCAGTGGCACGCCCCCGCCGTCCTCTACTTCGATTTCCGCGCAGGCGATCCCGGCACACCGCGCGAGCAATGCACTCTGCTGCCCTCGCTCCACGCTTTCACGCCAGAGACGCCGGATACAACCCACTACTTCTGGGCCACCGCCCGCGACTACAAGCTGGGCGACGCCGAGTTCACCGCCGCCATGCGTGGCGCGCTCGAATTCGCGTTCGAGCAGGAAGACATGCCGATCATCCGCGACAGCCACCGCCTGATGCGCGGACAGGACTTCTGGGACCTGCGCCCGCTGATCCTCAATGGCGACGGCGGCGGCGTCCGCGCCCGCCGCATGCTGCAGCGCCTGATCGATCGCGAACGACAATCAATACAAGAGGATGCCAATGGGAACGCTCGACAGGTTTGACATCAAGGGCCGCTCCGCGCTGGTCACCGGCGCCGCATCGGGCATCGGCCTCGCCTATGCCGAAGCCATGGCCGAGGCCGGCGCTGCCGTCACGCTGACCGACATCGACGCCGATGGCGCCTCGCGTGAAGCCGCCCGCCTGCGCGAACTGGGGTATGAGGTCCGGGCCGACCGGCTCGATGTGTCCAGCTGGGACGACGTCGCCGCCGCCTTCGACGCGCACGACCGCGCCTATGGCGGCCTCGACATCTGCTTTGCCAACGCCGGCATCGACACCGGCGCAGGCTTCTGGAATCCCGCAGGCCACCGCAACGAGGACGGCCAGGTCGATACCTACGACCACAACCGCTGGGACCGCTCGATCCAGGTCAACCTCAACGGCGTGTTCTACACCGTCAGCAACGCCGTACGCATCATGAAGAAGGAGGGCCGTGCCAACGGTCGTACCGGCGGTTCGATCATCACCACCGCCTCCAACGCCGGCCTCGTCACCGAACCCATCGTCGGCTTGCCCTACATGCCCGCCAAGGCTGGCGTCCTGCACATGGTCCGCGCCCTCGGCCTCGAACTTGCAGAGTTCAAGATCCGCATCAACGCCATCGCGCCCGGCCCCTTCGTCACCAACATCGGCGGAGGCTGGCTCAAGAAGGACCCGGTCGCCCGCGCAGCATGGGATGCCATCGTTCCTTTAGGCTCGGTGGCCGAGACGGAGCAGCTCAAGCCGCTCGCCCTCCTGCTCGCGTCCGATGCGTCCGACTACATGACCGGCAGCCATGTCGTGATCGACGGCGGCATGATGCTCGGCAAGTACAAGTAAGGCCAGCCCCATGCGCGCCGCCGTGATGCAGGGCCTGCACCAGCCCTTGGCCGTCGAGACCATCGCCGATCCCACGCCGGGTGAGGGCGACGTAATCGTCAAGGTTGGCCGTTGCGGCATCTGCGGCTCCGACCTGCACATGACCGAGGACCCGGCCTACGGGCAGGGCGCAGGCTCCATCCTCGGCCACGAGTTCGCCGGTGAAGTCGTCGCACTCGGCAAGGGCGTCGAGGGCCTCAGGACCGGCGATCTCGTCTCGGTCGTCCCCCTGCAGAGCTGCGGCCAGTGCCACTACTGCCGCACGGGCGAAGTCCAGTGGTGCGAGAAGTTCGGCCTCCAGGGCGGCGGCTATGCCGAATACGCGCTGACCAGGCCCAACCAGTGCGTCCGCCTCCCCAAGAGCGCCAGCCTTGCCGATGGTGCCATCGTCGAACCACTCGCCGTCGCCCTCCACGGCGTTGCCCTCAGCCGGATGAAGATCGGCGACAAGGTCCTTGTCCTCGGAGCCGGCCCCATCGGCCTCGCCGTCGCCTTCTGGGCGCGCCGCTACGGGGCAGGGCGCGTGGTCGTGCAGGACCTCGCCGAATGGCAACGCGATCGCGCCTTGCAAATGGGTGCGCACGATTTCGTCGTCGATCCCGCCGACCCCATCGGCAGCGCCGAACGCGCGCTTGGCGGCAAGGCCGACGTAGTGTTCGAATGCGTCGGCGTTCCCGGCCTGATCGCGCAAGCCGTCGATCAGGTGCGCAACGATGGCACGATCGTCCTGCTCGGCCTTTGCACCCGGCCCGACACCTTCAACAGCTTCGCCATGCTGTCAAAGCAGGTCCGGTTGATCACCTCTGCCTTCTTTACCCGGCAGGAATACGAAGCTGCCCTTGATGCGCTTGACCGCGGCGCTGTCGAACCGCGTCTGCTGGTAACCGACACGATTTCGCTCGATGCAACGCCCAATGTGTTCGAGAGCCTGCGCAAGCGCACGCACCAGTGCAAGGTACTGATAAACCCGGCTGAATGATCGACCGGGACAGTGGGAGAAGACCTATGGCGATCACATCCTTTGCCGGCCGCAATGCCTTCGTTACGGGCGGAGCTTCAGGCATCGGTCTGGGGATTGCCAAGGCTCTGGCCAAACGCGATGCCTTCGTCATCATCGCCGACCTGCGCCCCGACCATATCGGCAAGGCCCTCAAGGCGATGACGGCCGAGGGCCTTGGCGAAAGCGTGATCGCCATGGAGCTCGATGTCACCGATCGCGCCGCCTATGCCGATGCCGCCCGGCGGCTTGATGACGAACTTGGGGGCGTCGACATCCTCGTCAACAACGCCGGGGTCGGTGTTGAAGGACCGGTGCTGGAGGCGACTTACGCAGACTGGGACTTCGGTCTCGGCGTCAATCTCGGGGGCGTGGTCAACGGTCTCCAGTCGATCCTTCCACAGATGATCGCGCACGGACGCGGCGGTCATGTCGTGAACACGGCGTCCCTCGCCGCCTCGGTGGTAATGCCCGGCCATCTGGCTATCTATGCCGCTGGCAAGGCCGCGGTGCTCAACCTGTCCGAGAACATGCGGGCGGACCTTGCCGCAAAGGGCATCGGTTGCAGCGTCTTGTGCCCCGGCTTCGTGCGGTCGAACATCCACGAGGCTGCCCGAAATCGTCCCGCGCACTTGCGTGAGGGCAGTGGTTTCGTCGCATCGGAACAGGCGCTTGCCAAGCGAGTGGTTGGCAACGACTGGATGGACCCCGATCTGGTCGGAGAGATGGTTGCCGACGCCATTGTCGCGAACGAACTCTACGTCATCACGCATGGGCAGTTCGCGAACAGGATGCGCGAGCGAGCAGAAGCAGTGTTATCAACCACCCCGCCAAGCGCGATCCAGTTCTGAGGACTAGCCGCACTCTGGCGTGATGGCCTTCTCGCCACCTTATGCAATCGATTGTTGTCTTTCTTATCCGCATGTGACATGATCGCTCCAACGGGTCGCTAAACCCGATGGGAGAGTTCGCGCATGCAAGTTGCAAGCAGTATCCGCAGACCGCATCTGCCGCTGGCGCGGATATTGGAAATGAATCTCGGCTTCCTTGGCCTGCAGTTCAGCTTCGGTCTGCAGCAGGGCAACATGGGCCCGATCTACAGCTACCTCGGTGCTGACGAATCCCAGCTCCCCATGCTCCAGCTTGCAGGCCCGATTACCGGGCTGCTGGTGCAGCCAATCATCGGCGCGATGAGCGATCGCACTGCCAGCAAGTGGGGGCGTCGCACGCCGTACTTCCTGATCGGTGCGGTACTGTGCTGCCTCGGCCTGTTCTTCATGCCGCTGTCGAGCTCGATACTAATGGCGATGTCGCTGCTGTGGATCCTTGATGCCGGCAACAACATCACAATGGAGCCCTATCGCGCCTATGTCTCGGATCGCCTGAACCCGGACCAGCGTCAGGCCGGGTTCCTCTCGCAGAGCGCGTTCACCGGTCTGGCCCAGATGCTCGCGTTCCTCACGCCCTCACTGCTCGTCGGCTTCGGCATGAACCAGGATTGGGTCGACAGCCACGGCATACCTTACACCGTGCGCATCGTCTTCATGATCGGCGCGGTGCTTTCGATGACCACGATCCTGTGGTCCGTTCTCCGGGTCCCCGAACTGCCCCTGACGGACGAGGAAGTGGCCCACATCAAGGCCCAGCCCAAGGGCGTGGCGGCCACCCTGCGCGAGATCGGCGAGGCCATTGCCGATATGCCGGTAGCCATGCGCAAGCTCGGGCTGATGAGCCTGTTCCAGTGGGTCGGCATGTCAGGGTACTGGACCTACGCCGTCTATTCGATCAGCCGCACGGTCTATGGCACGGCAGACGTTCACAGCAGCGCGTTCCACACCGCCGTCCTGACCAACGGCGAAGTCGCGGCTTTCTATAACGCCATCTCGTTCGTCACCGCCTTTGCCATGGTGCCGCTGGTCAAGCGTATCGGGCCGGGGCCGCTCCATGCGCTGTGCCTTTTTGCAGGCGGCGTGGGCATGTTCCTCCTGCCCAACGTCACGGACAAGGCGCTGCTCTTCCTGCCCGCGATCGGCATCGGCCTCGCCTGGGGCAGCATCATGGGCAACCCTTACGCGATCCTCACCAATTCGATCCCGCCGCAGCGCACCGGCGTCTACATGGGGATCTTCAATATGATGATCGTCATCCCGATGCTGCTTTTCGCCGTGGTGATGAGCCGGCTTGACCTCGGCTTCGTTTCCATCGGCTTCGATGCCTACAAGCTCGCGCTTGGCGGCGATCCGCGCAACATGCTGATGTTCTGCGGGGTTTCGCTGGCGCTTGCCGGGTTCTCGGTCCTGTGGGTCCGCGAAGGCCGCGTCAGCGCGATGCCACAGGCAGCTCTGGCCGCGTGATGACGGGCTCGATTGCATTGCACGCGGGCGCCGGCTCGCTGGTCTGGGATGTCCGGGAAGATGGGTCCCCGGTCTGGCGGCATTGCGGCCCGACGGTTCATGTGGACAATCTGCCGCCGCTGTCTGCAAGCCGCGCGCCCGCCTCCTACTCGCTCGATCAGGATGTGCCGTTGAGTGTGGCCCCTGTATCCCGTCTGGGCTGGTTTGGCCCCGAGGTCCTGCGTGCGAGCCGGGCAGGGATGCCCCTGACCGTCGGCTTTGCAGCGACAAGTGTTTCGCAAACCAGCAGCGCTATCACTTTCCTGCACCGGGACGAAATTTCGGGCCTCGAACTGGAGCAGGTGTTCGAGGTGGTCGGCACGGCATACGTATGCCGAAGCACCGTGCGCAACATCGGCTCGGAAGCCTTCACCGTGGATTGGCTGGCCAGTGCGCTCTTGCCCGTTCCTGCCGCTGCGCGCGAGATCATCTCGTGGCGCGGCCGGCACAATGCCGAGCTTGTCGAATGCTGCGAGCCGATGCCGCAACAGGCGTGGGTGCGGGAAGTCCGTCGCGGCATTTCGGGCCATGGTGGACCGGGCGGGGCCTACCTGCTGGATGAAGGCGCAACCTTCCACGCAGGAGTGGTCCGCGCGCTGCAACTGGCGTGGACTGGTGACAATCGGATCGCGATCGAGCGCGACGATGAAGGCTTCTGGACGATCAGCGCAGGCGCATTGCTGCAACCGGGTGAGGTCGTGATCGGTCCGGGCGAAATCTGGACTGCGCCTGACGCCATCTTCACGGTCTCGGCCTCGGGGCGGAACGGTGCGGCAGCGGCATTTCACGAAGCGGTGCGCAAGCGCCTGCAGTGGCCCGGCGGCAAGATGCGCCCGCGTCCGGTGCATCTCAATTCCTGGGAAGCCTGCTACTTCGACCATGACGAGGACCGCATCGTCGCGCTCGCCGAAGCTGCGGCCTCGGTCGGGGTCGAGCGCTTCATTCTCGACGATGGTTGGTTCCGCAACCGTGACGACGACACCGCAGGTCTTGGCGACTGGACGCCGGATCCGCGCAAGTATCCTAACGGCCTCAAGCCGCTGGCCGATCGCGTCAACGCGCTGGGCATGGAATTCGGCCTGTGGGTCGAGCCGGAGATGATCAACCCGGACAGTGACCTTTACCGCGCCCATCCGGATTGGGTGCTGGCGTCAGAGGGAAGGGCAAGGCCGACGGCGCGCAACCAGCTCGTGTTGGACATGCGGCGCGAGGACGTTCGTGATTATCTTTTCGAATGTCTCGACACCCTCCTGACCGAGCTTCCGATCACCTACCTCAAGTGGGACCACAACCGCGATCTCGCGCCCGCCGGAGGTGCCGCTCAGCTTCGCGGAGTCTATGCTCTGCTCGCGAGAGTTCGCTCTTCGCACCCGAGAGTTGAGGTAGAGTCCTGTGCCGGTGGCGGTGGTCGCAATGACGCCGGAATGGCCGACTTCTGCCATCGGTACTGGACCAGCGACAACATCGACGCCGTCAGTCGGATCGGCATACAGCGCGGATTTCTCTCGTTTTTGCCGCCTGAGGTGATGGGCTCGCACATCGCGGCAAGTCCGGCGCATGCTACCGGTCGCCGCCATTCGCTCGCGTTTCGCGCTGCCATGGCCATGACCGGCCATCTCGGCGTCGAAATGGACCCGCGCACGCTTTCCGATGCCGATCATGCCGAGCTTTCCGACTGGATTTTCTTTCACAAACAATGGCGTGACCTGCTCCACGAAGGCCGGGTCTGGCTGGGCCAAGGCGCCGACCAAATGCTGTGGCAAGCCCAGGGACGCGATGACGAATTGCTGCTCTTCGTCATCCGCGCAGAGCCTCCTGCAGACCGCCGCCCGCAGCCGCTGCCGCTCCCTTTCGTCGGCTTTTCAGGCACTTGGGAGGTGCAGTTGCTTCGCATTGCCGGAGGCGAGGGCGGCCATGCCGCACACAGCGCGCCACTGTTTGACGCGATGAAATCCGCTCCGCAGGTCTTCGATGCCGCGTGGCTCGCCCATGCCGGCCTGCCCTCGCCCCCCGCAAAGGCCGAGACGGTCACCATCTTCCACATGCGCAAGCGCGCCTGATATTCATCCCAGAAAGTTCGAAATGTCTCAGATTTCCGCGGTAGTTCAGTCCCTTGGTCCGTTCGGCGCAAGCCGTTGGGAGCCGACCGGCTATGGCAATCCGCCCTGCATTCCCCTGATCGGCAAGGAAGATGTCGTCCGCCTGTTCGAGCACCTCGATCTGTGGGACTGCTGGCCCCTGGCGCATGAGGACGGCCGGACGGTAGAGCACCTCGGCCGCAACTGGTGGTTCTTCCTGTCCTCGCCCGTCTTCGCCGACCCGGTCGAGCGCCATGGCCACGCCCGTATCCGCTTGATTTCATTCGGTGACGACGGTTGGACTGACCACGGCAACGCCTTTCCTGACGGGCTGAATCCGGGCAGTCGCGAGTGGGCCGGATCAGCCGTCCTGATGGACGACGGCGTGACCGTGCAGCACTTCTTCACCGCCGCCGGACGGCGTGACGAGCCGACCCAGACTTTCGAGCAGAGGCTCTTCGTGAGCGAAGGCCGCCTTGGGGCTTCCGGGCCCGGCGATTGGCAGCCCCCCTGCGAGATCGTTGTGGCAGACGGGGAAAGGTACGTGCTCGATCGGCAGGACAGCGGCGCGCCCGGGCAGATCAAGGGGTTCCGCGATCCCGCCTGGCTGCGCGATCCCGCGACCGGCAAGGCACACATCCTGTTTACCGGCAGCGCCGCGTGGTCTGACGATCCTTTCAACGGCAATATCGGCATCGCGACGCTGAACAACGGGACTTGGAATCTAGGCGATCCGCTGATCGATGCTGTCGGCGTCAATAACGAGCTCGAGCGCCCGCACGTGATCGTCCGCGACGGCAGATACTACCTGTTCTGGTCCACCCAAACGCACACGTTTTCCCCCGCGGCGGTTGCGGGACCGAACGGACTCTACGGCATGGTCGCCGACAGCATGGCCGGCCCATGGCGGCCGATCAACGGAACCAGCCTTGTCGCCGCGAATCCCGCCGACGAGTTGAAGCAGTCCTACAGCTGGTGGGTAACCGGCGAAGGCGTCGCGTGGAGCTTCGTCGATTACTGGGGAATGGAAGGGCGTACCGTCGCCGACCATCCCGAATTGCTGCGCAGCAATTTCGGCGGAACGCCCGCCCCGCGCTTCACGCTCAAGTTCGATGGTGATCGCGTCACAATAGCCTGAGCTTCAGGCGCTTTCGCGCTGGACGAGCTCCGGTTGCATGATGGTCGAGGGAGCGTCCTCTCCGGCGATGCGGCGGCGTAGCGAGTCCACCATGGCGCGCGCGCCGGCAGCAATGTCCTGCTTCACCGTGGTAAGCTGCGGGACCATGCGGGTGGCGAGCGGCAGATCGTCGAAACCCGTAACCGCGACTTGCTCAGGCACTGCAAAGCCGCGTTCGTGCAATATGCGGATCGTCGTCATCGCTATCATGTCCGAGGCGCAGACAATGCCGTCGACGGCATCGCCAACGGCATCGAGATGGCCGGCAATCTGGCTGGCCATTTCATCGCTGGCCAGATGCGTCGGGAAAGTCGCCAGACTGACATCCGCCAAGCCCGCCGTTGCCTGTTCCACCCCGCGCTGACGCTCGGCAATCTCGGGGCCGTGCGTGTCGCCGAAGAAGGCAAGCCGCTTCGCTCCGCGCGCCAGCAGCCGCCTTGCCGCCAGAGCGCCGCCGGCAGCATTGTCGACTCCGACAGTGCATTGCTTCTGGCCTGCGCGGTGGCTGCCCCAGACGACGAGCGGGCGATAATGCTCGGCAACCCGTTCGATCACCTCGAACTGGTCCGACTGGCCGATCACCAGAGCACCATCGAGCATGCCGGAATCGACGATGCGATCGAGCCATTCCTCGTCACCGGGGATGACCCTCGACAGCATGAGGTCGTGTCCGCTCTCGGTCAGTTCGTCGGCGAGGTAGCCGAACAGGGTCATGAAGAACGGGTCGGAAATGTGCTGGCGTCGCTCATGGCCGAGCGGAATGACGACACCGATGACGCCAGTCTGCTGCGTGCGCAGCCGGCGCGCCATCTGGTTCGGGCGAAAGCCGTGTTCGCGGGCGAGTGCCTGGATCCGCTCGCGGGTTTCCTTGTTGACCAGAGATTTGTCGGCGAGTGCGCGGGAAACGGTGCCCGCCGAAACTCCGGCGATCCTTGCCAGTTCAGCAATGTTCTTGATCTTTACGGGCTTTTTTACGTCGTCCATGAAGTTCGCATGTCCTGCACAAGCGCTTCTGCGCGCGATCTTGCGCAACGCCCCAAGCCCGATTGATGCGATGTTATCGCCGCGCATGTCAATCATGTTGCTTTGGCCAGGACCTGTCGGGAAGGGGTAGGTGTTGCGCATCGGGCACAGTTCAGGGAAACACTGCAATCGATTGCTAATTGGTGTTGCAAACGATTGTAGTGACGTCTAGCGAGACGGTGACTGATTCCTGCAGCTGCTGCAGGAGCTTCTTGGTGGGAGGAAATATGAAGCTTACGCCCCTTTACGCCTGTGCATCGCTCGTCGCGCTTTCCGGCGCGATGGTTGCCATGCCTGCCGCAGCGCAGGACGCAGCCCAGGCCGATGCTGCAGAGACCGCGCCCGAATCCGTTGGTCTCGATGCGATCGTCGTTACCGCATCGGGTCGCGACAAGACCCAGTTGAACAGCGCCGTCTCGGTCAGCGCGATCTCGGCCGAAACCATCCAGGCGATCCGCCCGACCTCGGAAGCCGAAGTCTTCCGCGCCATCCCGGGTATCCAGGTGGCCGGTACCGCCGGCCCCGGTGGTAACTCGAACATCGCCGTGCGCGGTTTGCCCGTAGCCACCGGCGGTTCGCCGTTCGTCCAGATCCAGGAAGATGGCCTGCCCACCGTCCTGTTCGGCGACATCCAGTTCGGCAACAACGACTACTGGACCCGCTTCGACGGTTCGGTGCAGAACATCGAAGGCGTGCGCGGCGGCTCGGCCGGCACCTTCGCCTCGCAGGCACCTGGCGCCGTCATCAACTACATCAGCCACACCGGCAAGCAGGAAGGTGGCTTCGTCTCGATCAACCGTGGTCTCGGCTACGACGAGACCCGCGCCGATTTCCGCTATGGCGGCCCGATCAACGACACCATGTACTTCCACGTCGGCGGTTTCGTGAAGACCGGCCGTGGCCCGCTCAAGGCCGACTATACCGTGTCGGACTCGTTCCAGGTCAAGGGCAACCTGACCAAGGAATTCAATGAAGGCCGCGGCTACTTCCGCCTGCTGTTCAAGGTTGCTGACACGCAGGAGCCGAACTACACCGGTGCCCCCGCGCTCGCCACCATCACCGGCAAGAAGGTCACGAACATCCGCCCCTATCCGGGCTTCGATGGTCGCGATTCCTCGAACTACTCGATCTACAACCAGGACTTCCTGATCTACAATCGCGAGGGCAACCTCGAGCGCGTCAAGATGGACGGCATCACCACCAAGGCGCAGTCCTTCGGTAGCCAGTTCCACTATGATTTCGATGGTGGCATCACCGTCGATAACAACATGCGCTACACCAACATGAGCGGTGCGTTCGCCTCGCCGTTCCTGAACACTGCACTGACTTCTTCGGTTCTGGGTTCGACGGTCAACGGCAGCACCGTTGCCGCGATCCGTTATGCCAGCGGTCCCAAGGCCGGGCAGCTGTTCACCGACCGCTACCTCGACAACAACGTCAATGTCCGCACCAACATCCGCGACATCGGCAGCTTCGCCAACGACCTGACGGTGGCTGGCAAGTTCGACGTTGCCTCGGGCAAGCTGACCACCCGCGCCGGTCTGTTCTACATGAACCAGAAGATCGCGATGGACTGGCACGTCAACAAGTCGCTGCGCGAACTGAACGGCAACAATCCCTCGCAGCTCGACCTGTTCGACAGCGCCGGCAACAAGCTGACGCAGGCCGGTACCTCGGGCTACAACAACAACTGGGGCAGCTGCTGCTCGCGCGATTATGACCTCTCGTACGCCAACACCGCGCCGTACCTCTCGCTGGATTTCGACCACGACCAGTTCGGCGTCGACGGTTCGGTCCGCTTCGAGCGCATCAAGTCGACCGGCTACGCCATTGGTGGCGGCAGCGAGTTCCCGGTCAACAGCGGTGGCGTGACCATCCCGGCGATCACCGCCGACGGCGTTCGCGAGAACCTGAACTACACGCGCAGCTACACCTCGTGGACTGTCGGTGCGCTTTTCAAGGCGACCTCGAACCTGACGATCTTCGCCCGCACCTCGCGCGGTGGCCGCTTCAACAGCGACCGCCAGACCCTGGGCGGCAAGATCCGCAACGATGGTGCCTTGTGCCGTGCAAGCGACATCGGCAGCAACGGTTGTACTGCTGACGGCGTGACGCCTTCGGTGGACTTCGTCACCCAGCACGAACTCGGCATCAAGAGCCGCGGCGATCTGCTCGGTGGCCAGTTCACCATGGAAATGACGCTGCTCAAGGGCAACTTCAAGCAGTCGACCTACGAGCTTTCGGCAACGCGTTGCCCCGGTGGTTCGGGCGGTTGCGTGATCGACGCCAAGTTCAAGTCGACCGGCGCGGAGTTCTTCGCGACCTACCGCAACGGTGGCTTCAGCTTCGTCGGCAACGCCACCTACTCGAAGGCCAAGCGCCAGACGGCGGGTGCTACCACCTACTCGCGTTCGCCGAACCTGCCTGATCTGATCTACACCGCTTCGGCCAACTACGACTTCGGCGATCTCGTCACGGTCGGCCTGGCGATGACCGGCCAGACCAGCGCGATCGACGATGGCGGTTTCGAATATCCGGGCAAGGCTATCTTCAACCCGTCGCTCCGCGTCTATCCGGTGAAGAACCTCGAACTGGGCCTGCAGGTCTACAACGTGTTCGACACCTTCGATCTGCGTGGCAACGGCGGTATCGCCGATGCGTCGGTCAACCCGACCGTGATCGGCGGCGCACCGGCGCTCGGCCGCACCGTGTCGGCTTCGGTCCGCTACAACTTCTGATGCTGGCGGGAGGAGGACCAGACACCTCCTCACGACAAATTCGGGTCGCATCAGGGAGGGGCGGGGCGCACATGCGTCTCGCCCTTCCGTTCCAATATCGCCGCAAGAGCGGTAGGGAAGAAGGGACGCCAGAGAGAGGCATGACTTGCATGAGCACCGAGGGATGAACGATCTTGGCCTGATGATCCGCTCCATCGCCGTGATCGGCGGGGGCACCGCTGGCTGGATGACCGCCGCAGCATTGGCGCAGGCGTTGCGGCACAATTGCAGCATCACACTGGTCGAATCCGATGAGATCGGCACCGTCGGCGTTGGCGAGGCAACCATTCCGCCGATCCGCACCTTCAACGAAACGCTGCAGATCGACGAGCGTGAATTCGTCCGCAAGACCAAGGGTTCGTTCAAGCTCGGCATCGAATTCGTCGACTGGGGCAGCCTCGGCAACAGCTACTTCCACCCTTTCGGTCCGCATGGCCGCGCTTTCGACATCGTCAACCTGCATCACTACTGGCTGCGCGCGCGCGAAGCAGGGGATACGGCGCCGCTCGACGAACATTCGATGGCTTGGGCGCTGGCAAAGGAAAACCGCTTTGCGCCGCCGATGCCGGATCAGCGCAACGTACTGTCCACCTTCGACTACGCCTATCATTTCGATGCGGGGCTCTATGCACGGTTCCTGCGTGAGTACTCCGAGGCCAAGGGCGTCACCCGCATCGAAGGCAAGGTCGCAAGTGTCGAGCAGCATGCCGAAACGGGCTTCGTTACGGGCGTCACGCTGGAAGACGGTCGCAAAGTCGAGGCCGAACTCTTCGTGGATTGCTCGGGCTTTCGCGGCCTCCTGATCGAAGGCGCGCTCAAGGCCGGGTACGAGGATTGGACGCATTGGTTGCCCTGCGATCGCGCCATGGCGGTGCCTTGCGAGAACGCTTATCCGCTGACGCCCTACACCCGTTCGACCGCGCGCGAAGCAGGCTGGCAGTGGCGCATTCCGCTGCAGCACCGCACTGGCAACGGCTATGTCTTCTGCAGTCAGTTCCTGTCCGAGGACGAGGCAGCGGAAAAGCTCCTGTCGCGCCTCGATGGCAAGCCGCTCGCCGATCCGCGTCCGCTGCGGTTCGTGACTGGGCGGCGCAAGTCCTTCTGGGAAAAGAACGTCGTCGCGGTGGGCCTGTCGAGCGGGTTCATGGAGCCGCTCGAATCCACCTCCATTCACCTGATCCAGGCGGGCATTTCGAAGCTGCTGGCGCTGTTTCCGGACCGCACCTTCGATCCGATCGTGATCGAGGAATACAACCGCATTGCGGTCAGTGAGTACGAACGCATCCGCGACTTCCTGATCCTGCACTACAAACTCACCACGCGCGACGACAGCGAACTGTGGCGCTACTGCGCGGCGATGGACGTGCCCGATACGCTCCACACCAAGATCGAGCATTTCCGCCGCTACGGTCGCCTGGTGCAGCGCGATGCTGACCTGTTCGGCGCGCCGTCATGGCTCGCGGTGCACATCGGGCAAGGCAACATCCCGGAACGCACCGATCCGCTGGCGGACTATCGCGCCATCGACGGTCGTGAATGGCTCGCCAAGCTGCGCGCGGCCATGCACCACGCGGCGCTGCAGCAGCCGACGCACGAGCAGTTCATCAAGGCCAACTGCGCCGCATGAGCGATCTGCAGGTCCTGTTGCAGCGCGCCATCGCCTTTCGCGAGCGGCAGGACCTGGGCGGTGCGCTCGATGCCATCCTGCTCGCTGCGAAGGCAGCGCCGGACGATGCGAACGTGGCGCTGGGTCTGGCCCAGATTTCCTTCGAGGCCGGGCTGGATGCTGCAGATCTCTATGCTGCTGCACAGCGTCTGCAACCGGCTCGGATCGACTTGCAGCGCAGCCGCGCGACTGCGCTGGCTGCCGAGGGACGGCACGGGGAAGGGGAGGCGCTGCTCGAGGCCGTGTTGGCGCAGCATCCCGCGTGGATAGAGGGTCATCGTTGTCTTTGCGGGATGCGCGCAACTTCGGGCGACAGCGACTTCGCCCGCAGCTTCCCGCTCGCCATCGAGCGCGATCCTGCCAACTTCGGCTTGCGCATGGCGTGGTTCCACGTCCTCGCAACCGCTCGGCAGTGGGATGAGGCAAGAACCGTCATTGCCGATGCCGAAGCAGCGCTGGGCGAACGTCAGCCTTCGCTGCTTGGCAAGCTGTTCATCGCCAGCGAGAGCGGCGAGGCGGCAGACGACGCTGCGCTGTTCGATGGTGTCGAGGGAGTTGAGGACGTCGGCCTCGACCTCGCCCGCGTCCGCCATTTCCTGCGCAGCGGGCAGTTGGAACGCGCGCGCGACGTTTGCCTGAAGCATCTCGGCAAACCGGCCATGCGGGCGTTCTGGTCCTACCTCTCGCTCAGCTGGCGCATGCTTGGGGATGCTCGCGTGGACTGGCTCGATGCCGGGATGCGCGATGTCAGGATCTTCGACCTGGACTTCACCGCTCCGGAACTCGCGCAACTGGCCAGGACCCTGCGCACGCTCCACACCATGCATGAGCCGTGGCACGAGCAGTCGGTGCGCGGCGGCACCCAGACCGAGCGCCCCCTGCTGCTGCGCATCGACCCGGTAATCGCCTCGGTACGCTCCAAGATCGAGGCTGCGGTCTCGAAGTACATCGCCGAATTGCCACCCTTCGACGCCGCGCATTCCCTGCTGGCGGCCCCGCGCGGACGGTTCCTTTTCGCGGGCAGTTGGTCCGTGCGGCTGCGTCCCGGCGGTTATCACGCCACGCATACCCATCCGATGGGTTGGATCAGCTCGGCACTCTATGTCACGGTGCCCGACGAGGCGGACCTCGGTCCCGCGCCCTCGGGCCATCTTCAGTTCGGCAATCCGCCCCCCGAACTCGCGCTTCCGCTCGAACCCTACGGCGCGGTCGAACCCAAACCCGGTCGTCTAGCGCTGTTCCCGTCGACGATGTGGCACGGCACGTTCCCCTTCACCGACGGGGAGCGCATGACGATCGCTTTCGACATTATCCCCGCAAAGGCCTGACATGCACCCCCGCTACCACTACGCCCCCGCCGCCAACTGGTTGAGCGATCCCAACGGCCTCGTCTGGCAGGACGGGGAATGGCACATGTTCTACCAGTACAACCCGTTCGGGGAGGAGTGGGGGCACATGTCGTGGGGCCACGCCGTCAGCCCCGATCTGGCGACCTGGCAGGAATTGCCGGTCGCTCTGGCCGAGGAAGATCAGACCATGATCTTCTCAGGCTCCGCCGTCATCGACCACGCCAACAGCGCCGGGTTCGGCGCAGATGCGATGGTCGCCATCTACACCGGCGCCCGCACCGATCGCCTCCACCAGTTCCAGTGCCTCGCCGCCAGCACCGACCACGGCCGCACCTTCGCGAAGTTTGCGGGCAACCCCGTGCTTGACCGAAAGATGGCCGACTTTCGCGATCCCAGCGTCTTCTGGCATGAGCCGACGCGCCGCTGGATCATGGTTGTCGTGCTGTCAGACGAGAACCGCGCGCTCCTCTACAGCTCCCCCGATCTCAAGAGCTGGTCCGAGATGTCGGAGATACCTCGCGACGGCGCTCCCGGCCACCTGTGGGAATGTCCGTTCCTCGTCGAGTTACCGATCGAGGGCAGTCAGGAAACGCGGTGGCTGTTCAAGGTCGACGTGCTCTCAGGCGCGCCTGGTTCGGGCGCGCTCTATCGCGTCGGCACATTCGATGGCGTGCGCTTCATGCCAGAAACAGGATGGCAAGTGGCCGATCATGGCGACGAGTTCTACGCTGCGATTGGCTGGACCGAACCGCGCGATCGCATGGATCGGCCGACCTGGATCGGGTGGATGGGCAATCATGCCGTGCAGAAGCATCTGCCGCCGCAGGGCTGGCGCGGTGCAATGAGCCTGCCCCGGCGTCTCTCGCTACGTCCGGACAGTGGCGGCTTTCGCCTTGTCCAGACCGTCGAGCCGTCGTGCCGGACCCTGTTCGCGAATGCCGAGACGATCACGGCAGACGAGGGCTGCCAGCCGCTTGCTTCCGCAGCACTCCTCGGCCTTCCGGGAAATTCGGAATGGAGTCTTGCTCTGTCTGACGATGCAGGCCGCAGGCTCGCATGCACGCTTGCGCAAGGCACGCTGACGGTCGAGCGGACCGATCCCGTGACCCCGCAACTCGACAAGCGTTGCGCGATGCGGCTGACCGAAGATGCCCCAGTCGAGATATGGCTCGACACGGGCAGCATCGAAGTCATTGCCGGACGCGGGGCGGATTGCCTCACGTTGCAGCATCGCCTTGCCGGAGAGGCCTGGGCCCTGCGCGGCAAGGGCGAAGTTGCGGTCCGCTATCTTGCTGCCAGGGCCTGACGGCCAAGCTCGATCGCGCCGGTGATCCCGGCGTCGTCGCCAAGGCCCGGCGTGACGATGTAGCCTTCGAGTCCTTCGTCCAGACGCGGATGCTGGACATAGCCATTGAGTTTGGCGGCAGTGGCCTTGCGCACCATCTCCACCAGTCCCGGAGCCTTCATCACGCCGCCGCCGAAGATCAGCCGGTCCGGCATGTGCAGCAGCACCAACGTGCTGGCCAGGTGCGCGATGTAATCGGCGACGATGCCGGTTTCGGTCGGGCCAAGCTTGTCGAGACTGGTGCCCCAGCGGCGCTCGATGGCCGGCCCGCAGGCCAGACCTTCCAGGCAATCGCCGTGATAGGGACAGATGCCTGCAAACGGATCCCGCGCAGCGTCTCGCGGCGGCATGATATGGCCGCTTTCAAAGTGGGATATCCCCATCAGCGAACGCCCATCGCGCACGACACCTGTGCCGATCCCCGTGCCTATGGTCGTGTATGCAACCGTGCGGCAGCCTTGCCCGGCGCCGGCCATCCACTCGCCGATCGCAGCGCCATTCACGTCGGTATCGACCTTGATCGGGGCGTCGAAGCCGGCCAGCACGTCATGAAAGCGCGCGCCTGACCAGCCCGGCTTGGGCGTGGTGGTGAACGTGCCATACGCCGCCGAGGCCGGGTCGATGTCGATCGGGCCGAAGCTTGCCACGCCGAATGCGGCGATTGGCCCATGCTCGGCAGCGGCCTGTTCGAAGAACGCCTGCATGGCGGGCCATGTCTCGACCGGAGTTTGTGTCGGCATGCGCGTACGGGCGAGGATTTCGCCATCCTGCGTTGCCAGTGCCAGCACGAACTTCGTACCACCAGCTTCCACCGCGCCGATCAGTCCTTGTTTGCTCATTCGCCAGAAGCCCTTGCGTTTTCCTTTACCAGCATCATTGCTGCTGCCGCCGAAGCCATCATCAGTGCCGCCACCAGCATCGTCCAGCGCGGTTCGCCGGGAAAGAAGCTGCGCATCACGCCGCCCATGAGGGTGGCCACCACCAGCTGCGGTATCACCACGAAGAAGTTGAATATGCCGATATAGATCCCGAACTTGCGGGGCGGCAGGACGCGCGTGAGGATCACATAGGGCATCGATAGCACCGAGGCCCAGGCGATGCCCATCCCGACCATCGGAAGCAGCAGCAGGCCGGGATCGCGGATTACGAGCAATCCGACGAAGCCTGAGGCGCCGCACAACAGCGCAACCGCGTGGGTGGCCGCATTGCCGATCCTTCGAGCCATGACCGGAAGAAGGAATGCAGCGATCGCGGCGATGCCGTTGTAGAAGGCAAACATCACGCCGACCCAGTCGGCACCCGCATTGAATGCAGCGCTGGTGGCGTCAGTTGCACCAAAGGCTTGGGCAGTCACCACCGGGGTCGTGTAGATCCAGACGATGAAAAAGCCGATCCAGGTGAAGAACTGGGCAAACGCAAGCTGGCGCATCTGCACGGGCATCTGCGCGAGATCGCTCACGATATGAGCCAGTGCACCCTTTGCCGACGTGGCGCGAACCCCGATCTGCATGGCGCCGAACACGACCAGGCCACCGCCGAGCACATAGAGTTGCTTGTCGAGCGCCAGATAGGCGACGAGAGCGAGAAGTACTGTCCCTGCCGCGATCCAGAAGGGTCCGCTCCGTGGATAGACAAGGGGTTCATGCTGCGCGGCATGAGCCTCTTCGGCGGCGCCTTCGAAAGCGGCCATCTGCTCGGGTGAGTACTCGCGCACGCGCAGCACAGTCCACCCGACGCTCAGAACCATGGCCGCAGCGCCGAGATAGAAGCTGTAGCGGACCGAAGGAGGGATCACGCCTTCCGCAGCGGTGTTGGCTATCCCGAGCCAGTTGAACAGGGCCGGGGCGAGACTGCCCAGCACAGCCCCTGCACCGATGAAGCAGGTCTGGAAGGCGAAGGCCTGCGCTCGCTGATCATCAGGCGTCATGTCTCCGGCAAAGGCGCGGAACGGCTCCATCGCCACGTTGAGCGATGCATCGAGCAGCCACAGGAACGCCGCCGCCAGCAGCAGCAGGCCGGTATTGGGAAGTCCGACAAGCGCAAGTGCGGCAAGCACCGCGCCTGCCAGAAAGTATGGCCGGCGCCTTCCCAGTCTGCCCCACGTCCGGTCCGAGTGGTAGCCGATCAAGGGTTGCACGATGAGGCCAGTCACCGGACCCGCGATCCACAGGAACGCCAGATCGTCCACCGAACTGCCCAGCGACTGGAAGATGCGGCTGACATTGGCGTTCTGCAGCGCAAAGGCGAGCTGGATGCCGAAATAGCCGAAGCCGATGTTCCACAGGCCCCAGAAGCTCTGCCGTGGTTTTTCAGCGATGCGGGCGGCGGTCGGTGCAGTCATCGTCTCTCCGTGATGGCGAACGGTTTCGCGCATGGGACGTCTGCCGCGCCCTTGGATCGAATTCAGGCCCGTCAAGTGATCCAGGCAGCGCGAAGTCGCAGAATCCGCCGCTCGCTGCAATCGATGCGCATACGAATACCAAACAAATGCACGTTGCGGAATCAGCCGCCGCTGCTGGCCCGCACGACCAGCCGGGCGGGGAGGACGCGCGGATTGGGCGGCCGTCCTTCCACCTGCGCCAGCACGCATTCCACCAGCGCTTCGCCCGCCAGCCTGATATCCTGCATGATCGTGGTCAATGGCGGGGAGGTGAATGCTGCGGCAGGAATGTCGTCAAATCCGACGACGGCAACGTCGCCCGGGACGGACAATCCAGCTTCGGCCAGAGCGCGCATTGCGCCGATGGCGATGAGGTCGCTGGCGGCGAAGATGGCATCGAAGGCGTTCCCTCGCGCGATCAGTTCGCGCGCGGCGCGGTAGCCGACTTCCTCTGAGGATACTGCATCGACAACCAGCGCCGGATCGGGTTGCAGGCCTGCGGTCGCAATGGCCTTGGCCAGACCTGCGTAGCGCTGCTCGAATTCAGGGTAGTGGGAATCGGCCTGCCCGAGGAACGCGATGCGCTTGCGCCCGCGCGCCAGCAGGTGTTCGCCTGCGAGCCGTCCGGCACCGAAGTTGTCGGAGCCAACTGTGGCGCCGATCGTTCCTTCATCGACCGATCCCCAGCGCACGAAATGGGTGCCCGATCTGATCAACTGGCGCAGGCGCGGCTCGTACGCGGTGTAGTCGCCATAACCGAGCAGGATCAGCCCATCGGCGCGGTGGCTGTCCTGATAGCGCTTGTGCCAGTCGTCATCGAGCTTCTGGAACGAGATCAGCAGGTCCAGCCCGCGATTGGCGCAATGGCGCGTGATCGAGCCGAGCATGGCAAGGAAAAACGGGTTGATGTTGGATTCGTCGGGCGTCGGGTCCTCGAAGAACAGCAGCGCCAGCGTGTTCGAGCGCTGCGAGCGCAGTGACGACGCATTCTTGTCGACGGTGTAGTTCAGCTGCCGCGCAATCGCCTCGATCTTCTGGCGGGTGGCGAGGCTGACCGATTTGCTGCCACGCAGCGCACGGCTCACCGTCGGCTGCGAAACGCCGGCGAGGTAGGCAATGTCGAAACTGGTTGGTTTATTGGAAGGCCTGCGCCCCATGTCCCCATCACTCCCACCGCCCGGTGTGGTCCCGTGGTCGGTCTCGCCGGAGTGTATGCGTGATGCGCGGCTCATGCAATGGCACCGCTCGGCCGTTGCCGTGAGCAGACCTGTTGCCCCGTGTTTTCAGGCCTTTGCTGCAGGTGCGGACCGTTGCCGGAAAGCATCATCTGAAACCAATCTCGGCCCGGTGATACGCATAGTATACGTATGCCATATTCGTCATTCTTCATCGCCCCTTTAAACCGAAATGGAGCGGAAGGCCGGGATCAGCGGCAACCGCCGGAGTCGATCGAGCTTTTCGCACAAGGTTCAGGGCCGGAACGATCCGGCTTGGGGGAGTGAGTTTCAACATGGCAATTCGCACATTATCCGCTGCTGCGGGCGTATCGCTCGCCGCCATCACGGTCGCCCTCGCGGCAACCCCGGCCATGGCGCAGGACGCGGCAGCGGCACAGGATCAGGCCCAGGCAACCGAAGCCGCACCCGAAGGCCAGGAGCAGGCCATCGTCGTGACCGGCTTCCGCGCCGCGCTCGCAACGGCGGTCAACGTCAAGAAGACCTCGCCGGTCATCGTGGAATCGGTTTCCGCCGAAGACATCGGCCGTCTGCCCGATGCCTCGATCGGTGAATCGATCGCCCGCCTGCCGGGTCTCACCACGCAGCGCCTGTTCGGTCGCGCCAACTCCATCGCCATTCGCGGTTCGAGCGCCGACCTGTCCTCGACCACGCTGAACGGTCGCCCGCAGACTTCGACCGGCGAGCAGCGCAACGTCGAGTTCGACCAGTTCCCCTCGGAAATCGTCAGCCGCGTCGACGTCTACAAGACGCCGCAAGCCAACTTGGTCCACCAAGGTCTTGTCGGCACCGTCGACATCAAGACGATCCGTCCGCTCGAGTTCGGCAAGGGCCTGCTCTCGTTCGGCGGTCGCGGCACTTATGCCGATCTCGGCAAGGTCAACAAGGACAGCAACGAGTTCGGTTACCGCGCAACGGCAACCTATGTCGGCCAGTTCATGGAAGACCGCCTCGGCGTCGCGCTTTCGGCTGCCTACACCGACGAGCCCTATCAGGCGCAGGAGTTCGAAGCCTGGGGCTATGCCGACGGTCCGAACAGCACCAAGATCATCGGCGGCATGAAGCCGTTCGGCGTTTCGACCCAGCTCAAGCGCCTCGGCATCCAGGGTACCGTGCAGTTCAAGCCGGTCGACGAACTGACGCTGACGGTTGACGGCTTCTACGGCAACTTCAAGGACAAGCAGATCAAGCGCGGGATCGAATTCCCGCTCGCCTGGAGCGGTGCGCAACTGTCGCCCACCGGCATCGAGACTTCGGGCAACCTGATCACCAAGGGCACGTTCTCGGGCGTCGAAGCCGTCGTCAACAATCACGGTTACGAGCGCAATTCGGACATCTTCTCGGGCGGCTTCAACGCGGCCTGGGCCGGTGAAGATGGCTGGTCGGCCTCGTTCGACTTCGGTTACTCGAAGACCGACCGCAACGAACTCAGCCTAGAAACCAACGCCGGTACCGGCCCCGGCGGTGGCGTCGGTGCCACCGACACCCTGACCTTCGTCAGCGGCCCGACCGGCACAAGCTTCACCAGCCACGTTCTCGACTACGGCAACTACAACACCATCGTCCTCACCGATCCGCTCGGTTGGGGTGGCGGTGCGCCGAAGGGGTCGCAGGAAGGCTACTACAACGACCGCATCATTGATGACGAGATCAAGAGCTTCCAGGTCGAAGTCGGCAAGGAACTCGAAGACAGCTTCCTCTCGAAGGTTACTGTCGGCACGGCTTATGTCGATCGCACCAAGGCCAAGACTCCGGAAGAGTACTTCCTCAACCTCGCTGGCGGCGCGAAGTCTCTGGTGGTGCCCGAGCAGTACCGCACCGGCGCTACCGACCTCTCCTTCATCGGCGCGGGTCCGATCATCGGCTACGATCCGTTCCGCATGGTCGAGGACGGCGTCTACGTGAAGACGCTCAACGCCTCGAAGGACGTTCCGGCCAAGGCCTACTCGGTCACCGAGCGCGTGATGTCGATCTACCTGAAGGGCGATCTCAAGGCGACGTTTGGCGACGTCGAGATGGACGGCAACATCGGCGTCCTCGCGCAGAACACCGAGCAGAAGTCACGCGGCTTCGTGAACCTCGCCGCCGCATCGCTGGTGCCGACCGTTCGCGGCGCCCGCTACTGGGACATCCTGCCGAGCCTCAACCTCAACTTCCGTATTCCGGGTGACTGGGTTGTCCGCTTCGCCGCGGCCCGCGAAATCCAGCGTCCGCGCTTCGAGGACATGAAGGTCAGCCTCGACTACAGCTACAACGTCAACAGCGGCGTGATCACCGGCAACGGCGGCAACCCGCAGTTGCGCCCGTACCGCGCCTGGGCGGCGGACCTGAACATCGAGAAGTACTTCGGTCGCAAGGGCTACATCGGCCTGCAGATGTTCTACAAGAAGCTGGACAACTACATCTACAAGGATGTCGTCCCCTACGACTACACGGGCCTGCCGATCGTCGCGCCCGTTCCGATCACCAACTACGTCGGCACGATCAACACGGCGGTCAATGGCACCGGCGGCAAGCTCTACGGTGTCGAACTAGCCGGCACCCTGCCGTTCGAGGTCATCACCCCGGCGCTCGAAGGGTTCGGCTTCACCGGCGGCCTTGGCTACACCAAGACCTCGATCAAGCCGGGTCCGAACGCCAATGCGATGGACCTGCCGGACTATTCGCGCTGGGTTGCCTCGGGCACGCTGTTCTTCGAGAAGGCCGGCTTCAACGCTCGCGTCTCGGCCCGTCACCGCTCGTCGTTCCAGGGCATCTTCGTCGGCTTCGGCGGTGAGCGTGAACTGCGCCGCGCGCTGAAGGAAACCATCGTCGACGCCCAGGTCGGCTATGACTTCAAGGACACGAGCCCGCTGCACGGCCTGTCGCTGTTCGTCCAGGGCCAGAACCTGACCGACGAGCCGTTCGTCTCGGTGGACAACGGAGCCCCGCTCCAGATCCGCAACTACCAGACCTATGGCCGCCGCTTCATGGCCGGGTTCAACTACAAGTTCTGATCCCTCCGGAGGGGGCGGCCTCATCCCGCCCCCTCCACCCTTCCGGGGGAAGAGAGACGTTGCCATAACGTGCCCGCAGAAGGCACTCTTCTATTTCGGACTGCGGGAGAACGGACGTGCCAGCTTCACATCAGCGCAGGATCGTCATCGCAGGTGGTGGCACGGCGGGATGGATGACGGCAGCCGCCTTGTCCCGGCTCGCCTCGCCGCATTGGCAGATCACCCTTGTCGAATCCGAGGATATCGGCACCGTGGGCGTGGGCGAAGCAACCATTCCGATGGTCCGCCTGTTCAACCAGACACTCGGTATCGACGAAGCCCAGTTCCTGCGCGAGACGCATGGCACCTGGAAGCTCGGCATCGCCTTCGAGGGCTGGGGCGGTTTCGACGATCGCTACATCCATGGCTTCGGCCTGACCGGGCGCAGCCTCGGCGTCTTGCCATTCCATCATTACTGGTTGCGCGGCCGTGCACAGGGCCTTGCCGGGCCGCTTGGCGAATTCGTGCTCAATGCTGTCGCCTGTGACAGCAACAAGTTTGCCCACATCGATCGGCCGCAGGGCAGTGCCCTGCCGCCAATGCCCTATGCCTACCATTTCGATGCCTCGCTCTATGCCGCGTTCCTGCGTCGCTATGCCGAAGCGCGCGGCGTTCGCCGGATCGAGGGACGCATCGTCGGATTTGATCGCGATGCCGCTAGCGGCGACCTCTCGGCCCTCAGGCTGGATCGCGGCGAGGTGATCGAAGCCGATCTTTTCGTCGATTGCTCGGGCTTCCGCAGCCTGCTGCTCGGGCAGGAAATGGGCGTGGAATATGTCGACTGGAGCCATTGGCTGAAGTGCGATCGCGCAGTCGCTGTGCCCTGTGCGAGGGCCGAGCCGCTCGTTCCCTATACCCGTTCGATTGCCCAGCCTGCAGGCTGGTGCTGGCGGATACCGCTCCAGCACCGCACCGGCAACGGTCACGTCTTCTGCTCTGACATGATGAGCGAGGACGAAGCCACTGCGCGGCTCGTTGGCCGTCTCGACGGCGAGCAACTGGCAGACCCGCGCACGATCCGCTTCAAGGCCGGTAGGCGCGCAAAGTTCTGGGAACGCAACGTCGTGGCGGTGGGTCTGTCGTCGGGCTTCATCGAACCGCTCGAGTCAACCTCGATCCACCTGATCCAGACCGCAATCAGCCGCCTTGTCGACTTCCTTCCCAACGGCCCGGTGCAGGACGCAGACCGCGATGCCTACAATCGCCTCGCGACTTTCGAGATCGAGCGCATCCGCGACTTCGTGATCCTCCATTACGTCGCCAATGGCAGGTACGGCGAACCCTTCTGGGACTCTCTGCGGCAAATGGAAGCAGACGGGCAACTCCCCGAGGCCTTGGGCGAGCGTCTTGCCATGTTCCGCGCATCGGGCCGCGTCGTGCGCGAGCACGATGAACTGTTCGACGTGCCCGGTTGGGTCCAGGTCATGATCGGGCAGGGGGTGATGCCCGAGCGCTGGCACCCGCTGGCCGACCAGGTCGCTCCCGCAAGCCTCAAGGGCTTCCTCGATACCGTGCGCGGTGCATACGAAAAGGACGTTGCCCGAATGCCATCCCACGCCGAATACGTGGCTCACGTCTGCGGACAGGTGCCGGCACATGCGTAAGTTTCTCGGTTTCTCCCTGCTTTCGCTGCTCGCCGTACAGCCCGCCTTGGCCGATACGCCCTTGGCCGAGGTTAGGGCGCGTCCAGCGGCCGGGGAGACGATCTATTTCCTGCTACCCGATCGCTTCGAGAACGGCGACAAGCGCAACGACCGCGGCGGCCTGAAGGGTGACCGCTTCAAGACCGGCTTCGATCCTTCCGCCAAGGGCTTCTACCATGGCGGCGATCTGAAGGGGCTGACCGCGCGGCTCGATTATCTGCAAGGCCTCGGCGCAACCGCGATCTGGGTGGCACCGGTGTTCACGAACAAGCCGGTTCAGGGCGGTCCGGGCCTCGAGAGCGCCGGATACCATGGCTACTGGGTAACCGACTTCACCCGCGTCGATCCGCACTTCGGGACCAATGCCGAGTTCAAGGCTCTGGTCGACGCCGCCCACGCGCGGGGCATGAAAGTCTACATGGACATCATCGCCAACCACACGGCGGACGTGATCCAGTACAAGGGTGGGCAATACACCTACCGGGATCGGGCCAACTGGCCGTACTCGCGCAAGGGTGGGTTGTACGGAAAGCCGATCAATCCCGGATTTGCCGGGGACGAGGATTCGAGCGCGGCGAACTTTGCCAAGCTGACCGATCCGGGGGCGGCATACGAACCGTTCGTGCCACCTGCCGAAGCACATGTGAAAGTGCCGGACTGGCTCAACGATCCGATTTACTACCATAACCGCGGCGACAGCACTTTCCGTGGCGAAAACAGCCGCTTTGGCGACTTCGCCGGTCTCGATGACCTGTTCA
Organism: Novosphingobium jiangmenense; assembly: GCF_015694345.1. Taxonomy (GTDB): domain Bacteria; phylum Pseudomonadota; class Alphaproteobacteria; order Sphingomonadales; family Sphingomonadaceae; genus Novosphingobium; species Novosphingobium jiangmenense. The sequence goes on from NZ_JADQDC010000002.1 coordinate 58,621, forward strand.
CCGAACACCCGCGCGTCCGCGCCGGGATGATCGAAATCTATGCCGACTGGATCAAGCAGTACGGCATCGACGGCTATCGCATAGATACCGCCAAGCATGTCGATCCGGGCTTCTGGCAAGCGTTCATCCCGGCAATGCTCGACACCGCCAAGCAGGCTGGCATCCCGAACTTCACCATCTTCGGTGAAGTGGCGAACGAGGGGCCTGATCCCGGCACCATCGCGCGTTACACCCGCCGAGACGGCTACCCGGCGGTACTCGATTTCGCATTCCAGGGTGCAGTTCGCGCGGTACTGGGGCAGGGCAAGGGCACGGAGGTTCTCGCCGACACCTTCGATGGCGACGTTCTCTACCAGGGTGGTGAAGAAGCAGTGCTGGCGATGCCGACCTTCCTCGGCAATCACGACATGGGGCGCTTCTCCACGCTGCTCGCCAAGGACATGCCGGGGATTTCCGAGGCCGAACTGACGAGCCGCGTCGAACTGGCCCACGTCATGCTGCTGACCCTGCGGGGATCGCCGGTCATCTACTACGGCGACGAGCAGGGCTTCGTTGGCGATGGCAACGATCAGGATGCGCGCGAGGACATGTTCGCAAGCAAGGTCCTGAGTTACAACGACAACAGGCTTCTCGGCTCAACTTCCACCACTGCGGTGGCCAATTTCGATCCGGCCCATCCATTCTACCGGCTGATTTCCGGCCTCGCGAAACTTCGCAAGGAACATCCGGCACTTGCGCGAGGACGCCAGATTACGCGAACGTATTCGGAGAAGCCCGGACTGTTTTCGGTCTCCCGCTTCGATCCGGTTAGCGGTACCGAATATTTCATCGCCTTCAATACATCGGACAAGCCGATTTCCGTGCAAAGCGTGATCGGGACGTCCGCAACAAGCCTTGAGACGCTTTACGGTCCTTGCCCGGCGCAGGTTTCCGCGCCCGGCAGCGTTACCGTGGAGCTACCCGCCTTCGGCAGCATGGTCTGCCGCCTCGCTCCCTCCCCGGAAAATACTGTTCGATGAAGACTTCAGAAGCCGTTCTTGCCACCCCCAAGCCAAAGGCCGAAGCGCCGTGGTGGCGGGGTGCCGCGATCTACCAGATCTATCCGCGCAGCTTCTGCGATTCCAACGGTGACGGGATCGGCGACCTGCCGGGCATTACCCAGCGTCTGGAGCATGTCGCCCGGCTTGGCGTCGATGCGATCTGGGTGTCGCCGTTCTTCAAGTCCCCGATGCGCGATTTCGGCTATGACGTGGCCGACTACTGCGATGTCGATCCGATCTTCGGCACGCTTGCCGATTTCGACGCCATGGTGAAGCGCGCGCACGAACTCGGGCTCAAGGTCACGATCGACCAGGTCTATGCCCATACCTCCGACCTGCATCCATGGTTCGAGGAAAGCCGTCAGGACCAGCTGAACGACAAGGCCGACTGGTACGTCTGGGCCGATCCCAAGCCCGATGGCTCCCCGCCGTCCAACTGGCAGTCCGTCTTCGGCGGCCCGGCCTGGACCTGGGATGCGCGCCGCCGCCAATACTACCTGCACAACTTCCTTTCGAGCCAGCCTCAGGTCAACGCGCACAATCCCGACGTTCAGGAAGCGTTGCTCGGCGTGATGCGTTTCTGGCTGGATCGCGGCGTGGACGGCTTCCGCCTCGATGCGCTCAACTTCCTGATGCACGACCCGACGCTGCGTGACAATCCGCCCGCGCCCGACGACGGCCGCCGCAAGACGCGCCCGTTCGACTACCAGCTCAAGATCTACAACCAGTCGCACCCGGACATCCTCAAGTTCATCCAGCGCGCGCGGAAGCTGTGCGATGAATATGGCGCAGTGTTCACCGTCGCCGAAGTCGGGGGCGATCTGGCCGAGACCGAGATGAAGGCCTTCACTGCGGGCGAGGATCACCTCAATAGCGCCTACGGCTTCGACTTCCTCTACGCCGACAAGCTCACGCCCAAGTTCGTCGAGCAAGCGGTGGCCAAGTGGCCCGATGCCCCGGGCATTGGCTGGCCGAGCTGGGCCTTCGAGAACCATGACGCGCCCCGCGCGCTGTCCCGCTGGTGCCAGCCAGAAGATCGCGAGGCATTCGCGCGGCTGAAGGCGATGCTGTTCGCCTCGCTGCGTGGCAACATCATCGTCTATCAGGGCGAGGAACTGGGGCTGACGCAGGTCGATATCCCGTTCGAACAGCTGCAGGATCCCGAAGCGATCGCCAACTGGCCGCTGACGCTTTCGCGCGATGGTGCGCGCACGCCGATGCCGTGGCAGGTGCAGTCGGGCGAGGGAGGCTTCACCTCCGGCTCGCCATGGCTGCCTGTGGGCGAAGAGAACCTTGCGCGCGCAGTGGACCGGCAGGAAGCCGATCAGTCCTCATTGCTCAATCTCACGACAAAGCTGCTGAAGCTTCGCCGCGAGAATGACGCCCTCCGGCTTGGCACGTTCGAAGTGCTCCATGCAGACGAATGCCTACTTGCCATCCGTCGTCTTTCAGGTGAGCAATCGATTGCAGGCTTGTTCAACCTGTCCTCCGTCCCGGTGGTCTGGCCGCAAGGGCTGGTGCGGGAAGGAAAGGAAATCGCGTCGGTCAACGGCGCCACTGCTGGACAGTTGCCGCCATTCGGCGCGTTGCTGATCGAAGAGAGGATCTGATGCGTAACCTTCTGAACGTCGCAGCGCCGCTGGCGCTGACCCTTTCGTGCGCCTTCGTCACGCCTGCACTGGCCGAGACGGTGACGGCCTCTTCGCCCGATGGCAGCCTCGTGCTTTCGGTCACCACCGACAACGATGGCCACCCGCTGTACAGCCTGACCCGCAAGGGCAAGCTGCTGCTTGGCTCCTCGATGCTCGGCTTCATCACCAGCGATGGCCCGACCATGCAGCGCGGCCAGAAGATCATCGGCAGCGAAACCGCATCGGGCAAGGAAACCTGGGAGCAGCCTTGGGGCGAGCGGCGCTACGTCACCGACAATCACAACGAACTGCTGGTGAAGTTCGAGCAGGTGTCCGACTGGGGCGGCCGCCGCATGAACGTCCGTTTCCGCCTGTTCAACGACGGCTTCGGCTTCCGCTACGAAATCCCCGAGCAGCCCGCGATGAAGGTGATGAAGATCGCCGACGAGCTGACCGAGTTCAACGTCGCGCAGAACGGCACCGCCTGGTGGATTCCGGGTGGCGAATGGAACCGCTACGAGCAGGTCTACCAGAAGACCCCGATCGACGGCGTTTCCACCGCGCATACGCCAATCACGATGAAGTTGGACGATGGCACGCACCTCTCGTTCCACGAGGCCGCGCTCGTCGACTACTCCGCCATGTGGCTGAAGCGCCAGACTGGCACCTCCTTCCGCGCAACCCTCTCGCCGTCGCCCAACGGTCCGAAGGTCATACGCGCCCTTCCGTTCAACACGCCATGGCGCACCATGCGCGTGGCCGACAGCGCCAAGGGCATCGTCGAGAACGACCTTGAACTGAACCTCAACGAACCGAACAAGATCGGCGACGTCTCCTACTTCAAGCCAATGAAGTACATCGGCATCTGGTGGGGCATGATCCGCGGTGACTGGACCTGGGCGGAAGGTCCCAAGCACGGCGCGACGACCGAGCGGACAAAGCAGTACATCGACTTTGCCGCGAAGAACGGTTTCCGCGGCGTGCTCGTCGAAGGCTGGGACAAGGGCTGGAACGGCACCTGGTTCGGCAACGGCAAGGACTTCAGCTACACTCAGGCAACACCCGATTTCGATATCGAGGCGGTGACGAAGTACGGCGCCAAGAAGGGCGTCATGCTGATCGGCCACCATGAAACCGGCGGCAACATCGCGAACTACGAAGCCCAGCTCGAAGACGCGATGAAGCTCTACGACAAGCTCGGCGTCCGTGCCGTCAAGACCGGCTATGTCGCGGATGCGGGAGGCATCCTCGCGCCCGGTGACACGCCGGATACGTACAAGATGGAGTACCACGACGGCCAGCGCCAGGTGCAGCACCATCTCAAGGTGGTCGAGATGGCCGCCAAGTACCACATCGTCGTCAATGCCCACGAACCGGTCAAGGACACCGGCCTGCGCCGCACCTATCCCAACTGGATCGACCGCGAAGGTGCGCGCGGCATGGAATACAACGCCTGGGGCCAGTTCGCCAACGGACCGGACCATGAACCGACGCTGGTCTATACCCGCATGCTGTCGGGCCCGATGGACTTCACGCCAGGCATCCTGAGCCTTGAGGGCGCCAACCACGTGCCGCTGGCTTCCACGCTGGCCAAGCAGCTCGGCCTTTACCTCGCGATCTATTCCCCGATCCAGATGGCGGCGGACTTAATCGAGAGCCTTGAGGCGCACCCGAAGGAACTGGCCTTCATCAAGCAGGTTCCTGCAGACTGGTCGGAAAGCCACCTGATTGCGGGCGAAGTGGGCGACTATGCGATCTTCGCGCGCAAGGACCGCAATAGCGCGGACTGGTACGTAGGCGGGGTCAATGATGCGACCGCGCGTGACGTTTCGCTGAGCCTCGACTTCCTCGATCCCGGCAAGACCTACACTGCCACGGTGTGGAAGGACGGTGAGGGCGCGACTTACGAAACCGAGGCCCGCCACCGCATCGCCTATGCCACGCTGAAGGTGAAGAAGGGCGATGTCCTGCCGGCTTGGCTGGCCCCCGGCGGCGGTCTTGCCGTGCGCCTGCATCCGGGCAAGTAACTGCAGTAAGGCCGGAAACGATTGCGGTCGGCGATGGTGCAGTGCAAACCATCGCCGACCGCTTTTGCACGCATAGCTATCCTGCATACATATGCGTGCTGAACCGGGCGGACGAAGGGTCTAGGGCCATGTGCAAGGCACCGGCCCGGCGCCATATTCGGCGGGCCGCATTGCCAAGGGAGATTAGCGTCGATGATCGAAACCAGTTGCTCGGCCCTGCTGCTGTTCGGCGCGACCGGGGACCTTTCGCGGCGCATGCTGCTCCCGTCGCTCTATGCTCTGCACGAGGATGGGTTGATCCGCCCGGACCTGCGCATCGTCGGCACCGCCCGGTCAGAGCATGACGACGCCGAGTTTCGCGAGTTCGCCCGCGCCGCCCTCGCTGAATTCCTGCCCGAGGACCGTCGCGACGAAGAGAAGCTCGCCAGTTTCCTCGACCGACTTGAGTACCAGACGCTTGACGCATCCAACGTCGATGGCTTCGGCGAACTCGCGAAGAAGCTTGGCGATACCTCGTGCGGCCTCTCGATCTTCCTGTCGACCGCACCCTTCCTGTTCGAACCCACCATCGAAGGCCTGAAGCGGGCAGGGCTGGCCCACGCCAACGTGCGCATCGGCCTTGAAAAGCCGCTCGGCAACGATCTTGCCTCGTCCACCCGCATCAACGACGCGGTTGCCGCTGCCTTCGCCGAGGAACAGATCTTCCGGATCGACCATTACCTCGGCAAGGAAACGGTTCAGAACCTCATGGCGCTGCGCTTTGCCAACATGATGTTCGAACCGCTGTGGAACGCAGGCGGCATCGACCATGTGCAGATCACGGTCAGCGAGACGGTCGGCCTTGAAGGTCGCAAGGGCTTCTACGACGACACCGGCGCGCTGCGCGACATGGTTCAGAACCACATGCTCCAGCTGCTGGCGCTGACCGCGATGGAGCCGCCCGCCAACCTCGACGCAACCTCGATCCGCGACGAAAAGGTCAAGGTCCTGCGCGCGCTGCGCCCGGTCAAGGCGGAAGAAATGGTGCGCGGCCAGTACCGCACCGGCGCGGTCAAGGGCACCTCGGTCACCGGCTATCAGGAGGACCTTGGCGAGGCTTCGGACACCGAGACTTTCGTCGCCATCAAGGCCCATGTCGACAACTGGCGTTGGACTGGGGTGCCGTTCTACTTGCGCACGGGCAAGCGTCTGGGCGAACGGCGCAGCGAGATTGTCGTCGAGTTCAAGCAGGTGCCGCACAACGTCTTTGCGGAACGTGGCGGCCGGATACGGGCCAACCGTCTCGTCATCCGCCTTCAGCCGGAAGAGTACGTGCGCCTGCAGGTCATGGCCAAGGAGCCGGGACTGGATCGTGGCGGCATCGTGCTGCGTGAGGTCAACCTCGACCTGTCGCTGACCACCGCCTTCGCCAAAGCCCGCCGCCGCATCGCTTACGAGCGCCTGCTGCTCGACCTGATCGAAGGCGAGCAGACGCTGTTCGTCCGCCGTGACGAAGTGGAAGCGCAGTGGAAATGGGTCGATGCTATCCGCAAGGTCTGGGCAGACACCGGCATGGAGGCGAAGCCCTATGCTGCCGGTTCGTGGGGCCCCAACGCCGGGATCGCCCTGACCGAACGTGACGGACGCAGCTGGAATGACTGATTTCGCGCCTGCAACTGTGAATTGGGCCGAACCCGGCGACGCTGCTGCCGTTGCCGATCACATCGCGCGCGTCGTTTCCGCGCCAGGCCACAAGCGCATCGCCTTTACTGGTGGTTCTACGCCGATCAAGGTGCTGGCGCTGCTCAAGAACCGTCCGCTCTTTTGGTCCAGCGTAACCATCGCGCTCACCGACGACCGCCGCGTGCCCGACGACCATCCGGCCAGCAACTTCGGCAAGATCCATGCTGCCCTCGGCTTGTCCGGGGCCCGGTTCGAGCGGCTTGTCGAAGGAGCGGAAGTCGAGCCCTTCGATCTGGTCTGGCTGGGCATGGGCGAGGATGGACATGTCGCCTCGCTCTTTCCCGAAATGAAGGCGCATGTGCGTCCCGGCGCTGCAGTAATCGCGACCACGCCGATTCCGCTGCCACCCGAGGCACCATTCGACCGCCTGACCCTGAACGAGAAAGCCTTGAAGACGACGAAGGAGATAATCCTCGTCGTGACCGGTTCCTCAAAGAAGGCACTGCTCGACAGCGCCATCGCAGGCGACGACCGCTACCCCGTGACCCAATTCCTGCGCGGCTACGGCCCGCCCGTTACCATCTACTGGAGCGAATGATGCCCTTGAACCCCATCGTCGAGCGCGTCACCCAACGCATTATCGAGCGCTCGCGCCCGACGCGCGCCGCCTATCTCGAACTGATCGAGCGTTCGCGCGACAACGGGCTCAACCGTCCGCAACTGTCCTGCGGCAACCTCGCACACGGCTTTGCCGCCTCTGGCGAGGACAAGACACTGATCAAGAGCGGCAAGGCGATGAACATCGGCATCGTCACCGCTTACAACGACATGCTCTCGGCGCATCAGCCCTATGGCCGCTACCCCGAGCAGATCAAGATCTTCGCCCGCGAAGTTGGCGCGACGGCACAGGTTGCAGGCGGCGTGCCCGCGATGTGCGATGGCGTCACGCAGGGCCAGGATTCGATGGAGCTGTCGCTGTTCAGCCGCGACAACATCGCCATGGCGGCGGTCGTCGGGCTCAGCCACGCCATGTTCGAAGGCGCGCTGCTGCTCGGCATATGCGACAAGATCGTGCCGGGCCTGCTGATCGGCTCCTTGCGCTTTGGCCACCTGCCGACGATCCTCGTTCCTGCCGGCCCGATGCCGAGCGGTCTTCCCAACAAGGAGAAGGTCCGAATCCGCCAGCTCTATGCCGAGGGCAAGGTCGGGCGCGACGAACTGCTCGAAAGCGAGAGCGCCAGCTATCATTCGCCGGGCACCTGCACGTTCTACGGCACTGCCAACTCCAACCAGATGATGATGGAGATGATGGGCTTGCATATGCCGGGCTCCAGCTTCGTCCAGCCCGGCCTGAAGCTGCGTCAGGAACTGACCCGCGCCGCCGTCCATCGCATCACCCAGATCGGATGGAACGGCGACGACTATCGCCCGCTCGGCCTGTGCGTGGACGAGAAGGCCATCGTCAATGCAATCGCGGGCCTCTTGGCAACGGGCGGTTCGACCAACCATGTGATCCACCTGCCTGCCATCGCCCGCGCTGCCGGCATCCAGATCGACTGGGACGACATGGACGAGCTGAGCCGCGCCGTGCCGCTGATCGCCAGCGTCTATCCCAATGGCGCGGGCGATGTGAACGCCTTCGCCGCTGCAGGCGGCATGCCCTATGTGATCCGCGAACTGATCGGTGCAGGCCTTGCCCATGCCGATATCATGACCGTCTATGGCAAGTCGCTCGAAGAGGGCGCGCAGGAGCCGGTCATGGATGGCGATGCGCTCAAGTGGAATCCTGCTCCGGCAACGTCGGGCGACGAGAAGATGCTGCGCCCGGTCGCCGCGCCGTTCCAGGCCGAAGGCGGGTTCCGCTTGCTCAAGGGCAATCTCGGTCGCGGCACGATCAAGGTCAGCGCCGTCGATCCCTCGCGCTGGACGATCGAGGCACCGTGCCGGGTGTTCGAGGACCAGAACGCCGTGCTGGCTGCGTTCAAGGCCGGGGAGCTCGAAAAGGACGTCGTCGTCGTCGTGCGCTTCCAGGGTCCGGCAGCCAACGGCATGCCCGAACTGCACAAGCTGACCCCGCCGCTGGGCGTGCTGCAGGACCGTGGCTTCAAGGTGGCGCTGGTCACCGACGGCCGGATGTCCGGTGCATCGGGCAAGGTGCCTGCCGCAATCCACGTTTCTCCTGAAGCCAAGACCGGCGGCCCGCTTGCAAAGCTGCGCGATGGCGACGTTGTCCGTGTCTGCGCCAATACCGGCGAACTGGCAGCGCTTGTCCCGACAGAAGAATGGAACGCACGCGAAGAAGCTGTCGCGCCGCCTGCCGGTCTTGGCGTAGGACGCGAACTATTCGCGCTGATGCGCCTGCATTCCGATGAAGCGGAGCGCGGCGGTTCGGCGATGCTGGCAGCCGCCGGGCTCTGAAAAGAACGAATTTGAGGGGGTTGGAATGCAGGTAGTTGCCGTCGACATTGGCGGAACCCACGCGCGCTTCGCTTTGGCCGAAGTGGGCGGGGGCAGGGTCCTGTCCCTTGGCGAGGCCGTCACTCTGAAGACTGCCGAGCATGGGTCATTCCAGCTTGCTTGGGAGGATTTCGGGCGGATCGTAGGCAAGCCCCTGCCGTCTGCAGCGGCCATCGCCGTCGCAGGACCCGTCGGCGGCGAGATCATCAAGTTCACCAACAATCCCTGGATCATCCGGCCCGCCCTGATCCCCGAAAAACTCGGTGCCGAGCGCTACGTGGTGGTCAACGACTTTGCCGCTGTCGCTCACGCGGTGGCGCAGGCGGAGGACAGCCACTTCCTCCACCTTTCCGGCCCCGAGACAGATCTCCCGCAAACTGGCGTCATCAGCGTCGTCGGCCCCGGCACCGGCCTTGGCGTCGCGCAGTTGAGGCGGGATAGCGGGAACTATCGCGTCCAGCCGACCGAAGGCGGCCACATCGACTATGCCCCGCTCGACTCCATCGAGGACGCTATCCTTGCAGGCCTTCGCAAGCGGCATCGGCGGGTGTCGGTCGAGCGCGTCGTGGCGGGGCCGGGGATCGTGGACATCTACGAGGCACTCGCCCTGCTGGAAGGCCGCCCCTACACGCCGCGCACCGACCGCGAGTTGTGGGAACTCGGCACCTCGGGCGAAGACAGCCTCGCCGCCGCTGCGGTGGACCGCTTCTGCCTCTCGCTCGGCAGCGTGGCCGGTGATCTTGCGCTTGCCCACGGCTCGACCGGCGTGGTCATGGCGGGCGGCCTTGGTCTTCGGATCAAGGACACACTCGTGAAATCGGGCTTTGCCGACCGCTTCCGCGCCAAGGGCCGCTTCGAAGGACTTATGGCCGCGATCCCGGTCAAGCTGATCACGCACCCTCAGCCGGGACTTTTCGGCGCAGCTGCTGCCTTTGCGCAAGCTTACCCAGACTGATCAATAGGTGGATATCCAGAGCACGGCGCACCTCCTAAAGGCCCTTCCAGCGACTCTGTGACGACGATCTTAATCGAGCAGTTAAGTTTTGGTGGATTCGCTCGGCCAAGACGGTATTGCTCGTACGCGATGCAGTTTGCGGATGCCCAAGGAGAAGGTGCCCAGATGGATTACGAGACCATTCGCGTCGAGCGTGTCGGCGATGTGCTGAAAATCGTCCTCAATCGGCCGGAGCGCCTTAACGCCTGTCCGCCGAACATGGCTCTGGAACTCGCAACTGCGCTCAACGATCTTGATGGTGCGCGGGCGGTAGTCATCACCGGCGAAGGCCGCGCATTCTGCTCGGGCGCCGATCTTGCGGCGCGCGGAGAGCGTTCGATCGCCGGTGGTCGCGGCGCCTACACCGCGCTGACCCAGGCGTACAATCCGCTGATGCTGACGCTTTCGCGCCTGCCGGTTCCGGTGGTCACGGCGGTCAACGGCCCGGCTGCGGGTGTGGGCTGCTCGATTGCGCTGGCTGGCGATTTCGTGATTGCCGGCCGTAGCGCCTATTTCCTGCAGGCGTTCGTCAACATCGGACTGGTTCCCGACGGCGGCGCATCGTGGATGCTGACGCGTCTGGTCGGCAAGGCCCGCGCCACCGAGATGATGATGCTTGGCGAGAAGATCGGTGCCGAGAAGGCGGAGAACTGGGGCCTGATCTACAAGGCGGTAGACGATGCCGCGCTGCAGGATGAAGCCTTGGCTCTGGCCACGCGCCTTGCCGCCGGACCGACCGTGGCTTTGGGCACGATGCGCCAGAACATCGCCAAGGCGCTCGAGGCTGATTACGCCAGCGCCCTGCTGGTCGAGGCCGAAGGGCAATGGAAAGCGGGTGACAGCGCCGATGCGGCGGAGGGCGGCCTCGCCTTCCTCGAAAAGCGCAAGGCGGTCTTCACCGGCAAGTAAGCCCTTGATCTGCGGATGGTCTTCCCCACCTCATGGGCATGACCATCCGCACGATCTGGACCATCGGCTATGAGCAGGCGACCGTGTCTGCCGTAATGAACGCGCTGTGCAATGCGGGCGTCGAAGTTCTGGCCGATGTCCGCGCCTTGCCGCTGTCGCGCAGGCCGGGCTTCTCCAAGACGGCGCTTGCCGCCAATGCCCGCGAAGCGGGAATAGATTATGTCCACTTCAAAGCCCTCGGCACGCCTGCGGACGGGCGGGCTGCGGCTCGGCGCAACGATCATGCAGCGCTGGAGCGCATCTACGCCGGCCAGCTGGAACTGCCCGAAGCCATCGCGGCGGGTGCGAAGCTGGCAGGCCTCGCCAGCGAGCGAAAAGTCGCATTGCTGTGCTATGAGCGCGAAGCGCACGGTTGCCATCGCTCGCTGCTCCGGCGATCAGTCCTGCCAGACTTCGAAGTGGTCGATTTGATCCCGCAGGATTAGCCGCGCAGTTCCTCATCAAGGAACGCGGCCACCTCATTCAGGTCCACGTCCTTCGCCAGGAACGTCTCGCCAATGCCGCGCAGCAGCAGGAACGGCAGGGTCCCAGCGTCCATCTTCTTGTCGTGGAGCATGTGGTCTGACAGACGGCGACCGCTGCAATCGAGGCCGAGCGCCTTGAGGGAGGAGGGCAGCCCAACCGCTTCCATGTGCGCCACGATCCGCCCCGCGTCCTGCCCGCTCATCAACCCCTGACGCGCCGAGAAGCGCGCGGCCAGGACCATGCCAAGCGCAACGCCCTCGCCATGCAGCAGTCGGTCTGAGAACCCGGTCTCGGCCTCAAGCGCATGGCCAAAGGTGTGGCCAAGGTTGAGCAGGGCGCGGATGCCCGCCGTTTCCTTCTCGTCTGCCGCCACGATCCGCGCCTTGGCGGCAACGCTCTTGGCGATGGCCGTCTCGCGCGCGGCACTGTCACCTGCCAGAAGCTTTGCGCCATTGGCCTCGCACCATTCGAAGAAGGGCGCGTCGTCGATCAGCCCGTACTTGACGACTTCGGCATAACCCGCGCGGGTATCGCGCAAGGGCAGGGTGTCGAGCGCCAGCGGGTCGGCGAGCACCAGCGAGGGCTGGTGGAACGCGCCAACGAGGTTCTTGCCCGCAGGCGTATTGATCGCGGTCTTGCCGCCGACGCTGGAATCGACTTGCGCCAAGAGGGTCGTCGGGATCTGGATGAAACCGCAGCCGCGCTTGACCATGGAGGCGGCAAAGCCGGTCAGGTCACCGATGACTCCACCGCCAAGAGCGACGATGTTGTCCTTGCGCTCAACTTCGAGCGCCAGAAGCCAGTCGACCACACGGGCAAGCTGTTCCCAACCCTTGGTGCTTTCGCCCGGCGGCAGGATCAGCCAGTCGCTGGCAATGCCGACGGCATCGAACGAGGCAGTAACCGGCGCCTGCCACTCCGCTGCCACGTTCTCGTCGGTGACGATCGCGACGCGGTTCTTGCGCAGGAACGGGCGGCAATGCTCCCCGGCGCGGGCGAGCAGGCCTGCCTCGATCCGTACCTCATACGGAGCGCCGGCGATGGCGACGGGGATTACAGCCATTTGTCGATTGCCTTGAGGATCTTGTCCGCCGTCACATGGTGCGGCTGCGCGCCGCTGGTGATGTGGATGGGGGCCTGAGAATAGAACGGCTCGCGCTCGGCCTTCAAGCGGGAGAGGATCTCGCGCGGATCGCCGGTGCGCAACAGCGGGCGGTTGTCCTTGCGGCCGACGCGTTCGACCAGCGTATCGACGTCGCTGTCGAGCCAGATGGCGATGCCCTTCTCGAGGATCAGCGCGCGGGTTTCGGCATTGCAGAATGCGCCGCCGCCGGTCGAAAGCACCTTGCGGTCGGTATGTCTGCCGGTTCCCATCAAGCGCACGATCACGCGGCGTTCGCCATCGCGGAAGTAGGGCTCGCCATACGTTGAAAAGATCTCGGGGATCGGCATGTGCGCGGCCCGCTCGATTTCCTCGTCGGCATCAAGGAAGGGCAGGTGGAGCATCGTGGCGAGCTTGCGCCCGACGGTGGTCTTGCCCACGCCCATCATGCCGACCAGCACCAACGGTCGTTCGATCCGCCGCGCGATGCGGGCGATTTCGGACGAGCCGAGAAGGTGCGCGTCATGTTCCATTGCCGCGCCGCCTATACTTGCGCTAGTGCCCGTTGCAAGCTTGGCCTGAACCGCAAAGGTCGTGCGGTGGGTTGGTGATCTGGTACCGGGTGGTTGCATGAAGAGGATTGCCGTGGTCACGGGAGCAGCGATTGTGGCGGTGGCCTTGCTGGTTGTGATCTGGATCAGGGGTGGAACGCAGCCGATGGAATGGATCGAACAGCCGGTTGAAGCCAATCCCAATGGGGGCGCTGCGAAGTGAAGCGGGCTATCTGGCTTTGTGGAGCGGCCGCGCTGGCTTCGCTGTCCGGTGTCCTGCTGGCACAGGAATCGCTGCTCCCTCCGGGGTTTGACAATCCGCCCGCCCAGTCCAGGCCGGCTCCGCAGCGCAGCAATGCGCCAGCGCCTGCGCGAAGTGCCGCGCCCGCTGTTGCGCGACCGGCTGCGACGCAGGCGGCTACCCCTGCAGCCACGTCTTCGCCAGTGGTTCAGCCAATCCCCGATGCGGCTCCTGTCACCAGTGTTGGCGGCGGCGGCATCAGCGATCAGGCCTTGCTGGATTCGATCGATCCCGCGCTGCTGGCCAAGCTGATCGATTCCGCGCGGCCAAAGTCCGACATTCCGCCTGCCGGACGGCGCAGTCTCGACGTTGTCGGCGTGATCGACCAGCGCGATGGCGGCTTTCCTGCGGTATCGACGCATTATCTCAATGGCCCGTTCGTCGAAGGCGTGATCACGAAGATGCGCGGGCGGTTCGTCTCGCGTTGGGGCCACATCCTCGTCCGGCGCGCGCTCGCTAGCAGGCTGGCGACGCCGGTCGGCATGAACGGTGCGGACTGGGCGGCGATCCGGGCGCAGTTGCTGCTGCGCATGGGCGAAGCTGATGCCGCGCGCGCGATGGTGCAATCGGTCGACAGCGGCAATTTCACGCGCGGGTTGGAAGACGCGGCGATGGCGAGTTTCCTTGCCACCGCCGATCCGGTGGGCCTGTGCCCGATCACCGCGCTTACCGCAGCGGGCCGACCGGGCTGGGACTGGGAGCTTTCCCGCGCGATCTGCTCTTCGTTTGCCGACGAAGGTTCGAGCGCGATGGCGACGCTCGACAAGGCCTTGCGCCGTGGCACGGGCAGCAAGATCGATATTCTCCTCGCCCAGAAGTTTGCTGGCGCCGCAACCAATGCGCGGCGGGCGGTCAAGATCGAATGGGATGACGTTGAGGCCCTGACGCCGTGGAGCATCGGCCTGTCACTGGCGACAGGGCTTGAACCGCCGGAGGCGCTGCGGGCCAAGGCCGGGGCGCCTTATGCCTTGCTGGCAGCACGCGCGCCGATGCTGCCGCTGGCCTCGCGCGCAGCCGCTGCCGACGTTGCCGCGGCGAGGGGGGCATTGTCGTCCACGGCGATGATCGACCTCTATTCGCAACTCTACGCCTTGCGCGACGAGGAAGCCGCAGCAAGCGCCGAAGACGATTGGTCACGACGCGCCGAAACGCTGCGCACGGCCTACGTCGCGCCGGCCGAGGGCGATCGGCTCGATGCCATCCGGACCTTGTGGGGCGACGGCAACGACCCCGACCGCGCCTATGCAGGTCTCGTGCTGACATCGCACGCATCGGCGAGAATACTCCCGGCCGAGGAACTTGCCGACAGCGCGGCCCCGCTGATTTCCTCGATGCTCACCGCCGGCCTCGATCGGAATGCGATCAAGTGGGCACGCTTCTGCCCGGTTGGCAGCGAGGCTTGGGGATTGCTGGTACTCGCCAACCCCGGGCGGGCTGCACGGACCGGCGCAGAAGGCCTCAATGCCTTTGCCGACAACGACGATTCGACTGATTCGCTGCGCTCGCGCTTCCTGCTGGCGGGCATGATGGGGCTGGAGCGGGTCGATCCTGCCGCGGCACGCGATTTTGCCGGCAAGCTCGAAGTGGACTTCAATCGCCAGACGCGCTGGACCCGCGCCATTGATCAGGCAGCGGCTTCGAACAACCAGGCGCTGGTCGCCCTGCTTGCGGCTTTCGGGATGCAAGGGGACAACTGGACCCGTATGACCCCGCTGCACCTGTACCACATCGTCTTGGCGCTTCACCGCGTCGGGCTTGATGCCGAAGCGCGGATGATTGCCGCCGAAGCCGTCGCGCGCGTCTGAAGGTGAGCGCTGCGGAAGGCAAGGCGAAGGCCGAACCGGCAGTCGAGGACTTTCTGGCGATGCTCGCGGCGCAGCGCGGCGCCGCTGCCAATACTCTGGCGGCATACCGGCGCGATCTCATGGGCGCGGCGGAAGCAATCGGCCCGCTGGCCGCTGCCACGCGCGAAGACATAGCCCGTCTGGCGGGAGTTTTCGCCGATCTTGCCCCGTCCTCGCTGGCGCGAAAGTCGTCTGCACTGCGTCAGTTCTACGGCTTTCTCGTCGACGAAGGGGTGAGAGACGACGATCCTTCGGCAGCCTTGCCCCGTCCGCGCGCAAGGCGACCATTGCCCCGATTGCTCGACCACGATCAGGTCGGCGCGCTCTTCCGACAGGCAGAAGCCGATGCTGCAGAGGGCACGCCCGAAGGGGTGCGGATGCTGGCGCTGCTCGAACTGCTCTATGGTTCGGGCCTGCGCGCGACTGAATTGATGTCACTGCCGCTGGCGGCAGTGCCGCGCGATGCTCCGTTCCTGACGATCACCGGCAAGGGCGGCGTGCAGCGGATGGTCCCGGTTTCGGGGCGAGCGGTGAAGGCGCTGGCGGACTGGCTGGTCATGCGCGGGAAGGGCGGGCGCTTCGTCTTTCCCAGCCCGCGTGGCGGATACCTGTCACGGGTGCGCCTGTTCCAGCTGCTGCGCGACCTCGCGTTGCGTGCCGGGCTGGATCCGGAAAAAGTCAGCCCGCACGTATTGCGCCACGCCTTCGCCACGCATCTTCTCGAAGGCGGCGCAGATCTGCGCGTGTTGCAGACGCTGCTTGGCCATGCCGACATCGCGACCACGCAAATCTATACGCACGTCGATTCCGCGAGGCTCGTCGCGCTGGTCAACGAGCGCCATCCGCTTGCGCGCAGTTGACCAAATCGGCGCTCGCGCCTAGCGGAATGGCCATGATTTCCTACCTTGAATTCGAGAAGCCGGTCGCCGCGCTGGAAGCCCGCATCGCCGAACTGCGCCAGACGGCGCAGGGCGGAGACATCGACATCTCGTCCGAGATCCGCAGGCTCGAGAACAAGTCGGCCGAACTGCTCGCCAGCACCTACAAGGCGCTGACGCCCTGGCAGAAGACGCAGGTCGCGCGCCACCCGTCGCGTCCGCATTTCAAGGACTACGTGGAGAAGATCTTCACGGATTTCATGCCCTTGGGTGGCGACCGCCTCTATGGCGAAGATCAGGCCATCGTGGGCGGCTTCGCCAGGCTCGACGGTCGGCGCGTGATGCTGATCGGTCACGAGAAGGGCAACGACACGCAAAGCCGCATCCGCCACAACTTCGGCATGGGCAAGCCCGAGGGCTATCGCAAGGCCATCCGCCTGATGGAAATGGCCAGCCGATTCGGGCTGCCGGTGGTGACGCTGGTCGACACCTCCGGTGCCTTTCCGGGCGTCGAGGCCGAAGAGCGCGGTCAGGCCGAGGCGATTGCACGCTCGACAGAGGCCTGCCTTGCCTTGGGCGTACCCATGGTCGCGACGATCGTGGGTGAGGGCGGTTCCGGCGGCGCCGTGGCCCTTGCCAGTGCCGAGCGGGTACTGATGCTCGAACATGCCGTCTATTCGGTCATTTCGCCCGAAGGCTGCGCCTCGATCCTCTGGCGCACGGCAGAGAAGGCGGCTGACGCTGCCGAGGCGATGAAGGTTACGGCACAGGACCTGCTGGCCTTGGGCGTGATCGACCGCATCGTGCGCGAACCGGTGGGC
Organism: Novosphingobium jiangmenense; assembly: GCF_015694345.1. Lineage (GTDB taxonomy): Bacteria > Pseudomonadota > Alphaproteobacteria > Sphingomonadales > Sphingomonadaceae > Novosphingobium > Novosphingobium jiangmenense. Next base: position 75,363 of record NZ_JADQDC010000002.1, read on the forward strand.
GGTGCCCACCGCGATCCCGCGGCGACCTGTGCCGCTCTGGGCAAGGCGATTGGCGAGGAGCTTGATGCCCTGTCCGGTCGCCCCGCCGATGAACTGCGCAATCTCCGGGCAGAACGTTTCCTCCGCATCGGTGCATGATGGCCCGCGCCGTCTGGCGCTCGGGAACCGGATTTGCGACAAGACGGTTGTTGGACCAGTTCCCTGGCGGAGCCGGCGCGCTGCGCATGGCTGCCAGATCGCTGTCTTGGGGAGATCACGATGCCTTTTGCCCGCCGTTCGCGCGCGACGTTCCTGACCGTTTCGGTCCTGGCCATGTCGGCGCTTCCCGCCTGCGTCAGCCAGACCGGCAGTCCCGCTACCGCGCAGGGCACGGTCCAGACGATCAGCGCCGCTGACAAGAAGCAGGGCTCCGAAGCGCATCCGCAGCTGCTGCAGGAGTTCGGTGGCGCACTGACCGGGCCTCAGGCTACCTATGTCGAGACGGTCGGCAAGAACATCGCCGTGCAATCGGGCCTGAGCAACGCCCGTGGCGATTTCACCGTGACCCTGCTCAATTCGCCGGTGAACAATGCTTTCGCCATTCCCGGCGGCTACGTTTACGTCACGCGCCAGCTGGCGGCCCTGATGAATAACGAGGCCGAGCTTGCCGGCGTTCTCGGCCACGAAGTCGGCCACGTTGCGGCACGTCACGCGGCCAAGCGCCACAGCGCGGCCACGCGCAATTCGCTGCTTGGTGCCCTCGGCACAATTCTCTCTGGCGCATTGCTTGGAAACGGCGCGCTCGGGCAGATCGGGCAGCAGATTTTTTCGACCGGAAGCCAGCTGCTGACGCTGAAGTATTCGCGCGGACAGGAAACCGAAGCCGACAACCTCGGCATCACCTACCTGCAGCGCGCGGGATATGATCCGCGCGCCATGTCGACCGTGCTGCAGAGCCTGGCGAATCAGAATGCGCTCGACGCCAGCGTGAAGGGCACGACGAATCAGGTGCCCGAATGGGCCAGCACGCACCCGGATCCGGCTTCGCGCGTCCGCGCTGCGCTGTCGCGGGCGGGTTCGGCAACCGGAAAGACGAATCGCGATACGTTCCTCGCTGGCATCAACGGACTGACGTACGGCGACGATCCCGCCCAAGGCATCGTCGACGGTGCAAGCTTCGTGCATCCGGCATTGCGACTCGCCTTCCGTGCGCCCGACGGGTTCTATCTGGTGAACGGGACGCGCGCAGTCTCGATCTCGGGGCAGAGCGGCAAGGGCGAGTTCTCTACTGCCACCTACAGCGGCAATCTCGAAAGCTACGTCCGTTCCGTGTTCGCTGGCCTTTCGAGCCAGCAACAACTTGCACCGACAACGATCGAGCGGACCACTGTCAACGGCATTCCCGCCATGTATGGCGCGGCGCGCGTGAACAGCGGCAACGGACAGGTCGATGTCGTGGTGTTCGCCTACGAGTTCGGCCCGCAGCAGGCCTATCACTTCTCGACGATCAGCCAGGCAGGGCAGGCTTCGCAGTTCGATGCCATGTTCCGCTCGATCCGGCGGATCAGCGCGACAGAAGCTGCGGCAGTCAAGCCGCGCAAGCTTTCGGTGGTGACTGTAAAGTCGGGCGACACCGTGGCGTCGCTGGCAAAGCGCATGGCCTATACCGATCAGCCGTTGCAGCGCTTCCTGGTCCTCAATGCGCTCAACGCCAACAGCCGGCTTGTCCCGGGCCAGAAGGTCAAGCTTGTAGTATACTGAAGCTGCCATGGCGCAGGGGCAGCTCGCTCCTGCGCCAAGCGCACAAATGAAAGAGGCGACCGCATCGCGACCGCCTCTTCCTTTTAGATCGGCTGAAAAGCCGGTCAGCTGCCGCTATTAGGCGGTCGGGCTGGCCGAATCCATTTCGCCGGAAACGTTGTTGAAGGTGTTGCCCAGCGAGGTGCCCAGCGAGGTCATGGCGCCGATGGCAGCAACAGCAACGAGAGCAGCGATCAGGCCGTATTCGATCGCGGTTGCACCTTCGTTGTTGGCGAGCAGGTCACGGAAAAGCTTCATGTCGGTCTCCTAGAGTTGATTTGCTTCGTTCTTCCCGTCCCGCTCCATTTTTGTCCCCGGAGCGAGCATTCGTAGTCTTACTGATCAAAACCTAAGGACTGGTTAATCAGCCGTTGGTCTTCTCTTGGGTGTTTTCATTGACAGTGACGTACATGTTGTACATCGCTTCGCTGAAGTTCTTCATGCCGAACGTTGCGGCAAGACCGACCAGAGAGATCAGCAAGCCGTATTCGATGGCTGTAGCACCGCGATCATTGCGGAAGATCTTTCGAAGAAGGGTCTTCATTTTCTTTCCCAACGATTGCGGCGTAGGTTGGTCTACGATCGCATTCCTAAGAAAAGGTTGACGGGGCCGGCACGCATGGAAAGTTTCTCGACAGTCATGGTCGTGGTTGCCTTGGCCCTGATCGATGCCAAGGGCAGGGTGCTTGTGCAGCAACGTCCCGCAGACAAGCAGCATGGCGGGTTGTGGGAGTTCCCCGGCGGCAAAGTGGAAGCCGGCGAATCGTGCGAGCAGGCGATTGTAAGAGAAATCGACGAGGAGCTCGGGTTGACCGTGAAGGCTTCGGCGCTTTTTCCGATTTCCTTTGCAAATCAGGTTGCTTCACCGGGCGGACGATCGATCGTCCTCCTTCTGTATGGTGCCCGCGAGTGGTCGGGCGTAGCGGTCGCACTGGAGCCCGGATCGGCGGTTCTCTGGGTTGACGCACAACAGATGCTGGCGTTGCCCATGCCCCCTCTCGACGTTCCTCTGGCTCGTGCGATCATTCCTTTGCTTGAAGGGGTTGCCAAAGCTGAAACAGCCTCCTAAAGGCGCGTCTCCCAAGCACCCGTAGCTCAGCTGGATAGAGCATCAGACTACGAATCTGAGGGTCGGACGTTCGAATCGTTCCGGGTGCGCCACTTCCTTCGGGGAGTGATTCGGGAAAGGAATCGCACCCAGGTGCGTTCCGCATTTGTTGGTGAGCACCCGTAGCTCAGCTGGATAGAGCATCAGACTACGAATCTGAGGGTCGGACGTTCGAATCGTTCCGGGTGCGCCATCAACAGAATGAAGAAGAGGCCCGCCGCCGCGCGGGCCTTTTTCGTTTGCACTTCCACAATCCCTGCTGCGACCGCGAAGCGGAAACCGGATTGGTTCCCTGCATTTGCATAGGTATCCGTCAAAGGTTCGTTTCGTCCGAACGACGTTGCGAACGTCGCAAGCTAGGGTATAGGCTTTTCCGGTGTTCCGGACCCTACGGAACCCGAGGCTGCCAGAAGAGGAAACCCAGACTTGGCAAAGTCCCCGAGGCCCAGAGCCACTGCATCTGCCGCAAAACCTGCTGCGAGGCGCGCCGCGAAGCCCGCTGCCGCAGCCGAGCCGATCATCGCTTCCGACGTTGCCGAAGAAGCGGCCTTTGCCTTGCGCAGCCTTCAGCAGGCGCACGCGAACAACAAGCGCTATGACGCGAGCGACGAGGAACTGCTCAAGTTCTACGAGCAGATGGTGCTGATTCGCCGCTTCGAGGAAAAGGCCGGCCAGCTTTACGGTCTCGGCCTGATTGGCGGCTTCTGCCACCTCTACATCGGCCAGGAGGCCGTTGCCGTCGGTCTGCAGTCGGCGCTGAAGGAAGGGCACGACAGCGTCATTACCGGCTATCGCGATCATGGCCACATGCTCGCCTACGGCATCGATCCCAAGGTGATCATGGCCGAATTGACCGGACGCGGCGCGGGCATCTCGCGCGGCAAGGGCGGTTCGATGCACATGTTCAGCACCGACCACAAGTTCTACGGCGGTCACGGCATCGTCGGCGCGCAGGTGCCCCTCGGCGCGGGTCTGGCGTTCGCGCACAAGTACCGCAACGATGGCGGCGTGTGCATGGCCTACTTCGGCGATGGCGCTTCGAATCAGGGCCAGGTCTACGAAACCTTCAACATGGCCGCGTTGTGGAAGCTGCCGATCATCTTCGTGGTCGAGAACAACGGCTACGCCATGGGCACCGCCGTGAAGCGCGGCTCGGCCGAGACGCACTTCTACCGCCGCGGCACCGCGTTCCGCATTCCCGGCATGGACGTGAACGGCATGGACGTGCTGGAAGTCCGCCAGGCTGCCGAAGTTGCGCTCGAATATGTCCGCGCCGGCAACGGTCCGGTGCTGATGGAGCTCAAGACCTATCGCTATCGCGGCCATTCGATGTCGGACCCTGCAAAGTATCGCAGCCGCGAGGAAGTGCAGGAAATGCGCGACAACCACGATCCGATCGAAGGTGCCAAGGCGGAACTGCTCAAGCGCGGCGTGACCGAGGACAAGATCAAGGAAATCGACAAGCGCATTCGCCAGGTCGTCGCCGAATCGGCAGACTTCGCCGAGACATCGCCCGAGCCCGATGTGGCCGAGCTTTATACCGACGTACTGGTGGAGACCTATTGAGATGGCCATCGAACTGAAGATGCCCGCGCTCTCCCCGACGATGGAGGAGGGCACGCTTGCCAAGTGGCTGGTCAAGGCCGGCGACGAAGTGAAGTCCGGCGATATCCTCGCCGAGATCGAGACCGACAAGGCAACGATGGAATTCGAAGCGATCGACGAAGGCACGATCGGCGAAATCCTCGTGGCCGAAGGTACCGAAGGGGTGAAAGTCGGCACCGTGATCGCCACGATCAAGGGTGATGACGATGCCGCCGCACCGGCTCCCGCCGCTGCTGCTCCTGCCGTCGAACAGAAGGCCGCCGAGAGCGAGGCACCTGCCGGTCAGGACGCCAAGGCCAAGGCCGCCGCTGCGATCGCTCCGAAGAGCGATGCCAAGCCCGCCGCCGATCCCGAACTTCCCGCCGGCACGACCATGGTCCCGACCACGGTGCGCGAAGCTCTGCGCGATGCCATGGCGGAGGAAATGCGCTCTGACGATCGCGTCTTCGTGATGGGCGAGGAAGTGGCCGAGTACCAGGGCGCCTACAAGGTGACCCAGGGCCTGCTCGAAGAGTTCGGTCCGCAGCGCGTGATCGATACGCCAATCACCGAGTACGGTTTTGCCGGCATCGGTGCGGGCGCGGCCATGGGTGGCCTGCGTCCGGTCATCGAGTTCATGACGTTCAACTTCGCCATGCAGGCGATTGACCACATCATCAACTCGGCCGCCAAGACCAACTACATGTCCGGCGGCCAGATGCGCTGCCCGATCGTGTTCCGTGGTCCCAACGGCGCCGCCAGCCGCGTTGGTGCGCAGCACTCGCAGAACTATGGTCCGTGGTACGCCAGCGTTCCCGGCCTCGTCGTCATCGCGCCTTACGACAGCGCCGATGCCAAGGGCCTGCTCCGCGCCGCGATCCGCAGCGAGGACCCGGTCGTCTTCCTCGAGAACGAGCTGGTCTACGGCCGCACCTTCGACGTGCCGCAGATCGACGATTTCGTTCTGCCGATCGGCAAGGCGCGCATCGTCCGTCCGGGCAAGGACGTGACGATCGTGTCCTACTCGATCGGCGTCGGCTTCGCGCTCGAAGCCGCCGAGCAGCTTGCGGCCGAAGGCATTGACGCCGAAGTGATCGATCTGCGCACGCTGCGTCCGCTCGACAAGGAAACCGTGCTGGCCTCGCTCGCCAAGACCAACCGCATGGTCGTGGCCGAGGAAGGCTTCCCGGTCTGCTCGATCGCGTCGGAAATCATCGCCATCTGCATGGAAGAGGGCTTCGATCACCTCGACGCCCCGGTCCTGCGCGTGTGCGACGAGGACGTGCCGCTCCCTTACGCTGCCAACCTCGAGAAGCTCGCGCTGATCGATGCCGGCAAGATCGTCGCTGCGGTGCGCAAGGTCTGCTATCGCTGACCTGCATCGCGCATCTGCAATCAGGGAAGGGCGTCGGTGCATTCCGGCGCCCTTTCTTCATCGATCACGCGAAATCGTCGTAGACGTTGCAGCTTGCGACCGGATCGGGCGTGGCGGCATTGCGCTGGTAGATCTGGGAAAGATCGCGATCGCCGCGGACGTTGAAAGTCGCGGTCGTGCTGATGACCGTGTCCGGCACGAAGCGTGCGCTGACGATCGGCTGATAGGCGTACTCGATCTCGACGAAGATCACGGCGTCGTCTTCGGTCGCACTCACTTCCTCGCCCGCCGGGCCCATACCTGAAAGCGATCCGTCAAGTCCCGCGCCTTCGCCGCCATAGCTGGACTGGAAAGCGCGTTTGCCCTTGCAGCGCTGCCAGTGAATGTACTGCGTACCTTCCGTGCCGGGCACCACCTCTAGGCTGCTGATGATGACGCGGCCGTGCTTGAACAGGTCGAGCTTGCCGGACTGGACATTGGCACCCATCAGCAGGTCGTTGATGTCGCTCTCGTAGATCTTCAGGTTTTCGAGCATCGACACGTCGCCGATGCGCGAGCCGTTGTCCGCAAGCTGCATCGCCAGCTGGCTGACACGCATGTGCGTTATGGCAAGGTTGCCCAGTTCCGCACCCCACAGCCCGAGCGTCAGCACGAGCGGGGCGCCGAGCGCCAGTTCCACCGCCGCGACGCCCGATGCGTTCCCGCGCAGGCGAGCCAGCAGGTTTCGCCACCGGCTCATGCGCAGTTCCCCAGGCGCGCCTTGCTCTTCTGCGCATCATAGGGCTGGTTGCGCAGCACCGTGCTGGCGCTGTTGGTAACCGTGTCCCGCATCCCGATCAGTGAGGCCATCGGGAACTTGCGGCGGTAGGTCATGGTCGCAGTGTAGAGTACCGCATCGCGCGCGCCGCCAAGGCCGACGCTGCCACGGTCGCGGTCCCAGGTCCCGTTGCCGTTGGCGTCCTCGTAGGGTTCTCCCGCATCGCATGCGCCGTTGCCGTTCGCATCGGTGAAATCCTCGGCGACGCCGATGTCGGTGAAGTTCGCATAGGACTTGCGCGTGAACGCGATTGCCGCATCCGGAACGACGCGATGAACCTCGATCCTGACGGCGTCGTCGATGGTGGAAAGGTTGTCGCCAGCGCCTTCGACCGTGGAACTCCGCGCCGCGCGCTGCAGGGCGCCTTGGAGCATGGTGTTGGCATAGACGGTGAAGCCCATGTCGAAGAGCCCCATGAGGACAAGGATCAGGATCGGTGAAACCAGCGCGAATTCTACGGCGGTAGCGCCTTCGCGATCGGACCGGATGGACCGGGGCAGCTTGCGGGTCATTGCGCCAGCCTCAGGTCGCCGATGGAGCGTGCGATCTTGCGGAATGCGTCCTGCAGTTCGGTCGCGTTCTTCGCGCTGAAGTAGTGCCCGCTTCCTGCACACTCGGTCATGATCGGATTGAGGTCGGTGCCGAAGGCCACGAACCACACGGTCACGTTGCGCTTCTTCACTTCCTCGCAAACGAAGGAAAAGCGGTTTTCGATCGTCTGGGTCAGCGTGCGCGAGGAGGTCGGACTCCAGCGCCGCTGCGAGATCGGTTCCACGCCATAGGAACTGTAGCTGATGTCGAGCGAGGAGGTCTGCCCGTCGGTCAGGAAGATCAGGTGCCGACTTGTCCTCTGGCGCGAAGATACGTCGGCGTTCTCGCTGGCGAACAGGCCGTTCGGGGTGAGCAGGCGGGCCGCCCAGATCATGCCGATATCATGATAGGTGCTTCCAGCAGCGACCAGTCCGTCGACATAGGCGTCGTAATCGGTCTGGTTCCAGACCTGAAGCTTGCGCGCGGCAGTCGGGCAGGCGGCAAACCCGGCGACGCCTGGCGAAAGGAATTCGCTATTGGTCGAGACTTCCGCCGTGGTGAAGTTGCCCGTTCCATTCCACAGCCGTGCCCGCTCGTAGATGATCCCGGGATACATCGGTCGCCACTGCGTGTCGGGTTCGCCGGCGGTCGGCACCCGGTCGATGTCGAGATCGAGGGCGCGGGTCAGATCGACATTGTCGTAGTCGTCGATTTCGTAGGTCGAGCGCTCCTCGATGCAGCCGTTCGAAGCGGTGCGCCAGTCGCTCGTATCGCGCACGACATCCTTGTAGAGCCAGGTGCTTCCGCTCGCCAGGGAAGGCTCGGTGATGTACTTGTACGTGTCGACGTAGCTTGCATAGGTCGTGGTCGACAGCGTGCAGGTCGAGCCTGAGAGGCTTACCGAGTAGGTGTCCCCGTTGCGCGTGCGGTTGTAGGTATAGGTTGTCCGGGTGCCATCCGGATTGGTGACTGCCGCCGTCGTTGTCGACACCAGCTGGGTCGATGTTGTCAGCGTATTCGCCGGCCTTGCGCAGGTATAGCTTCCGTTCGAGAGCGTTGCCTCGAAGGTGGAGTTTGCCGTGAAATAGGTGCCCGAGACCGGCGATACCGCACTGTAGTATCCGTAAAGCCCGCCGCTGCCGCTCGTGCCGGTGAGGGTCCTCGAGGGATAGCTCCACTGCGGGACGACCCATTCATCCTTGAGCAAAGCGCCGACATTGACGTTGGTGGAGTATGGGACGAAGCCGTAGCGAATGCGGCTCTGCGGTTGGCGCGTGGCTTCCATCGTCGCGAAGAAGCCTTTGACCACCGACTTGAGCACCAAGATCTTGGGCGCAGTGTCATCGGGATTGCTCTCTGCCATCGAACCGGTCACGTCGAGCGCCATCACGATGTCGGTGTTCGGCACGGAAAGCTCGGCGCGGCAGCTGACCGAGATGTTTATCTCGTCCTTGCCGAAGATCTGCATGATGTCGGTGGGGAGGATCACCGAGGCCACGCCGCCGACCGACTGGTCGTCCTCCAGCGTCATGGTGAAAGTGCGATCGACCGAATTGTAGATGCCGTCGGCAAAGTTGGCGTTGAAGAAACGCGTGCCTTTTTCGACGACCGTCGCGCCATCGACGTCCGGATCGAAGCCGGCAATCGCGCCGAGTTCCTTTCGCGCTCCCAGTACGCCTGCGTCACACGCCTGCTGCAGGCGGGATTCGACAAGGTATGCCCGCCCCATGTCGATGCTCGATCCGACCAGCGCAAGCAGTGGCAAAAGCGAGAAAGCGAGGATCACCAGGGCATTGCCGGAATTGTCTCTGGCAAGCAGGCAGAGGCAGTTCACGGCGCGACGCAATCGCGTGTGCTTCAGCGAACTGCCGTATTCTTGATCCGCACCGGAAGACATGAGTGCCTACCTACGCGAAAACCCCTAATATCTTGGAAAAGGATTATCGTGAAAAATTCACTTATGTCATCGCCCCGATATGGTTCTGATACATTCAGCGCCGTCCGGACAAGGCTGTTATACTCGGCAATCCGAAGAACGGTCTTGCTCAGGTCTTGGGCATCAGGAACAGGGGTTGCGCATAGGTGATCGGGAATTCATCGACCCCGATGAACGCCAGTACAGTGGGCACGCTATAGGTCATGCTGACCCGCTTTTCGATTGTGCCGGTCACCCGAGGCGTTGCGATGCTGGTGACGCTTATGGCGAGGCGTGAGCTTTCGAGGCCATAAGGGTTCTTGATCGCGATCGAGCGCAAATAATAGCGGATCTGGTCGTTGGTGAGTTCGTTGCCGGTCTGGTAATTGACGGTCGCATAGCGGACCACATCCGACGCAATCGAGCGCATCGCATTGTAGTTCTGCATGCCGATGCCGATCTGGAACACGCCCAGCATGAGCGCCATGACGGTAGGCGCGAGCAAGGCGAACTCGGTTACCACCGAACCGTCCTTCTGCCGCAGCACTCGGCAGATCAGGCCACGAACGTGCCCGCCGGTCATGCCTTGGTCCTCTGCCCGTAAAGGATGTAGCGATTGACCCGCAGCGCAATCGTCGAGCCGACCCCGAATTCCGTCCAGATCGGCACGTAGTTGTCGGTCAGCGTGACCTGCACGTAGCGGGAAACGTTGTCGCCCGTCGCGCAGGTGCTTTCCAGCGCGACATAGGACCCCGACGAATTGCAGCGGTACGCTGCGGCAACGGCCACCTTGCTGGCGTCGAGGCCAGTGGTGGTCGAAACGACGTTCTTGAGCGTGGTCAGATCGTCGGTCGTATCGGGATCGGTGGCCAGTGCGATCGATTCCGCCACCGTCATCGCGCTCTGCAGCTCGCTCTGCCGAGCCACGAGCGTGCTAACCTGGTAGGCGCCAAGGCTGAACAGGACCATGATTGGCGCGATTATGGCCGTCTCCACGGCCATGGCGCCGCCACGATCCCTCAGCAGCCGAGCAAGGAGAGCGGAAGCGGCGATCATACGACCAGCTTCACCTTGCTGACTTCCCTGGCGACGATGGTGTCTTCGGTCATGCCGGGAGGACAGAATGTGGACATGTTCGCCGTGCCGGTGATGGTGATCGTGTTGGCGGCGATCATCAGGCACTGGCTGGTGACCGTGGCGGTGCCGGTGAAGTCCATGGCGCTGTTCGGCAGATAGATCGTGCCGTTGAGGACGGTGTAGGCATCGCCGTTGATCAGGCTGCGGCTGGTGCCGGTAGAACTGCGGTCCTCGAACACCAGCATCCCGGCCAGCGCATTGGCATCGGTCTGCGATACGCCGCGCGCGACCAGTTCGGAGGCCTGGATGGCCGTGAGGTTGATGTTCGAACCGCCGTTGATCTTGATGTAGGCTCCGTTCTTCAGCACGAACATCACGCCGCTGCCGACAACCGCATACTGCCCGCTGACCTCCACGCCGCCGCCGTCGATGATGTAGACGCCGGGGGCGAAGGTGGTCGCGCAGGACACCTTGATGCCGCCGGTGTAGGTGCCGGGCTGTGCCGATGCCAGATCCGCGGTGCTCGTCTTGCTGAGGTTGGACAGCGTAGTGGCGACCACGGTCTCCATCTTTTCCCAGACAGTGTTGTTGCCCGAGCCGTTGTTGGTCTGCGTCCAGGTGGTGGTCGTCGTGTAGGTAGTGCCCGCGACAGTGGTGTTATCGACGATCACGTAGCTTTCGGTGCTTGTCGTCGTGTAATCCTTGTTGGAGTTCCTGACGCCGGTGACCTGGGTGGTGGCAGTCTGCCAGGTGGCGCCCTTCCAGTACGTGTAGGTGACCGTAGTCTTCTTGCTCCGGTCCGCGCGGGTGGTGGTCGTTCCTTTCACGCAATAGTAGCTGCGCGCTGTCTGGCTCTCCACGGGGTTGGGCGGTGAGACATTGGCGTAAGGATCGAACAGGCCTTCGAGGTAATCATGGACCTCGTCATCGGTATGCAGGTTGAACCAGTCGTCGATGCCGCCGCGGGAAAGCACCCAACCCGCGTCGATATCGGGTGTGCCGTTGACGAGAATCGATGACTCCGACGTGGAAAGGGCGGCAATGCCGCACTTGGCCTTGAGCACCGAGGTGCCGCCGATGGTGACCGCGCCGCTTTCATCCTCGTCCAGCGCCAGCAGGCAAGAGGTGAACGAGGTGCCTGCTGTGAAAGCAGCCTGCGCAGAGGCGGTGACAGTGGTGCCCTTGCCGGTCAGGAAGCTTGAGAACGGCAGCGTATCGCGAACAGCCGCGCTGACCGAGACGCTGTTGTTGCTGCCGCCCGCATAGCTCGAGAGCGTGACGGTCGGGGTGGCCACGGTGATGTCCGCCACCGTCGAGATATTGGCGTTGAATTCCTGCAGCGCGCGGGCCGAATAGTTGGCGCGGGTGGCGCTTTGCGTGCGGGCCCAGGCGCCGGCCAGCGCCGCCTGATCGACCGCGAACTGCAACTCGCGCTTCCACATGTACCATTGTGCGGTATCGACCGCGAAGCCGGCGCCGCCGATGAAGGCCGGCATGCCAAGCGCAAGCAGCAAGGTTGCGTTGCCGCCGGTGTGGCGGGCAAGGCGCTTGCACAAGTCGCGTAGCCTCGAGAGTGGTCGAAATGCTGAGAGCATGCTGCTACCGTCTGTTCACCCTGTCGGCGGTTGCCGATGCCGATCCCCGCGACTCGTTCAATAATTTGTCGTGGTAAGTTCATCTTGAAGCCATGTGGTTGACGGCCCGTTAAATATTACGGGAATTGCGAAAGTTCGTTGTTAATGTCGGAGTTACCATCGGGAGCCGCGGAAAACCTTGATCCCGCCCGCCGGATTGCCTTGGCCTATGCCCCGGCGCGGGCGCGGCCCGCATGGCTGGCTCTGTTCATGTTTCAGCAGAAACTTGCCGAAACAGCGCGTCCCGGACGTGAACCACTGATGGTGCAGCTGCGCCTGTCATGGTGGCGGGACCGGCTGAACGAGCAGGGCGATGCCTGGCCGGTCAGCGAGCCGGTGCTCTCTGCGCTCAAGGCTTGGGACGGCGAACATGGCAGGCTGGTCGAACTCGTCGACGGTTGGGAAGCCAGCGTCCTCGCCGAAGATGATGGCCGCGCCGATTGCGAGGAGTTCGTCTCCGCGCAGGTCTCGGCTTACGTGGCACTGGCCGAGGTCCTTGGCGTTCGCGATACCAGTGCGGTTCGTGCAACTGCCGAGTTTCTGGCCGGTAGCCGGGGTGACCATCGGCGGGCAGGCGCGGTGCCCCGGCCGATGCGTCCGCTCGCCGTCCTTGCCGCCATGCAGCGTAGTGTCGACCGCGAAGGCGGCTCGAGGCCGGTGGCGGACATGCTCGCAGTGATCCGGGCCGGGCTGCTCGGCTTCTGATTTCCTGCCAAACCGGCAGCATCTGCCGCTGCACCTCGCCGCGCTGCCGCACTACACCGGCAGGGACGGAAGGACAGGTGCGATGGTTCGTGGTTTGCTGGGAGGACTGGCAGCGCTGATGCTCTGCGCGGCGGGCATTTTCTGGTGGCAGGGCAGGGCGGCGACGATCAACGGGGCTGCGCCACCGCTCGCCCTGGATGAAGCCGCCACCGATGAGCCCGAAGAACTGCCGACGGCGGATGTCGACGGACTGGTCGGCGTCGCCCCGCCCGAGGCGACCGTGGTGGGCAAGGAGACCCGCCGCTTCAACCTTGTAGACAAGGACCGCGACAACCGCATCAGCCGCACCGAGATGCTTAGCCAGCGGGCAAAGGCCTTCCGCAAGCTCGACAAGGACGGCAACAACCTGCTGACGTTCGAGGAGTGGGCCTTTGCCACGGTCGACAAGTTCAAGGCGGCCGACGGCAACGGCGACCTGTACCTGACGCGGGAGGAATTCGCGACGACCCGGCCCAAGGACAAGCCCAAGGCCAAGCAGAAGTGCTCGTGCAAGTAGCGCTCAGGGCAGGGTGGAGGCCCAGCTCGTGAAGTCTGCCTTCGCGCGTTCGGTATAGGCCTCCTTGCGGACCTTCTTCTTCACCTCGGGCAGCGGCGGGAACAAGCCGAAGTTGACGTTCATCGGCTGAAAGCTCTCCGCATCGGCATCGCCGGTGATGTGCGCCAGCAGCGCGCCCAAGGCGGTGGTGCGGGGCGGCGGTGTCCAGTCACGGCCGGTGATCTGCGCTGCCGCCATTAGCCCGGCGAGGAGGCCCACCGAGCCGCTTTCGACATAGCCTTCGCAACCGGTGATCTGTCCGGCAAAGCGGATGTGCGGTGCCGCCTTCAGCCGCAACTGACGGTCAAGCAGCGTCGGCGAATTGAGGAAGGTGTTGCGGTGCAAGCCGCCGAGCCGGGCGAATTCGGCGTTCTCGAGCCCCGGTATGGTGCGGAAGACGCGGACCTGTTCGGCATGCTTCAGCTTGGTCTGGAAGCCGACCATGTTCCACAAGGTGCCGAGCTTGTTGTCCTGCCGCAATTGCACCACGGCATAGGGCCAGCGCCCGTTGGGATGCTCTGCCGTGGCCCAGTGCGGGTTGTCGAGGCCGACCGGCTTCATCGGGCCGAAGCGCAAGGTCTCTTCGCCGCGCGCGGCCATGACCTCGATCGGCATGCAGCCGTCGAAATAGGGGGTATTGGCCTCCCATTCCTTGAACTCGGTCTTCTCGCCGGCCAGCAACTCCTCGCGAAAGGCGAGGTACTGGTCCCGCGTCATCGGGCAGTTGATGTAGTCGCGCCCGTCGCCGCCCAGCGCCAGCGAGGCTTCCGCGCCCTTGTCCCAGCGCGAGGCCATCCACGCGACGTCCATGTCGATGGAGTCGCGATAGACGATCGGGGCGATCGCATCGAAGAAGGCGAGGCTGTCCGCCCCGGTCGCCTTGCCGATGCTCTCGGCCAGCAGCGGAGCGGTCAGCGGCCCGGTGGCGACGATGGTCAGGCCATCGGTCGGCAGCACGTCGACCCTCTCGCGCACGATTTGCAGCGTGGGCTGGGCGCGCAGGGCGGCTTCGACCTCTGCCGAGAACACGTCGCGATCCACCGCCAGGGCGGACCCTGCGGGAACGCGCGCCTTCGCGGCCGCTGCCATCAGCAGGCTGTCGCACTTGCGCATCTCGTGGTGGAGGAGGCCCACCGCATTCTTCTCGTCATCGTCCGAACGGAACGAATTGGAGCAGACCAGTTCGGCAAGGCCATCGCCGTTATGGGCGGGGGTGGTATCGCCGCTGCCGCGCATTTCCGACAGGCGCACATGGATGCCGCGACGTGCCAGTTGCCACGCCGCTTCGCTTCCGGCCATGCCGCCGCCGATGATATGGACCTGATGCGTCATGCGCTTGCCCTTGGCATTGCCGCGCCGCTGCGGCAAGACCGTCCGCAGGGCAAAGGGAGAAGACGCCGGGTGCCGGGACGCGCATTGATCGAGAAACGGCCTTGGCTGGTTGCCAGTCTCATTGCCGGAACGAGTTACTGGCTTGCCGCAAAGGGGCAGGTGCCGGGCCTTTGGCTGATACTGTGGAAAGGCGCGGGCGTTGGCCTGCTGGCCGCCTATGCCTGGGCGCATCATCCCTCGCGCAGTGCCCACCTGCTGGCGCTGGTCATGGCACTGGGCGCGATTGGCGACATGGTGCTTGAAGTGGACTTCACCGGCGGTGCCGCTGCATTCTTCGCAGGCCACATTGCCGCGATCGCGCTCTATCTCCGCCACCCCCGCGCCAGCCTTTCGGTGCTGGACAAGGCCGTGGCGGTGGCATCCGTCATTGGCGTCCCGGCGCTTTCATGGGCGCTGTCGGGGCGCGCGGATGTTGCCAGCTATGCGCTGCTGCTCGGCGGCATGGCGACGGCGGCCTTTGCCAGCGATTTCCCGCGTCGCCGGGTGGCGCTGGGCGCCGCCATGTTCGTCGTGTCCGATCTGCTGATCTTCGCGCGCATGGGACCGCTGGCGCAGAGCGCCATTCCGGACCTGCTGATCTGGCCGCTCTACTACTTCGGCCAGTTCCTGATCTGCACCGGCGTGATCGCCACGCTGCGGGGGAGGGGCGAGTTCTCCGCCGCCCGGTAAGGCTCAGCCCTGCAGCAGGGCGCGGGTCGCCGCCTCGACATCATCCTGCCGCATCAGGCTTTCGCCGACCAGGAACGTCCGCGCGCCGCACTTTTCGAGCCGCAGGATGTCCTCGTGGGTGTTGATGCCGCTTTCGGCAACCAGCAAGGTGCCTTCCGGCGCCAGAGCGGCGAGCCGTTCGGTGGTGCCGAGGTCGGTGACGAAGCGCTTGAGATCGCGGTTGTTCACGCCGATCAGGCGAGACTTCAGGCGGGCGGCGCGCTCCATTTCCTCCTCGTTGTGCACCTCGACCAGCGCATCCATGCCCTGTTCGCGGGCCGCGGCCTCGATTTCGGCCATCTGCTGGTCCGAAAGGCAGGCGGCGATGATCAGGATGGCGTCGGCGCCGATCGCGCGCGCTTCAAGGCACTGCCACGGATCGACCATGAAGTCCTTGCGGATCACCGGCAGGGTGCAGGCGGCGCGGGCTTCGACGAGATAGTCCTCATGGCCGTGAAAATAAGGTGCGTCGGTCAGGATCGAGAGGCACGCCGCACCGCCAGCCTGATAGGCGCGGGCGTGTTCGGCGGGGCGGAAGTCGGCGCGGATCAGGCCTTTTGATGGGCTTGCCTTCTTGATCTCGGCGATCAGCGCGAAGCCTGAAGCGGCCTTGGCGCGCAGAGCCGCCTCGAACCCGCGCGGTGCACTCTGGGCGGCAGCGCGATCGGCCAGTTCGGCGACAGTGACGGCAGCCTTGCGCGCGGCCACTTCGCCGCGCTTGGTCTCGCAGATCTCGGTGAGCTTGTCGGTCATGGCAGTTGCTTTCGGCTCGTCATTTCAGCGCTGCTATCCAGCAATCGAGCAGGGCGTTGGCGAGGCCCTTGTCGAGGGCTTCGGCGGCTTCTTCTACCCCTTCGTGCCAATCGGCCGCTTCGCCTGCGACGATCAGCGCGGCGGCGGCGTTGAACAGGACGGCGTTGCGGTAGGGGCCTTCCTCGCCTTGCAGCAAGGCGCGCAGGGCGCGGGCGTTGAAGGCGGCATCGCCACCCCGGATCGCGTCGACCGGCGCGAGCGGCAGGCCGGCATCGGCGGGCGAGACACGGCGCATAAGGACTTCGCCGCTGCGCACTTCGGCCAGTTCGTTGCCGCCTGCCAGGCTCAGTTCGTCAAGGCCTTCATCGCCCGAGATGACCATGCTGTGGTCCGTGCCGAGACGGCGGATGGCTTCGGCATAGATCGGCACGTAGGCCGGTCGGGCGATGCCGACGAGCTGGCGGCGCACGTTTGCCGGATTGGCCAGCGGCCCCATCAGATTGAAGATCGTGCGGCGGCCCAGCGCCTTGCGGATCGGCATGATCCGGCCCATCGACGGGTGGTGCCGCGCGGCAAAAAGGAAGCAGATGCCGAGGTCGTTCAGCGTATCCTCGGCGGTCTCGGCCGCGCGATCGAGATTGAGGCCGAGCGCTTCCAGAGTGTCGGCGGCACCGGCCTTGGAACTGGCGGCGCGGTTGCCGTGCTTGGCGACGGGCACGCCACAGGCTGCGACGACGAGGCTGACGGCGGTGGAGACGTTGAGTGTATGGTGCCCGTCGCCACCGGTGCCGCAGACATCGATCGCATTGGCTGGCGCGCTCACCGGGATCATGCGGGCGCGCATGGCTCGCGCGGCTCCGGCGATTTCGCTGGCGGTCTCGCCACGGTCGCACAGCGCCGTCAGGAACCGGGCAATGGCGTCGTCAGATACGGTGCCGTCGAGAATTGCGGCGAAAGCGGTCTCGGCCTCGGCTTCCTCGAGCGGGTGCGTAACGTCAGGCAGACTCATGCCGGCAACGGGTTGGTCTTGATGCCGCAGAGCTTGAGGAAGTTCGCAACCATCGCATGGCCATGTTCGGTGGCAATGCTTTCCGGGTGGAACTGCACGCCGTGGATCGGCAGCGAGGTGTGGCGGAAGCCCATGACATGCGTGTCGTCCGACTGCGCGTTGACCGCGAGGCAGTCGGGAATGTCGGTAACGATCAGCGAGTGATAGCGCGTGGCGATGAACGGCGAGGGAAGGCCCTCGAACACCCCGGTGCCATCGTGTGTGACCGGCGAGGTCTTGCCGTGCATCAGCCCGCCACGCACGACCTTGCCGCCGAAGTACTGCCCGATCGACTGGTGCCCGAGGCACACACCGAGCAACGGCACCTTTGCATCCGCCGCCGCGCCGACCAGATCAAGGCTGACGCCCGCCTCGTTGGGCGTGCAGGGGCCGGGCGAAAGCAGGAACCCCTGCGCGCCGGTCCTGATCGCCTGATCGGCGGTGAGCGCATCGTTGCGCACGACCTCAACCTCCGCGCCCATCTCCATCAGGTAGTGGACGAGGTTCCAGGTGAAGCTGTCGTAGTTGTCGATGACGAGGATCATTGGCCAAACTTCGGTTCAGTGGCGACGCGGACGGCTTCACGCGCCGCCGCGAACAGGGCGCCGCTCTTCAATTCGCATTCGCGCTGTTCGTATTCGGGGTTGCTGTCGGCGACGATGCCGGCGCCTGCCTGGGCATGGAGGACGCCGTCCTTGATCACGCCGGTGCGCAGGACGATGCAGCTGTCGACCGAGCCGTCGGGGGCGAAGTAGCCAACGCCGCCGGCGTAGGCACCGCGGGTTTCGGGTTCGAGTTCGGCGATGATCTCGCAGGCACGGACCTTGGGCGCGCCGCTGACGGTGCCTGCGGGGAAGCCTGCGAACAGGGCGTCGACGCTGTCAGCCCGGTCGGTGTCGAGCTGGCCGACCACGTTCGAGACGATGTGCATGACGTGGCTGTAGCGCTCGACCGTGTAGCTTTCGGTGACCTTGACGGTGCCCGCCTTGGCGACGCGGCCGACGTCATTCCGACCGAGGTCCAGCAGCATCAGGTGCTCGGCGCGCTCCTTGGGGTCGGCGAGCAGGCTTTCCTCGTTGGCGCGGTCTTCCTCCGCCGTCTTGCCGCGGGGGCGCGTGCCGGCGATCGGGCGGATCGTCACTTCGCCATCGCGGATGCGGACGAGGATTTCCGGGCTCGATCCGGTCAGCGCGAAGCCCGGCATGTCGAGGAAGTAGAGGAACGGCGAGGGGTTGATGCGGCGCAGCGCGCGGTAGAGCGCGACCGGCGGCAGCGGGAAGGGGGCGGTGAAGCGCTGGGCCAGCACCACCTGGAAGATGTCGCCAGCCTCGATGTAGTCCTTTGCGCGGGTAACCATCTGCGCGTAGTTCGTGGCGGGCATGACCGGTTGCGGCGTGACGTCCACGGTCTCGGCAAGGCGCGCGTCGGCGGGAACCGGGTCGGCCAGCTTGCGCAAGGCGTTGTCGATGCGCTCGGCTGCGGTTTCCAGAAGCCTAGCAGGCTCGCCGCCTTCGGCCCAGACCGGGGCTATAGCGAAGAGTTCGTCGGAAAGGCGGTCGAACACCAGCACCACGGTGGGGCGGGTGAACAGCATGTCGGGCAGGACGAGGTCGCTCTGCTCGGCGCGGGGAAGCTTCTCGACGAGGCCGATCGTCTCGTAGCCGAAGTAGCCGACGAGGCAGGCGAGTGCCGAGGGCAGGGCGGCGGGTACGTCGATGCGGCACGAGGCGACCAGTGCGCGCAGTTCGGAGAGCGCATCGCCGGGCAGGGGTGCGTAGGCAGCGCGATCATGCCGCCAGATGCGGTTGATCTCGGCGCTGCGGCCGGTGGCGCGGAAGACGAGGTCGGGATCGATGCCGAGCAGGCTGTAGCGTCCGCGCACTTCGCCGCCCTGCACGGATTCGAGCAGGAAATCGCCGCGCCCGCTTTCCATCAGCTTGAGCGCGGCGCCGACCGGGGTTTCGGTGTCCACGATCAGCTTGCGCCACACCAGCGCGGGCTTGCCCGACGAAAGCTGGGCAAGCGCGGCCTGATGGTTCTCGGGAAGGGCGGTGGCAGGTTCGGCGTAAACGGTGGTCATGGGCTTATTGCGCGTTGGCGCCGGTCAGCTGGTCGCGGACAGCCTTGATCCCGGCCTCGTTGCGTTCAACGCCGATTTCCTTGCGGATGGCGAGGCGGAGCTGCTCGGCAAATTCGCCGCCGGCATCCTGGGCGAACGAGCGGGCGGCCTGCTGGAAGACCGGATCGCCGCGCTTGACCTGGCCGAGCACGATTTCCTTGAGCGAGACGAGATACCAGCCTGCACCGCCGGGGCCTTCGAGGCGCTTGTTGGTGCCCTTGGCCATGGCGAACATCAGCGCGAGCGGCGCCGGGACCTTGCCCTGCATCTGGGTAAGCGCCTGTCGCGGCAGGTCGACCGCCTGCGGTGCCGGGAGCGGAGCGCCTGCCAGCTTCAGCGCCTCGGCCAGTGGCGTGCCCTTGTTGAGGGCAGCGAGGATCTTGTCGGACGCAGCGCGCGCCTTGGCCGAGCCCTGCTGGACGGCCCAATCACGGGCAACTGCCTGCCGGATCTGGTCCAGCGGGGCGGGCGTTGCGGCATCGATGCGTCCGGCATCGAAGATCGCGAACTTCTCGCCCGGCTTGATCTCGGTCAGCTGTGCCTCGCCCTCGCGCTCCATGGAGAATGCCGCCTGGACGAGCGGAGCGAGATCGGCTGCGACCTTTTCACCCGGCTTGCCGAAGACGCTGCCGTCAGCGGTAAGCGAAGGAGTGCTGGCGATGGTGAGGTTGAGGGTCTGGGCAATGTCGGCAAGGCCGGTGCCGTTGTCGATCTCCTGTTCGACTTGCGCCGCAAGATCGGACAGCGCGGCGCGGCGCTTTTCGAGCGTGATGGCCGCAACGATCTCGGGCTTGGCCTGTTCCAGCGTCTTGCCGGCGTTGCGCTTGACCGAATCGACCTTGATCACGTGCCAGCCGAGGCCGGACTTGGCCGGAGCGGCCAGCGCTCCCGAAGCGGCGGCAAAGGCGGCGTCTGCCACCGCGCGCGAAGTCTGACCGGCAAGCGCTTCGCGGGTCTGGTCGGCGAGCTTGCTGGGCACGAGGCCCTTGGTGCGTGCGGCATTGTCGAGCGAACCGCCCGTGCCGACTTCGGCGGCAAGCGCCTTGGCGGCGGCTTCGGTCGGCACGATCACCTGGGTGACCGAGCGCTGTTCGGACGCGGAATAGACCCCGGCGTTGAGCTTGTAGCGCGCGGCGACTTCGGCGTCGGTGGGGGCCGCGACGGTCTTCAGGCTGGCTTCGTCGACCACGACATAGCGGATCGTGCGGCGCTCGGGTTGCATGTAGCGGGCCTGATTGGCCTGATAGAACGATGCCAGCGTTGCCGCGTCGGGCGGCGACGCAGGCGCAAAGGCCAGGGACGGGATCGAGACGATCGTGCCGATGCGCTTCTCGGTAAGGAGTGCGGCATAACGCTGCACTGCCTCGTCTGCCATCTGCGCGCCAAAGGCGGCGGGGAGCAGGACCTGGCGGGCAATCAGGCGCTGGCCGATGTCCTGGCGCACGTCCTTGTCGGTGAGACCGCGCTGGACGAGCAGCTGCTCGTAGGCCGACTGGCTGAACTTGCCGTCGGGACCCTGGAAGGCGGGTATCTTGGTGATCTCGCTGTCGATCAGGCGGTCACCGGCAACGACGCCGTGTTCGCGGCCCCACTCGCTCATCGCCAGACGGTCGGTCAGGCCGGTGAGCACGGTATCGAGACCGCCGGCGTCGATGAACTGCTTCATCGTCAGGCCCGGCTGATTCTGGCGCTCCTGCTCGAGCGCATTGGTCAGCGCCTTGCCCAGTTCACCGGTGCCGACCCGGCTCGAGCCGACCTTGGCAGCGCGATCTCCGCCGGCGATGCCGCCGAAACCGCTGCCCGTCACGTCGGCGCTGGCAAACGCCAGGGCGATCAGGCCAAGGAAGATCAGGGCAAGGGCAACGCCGATGCGGGACTTCAGGAACGAGCGGAAAAAGCCGAGCATTTTGCGGTTTGTCGTCTCTTGTCTGGGCGCGTCGCATAGCGGGACGGGCGCACCCCAGTGGGTTCGGAATGGCGATGCCTTAGGGGGCAAACGCAATTCCCGCAATGGCCGCGTAGGTGGGGCGAGGAGGTGCGATGTGTCCGGGCGCACCGAAACGATTTCCCGCCTTATGCGATCAGGCGTTTTGCAGAATCGCTCGGGGTTTGTTAGCCGCCACCCGAATCCGGACGTCCGAGGCAGCGGACTCGTCGGGCAAATATCGATTGCATCAGGGAATTTCAGGGGAACTGGCCGCTTATGCCGCATCGTCCTTACATCGTGGGCAACTGGAAGATGAACGGGAGCCGGGCCATGCTGTCCGAGGCGCGCGCGATCGACCGGGCAGCGGGTCGCTATCCCGACGTGCAGGTGGCGCTGGCGCCGCCGTTTACGCTGATCGGCGCCCTGCGCGAGGCCGTGACGGCGATGGGCGTCGGCGGGCAGGACTGCCACGTCAATGCCAAGGGCGCGCATACCGGTGATGTCTCTGCGCCGATGCTGGTCGATACCGGCGCCGACTTCGTGATTGTGGGGCACAGCGAGCGCCGCAAGGATCACGGCGAGAGCGATGCGGTGATCCGGGCCAAGGCCGAGGCGGCGCTGGCTGCCGGGCTTGGCATCATCGTCTGTGTTGGCGAGACTCTGGACGAGCGCGATGCCGGCAAGGCCGAGGCGGTGGTTTCCGGGCAAGTCGATGGTTCGCTGCCGCAGGGCGATGCAGCCGCCGAGGCTGTCGCTGGCGGCAAGGTGGCCGTGGCTTACGAACCGGTCTGGGCGATCGGCACCGGGCGCGTTGCCGAAGTCGCCGACGTTGTCGCGATGCATGCCGCGATCCGTGAGCGACTGCTGGCGCTTTATGGCGAGGCCGGGGCCAAGGTGCGCATTCTCTATGGCGGTTCGGTCAATGCCGGAAATGCTGCAGATCTGCTTGCGGCAGAAGGCGTCGGCGGAGCACTGGTCGGCGGCGCGAGCCTGACGGCCGAGGCCTTCCTGCCGATCGTGGCAGCTGCCGGATCGGGCGAGGCCTGAGGCATCGAGGCAACGCGGCGGGTTGCACGATCGGGCCGCCGCGCCTACATGGCCGCTAAATCCAGCGCGGTTCCGCGCATGAGGTGTGATTCATGTCGTTGTTCATTTTTCTTACCGTGGTCCAGGCCATCGTTGCCGCACTGCTTGTGGTGGTGATCCTGATGCAGAAGTCCGAAGGCGGCGGCCTCGGCGTTGGCGGCAGCCCGGCGGGCTTCATGTCGGCACGCGGCGCGGCCGACTTCATGACCCGGTTGACGACGATTCTCGCCACAGCCTTCGTGGTCCTGAGCGTTGTTCTGGCGGCACTGGCCGTCGGCACGACCTCGAGCCGCAAGATCGACACTTCGCTTGAGCGGACCGCACCGATCCAGAACGCACCGGCTGCCGATCCGCTCGCTCCTGCGCAGGGCGGTCAGCCCGCTCAGGCTCCTGCTGCGGCGCCTGCGCCACAGCAGGCCCCGGCCAATGATCCGCTGAAGGGCGCGGCCGGACAGTAATTCCATAACCGCGACGCGGCAGGCCGACCCGCTTCCTACTGGTTGCGGGCCGGTTTTCGTGTTGCGTTCGTTTCCGGCCTGTGGATTTGCGACAAGATTGCAGTCGCAACCGCTTGCCTATTTGCAACCTCTGACGCTAAGGCCCGAATCCCATGGCGCGGTACATATTCATCACCGGCGGCGTGGTCTCCTCGCTCGGCAAAGGACTCATGGCGGCGAGCCTCGCGGCTCTCCTGCAGGCTCGTGGATTTCGCGTGCGAATCCGCAAGTTCGACCCCTATCTGAACGTCGATCCCGGCACGATGAGTCCCTATCAGCACGGCGAGGTCTACGTGACCGACGACGGTGCCGAGACCGACCTCGACCTTGGGCACTACGAGCGCTTCACCGGCGTTTCGGCACGCCAGGCCGACAACATCACCTCGGGCCGCATCTATCGCGACATCATCGCCAAGGAGCGCCGCGGCGATTATCTCGGCGCGACGGTGCAGGTGATCCCGCACGTGACCGACGCGATCAAGGACTTCGCCCAGGCCGAGACCGAGGATCTCGACTTCGTACTGTGCGAGATCGGCGGCACGGTGGGTGACATCGAAGGCCTGCCGTTCATCGAAGCACTGCGCCAGATGCACAACGAACTGGACCGCGAGCAGACCTGCTTCGTCCACGTCACTCTCGTGCCCTACATCGCTGCGGCGGGCGAGTTGAAGACCAAGCCGACCCAGCACTCCGTGCGCGAGCTGACCGGGCTTGGCATCCAGCCCGACATCCTGCTCTGCCGCTGCGAGAAGCCGCTGCCCGAGAGCGAGCGCGCCAAGATCGCGCAGTTCTGCAACGTGCGGAAGTCTGCCGTCATTCCGGCACTCGACGCCGCGAGCATCTATGCCGTGCCGCTGCAGTATCACGCCGAGGGCCTGGACAGCGAAGTGCTGCGCCACTTCGGCCTGACCGCGCCCGAGCCGGACTTGACGCGCTGGGACGACATCGTCGATCGCCACCAGAACCCCGAGGGCGAAGTGACCATCGGCGTGGTCGGCAAGTACGTCGGCCTGCAGGATGCCTACAAGTCCCTGAACGAGGCGCTGGTTCACGGCGGCATGGCCAACCGCGTCAAGGTTCGGATCAAGTGGCTCGATGCCGAGCTGTTCGAGAAGGACGACGCGGAAATCGCAGCGCACCTCGAGCCGATGCACGGCATTCTCGTGCCGGGCGGCTTTGGCGAGCGCGGGACCGAGGGCAAGATCGCCTCGGTGCGCTTTGCCCGCGAGCGCAAGGTGCCGTTCTTCGGCATCTGCCTCGGCATGCAAATGGCTTGCATCGAGGGCGCACGGAACACCGCCGGAATCGCCAATGCCTCGTCGACCGAATTCGGCCCGACCGACGAGCCGGTGGTGGGCATCATCACCGAATGGATGACTGCCGAGGGCCTCGAAAAGCGGTCCGAAGGCGGCGATCTTGGCGGCACGATGCGGCTTGGCGCCTATGATGCCAAGCTGGCCGGCAACAGCCATGTCGCCAACATCTATGGCGCGACCGAGATCAGCGAGCGGCACCGCCATCGCTACGAAGTCAACGTTGCCTACAAGGATCGCCTCGAGCAGGGCGGGCTGGTGTTCTCGGGCATGTCGCCCGATGGCCTGCTGCCCGAAATCGTCGAACGTCCGGACCACCCGTGGTTCATCGGCGTGCAGTTCCACCCGGAACTCAAGAGCCGCCCGTTCGAACCGCACCCGCTGTTTGCCGGGTTCATCGCCGCCGCGGTCAAGCAGGCGCGTCTGGTTTAAATCCCCTAAAGGGACTGGTCAGCGCGTAGTTTCCCTGATTATCTGCGCGGCAGATATTGGGGGACCTCGTGATGGATGCGGCAAAGCTTGCCGAAGCACTTACCGCACAAAGCCTGTTCGCCGATTGCGAGCCTGCCGAGCTTTCGGACATCATCGCGCGGGGGCAGGTCCGGCAGTTCAAGCCGGGTCAGGAACTCATGGCGCAGGGCGAGGAGGGCAAGACGCTCTTCATCGTGCTCAAGGGCCTCGCCCGCGTCAGCATGGTGGCCGCCAACGGACGCGAGATCATTCTCGATTACGCCGAACCGGGCCACGTGCTGGGCGAGATCGCGTTTCTTGATGGGGGGGACCGCACGGCGACCGTCGAGGCGATCGAGCCGGTCGAGGCGCTGATCCTGACGCGCGGTGCGTTTGCGGACATCATCGAGAAGCATCAAGGACTCGCCCTGCGCCTGCTCAAGGCCATGGCGCGCAGGCTGCGGCAGAACAACGCGGTAATCGAGGCCGATCGCGCCTATACCTCCGGCCCGAGGCTCGCCCGCTTCCTGCTGCGCCTGATGATGGGCGACAATACCGAGGCCGGGAACCAGCTGAAGATCGCACTGAGTCAGGGCGAACTCGGCAACTTCGCGGGCATGTCACGCGAGCAGATCAACCGCCAGCTTTCGGCGTGGGTCGACAATGGTATCGTGGCGTTGAAGGGCGGGCGCGTGACGATCCTCGACCGCGAGGCGCTGGTGGACGTGGCCGAGGCCTGGTGACGTGATGGCAGGGTGCCCACCCCGCTGCGACTAACGCTTCTTTCAGAAGCGCAAGTCTCGCTCCCCTCCCGCAAGCGGGAGGGGTTGGGGGTGGGCATGCCCTTTTAGCTTCGATCAGGCGGCGGCGGTGTTGTCGCCTTCGATCACCTTGAGCTGGTTCTGGGCGCCGATCAGCACCTTCTTCGGCTTCATCGCCTCGGGCACTTCGCGCACGAGGTCGATGGTCAGGAGGCCGTCGGCAAGGTCGGCAGCTTCGACGCGGACGAAGTCAGCCAGTTCGAAGCGGCGTTCGAAACCGCGGTTGGCGATGCCGACGTGCAGGTATTCGCGATCCTGCGGTTCGGGGCGCTGGCCCTTGACCACGAGCAGGTTCTGCTGGGCGGTGATGTCGATATCCTCGGGCTTGAACCCGGCGACGGCCAGCGTGATGCGATAGGCATCCTCGCCGCTGCGCTCGATGTTGAAGGGAGGATAGTTGTCGCCGGCATTGGCGCGGGCCTGGCGTTCGAGCAGGTCGAACAGGCGATCGAAGCCCACGGTGGTGCGGCGATAGGGGGTGAAATCGAAACGGTTCATGGCAATATCCTCTTGATGAGCAATCTGCACTTGCCTTTGCGAACCCGGAACCCGGCGTGCGCATCGGCGGTTTTACGGTCTTCTTCGTGATCACGCCCGACTTGCGGCGCATGACACGAAAACCCATGTGTGTTAGCGAAAACCGCATTTCAAGACCCCAGTCAGAGGTACCCGATGTCCGATACGCCCAAGGTCGAAGTCTATACCAAGTGGGGTTGCCCCTATTGCTCGAGGGCCAAGCAGTTGCTCGACAGCAAGGGCGTGGCCTACGAGGAGTTCGACGTGACGATGGGCGGGCCGAAGAAGGCCGAGATGCTCGAACGCGCACCGGGACACACCACGGTCCCCTCGATCTTCATCGATGGCATCCACGTCGGCGGTTCCGATGATCTTGCCGCGCTCAACGCGCAGGGCAAGCTGGACATGATGCTCGGCAAGTGAGTTCTACAGTGAAGGTCGCGCTGTTTCAGATGACCAGCGGGATCGATCCGCTGGCCAATGTGCAGGCGATTGTCGATGCGGCGCGCAAGGCGGCCGAGGGCGGGGCGGCGATGCTGTTCACGCCCGAGATGTGCGGGCTGCTGGACCGGGACCGGGCGCGGGCAACGCCGAACATCGTCAGCGAGGCGGAGAACCCGGTGCTGGCCGCAGCGCGCAAGGCGGCGCGGGACCTGTCGATCTGGATCGATCTCGGCTCGCTCGCGGTGCTGCGCGAGGATGGCAAGTGGGCGAACCGTGGCTTCGTGATCGATGGCGATGGCGAGGTTGCCGCTCGCTACGACAAGATCCACATGTTCGACGTCGATCTGGCGACGGGTGAAACGTGGCGGGAATCGGCGGCTTATACGCCGGGCGAGCAGGTGGTGACGGTCGAGACGCCGGTTGGGCGGCTTGGCATGGCGATCTGCTACGATATCCGGTTCCCCGCGCTGTTCGAGGAACTGGGGCGCCGTCGCTGCGATGCGATCCGCATTCCGGCGGCGTTCACGGTGCCGACCGGCAAGGCGCACTGGCACCTGATGCAGCGCGCCCGCGCGGTGGAAGCGAGCGCCTGGGTGATTTCTGCAGCGCAAGGCGGGCGGCACGAGGATGGGCGCGAGACCTTCGGCCATTCGCTGGTGGTCGATCCGTGGGGCGAGGTTGCCTATGATGGCGGCGAGGGCACGTCGCTCGGCTTTGCGGTGATCGACCCTGCCCGAACGGGCGAGGTGCGCGGGCAGTTGCCCAGTCTTGCCAACAAGCGCGAATTCCCTAGATCGGCGGCATGATAGTCTTCGATCTGCAATGTTCGCCGGCAGGGCACCGGTTCGAGGGGTGGTTCGGCTCCTCGCAGGACTATGACGACCAGCAGGCGCGGGGCTTGGTCTCGTGCCCGTCGTGCGGTTCGGCCGAGGTGGGCAAGGCGGTGATGGCGCCCAACGTCGGGCGCAAGGGCAACCAGATGCCGGCGCCCGTGGCGAGCGCTCCGACCCCGGCGCCAGCGCAGCCGGTGGCAAACGCGCCGCTGCCGCCCGAGGCGGTCGCCATGCTCAAGGCCGTGGCGGCGATTCAGGCAGAGGCGATCAAGAGTTCGACGTGGGTCGGCGAGAAGTTTGCCGACGATGCTCGCGCCATGCACTACGGCGAGAAGGATGCAGCTGCGATCCATGGCAGGGCGACGCTCGATGAAGCGCGCGAACTTATGGAAGAGGGCATCCCGGTTGCGCCGCTGCTGATCCCGGTGGTGCCGCCCGAAGAGGCGAACTGAACGCGGCGGCGCAAACCTCGTTGCCAGCGGCGCACGGCCTGCCTAAAGGAAGCGCGGGCGCCCGTAGCTCAGCAGGATAGAGCACCAGATTCCTAATCTGGGGGCCATGGGTTCGAATCCCGTCGGGCGCGCCATATTTCATCTTTATCTCGGTTTTATGTTCGAGCCCTCTGCTTGGGCGGAGACGCTGTGCCTTTTTGATGCTCACGCAAAGCCGCGAAGACGCGAGGGTGTTGCGGTTGGGGTGAGGGGCGTGTGGGTCATGGTTTGTCGGAGTGTGAGACGCCTGCGGCGGGCGCGGCCTCTTCGCGTCTTTGCGGCTTTGCGTGAGATAACTCTGGCGCGGCGCTCGGGTGCCCACCCCGCTGCGACTAGGTTCGCTACGCTCTCCAAGTCTCGCGGCCCTCCCGCAGGCGGGAGGGGTTGGGGGTGGGTATCGCGGATACGCGATATGAGGGATCATCCGCTGGCGAGTGCGGACGGTAACGCCGGAGGGATAAGCACAGATCGCGCGACCGGTGCGGGTGCCGTTTGGCACGCGCGGGGAGGGCGCGGGACCGGTTGCGAGTGGCCGGGGGGCGGTTCCGGACCCCTTGTCGGCTCAGCCTGAGGGCGGACGCATGTGAGAGGACGAAGCTGTGGCAGCGGCTCGCGGGCTGCTTTGGCTTCTGGCAAGCGGCTGCGTGAAAAGAACCTGTCGTTTGTGCTGACAAGTCGCACAATCATGGCGGGTTCCGCATCCGCAGCGTCGCTCAGGGTTCGGCGCCGTGCTATCAGCCCTGGGGTGTCCTGTCTGTCCTTGGGTAACGGCAGTTGTTGCCCGGTGGGTCTTGGGCTTAACGCCCCGCATTGAACCCGCGAGTACCTGCCGCACCGATCGCGCCGGAAGCCTTTGCCACAGCATCAGCTTCCGAAGGGAGAGGAGCGGGTTGGCCTTTTGCCCTCTCCTGACCTGTGGCGGGGCATATAACCTATATGGTTCGTTTTGTCAAGGTGCCTGCACTCACCTCGTCATTCCCGCGCAGGCGGGAATCCAGAAGGTGCGAACGCGGGCGTCGCCGGGCGACGGTGTTGCTTGTCGCTGGATTCCCGCCTGCGCGGGAATGACGAAGGGAGGGGAGTTCGCGCAGAGGCGCGGAGGGAGCAGAGGGCGCGGAGAAGAAGAGAGGGTTTGGGGCGGCTGCGCCGCAGGCTTTTGTTTCCTTGCCTTCCTCTTCTTCTCATCTCCGCGTCTCCCCTTTCTTCTCTGCGTCTCTGCGTGAAACCGAAAAGCGGGGCCCCGGATCCTGTCCGGGGCGACGGTGGCAAGTTGTTGCGGGCTTTCGGTTGAAGTTTCTTGAAACGACGCGGGTTTTGTGATTCAGTTGACACCATGAAACCACGTCGTCCTCTTCTGCCCAAAGACAGCCTGACCCAGTCGCTGGCTCTGGTGGTGTTGCTGGTGCTCGCAGCCGTGGGCGTGGCTGGACCAAGCGGTCTGCTGGCCTGGGGCGAGAATGCGCGGGTGCTGGAACAGCGCCAGCAGGAGATCGCCATGCTGACCGCCGAGCGGGACCGGATGAAGAACCGCGTCGATCTGCTCGATCCGCGCCATGCCGATCCGGACCTCGTCGGGGAACTGCTGCACAGCAATCTCAACGTCACCCATCCCGACGACGTGGTGATGCAGCTCAAGAATTGAGCCGGATTGCGTTTGTGCGCGACTATTCGCGCTTGAGGAACATCGCTTCGCTGTAGCTGCCTTCGATCCTCGCGTCGTCGGGGCCGTAGAGCAGCGTCATCGGTTCTGCGCGGGTGAAGCGCAGTGAGCGTGCCTCGTAGCGCGCGGCCACCGGGGTGTCGCAGAAGCGGAACTGGGCGTTCCAGATCGTCAGCCATCCGCCGGGCACGAGGTGTCGATCGAGTGCCGCCACGGTTTCGG
Source organism: Novosphingobium jiangmenense (assembly GCF_015694345.1). GTDB lineage: Bacteria > Pseudomonadota > Alphaproteobacteria > Sphingomonadales > Sphingomonadaceae > Novosphingobium > Novosphingobium jiangmenense. Next base: position 104,763 of record NZ_JADQDC010000002.1, read on the forward strand.
CAAAGCGCGAGAAGGGCAGCAGCGCCGAGCAGGTTTCGCGATCCTCGCGCTCGAGGTTGCCGTGGCGGAAGACGGCCATGGCGAGGATTGCATCGAACTTCTGGTCGCCGAGCGCCGCCACGTCAGCCGCCTCGATGTAGGTGATCGCCGGGTCGGGATGCAGTGCGAGGTGGGCGCGGGCCGTGCGGATCATCGCCGGGTTGGGATCGAGGCCGACGATGCGCGCGTTCGGGAACCAGCGCCGCAGGCTGCGCACTTCGCTGCCATCGCTGCACCCGAACGAGAGGATGCGGGGATTGGCGATCGTCCACAGATGCGCGTCGAGCGCCGTGAAGATTTCGGGATAGCGATCCTCGAACGTGGTCGGCCACGGTTGCAGGACTGCCTTGGCATGGGTGCGCCGCATGCGGGCAATGGCACGACGATCGGGATCGGTCAGTTCACGGATGCAGTTGACGGCCTTGCGCACCTGAGGAACTGCGAGCAGTCCAGTGCGTAGGGACGTCATCAGGCTGAATTCGCGTTCCATCGACCTGTCGAAGTAACCACGGCAGGGCGGCGGTAAAGCCGAAATGGTGTTTTCCTAACTACCGGGCAAGAGATTGCAATCTATCGGCGGGGAGTGGCAAATCATTGGTCAGCCTGGGTCATATATGCGAAGTAACTTTTTGTGACTGAAGCGCAAAATCCGGACTCATCCGTTCCACTCGACCAGGAGGGACGGGGTTCGGAATCCGAATCGGTCTGGCGCTATGCCATGGCGACGCGTGCCCATGCCGTGATCGATGCCGCCGACTACTTTGCGTTGATGCGCGAGGCGATGATGCGGGCGCGGCAGCGCATCCTGCTGATCGGTTGGGACTTCGACACGCGGATCATCATCGGCGGCGGGCGGCGGTGGTGGAACCTGCCGAGAAGGCGCATCTCGCCGGCGAGGTTGGGACCCTTCGTGGTCTGGCTGGCAAATCGCCGCAAGCAACTCGACGTCCGCGTCCTGAAATGGAACTTCGGCGCGCTGAAGGCGGTGTTCCGCGGCTCGATGATGCTCGACCTGCTGCGCTGGTGGCGGCACCCGCGCATCGTGTTCAAGCTCGACAGCGCGCATCCGCTGGGGTGCAGCCATCACCAGAAGATCGCGGTGATCGACGATCGCTTCGCCGTCTGTGGCGGCATCGACATGGCCGGAGACCGCTGGGATACGCGCCAACATCTCGACGATGACAAGCGGCGCAAGCGTCCCGGGGGCAAGCTCTATGGCCCGTGGCACGACTGCACCATGCTGATGGAAGGCGAGGCCGCTGCGGTTCTGGGGCAGTTCGGGCGCAAGCGGTGGGAGCAGGCCGGGGGCAAGCCGTTCGACGCCTGCCGCCCGCAGGAGTCATCGCCCTGGCCCGCGCGCATCGAGGCGGAATTTCGCGACGTGGAAATCGGCATAGCCCGCACTCGCTCGCACTTTGCCGAAGCGCGCGAGGTGCGCGAGGTGGAGGCGCTGTTCCTCGAGCATATCGCGCGGGCGAAGAAGTTCATCTACTTCGAGAACCAGTACTTCGCGTCGCGCAAGATCGCCGAGGCGATCGTCCAGCGCATGGAAGAGGCCGATCCGCCCGAGATCGTGCTGATCAACCCGCAAAGCTCCGACGGTTGGCTTGAACAGACGGCGATGGATGGCGCGCGGGTCAGGCTGGTGAGGGCGATCGAGGAGGTGGATCACGCCGGGCGCTTCTCGGTTTGGCATCCGTTCACCGCCAAGGGAACGCCGATCTATGTCCATTCGAAGCTGACCATCGTCGATGACGAGATCCTGCGCATCGGTTCGGCCAATCTCAACAACCGCTCGATGGGGCTGGACAGCGAATGCGACGTGTTCATCGATTGCGCGCGGCCAGCCAACGGTCATTGCGGCGAGGCCATTGCGCGGCTGCGGATTTCGCTGCTTGCGGAGCATTGCGGTGTCGCACCCGAAGAGGTAGCGGAACTACTCGAGCGGCATGGCACGATGGCAGGTGCGATCGCCGCCGCGCCTCGGGATGGCAAGCGGCTCGAACGGTTTGAGCCGCGCGCGCTGAGCGATGCGGAGAAGGCCTTGGCCGACAATGAGGTATTGGACCCGGAGCGGCCGGAGGAGATGCTGTCCTTCTACCGCCGGGGTCTTTTCAGGAGCCGTTTCCTGCGGCGGCCTGCACGATAGCGAAGGGGATACGATGAGCAGTCTGGTGGGGCCCGACGAAGACGACGATCTGGCCCGGGGCAAGCTGCCCGTACCTGAGGACGTGCAGGACGCGATCCGCACGCTGATCCGCTGGTCGGGTGACGATCCGACGCGCGAGGGCCTGCTCGATACGCCCAAGCGCGTGGCGCGGGCGTGGAAGGAATATTGCCTTGGCTATGGCGAGGATCCCGCCAGCCACCTCGCGCGCCAGTTCGAGGAAGTGGGCGGGTACGACGAGATCGTGCTGCTGAAGGACATCCCGTTCCAGAGCCACTGCGAACACCACATGGCTCCGATCATCGGCAAGGCGGCCATCGCCTATCTGCCGCGCCACAAGGTGGTCGGCATTTCGAAGCTGGCGCGTGTGCTTCACGCCTATGCCCGCCGCTTGCAGATCCAGGAGCGGCTGACGGCCGAGGTCGCCCAGTGCATCTGGGACAACCTCAAGCCGCATGGCGTGGCCGTGGTGATCGAGGCGAGCCATGCGTGCATGACCGCGCGCGGGGTGCGCACGCCGGGCGTGGGCATGGTGACGAGCCGGATGATGGGCACGTTTCTCGACGATACGCGCAGCCGCAAGGAAGTGCTCAGCCTGATGGGCTACTGAAAAACGGCGTTTGGCAAAGAAACGTTACAGTCCAGTGTGTTGGGGGAACATCATGTTCGCCCTATCTTGTGTGTGTCACCGGAAAAAACCGGGGCACATGCAGGAGACAGGACATGAAGACGTTCGCGTTCGCGGGACTTGCCGCAGGCCTGATGCTTGCCATGCCGGCACAGGCGATGGAGCACTCGACGGTCATCGAGCATCCCGCCGGCCAGATCACCGCCGACTACACCGGCGCAACCCGGGTCGAGATGAAGCAGGTGGGCTCGGCAGGCGGCGCCGGACGCGCCTCGTCGCTGCGCTGCCAGTGGTCGGTCTCCCTTTCGGTCGAGCGGCAGGCACGGGTCAGCGCAAACCTGCAGGCAAAGCGCTCGATGGTGCGCGATGACGTGATTACGGGGTCGTCGCCGGGCTGGTGCTCGGAGCGCGGCAACGGCATCGACCGCGTGGTCGAGGCGCGCCGCGAGGACTTGCGCAGCGCGATGATGGCAATGGTCGCGCAGGATCGCGAAGTGATCCTCGTTGAAGCAGAAGGAGCCCACGCCGGTCAGCGCGAGGGCTGAGGAGACATGAATTGATGATCCGCATCCACCGTTGGCAAGCCTTTGCAGCCGTTGGCGTAATGGCGACAGTGCAGTCGCCGCAGGCCATGGCCCAATCGGTGGAGGTGGGCGTTGAAGCGACCACGGACGAAGTCCGGCGCGGCCTCAGCTGGAGCGATGGCGAAATCTCCGCTTCGGCTGATGCCAGCGTCGGCTTTGCCGGGCTCGATGCCTCGGTGCGCATGGCGGCGCTGCGCAAGTCGGACCGTCATGCCAATGCCGACGTCGTCGGCGACGTGGCGATCGGCAAGGACTGGAATGCGGGTGCGATAACCCTGCGGACGGAGGCCATCGGCCACTTCTTCGGCGGGGCGGACATCGGCGCCGACTATGGCGAGATCGGCCTTGGCGCGCGCTATTCGATAGGACCGCTGCAGGTGCGGGCCGATGCGTTCTATGCACCCAAGCAGGACGCGATCGGAGGGGACAATCTCTACCTGCGCGGGTCCGCCAATGCCGGGATTCCGGGGTTGCCGATCAGCGTTTCAGCCTCAGTGGGATATACGACCGGAGACACGAAGGATTCGCGCTCGGCGCGCCTTCGTCCTGCGGGGGACTACGCCGACTGGAGGCTGGGTGTCGAGTACAACCAGTTCCCGTTCACGATCGGGCTGGACTATGCGGGGACCGACATCGACACCTCTGGCATAACGGTTTCGCCCTATGCCGATCTCAAACACGCTGGCGACCGGGTGCTTGGCCGGGTGCGGCTGTCGTTCTGAGGCCGCATTGAAAAAGGCCCCCGTTTCCGGGGGCCTTTCGATCAATCAGATATTCTCGATCATGTGCTCTGCCGAGCTGACCTTGAAGTCGCCCGGGGCTTCGACGAACAGCTGCTCGACGACACCGTCGTTGACGACCATCGAGAAGCGCTGGCCGCGCTTGCCGAGGCCAAAGCCCGAACCGTCCATGGTGAGGCCGAGCGCTTCGGCGAGGTCGCCGTTGCCGTCGGCGAGCATGGTCACGTCGGGCGAGCCCGAAGCGGCGCCCCAGGCCTTCATCACGAAGGGATCGTTGACGGCGGTGCAGGCGATCTCGTCGATGCCCTTGGCCTTGAGGTCGGCAGCCTTTTCGACGTAGCCCGGCAGGTGCTTGGCCGAGCAGGTCGGGGTGAATGCGCCGGGGACGGAGAACAGCGCGACGCGCTTGCCCTTGAAGTAATCGGCCGACTGCACGGCTTCGGGACCTTCGGCGGTCGCCTTGACGATCTTCACGTCAGGCAGCTTGTCACCAACAGCGATTGTCATCCCCATCTTCCTTTCGTTGCGCCGGGCAAGCGCCCGGTCCGGTATGGCACGCGAGATATAGGGATGGGCGAGGGGTCTGCAACCGGTCCGGATGGTCCAGAACGAATTTGCGATATAAAGAAGTCTTTATATTAAGTTTGCAGGTTGCAGCGCAGCACGCTATGGGCAGCGCAGAGGCGCGCTGATTTCGCGCGGATGATTTTTCAGGAGACTGCTTCGTGGCCAGCGTGCTTGACGCCAAGAACGATTACGTGATCGCCGACATCGGCCTTGCCGACTTTGGCCGCGCCGAAATCCGCATCGCCGAGACCGAAATGCCCGGCCTGATGGCGCTGCGCGAGGAATTCGGCGCTTCGCAGCCCCTGAAGGGCGCGCGCATCACCGGTTCGCTGCACATGACGATCCAGACCGCCGTGCTGATCGAGACGCTGGTTGCGCTTGGCGCGGAAGTCCGCTGGGCGACCTGCAACATCTTCTCGACGCAGGACCACGCAGCGGCCGCAATCGCTGCTGCCGGCATTCCGGTCTTCGCGATCAAGGGCGAAAGCCTCGCCGAGTACTGGGACTACGTGGGTTCGATCTTCGACTGGGGTGACGATGTCACCGCCAACATGATCCTCGACGACGGCGGCGACGCCACGATGTTCGCGCTGTGGGGCGCGCGCGTCGAAGCCGGAGAGAAGCTGTTCGAGCCTTCGAACGCCGAGGAGATCGAGTTCGTCCGCGCGCTCAACGCCTTCCTCAAGAAGAAGCCCGGCTACCTCACGCAGTCGGTCAAGAACATCAAGGGCGTCTCGGAAGAGACCACCACCGGCGTTCACCGCCTTTACCAGATCGCCAAGGACGGCAAGCTGCCTTTCCCGGCGATCAATGTGAACGACAGCGTCACCAAGTCGAAGTTCGACAACCTCTATGGCTGCAAGGAATCGCTGGTCGACGCGATCCGTCGCGCGACCGACGTGATGCTCGCCGGCAAGGTCGCCTGCGTTGCCGGTTTCGGCGATGTCGGCAAGGGTTCGGCCGCTTCGCTGCGCCAGGGCGGCGCGCGCGTCATGGTCACCGAAGTCGATCCGATCTGTGCGCTGCAGGCGGCGATGGAAGGCTATGAAGTCGTCACCATGGAAGAAGCGGTCAAGCGCTGCGACATCTTCGTGACCGCGACCGGCAACGAGGACGTGATCACCGCCGAGCACATGAAGGCGATGAAGCCGATGAGCATCGTCTGCAACATCGGGCACTTCGACAGCGAGATCCAGATCGCCGCTCTCGACAACTACAACTGGACCGAAGTGAAGCCGGGCACCGACCTCGTCGAATTCCCGGACGGCAAGCAGATCATCATCCTTGCCAAGGGCCGCCTGGTGAACCTCGGCTGCGCCACCGGCCACCCGAGCTTCGTGATGAGCGCCAGCTTCACCAACCAGACGCTCGCCCAGATCGAACTCTTCACCAAGAGCGAGAACTACAAGAACGACGTCTACGTGCTGCCCAAGCACCTCGACGAAAAGGTGGCCGCGCTTCACCTCGAGAAGCTGGGCGTGCAGCTGACCAAGCTCAGCAAGAAGCAGGCCGACTACATCGGCGTGCCCGAAGCTGGTCCGTTCAAGCCGGATCACTACCGCTACTGATCTTGCGATAGCACCAAGAAAACCGGAAGGGCGGCGCGGGGAACCACGCCGCCTTTTCCTTATCGGTAACACAGAGCAAATACCCGCATTGTAATTCCGTGGGGCACGCCGTAGCGAAGGCATGATGCCGCTGCTCAATCAGACAGTACTGGTGCTGATCGGACTGCTGCTTGCCGTGTGGACGGTGGGGGCGGGGTGGCTGGTGCTCGATGCCCGCCGACGCGCGCGCAAGGGCGAGGCGGTGCAGCGTCAGGCGCGCAAGCTGGCGCGGATGGTGGACGAATCGCCGGCGCTGCCACTGCTGGTGCGGGCGGATGGGCGGATCGAGGGTCCTGCGAGACTGGCCGGATGGTTCGGTTTTTCGAGCCTGCCGGGCTACCTTTCCGAACTGGATGCCGATGGTGCAGGGTTCGACGAAGTCCAGCTGGCGCAACTGAGCGACGCTGTGCGCCGGGCGCAGAAGACCGGCGCATCGTTCCGTCTGGCACTTACGCCCAAGGGTGGCGCGCGCAGCCTTTCTGCGCAGGGGCACCTCGCCGATCCACAGGTGTCTCCCGGCGGCGCGGCGCTGGTGTGGTTCTTCGATTTTTCCGAGAGCCAGGAAGAGCTGGTGCGGCTGCGCGCGGAGACCACGGCGGCAAGGGCAGACTTCACCGGGCTGTCCGGCCTGATCGAGGCCGCACCGCTGCCGATGTGGTTTCGCGGCCCGGACCAGCGTCTGCGTCTGGTCAACAGCGCCTATGTCAAGGCGGTGGGAGCGGCCAGTGCCGATGCGGTGATCGAGCAGGGGATCGAACTGATCGAGCCGGTCGACGGCCTCAGCGCCGCGCAAGTGGCCCGACAGGCGCAATCGCGGCGCGTGCCGATCGAGCGAACGCTGCTGGCCACGATCAAGGGACAGCGCCGGGCGGTGAGGGTGACCGATCTGCCGCTGGGCGAGGACGGCATTGCCGGTTACGTTGTCGACATCGAGGAGATGGAGGAACTGATCCGCCAGTTCCGCCGGTTCCGCGAAGCCCAGCGCGAAATGCTCGATACGCTCTCGGCGGGGATTGCCCAGTTCGACGAGAAGCGGAACCTGGTTTTTGCCAACCAGCCTTTCCTGCGAATATTTGGCGTGCCCAAGGCCTGGGTGGTCGATACCCCGCCGTTCGACCGGGTCATCGACCGGATGCGCGATGCCGGACGACTGCCCGAGGTGCGCGATTTCCCCGAGTGGCGGCGCGAACGGCAGGCATGGTTCCTGGCGCGCGAACCGATCGAGGAATCCTGGCACCTTTCGGGCGGCACCCACCTGCGCGTGGTGGGGCAGCCGATGCCCGACGGCGGGTTGCTGATGATCTTCGAGGACCGGACCGAGCAGCTGCAGCTTTCGGCCACGCGCGATACGCTGCTGCGGACGCGGACGGCGACGTTCGACAACCTGTTCGAATCGCTCGCCGTGTTTGCGCCCGACGGCAAGTTGCAGCTGTGGAACCGGCGGTTCGCGGCGGACTGGGGGCTGGAAGAGGCATTCCTCGGCAAGCATCCGCGCGTCGACGTGCTGTTGAACAAGCTCGCCGGACAGCTGAAGCGCCCAGCACAGATCGGGACGGTGGCGCAGGTGATCCAGGCGGCGACGCTCGAACGCAAGCAGCGCAGCGGGCGTCTGGCGCTGGCGGATGGCCGGCATCTGGCGCTGGCCGGGGTGCCGCTGCCCGATGGCAACGGGATGCTGACGGTCCTCGACATCACCGACAGCCAGAAGGCCGAGGCGGCGCTGCGCGAACGCAATGCCGCGCTGGTCGAGGCAGATGCGGTGAAGACCCGGTTCATTGCCAACATGAGTTATGAATTCCGCACGCCGCTGACCTCGATCGGCGGGTTTGCCGAGCTGTTGCAAAGCGGGATTGCCGGTGAACTGACCGAGCAGCAGGACGAGTACGTCGCGGCGATCCTGTCGTCGGTGGCGCGGCTTGGCGAGCAGATCGAGAACGTGCTCGACCTTTCGCAGAGCGAGGCCGGGACCCTGCCGCTGGAGCAGGAGCCGGTCGAGATGTTTCCGCTGCTGACCGACGTGGTCAGGGAGCGGGCAGAGCGGTTGAGCGCGGCGGGGTTGACGCTGGACCTGCGCGGGGACCGTTCCGCTGGAAGCGTGACCGGCGATGCGCGGCGGCTTCGCCGGGCCTTCGGCCAGCTGGTCGACAATGCCATTGCGGCAACGCCGGAGGGCGGGCGGATACTCGTCGAAGCCTCGCGCAAGAAGGGCGGGCCGTTGCAGGTGGTGGTTTCGGACAACGGGCGCGGCATGGAGCCTGAAGTGCTTGCGCGGGCGCTGGACGGGCTGAAGCTGGATGCCGAGGGCAAGGCGGTGGAGCGGCGGCAAGGACTGGGCCTCCCGCTGGTGCGTCAGCTGGTCGAGGCGCATGGCGGGACGCTGGAGCTGATGTCGGAGCCGGGTCTGGGCACGAGTGCCATCGTGGTGCTGCCGTGATCGTCGACCTGCCGGATCATGCGGCGTCAGAGGCGCTGGCGCAGCGGATTGCCGCGCGGTTGCAGGCGGGCGACGTGGTGGCGCTTTCGGGCGGCTTGGGCGCGGGCAAGACGACGCTTGCCCGCGCGATCATCGCGGCGCTGGGCCATCAGGGCGAAGTGCCGAGCCCGAGCTTTGCCATCATCGAACTCTACGAGCCGCCTGCGGTTCGGCTGCCGCTGGTCCATGCCGATTTCTACCGGCTCGAAGATCCGGGCGAGGCCGACGAGATCGGGCTGGACGACTATCGTGAGGGTGCCGCCATGCTGGCCGAGTGGCCCGAACACGCCGGTGGCTTTGCGCATGAGCCGGGCTGCCTTTCGATCATGCTCGAATCCACCGAAAAGGGCAGGCGGGCCATTGTAACGCCGGGCCGGGATTGGCTAGAGCGGGGGTCATGGACCTGACCATTCCTCCGGGCGTCGAGGCTTTCCTGAACAAGGCAGGCTGGATCGGCGCAACGATCGAGCCGCTGGCCGGTGACGCATCGTTCCGCCGCTATTTCCGCATCCGTCGCGCCAGCGGCAATGCCATGCTGATGCATGCGCCGCCGCCCAACGAGGACCCCGAGCCGTTCCTGCGTGCGGCCAAGTGGCTCGATGCCAATGGCTTGCGCGCGCCGCATATCCTTGCCGAGGATGCCGATCAGGGCTTCGTGCTGCTGGAGGACTTCGGCGAAGTGCGGATGCGCGAGTATCTCGACGCCTGGCCGCAGGACGAAGAGGAAGTCTACCGCTACGCCATCGATGCGCTGTTGCAGTTGCGCAAGCTGCCGGCGGGGCCGTTCACGGGCTACACGCTGGCCGAATACCAGCGCGAGGCGCGGCTGTTCATCGAGTGGTACGTGCCGACGCAGTCGCTCTATGTCGACGGGCGTGGCTGGACGGCGGCGTGGGAAGAAGTGATGTCGCACCTGCTGCCGCGCCAGCGACCGGGCGTGACGGTGCTGCGCGATTATCATGCCGAGAACATCATGCTGCTGAACGGGCTCGATCGGCAGGGCTTGCTCGATTTTCAGGATGCCCTGAACGGGCACCCGGCCTATGATCTGGTGTCGCTGCTTCAGGATGCGCGGCGCGATGTCTCGCCCGAGCTCGAGGCGCGGATGCTGGAGTATTATCTGCAGCAGACCGGCGAGGGCGAGGAGTTCCTGGCCGACTACGCCCGGTTGGGCGCGCAGCGGAACGCCAAGATCGTGGGGATTTTCGTGCGGTTGTGGAAGCGTGACGGCAAGCCGCGCTACCTCGATTACATTCCGCGGGTGTGGGCGCTGCTGGAGCGTGACCTTGCCCATCCGGCGCTGGGACCGGTTGCCGCCTGGTTCGATGCCAACATTCCGGCCGAGCTGCGCGCCGCATTCGGGGGAAGCTACGCGGTATGACCAAGCCGCTGGCAAGCGATGTCGCGATGGTGCTTTCGGCGGGGCTGGGCAAGCGGATGCGTCCCTTGACTGCCACGCGCCCGAAGCCGCTGGTGCAGGTGGCGGGCAAGCCGCTGATCGATCATGCGCTCGACAAGCTCGACGAAGCGGGCGTGGCGCGGGCGGTGGTCAACGTCCATTACCTTGCCGATGCGATGGAAGCCTACCTTGCGCAGCGGCAGAGCCCGCAGATCGCGATTTCAGATGAGCGCAGTCAGTTGCTCGAGACGGGCGGCGGGATGGTCAAGGCGTTGCCGCTGATCGGGAGCGATCCGTTCTTCTGCCTGAACTCGGACAACATCTGGCTCGACGGCCCGCGCAACGTGTTCGCGCATCTTTCGGATCATTGGAACGCCGAGAAGATGGACGCGCTGCTGTTGCTGGTGCCGCATGCGCGGGCGTTCAACTATCGCGGCAAGGGCGATTTTCACATGGACGCGATGGGCCGCATTTCGCGCCGTCGCACCGGGCGGGTGGCGCCGTTCATCTACAGCGGCATCCAGATCGTTTCGCACCGCCTGTTGCGCGATGCGCCCGACGGCGCCTTCGGGACGATGACGCTGTGGCAGCGCGCGATCGAGGAGGGGCGGCTCTATGGCCTCTCGCACCTTGGCCTGTGGTACGAAGTGGGCGAGCCGCAGATGATTGCCCCGACCGAGGCCGCGCTCAGGCGCGACTGAGATGGCCGGTTCCACCCGCCCCCGCGTCTGGTCGATTGCAGCGCACCGGGGCTTTGCCGATGCGCTCGTCGCGGGACTGATCCCGCGTTACCGTGAGGACAAGTTCGGCCTTGCCCGGCTGACGCTGCTGCTGCCGAGCCAGCGCGCCGTGCGCACGGTGACCGAGGCCTTCGTGCGGGCGAGCGGGCAGGGCCTGCTGCTGCCGCGGATGGCGGTGGTCGGCGATCTCGATCTCGACGAGACGCTGGGGCCGCTGCTCGATCCGATCGGCGCTGGGTTGGACATTCCGGAGGCGGTCGATCCGACGTTCCGCCTGCTCCGTCTGGCGGAGCACCTGGCCGAGGAGCTTGGCACTGAGGCGCCGGGCAAAGCGGCGCTGCTGCGGCAGGCCAAGGGTCTGGCGCAGGGGATCGACCGGCTGCTGGTGGAAGGCGTGTCCATTGCGGACATGCTGGACGAAAGCGTTGTCGGCATTGCGGCTGAGCTTTCCGAGCATTGGCAAGCGAGTACGCGGCTCTTTGCGCGCGTTTTCGCGCGGTGGCAGGCCGAACTGGAGGCTCTGGGCAAGCTTGATGCTCCGGAGCGGCGCAACCGGCTGCTGGACCATGCGGCGCAAAGCTGGCGCGAGCGACCGCCGCTGCATCCGGTGATTGCGGCGGGTGTTACATCGGCATCGCCAGCGGTGGCCAGGCTGCTGCGCGTGGTGGCGGACCTGCCGGATGGCGGCGTGATCTTGCCCGATCTCGACCTCGCGCTGGACGATGCCGTGTGGGACGCACTCGGTTCTGCCGGTGGGAGCGAGGGTGGCGTGTTCGAGCGGGGGGATGTGGTGACGCATCCGCAGTATCACCTCAAGCTGCTGCTCAACCGCATGGGCATTGCGCGGGACGAGGTGGAGCCGTGGCATCGGTCCGGGCTGGCACCGGCTCCGCCCGAGCGCAGCCGCGCGATTTCGAACCTGTTCCTGCCGCCTGAAGCGAGCGCGGCCTGGGTCTCGCTCGAGGCCAAAGACCGGCGCCTTTCGGGCGTGAGGGTGATGGAAAGCGCCAATCCGGAAGAGGAAGCGCAGGCGATTGCGGTGCTGGTGCGCGAGGCACTGGCCGAGCCAGAGCGGCGGGTGGCGGTGATCACGCCGGACCGCAGCCTCGCCGCGCGGGTGGTTGCGCATCTTGGCCGCTGGAACATCGTTGCGGACGATACGGCGGGACGGCCGCTGCCGCAGACTGCGGCGGGGCGGGTGCTGCTCCAACTGGCCGAGGTGGTGGCGGAACGCGTTGCGCCGGTGCCGCTGCTCGCGCTGCTCGGCCATCCGCTGGTGCAGGCGGGAGAGGGGCGCGCGGCTTGGCTTGAGCGGGTGCGGCAGCTCGATCTGGCTTTGCGCGGGCCGCGACCGGGGCCGGGGCTGGCGGCAGTGCGCGGCAAGGCGGACGAGTTTGATCGGCGCTTTCCGGGTCTTGCGGCATGGTGGTCCGGCGTCGAGGACCTGCTGTTCCCTCTGCTCTCGCTGGAGGGCGAGGTACCGCTCGATGGCGCTTTGATCGCGCTGTGTGCAGCGGGCGAGGCGCTGTGCGGGCAGGGATTGTGGGCGCAGGCCGATGGCCGCTGCCTTGCCCAGTTCGTCGAGCGTTGGCGCGAGGCGTCGACGCTGGCGCCGACCATGGTGCCGTTCGAGGAACTGCCCTCCCTGCTGCGCGATGCGATGGAGGAGGTTTCGGTGCGGCCGCCCTATGGCGGGCATCCGCGCCTTGCCATCTATGGCCTGCTCGAAGCGCGGATGAGCCGGGCGGACCTCGTCATCTGCGGCGCGCTGACCGAGGGCACGTGGCCGGGCAATCCTGCGCCCGATCCGCTGCTGGCGCCACCGATCCTGCGGGCGCTGGGCATTCCGGGCGCGGACTTCCGCATCGGCCTTTCCGCGCACGATCTTGCCGCGGCGCTTGGCGCTCCGGAAGTGGTGTTGAGCCATGCGCAGCGCGATGCGGCAGGGCCGGTGATCCCCTCGCGCTTCCTGCTGCGGATACAGGCCATGCTTGGCGAGCAATTGCGGCATGAGACGCGGGCTGTCGAACTGGCTCGCGCGCTGGCCGATGCCGAAGCCGAGCCGCCCCATCCGCGCCCTCATCCCATGCCCAGCGCGGAGCAGCGCCGGGTGCCGATTGCGGTCACCGCGCTCGACCGGCTGCGGGGTGATCCCTACCAGTTCTATGCTTCGGCGATCCTGGCCTTGCGCAGTCTCGATCCGGTCGATGCCGATCCGACGCCTGCGTGGAAGGGCACGGCCGTGCACGATGTGCTCAAGGTCTGGCATGAGGCTGGCGGGCATCCGGGAGAGCTGGTGCCGCTGGCCGAGCGCATGTTCGACGAGATGAGCGCGCATCCCTTCATGCGGGCGATGTGGAAGCCGAGGTTGCTCGATGCACTGCTGTGGATCGAGGAGGAGACCGACAGGCTGGCGGGGGAAGGCCGGGAAGTTCTCGCTGTGGAGCGCAAGGGCGAGATCATGGTCGACGGCATCCGCATCCATGGGCGCGCCGACCGCATCGACAGGCTTGCCGACGGGACGCTGGCGGTGGTCGATTACAAGACCGGCACGCCGCCATCAGGCAAGATGGTGGCGCAAGGGTATGCCTTGCAGCTTGGCCTGATCGGCCTGATCGCCCGCGAAGGGGGCATGCAGGACGTGGCGGGCGAGCCTTCGCGTTTCGAGTACTGGTCGCTTGGCCGGAACAAGGACAAGGGGTTCGGCTACGTCAAGTCACCGATCAAGGAAACAGCGCGGCAGACCGGGCTTGAGCTCAAGGAGTTCCTTCCCGAAACCGAGCGCTTTCTGCGCGAGGCCATAGCCCGCTGGTTGCTGGGCAGCGAGCCGTTCACGGCACGGCTCAATCCCGATCTGCCGAGCTATACCGACTACGACCAGTTGATGCGCCTTGACGAATGGCAGGGCAGGGAAGGGGAAGACCAGTGAGCAAGGTCTATCCGCTCAAGGACAATCAGGCGCATGCGGTGCATCCACAGCGCACGGTGTGGCTTTCGGCCTCGGCCGGGACCGGCAAGACGCAGGTGCTTTCGGCGCGCGTGCTGCGGCTGCTGTTGCAGGACGGGGTGGAGCCAGAGCAGATCCTGTGCCTGACCTTCACCAAGGCCGGTGCCGCCGAGATGGCGACGCGTGTCAACGAGGTGCTGGCAAGCTGGGTGCGCCTGCCCGAGACCGACCTTGCCGCACAGTTGCGCGCGATCGGTGCGCCGTTCGGGCCCGAGACGGTGGCGCGCGCGCGCAGCCGCTTTGCCGCGGTGCTCGATTGCCCTGGTGGTGGCCTGAGGATCGAGACGATCCATGCGTTCTGCCAGTGGCTGCTCGCCTCGTTCCCGGTGGAGGCGGGCCTGCGTCCCGGCACGCGGGCGATGGAAGATCGCGACCGCGCACTGCTGGTGCGGCAGGTGCTGGCCGAACTGCTCGTCAGTGCCGAGATCGAGGGCGACGAGGGGCTCATCGACAACCTTGCCGCGCTGTCACGGCGGATGAGCGAGGATCAGGTCGAGGCGTTCCTGCTGCGTTGTGCCGGGGCGCTGGACCTGTGGCAGGGGCCGGGAGCTTGGCAGCCGCCGCTGCGCCCGCGCATCAACCGCGTGCTCGGTCTGGGCGAGGACGACGGGCCGGACAGCCTTGCCGCGCTGTGCGGGGATGAGGCGTTCGACTGCCGGTCGGTCAGGCGCTGCATGGAGATGAATGCCGCCTGGGGCACCAAGAGCGGTATCGAGGCGGCAAATGCGCTGGGAGACTGGCTCTCGGCCGATCCTGCCAGGCGGCTTGAGGGCTTTGACGCGTTCAAGAGCCAGTTTCTGACCGCCAAGGACGAGCCCAAGTCCACGACGAATATCGAGAAGAAGCAGCCGGACTATCCCGGCTATGCCGCGCGGGTGATCACCTGCATCGAGGCGGTGCGGGCGCGCAAGGCACAGCTTGATCTGGCCGAACTGCTCGATACCGCGCTGAGTGTCGGGCGGCGCTTTGCGCTGGCGTGGGACGAGGCCAAGGCGCGCGAGGGGTTCATCGATTTCGATGACCAGATCCGCACGGCTGCCGATCTCCTGACCAAGCGCACCAGCGCCGAATGGATCCGCTTCAAGCTGGACCGGCGGTTCGACCACATCCTTGTCGACGAGGCGCAGGACACCAATGCCTCGCAGTGGGAGATCGTGCTCGAAGGGCTGGTCTCGGACTTCTTTACGGGAGAAGGCCAGCGCGGTCCGGCGGTGCGTACGCTGTTCGTGGTGGGCGATTACAAGCAGGCGATCTTCGGCTTTCAGGGCACCAGCCCGGAAAACTTCGCGCAGGCCAGCCTTCGTGTTCGCGACCAGTTGGCGCAAGTGTCCGAAGTGCTCGGCGACCCGGATCGCAAGCTGCTGGAACTGGGCCTTGGCCAGTCGTTCCGCACCGCGCGCCCGATCCTCGAGTTCGTCGATGCGGCGATCGATCACATTGGTTGGGACCGGCTCGGGCTGGACCGCAAGCCCGAGCGGCATGTGGGGCTCGACATCCCCGGCACCGTCGGCCTGTGGAAGGTCGTTGGTGACGATGCGCCCGAGGAAGGCGACGAAGGTGAGGGCGAGGAGGGGGGCGAGACCTGGCTGTCGCGCCCTGACCGCAAGCTGGCCGACCAGATCGCACGGCAGGTAAAGGGCTGGATCGACAGCGGCTTCCCGCTCGGCAAGGCCGGCCGGAATGCCGATGCGGGCGATGTGATGGTGCTCGTGCGCAAGCGCAAGGAACTAGCGGGGCTGATCGTGGCGCGCCTTCATGCGCGGGGCGTGCCGGTGGCGGGCGTGGACCGGCTACGGCTTGGTGCGCCGCTCGCGGTGAAGGATCTGGTGGCGGCATTGCGCTTTGCCGCGCAGCCGCTGGATGACCTGAACCTTGCCTCGCTGCTGGTCTCGCCGCTGATCGGGTGGTCGCAGGAAGACCTGCTCGAACACGGCTATCGCAAGAACGGCGTGGCGCTGTGGGAGTGGCTGCGCCGAAACGAGGGGCCGGCAACGTTCGCGA
Source organism: Novosphingobium jiangmenense (assembly GCF_015694345.1). GTDB lineage: Bacteria > Pseudomonadota > Alphaproteobacteria > Sphingomonadales > Sphingomonadaceae > Novosphingobium > Novosphingobium jiangmenense. The sequence continues at coordinate 120,715 of NZ_JADQDC010000002.1, forward strand.
CGATGGAGCGCTTGCGCAGCCTGCTGGCGCGGGCTGACTACGATCCGCCGCAGGTTCTGCTGCACTGGTTGCTGGTCGGGCCGTGGGACGGGCGGCGCAAGCTGGTGGCGCGGTTGGGGCGCGAGGCGAACGATCCGATCGACGAATTGCTCAACGCGGCGATGGCTTTCTCCAGCGCCAACGTGCCCAGCCTGATCGGTTTCCTGCAGTGGTTCGACGCGGGCGAGGGCGAGTTGAAGCGCGAGGCTGGCAAGGCCGAGGGGCTGGTGCGGGTGATGACCGTGCATGGCTCCAAGGGTTTGCAGGCGCCGATCGTGATCCTGGCGGATTCGGCGGATGACCCGGACCTTTCGCCGCCGCGCGGGCTTGAGCTGCTTGAGGATGTGCTGGGTGCCGTGCGCAAGGTGCCGCTGCCCTCGCTGCGCAAGGAGGAGAAGGCGCCGGCTGTGCTGGAGGCCGAAGCCGAAGCCAAGCGGGCCGAGCGCGAGGAGCACTGGCGCCTGCTCTATGTGGCGATGACGCGCGCGGAGGAGGCGCTGTTCATTGCCGGGGCCAAGGGCAAGAAGCGCAAGAAGACGCCGGGCGAATTGCCCGAGGACAGCTGGTACGCGCAACTCGAGCCGCTGTTCGGCGAGGACTGGCGCGAGGATGCGCTGTGGGGCGGGATCAAGCAGATCGGCGGTCCGCCTGCGCTGCGCGGTGGGCAGGCGGTTCGGCCCATGGTGCCGAAGCTGGCGTTGCCGGACGTGCTGCTGACAAGCGTCGGACCGGAACCCCGACCGCCGCGGCCGCTGGCGCCCTCATCGCTTGGCGAAGATGATGCGCCCGATCCGCCTGCACCGGCAGGGCCGCATGCCATGCTGGCGGCGCGGCGCGGGACCTTGATGCACCGCCTGATCGAGCGGCTGCCCGAGCTTCCGTTCGAGGCGCGGGAGGCAGCAGGTCTGGCATGGCTGGCGCGGGCGGCTGAGGATTTCGATGTCACGGAGCGCGTGGCCATGGTGCGTTCTGCATTGGCTGTGCTCACCCATGCGGACTGGGCCGAAGTGTTCGGACCGGATTCGCTGGCCGAAGTGCCGCTGGCTGCCGTGGTCGGTGGCCGGGTGGTCTCGGGCACGGTGGACAGGCTGGTGATCGGCGAGAGCGCCATCCGCATTGTCGATTTCAAGACGGCGCGGCGGCCGCCAGCTTCGCTTTCGGAGATTCCGGCGGCTTACGTGCGGCAGATGGCGGCCTATGTCGCAGCTCTGGAAGCGATCCATCCGGGCGTGCCGGTCGAGGCGGCGTTGCTCTATACGCATACGCCTGAGCTGTTCGTGCTGCCCGCCGATCTGATCGAGGCGCAAAAGCTGCGCCTTGGCGGGGTTCAGGAATCCTTTTCCGGGTGATCGGTTGCACTGCGCATTGCAGTGCCTAGATTGCCCTTCAACCAACAGGAGTTCATCGCAATGTCGACCAAGGCCGTTACCGACGCCACCTTTGCCAGCGAAGTGCTGGGCAGCAGCAAGCCCGTGCTTGTCGATTTCTGGGCAGACTGGTGCGGTCCGTGCAAGATGATCGCCCCGGCGCTCGAGGAAATCTCGGAAGAGCTGGCCGACAAGGTGGAGATCGCCAAGGTCGACATCATGGAAAACACCGACATCGCCAGCCAGTTCGGCGTGCAGTCGATCCCGCTGCTGATCCTGTTCAAGGACGGTCAGCCGGTCGCCCAGAAGCTTGGCGCTGCACCCAAGAGCCAGCTCAAGGGCTGGCTGGAAAGCGTACTCTGATCAAGCAATTGCCCCCGCGAAAGCGGGGGTTCTTGTTTCAGGAGGGCATGCGCGTCAGACGCTCGGCCATCTCGTCGAACAGCCTTGGGGTTGCGGCGCCGATTAGCCCGGGTTCCAGATGACGGTCCACGCGATAGGCCGAACCGTCCGGCCGCGCGGCCTTGCCGCCTGCCTCGTTGAGGAACAGCACGCCAGCCGCGTGATCCCAGGCCAAAGTCCTTTCAAACAGCGAAACGTCATTCCGGCCAAGCCCGATGCGCGGGTATTGCTCGGCAGCGCAGCGCGGGATGTCGACTAGCGTGTAATGCGGTGCGATGTGTTCCAGCAGGGCCGCGCGCTTGGCCTTGTCCGCGAAGACCAGCGAGATCGCGGCTATCGGGGGAGTCTTGCCGCTGCCGCCTGATGACACCCGCTCGCCGTTCACCCATGCGCCCTGTCCGCGATGCGCAGTGCACAGGCGGCCTGAAAGCGGATCGTAGATCCAGCCCGCGACCGTTTCGCCGCCCTGGGCAAGCGCGAGCAGGATGCCGAACGGCGGCTTGCCAGCGGCATAGTTGTTGGTGCCGTCGAGCGGGTCGATGATCCAGCAGAGCTTGTCGGACAGGCGCTCGAAGATGGCGGGATCGGCATGGGCCGCTTCCTCGCCGACAATCGCCGCTTCGGGCAGGATCTTCGCCAGCTCTTCGGCGAGCATGATCTCGCTTTCGGTGTCGGCAATGGTGACGACATCGTCCGCCGCCTTGTTCGAGACTTCCTGCGCGCCGAGCCGCTGGTAATGCTTGAGCAGCGTCTGCTCCGCAGTCTCGCGCATCAGCGCGGCGACGGCGTCGTCCAGTGCGCGGCTCAAGAACGGTAGTCCGCGTTGATCGAGATGTAGCCGTGGGTGAGATCGCAGGTCCACACCGTGGCCGTTCCTTCGCCGAGCCCGAGATCGACCTCGATTGAAATCTCGCGGCCCCTGAGGTGCGCGGCGACGGGGCCTTCGTCGTAATCGGCCAGCGGCTGTCCGTCGCGCGCGGCCCAGATGCCGCCGAAGCCGATGGACAGGCGGTCACGGTCAGCCGGTTCTCCCGCCTTACCCACCGCCATGACGACGCGGCCCCAGTTGGCGTCCTCACCGGCGATCGCGGTCTTCACCAAGGGCGAGTTGGCGATGGCGAGGCCGACCTTGCGGGCGCTTTCATCGGACACCGCGCCGGTCACGCTGACGGCGATGAACTTCTGCGCGCCTTCGCCATCCTTGACGACGAGGTGCGAGAGTTCGCGGCAGACCTGTTCTAGCGCGGCGGCAAAGGCATCGGCGCCAGGGCTGTCGAAGCCGGTCAGTTCTGCGTTGCCCGCCTTGCCGGTGGCGAAAGCGAGGACGGTGTCGCTGGTCGAGGTGTCGCTGTCGACCGTGATGCACGAGAAGGTGCGGCGATTGGCGGCAGACAGGCACTCCTGCAGGAAGGCGGCGCTCACGGCGGCGTCGGTGAAGACATAGCCGAGCATCGTCGCCATGTCGGGCGCGATCATGCCGCTGCCCTTGATGATCGCACTGAACGTCACGCGGACATCGCCGATCATGGCCGTGGCGGTTGCGCCCTTGGCAAAGGTATCGGTGGTGCCGATGGTGCGGGCGGCGTCTTCCCAGGTGCAGAGTTCGGCCTGCATCGCGGCCTCGATACCCGCGCGCGCCTTGTCCTTGGGCAGCGGCACGCCGATCACGCCTGTGGAGGAGACGAACACCTGTTCCTTGGCGCAGGAAAGATGCCCTGCCACCTGAGCCATGATCTGCTCCACCGCCTCGCGCCCGCGATAGCCGGTGAAGGCGTTGGAATTGCCGGCGTTGACCACCAGCGCGCGGGCCTTGCCCAGCGCCACGTTCTGCCGCCCGAGCTCGACCTCGGACGAGCAGCAGACATTGCGCGTGAACACGCCGGCGACCGAAGTGCCTTCGGCGAGTTCGACGTAGGTAAGGTCGCAGCGACCCCAATCCTTGTATCCGGCGCGCGCGACGCGCGGGGCAACCCCTGCGATTTGCGGCAGGGCGGGGAAGGGCGAGGCGAGCGGGGAAACGGCGTCGGACATGGCGCAAGCGCCTAGCGCGCCGGGGCCTGCGGTTCAACTGCGCACTGGCTTTGGCACCGCGTGCGGCAAAAGGGTTCGTTTTCAAGATGGACGAACCGCGACGGAATGCCTATCTGTTGCGGCGATGCGCATGCTGCTTGCCCTTCTGGCCCTGATCACGGGGCTTTCCCTGCCCGCGGTGGCGCTTGCCGTCTCGCGCACGGAAGTGGCGGAAGCGGGGATGTCTGCCGGTGCTACGACCTCGGTCGATCAGCGCCAGCAGCGTTGCGCCGCGCGCGGCGGTGCCGTTCCGCAGAAGCGCACGAATGCCCGCCGCAAGACGGTGTGGCTGCCCGCCCCGGCACTGATCCGGCCCTGCGGCATTGAACTGACTGACCGCGCGCGCGAATAGCGCCCGGGCCAGCATACCCTTACCGGCAAGACCCTTGCCCGACGTGGCGCGCCATTGGCGTGGCCGCTCCCTACATTACAGATTCAACAGGAAAATCCGCCCATGTTCGGCTCAATCGCCAAGGCCCTCTTCGGTTCGTCCAACGACCGTTACGTCAAGTCGCTCGACAAGATCGTTCGCCAGATCGCGGCATTCGAACCCCATGTTCAGGCCCTTTCGGACGAGGAACTGGCAGCGCAGACGCCGAAGTTCCGGCAGATGCTGGCCGATGGCAAGACGCTCGACGACATCCTGCCTGAAGCCTTCGCCACGGTTCGTGAAGCCTCGATCCGCACGCTGGGCCTGCGTCACTTCGATGTGCAGATGATCGGCGGTATCGTGCTCCACCGCGGCGAGATTGCCGAAATGCGCACGGGCGAAGGCAAGACCCTTGTTGCGACGCTGGCGGTCTATCTCAATGCGCTCGAAAGCAAGGGCGTTCACGTCGTGACCGTGAACGACTACCTCGCCCGCCGCGACGCCGAGACGATGGGCGTGCTTTACAAGTTCCTCGGGCTGACCGTGGGCGTGATCGTGCCGAACCTCAACGAGGAGCAGCGCCGCGAGGCCTACAACTCGGACATCACTTACGCGACCAACAACGAGCTTGGCTTCGACTATCTGCGCGACAACATGAAGCATGAACGGACGCAGATGGTGCACCGCCCGTTCAACTACGCGATCGTCGACGAAGTGGACTCGATCCTGATCGACGAGGCGCGCACGCCGCTGATCATCTCCGGGCCGACGGACGACAAGAGCGACCTGTACATCTCGGTCGACGCCATCGTGAAGCAGATCCAGCCCGATCTCTATGAAGCGGACGAGAAGACCAAGAACATCACGCTGACCGAAGACGGCGTGGAATGGGTCGAGCGCGCATTCGAGGAAGCGGGGCTGCTGGTCGGCTCGAACCTCTATGACGTCGAGAACACGATGGTGGTCCACCACCTCGACCAGGCGCTCAAGGCGAACGTCATGTTCAAGCGGGACATCGACTACATCGTCAAGGACGACAAGGTCGTGATCATCGACGAGTTCACCGGCCGCATGATGGACGGTCGGCGCTGGTCGAATGGCCTGCACCAGGCTGTCGAGGCCAAGGAAGGCGTGCGGATCGAGCCCGAGAACCAGACCATGGCCTCGATCACGTTCCAGAACTACTTCCGCATGTATCCGAAGATTTCGGGCATGACCGGCACGGCAGCGACGGAAGCGCCCGAGTTCTTCGACATCTACAAGATGAACGTGGTCTCGATCCCGACCAACGTGCCGGTGCAGCGCATCGACGACGAGGACGAGTTCTACAAGAACACGATGGACAAGTTCGGCGCCATCGCCAAGCTGATCCGCGACAAGTACGAGAACGGGCAGCCGGTGCTGGTCGGCACGGTTTCCATCGAGAAGTCCGAGTTGCTTTCCGAATTCCTCCAGAAGGAAGGCGTGAAGCACAACGTGCTCAACGCCCGCTTCCACGAGATGGAAGCGCACATCGTGGCACAGGCGGGCCGCCTTGGCGCGGTGACGATCGCCACCAACATGGCGGGTCGCGGCACCGACATCCAGCTTGGCGGCAACATCGAGTTCCGCATCGAGGACGAGTTGCGCGATCTGCCCGAGGGGCCGGAGCGTGATGCCGGGATCGCCCGGATCAAGGCCGAAGTGGCCGAGGAAAAGGCCAAGGTGCTTGCTGCCGGTGGCCTCTGCGTGATCGGCACCGAGCGCCACGAGAGCCGCCGCATCGACAACCAGCTGCGCGGCCGTTCTGGCCGTCAGGGCGACCCGGGCATGAGCAAGTTCTACCTCTGCCTTGAAGACGACCTGCTGCGCATCTTCGGCCCGGACACCCTGTTCGCCAAGATGATGAACAACAACCTTGCCGATGGCGAGGCGATCGGTTCGAAGTGGCTGTCGAAGGCCATCGAGACCGCGCAGAAGAAGGTCGAGGCGCGCAACTACGACATCCGCAAGCAGGTCGTCGAATACGATGACGTGATGAACGACCAGCGCAAGGTTATCTACGAGCAGCGTGCGGACATCATGGATGCCGAGACGGTCGGCGACGTGGTGACCGACATGCGTCACGACACGGTCAACGCGATCGTTGGCGATGCCTGCCCTCCGGGGTCTTATCCCGAACAGTGGGATGTCGAGAGCCTGAGGGCGCGCGTGCGCGACGTCCTGGGTCTCGAAGTTCCGCTCGAGGAGTGGATGCAGGAAGAAGCGATCGAGCCGGAGACGATCGAGGAGCGCATCCAGACGCTGGCCGATGAGCACATGGATCGCAAGATCACCGAGATCGACCCGACCGCTTGGCGCAGCCTCGAAAAGTCCATCCTGCTCGAACGGCTCGACCATCACTGGAAGGAACACCTCGCCACGCTCGACGCGCTGCGCCAGGTCGTGTTCCTGCGCGCCTATGCGCAGAAGACGCCGATCAACGAGTACAAGCAGGAAGCCTTCGGCCTGTTCGAGAAGATGCTCGATGCGATCCGCGAAGACGTGACGCGCATCCTGACGACCAGCGAGATCCGTCTGCGGCCGGCTGACGAATTTCAGCTGCCGGAACTGCCGGACTTCCTGACCAGCCACATCGACCCGTTCACCGGCGAGAACGACGCGGCGCCGCTGGCGCCCGCGCCGTCGTTCTTCGGCGCGCTGCCGCCGCAGGCTGGGGGTGCACTGACAGCGGGTGCTGCGGGTACCGATCCCTTTGCCGGACAGGGAATCAGCCGCAACGCGCCGTGCCCGTGTGGCTCCGGGCAGAAGTACAAACATTGCCACGGTGTTGCTGCGTAACGCTACGTAAACCAATGGGCGATCCTCGCGGATCGCCCTTTCTTTCGAATTTGCAAGCACTTGTATGATATGGGTTTGTGCATAACACACGACGGCGCGATTGCAGTGGTAACTTTTGCTGCTAAGGTGACAAACGCATAAACAGAACAGACCGGGCCGCGTCGTTGAATTTTCCGACGGGGGCTAATGCAGATGATTTCCAGGTTTTCGGGGCGGAGCGGGCTGCTTTCTGGTGCAGCATGCCTGACGATTCTCGTGCTCGCTTCGACATCCGCGCCTGCCTTGGCTCAGGTCGTACCGAATGGCACTGTCGCTCCACCTTCGCGCGATGAACTGCGCGGGCTGACCGGTCAGGCGCCGACAACCGCGCCGCGACTTTCAATCAAGGGCGAAATCGAACGTTCGCCCTGTCCGCTCGATGATGCGCAATATGCCGACATCAAGGTCAACCTGAGCGAAGTGACCTTCAACAACCTCAAGGAAATCGCGCCCGAAGAACTGGCCAGCACGTGGAAGCCGTTGGTCGGCACGCCCCAGCCGATCTCGATGCTGTGCGAAATCCGTGATGCTGCAGGTACTATGCTGCGCAACAAGGGCTATCTTGCTGCGGTCCAGGTGCCGACCCAGAAGATCGAGGATGGCAAGGTCCGCATGGAAGTAATCTATGCGCGCATCGCCGCCGTGCGTGCCCGGGGCGAAACGCGGGGGGCGGAGAAGAAGCTTCAGCAGTATCTCGGCGAACTCACCGGGGACGAGGTATTCAACCAGAAGCGGGCGGAGCGCTATCTTCTGCTGGCGCGTGACCTGCCCGGCTACAACGTCCAGCTGACCCTGAAGCCGGCCGGGACCGGCGCGGGCGATCTCGTCGCCGAGGTGAGCGTGCTGCGCGAGCCCTACGCGGTGGATTTCACCGTCCAGAACCTCTCCTCCAAGGCGACGGGGCGGTTTGGCGGGCAGTTGCGCGCGCAGGCGTTCGGCCTGACCGGGATGGGCGACGTGACCACCCTGTCCTACTATGCCACTTCGGATTTCTCCGAGCAGCACATCCTGCAGGGGAGCCATGAGTTCCGACCCGGATCGCAGGGGCTAGTTGTCGGTGGCCAGCTCACCTACGCCTGGACCAAGCCCGATGTGGCAGGGCTTCCCGCGAACGTGTCGCTCGATGCCCGGACGCTCTATGCCAGCCTCTATGCGCGCTATCCGCTGGAGCGGTCGCTTGCCCGCAACATCTGGCTGGGTGGCGGCTTCGATCTCGTCAATCAGGACGTCGACCTGATCGCCCCGCTGACGCGCGACAAGATCCGCGTGGCGTGGGCTCGTGTCGATCTCGACGCGGTGGATACCGCCCATGCCAGCCCGAGATGGCGGATGTCCTCGGCGCTGGAGGTACGGCAGGGCCTGGCAATCTTCGGCGCCACGCGTCCCTGCGCAGGTGCGGCATGTGCTACCGCGGTTCCGGCGAGCCGGGCCGACGCCTCACCCACTGCCACCGTGATCCGCTGGCAAGGGGAATACGAGCGGGCGATCGGACGTGTGTCGTTCCTGCTTGCGCCGCGCGCGCAGTATGCCTTCAAGCCACTGTTCAGCTTCGAGGAGTTCTCGGCGGGCAACTTCACCGTTGGCCGCGGCTACGATCCGGGCGAACTGATCGGGGATGACGCCATCGGGACTTCGGCCGAATTGCGCGGGCCGCGCCTGCCATTTGGCAGCAGCCGCAGCGTCCGCATCCAGCCTTTCGTGTTCGGCGACGTGGCCTGGGTCTGGAACAAGGGCGTGTCCGGTTCGGAACGCCTGACTTCGGCAGGCGGCGGCATCCGCTCCGAAATCGGCAGCAGGTTCCGCCTCGATGCGACGCTTGCTGTCCCGCTCGAAAAGGTCGGCCTGCAGGCAAGCCGCTCGAAAGCCCGTTTTCTCGTGACACTGACCACGCGACTGCTGCCGTGGAGGAACTTCTGATGCGCTCGATCCCACTCGCTACCCGCAAGCAGCTGCTGTCGGCGTCCGGCCTTGCTCTGGCCACGGCGCTGGTTGCGGCCGGGCCGGCCTTGCGTGCGCAGTCGTTCCAGGCGACGCCGACGTCCACCTTCGGCTCGGTAACGATCAACACCACCCCGACCACGACCGCGATCACGGTTTCGAGCCCCAGCGCGGTGATCAACTGGACGCCGACCGATACCGCGACGACCGGCGGCCCGATCATCTTCCAGACTTCGGGCACGACCGCGACGTTCACCAACAACCCGGCGGCGAACAGCGACTTCACCGTCCTCAACCGCATCATTCCTTCGGGATCGACGCGCCCGATCCAGTTTGACGGCACGGTCGTTTCGCGTCTGCAATCGGCAGCTGGCGGCCAGACTGCGGGGGGTACGGTTTTCTTCTACAGCCCCGGCGGGATCCTGATCGGGGCGTCATCGGTGTTCGATGTCGGCAATCTGGTGCTGACGACTTCGGACCTCAACTACAACACGACCGACGGCAGCTTCGATACCAGCGGCGCCTACGTGTTCCAGCCCGCCACCGTTGCGGGTTCGCAGATCGTGGTGAGCGCGGGGGCGCAACTCGGTGCGACGACCGATGGCTCGTACATCGCAATGGTTGCGCCGTCCGTTACCAACAACGGCACGATCACCGTAAACGGCTCGGCGGCGCTGGTCGCTGCCGATGCGGCGACGATAACGTTTTCGCCAAGCGGACTGTTCGATATCCAGGTCGATTCCGGAACCAGCGCGACGGGGACGGTCGCGGTGAACAACGGCACGATCACCGGCCCGGCTGCGTCCGGTTCTTCATTCTTCCATCGCATCTACATGGTCGCCGTGCCGAAGAACGACGCGATCACGATGGCGATCGGCGCCGGCAGTTCGCTCGGCTTTGACATTGCGGGTGCTGCCGACGTCAGCGGCAACACCATCGTGCTGTCAGCAGGCAACAACATCATAGGCGGCAGTGCCCAGAATTTTGCGTCGATCGGCGGCGGTTCAGGACTCGCCGAGGTCATCGGCGGCGATGCGGACTTCACTTCGAACCTCGTGGCTCGCACCACCGGGAATTTCGAGCTCGGCTCCGGGAGCAGCGCCGGCCTGGACTTCGCTTCGAATGTCTTTGCCAGCTCCGCGCGCGGTAATGCCAGCGTCTTCGCCAATGCCGGTGGACAGGTGAACTTTGCGGCCAATGTCGATTTCCATGCCGACCAAAGCGGGGCAAGCGCAAGTTTTACCGCATTCGGCGGGCGGGCGCAGCTCTATGCTACCGATGGCGGCACGATCGCTGTGGCAGGCGATGTACTCCTAAGTGCCAGCGCCTACGGCGCACCGGCTATCTCGCCAGGTGCGAACGCGGGAGACGCGCAGGCCGGATTTGCCAAGATCCAAGCGAACAACGGGGGGCAGATCAATATTGGCGGCGACGCTCAACTCGAGGCCATCGGTTTCGGCGGCCAGCCTCAAAGTCCGGGCACTGGTTCTGGCTCCGGAACGGGAGGGACCGCATGGATCCTCTCTACCGGCACAGGCGGATCACAAGTCAACATCCTCGGAGCCGCCAATCTCGACGCATCCGGCCGAGGCTATGACGGCAATGGCTGCGTCACGTGTACGCGGGATGGAGGCAGCGCTTTCGGCGGACTTGCCGCCATCCGGGCGAACGGCGATTCCGCAATAACCATCGGCGGTGCTTCGGTCCTGTCAGCCTACGCAACCGCAGGCCAATCTTCCGCAGGCGCCGGCGGGAACGCTACCGGCGGTCAAGTCAGCATCTTCACTCTCGATGCTGCTCAGATTTCGATGCAGGGCCTCACCGCCCTTGCCGATGCGAGTGGCGGCGGTGGCTCCACCAGCGGCGGCTCGGCGCTTGGTGGCCACATCTCCCTGCTGGCCGGGGCGACCTCCGGAACCGGCATCACGATCAACGGAATGGCCCGTCTCGAGGCTTCTGCCTTGGGCAGCAGCGGCACCGGATCGGCGGGTATTTCGGGATCCGTCAATGGCGGCTCGATCAATCTTCTGGCCGACACCACTGACATCACCATCAACGGCTTGCTCAATGCAACGGCGGCGGCGTCCGGCTCGTTCGGGACAGGAGCAACCCAGGCTGCTACCGGCGGTTTCATATCCGTGGAGGCTCGCAACGGCGGCGTCCTGACGGGTACCGATGGCATTTTGCTGACGGCAAATGCGGTCGGCTCTCCTGCCAGCGGAACAACCCCTGCAGGTGCGGCGACCGGTGGAACGGTGGACGCATTCGCGAATGGTGGCACCATCCAGACCACTGACCTGTTCATGACCGCCAACGGCAACGGCGGTCCTCAATTCGGCTCAGCTGCTGCGGGCGCCGGTACCGGCGGCTTGGCGCGGCTGCGTGTCGCTCCTGCAGGTCAGCTGTCAGCTACCGGAGGTATCTCGGTAGCTGCCACCGGGCGTGGTGGAGATGCCACCGACGGCACCGGCAACGCTGGCAACGGCACGGGCGGTAACGCAGTTATCCAGATGAGCGGCGGAGCCCTCTCGGCAGGAGGCGCCTTCAGCCTTGTTGCCGAAGGCTACGGCGGCGGTGGTGTGACCGCGGGTTCCGGACAGGGCGGCACGGTGAATGCTGCGATCACCGACGCTTCCTTCACGATCAATGGCATATCCTATATCGGCGCAATCGGATCGGGCGGGACCAGCAGCAACTTCTCATCCCCGGGAAGTGCGGGTGCAGCGACGGGCGGGGCGATTTCGTTCAACGCAACGCGCAGCACGGTGCATCTCAGCCAGACCGGGAACGTCACGTTTGAAGCCACCGGCTATGCGGGTGACGGGCAGACGGCGGCGAATGGCGAGGGTGGCAGCATAAGCCTGGCCGCTGGCAGCTCGACTGTGGATTCCACCTCGGGCATCAATCTTTTCTCGGAAGGCGTTGGCAGCAACGGCTTCTTTGGCGGCAGTGGTGGCAACGGCCTTGGCGGAGGCGTCTCGGTCACTGCCGATGCTGCGTTGACGGCTCCGACCGCGATTTCGACTTCGACAATCTCGATCAGCACTGTCGGACGCGGTGGCGCAGGCGCCTTCGCTTCGGCGATTGGCGGCGTCGGTGGCAGTGGCGGTATTGGTCAGGGCGGCACGATAACTCTTAATGCTGCTGTCGATGGCGGTACCATCTCTGTCGGCGACTTGAACGCGAACGCCTCGGGCGTTGGCGGGTTTGGCGCTTCGGGCACCATGAACACTCCTAATGGCGATCAAGGCGGCAACGGCGGGGCGGCGACTGGCGGCCTGATCAATGTCAACTCGATCGCGGCATCGGGGGGCAGCGGCAGTGGCGGATACGAACTGGGCGTCGTTCTGTTCAATGCCGGAGCCATAGGCGGCGCTGGCGGCAGCGGCGGCGAAGGTCCGACTCCGGGCGCAGGTGGCAATGGCGGCGCGGCCAACGGCGGCACGATCAACATGGCGTTCGACCGTGGCGGCAGCAAACTGACCGTCAGTGATGGGCTGAACGTCTCGGCGGATGCGACAGGCGGCAACAGCGGTGATTGCGGGATCACCTGCACCGCCGCCGGCGGCAATGCGCAGGGTGGCTCGATCAATTTCGGTTCGGGCGGAGCCACCACCGGCAATTCGGTTTCGATCGTCGGCGGGCTCAACCTGTCGGCCTTCGCAGTCGGCGGGGGGGCCTACGGCGCTCCAGGTGGAAACGGCACCGGTGGTGTGGCAATCATCCACCTCAATTCCGGACTGGCATTGACTGCCGACAGCGTGAGCGTGTCTGCCACTGGCGAAGGCGGGGACCAGTTTACCGCGCTTGCAGGCGGCAATGGAACTGGCGGCAATGCATCGTTCATTGCCTCGGGCACAAGCTCGGCCACGATTTCCGGTACCATCGGCCTCTACTCGGACGGCACGGGCGGCGATGGCCGCGACGTTGGCGCCAATGGCGGCACCGGCACCGGCGGCATCAGCCGTCTCTACAGCGATGGCGGTACCGTCTCGGTCACCGGCGGTGCTTCAGTGGAAGCCAGCGGCTTCGGTGGCTTCGGGTATCTGGACGGCGCCAGCGGAACCGGCGGCGCCGGAACGGGCGGCCAGGCCCTGCTTACGGTGGGCACGCCTGACGCGATTGGCAACAATGGCAGCATCACTGTCGGTGGTTTCAGCTTTGTCACTGCCGAAGGTACCGGTGGAGACTCCTTCCGGGGCGGAGTCGGCACTGGCGGCTTTGTCGGCATTTCGGCTCGCCAGGGGACACTCTCGCTCGACCAGACCTTCGCCACCGCCGATGGCTTCGGGGGCTATGGCCAGTTCGGCGGAGCAGGCGGCGTCGCCCAGGGCGGCGGCATAGAAGTTTACGCCAACAGCGCCCTTGAAGGTGCCAGCCTTGTCACGATCAACACTCTGACCGCGGATTCGTCGGCGTTTGGCGGGTTTGGTGGCCTTGCTGCGACGCCGACCGGCAACGGCGGCGTGGGCGGCGATGCAACGGCAGGTACGATCGCGATCTTCGGCACGGCCGGAAACGGGCGGATGCAGATCGGCTCGGTCCTGGCCAGCGCGAGCGGCCAGGGCGGTGGCGGCGGCGATGGTCTCGCTGGCGGTTTGGGTGGCAACGGCAACGGCGGCTTCGTCCAGATCGGCACCGCCAGCGGACTCGATACCGGAACCCTGAATACCGGGTCCGGCACCTACGGCAGCATACTGACGATTGCCTCCGGTGTTGGCGGCGATGGTGGCAGCGGTGATGCCTCGACCGGGACAGGCGGTGCAGGCGGCAGTGGCAGGGCCGGCGGTTCGCTGCTGCTTGTGCGGGGCAGTTCGACAACCGTTACCGGAACCGGCAGTTTCAACGCCCATGCGCAAGGCGGCAACGGCGGCAGTGGTGCGACGGTCGGAGCAGGCGGCGACGCTACTGTCGGCGTGAGCACCAATCCGGCGCAGGCGTCGGGTGCCGGGCTCGTCGTGACGAGCCGTTTCCAGCAGCCCTCCCAGAGCGGCAGCCTGACGGCAGGTGATCTGAATTTCAGCGCGATCGCCGCTGGCGGTACAGGATCTGTCGCCGGCGTCGGGACGGTCACTGGCGATGCTGTCGATTTCGAGATGCTGAACAGCAGCTTGAGCGGCACAAACCTGTCGTTCTCGGCCCTTGCCGATGGCGTAACTGCCGGTGCGCTTCCGGACTACATCGCGCTGACCAATTCGACGGCGAACCTTTCCGGCAGCCTGTCGTTCTCGACACCGAACGCTTTCTCGCTGCAGCTCGACCAGTCGAACCTGACGGCTGCAAGCGTGGCGATCGACGCCGGAAACTGGGTGCTTCCTGCCACCGCCCCCGCAAGCTACGGCAGCCTGACCGGGACAAGCTCGGTGAGCCTGTCGTCAGGGCAGGACATCATCGCTTACGCGAACCTTTCCACGCAGGGGACGCTGACGCTTCAGGCGGTCGGGCGCATCTTCCTCGGCTCGTTGTCCGCGCTGGGGGCAGTGGATGTGACGGCGGGCGGATCGCTGACGCTGGGGGATGTTTCCTCAGGGGATTCGATCGACCTGACATCGCAGGCCGTGGCCGCACTTGGCAACATGACGGCCGCCACCTCGATCACGGTCCAGTCGGCCAGCAGCGTCACCACCGGCAACCTTGCGGCCGGAACGGGGACGCCTTCGGGCGCCAACGGCGATCTCAATTCGATCGGGATCACATCGGGCGGCAATGTCCAGACCGGGACGATCTTTGCCGCATCGGATGTGGGGATATCGGCTGCGGGCACCCTGACGACCGGGCTTGTCCGCGCCTACGATACGTTGCTCCTCGCCGGTTCGAGCGCGACGATCGACAGTCTCTCGATCGTGAACCGCACCCTGATCGCCAATGCTTCAATGGCGGCCCTTGGGCAGACGCCGGCCGGGTTCGACAAGGAACTGGTGTTCGCAGCGGCTCCAGTGGCGACGAACGGTCCCATCCAGATTACCAACGCTTCCGGGTCGGGCAGCCTCACCGCTGCTGCGGGAGGCGCATTGACGACTGGCAACATCGCCGTTTCCAACTCCCTGCGACTCTCGGCAGGCGGAAGCGCAACTCTGGGGCAACTCACGGCAGGCTCGGGCACACCGACGGCCGGCGGAGCGGGGCTGATCTCGATCGCATCGTCGGGCAATGTCAGCACCGGCAACCTGACCTCCAGCGGCGACGTCCGCGTTGCCTCAGGCGGTGGCCTGAGCACCGGGACGGTGGTCGGCTACGACGTCCTGCTCGGCTCGGTCGGGGACCTTTCGGTCACGAGCATGAACGTGGTCAACCGGGTGCTGATCGCCAACAGTTCGATGCAGGCGCTGGGCCAGACGGCCAACGGGTTCGACAAGGAACTCGTATTTGCCGCGACGCCGATGGCGCTGACCGGCGCGGTGACGATTTCCAACAACTCCACCGTCGGCACCTTGCGCATTGCTGCGGGGACCACCGTCACGACGGCCAACGTGTTTGCCGCTGGCCGTATCGGCGTGACAGGCAATGGCGCGATGAACTTCGGTTCGCTGCAGTCGCAGAGCGACCGGATCGAAGTGATTTCGCGCAACGGGACCGTTACGGCCAGCGCGCTGCTTTCAAGCTCGGACATTCTGGCAAGCGGTGCGGCTGGACTGACGGTCGGTACTGTCAGGGGCCGCGATCTCGTGCTGCTGTCGAGCGGAAACATCTCGGTACAGACCGCGCTGTCGGGAGCAGTGTTCGATCCGCAGACCAACCAGATCACCAATGCCGTCGGCAGAATGCTGATGGCGAACTCGACGATGCTGCCGGTTACCGGCGCCTTGCCGGGAAGCATCAACTATGCTGGCCTGTTCGCGGCGACGCCGATCAAGACGGACGGCAACATCAATGTCGGCAACGTGGCGGTGGCCGGGCAGATCGTCGGCGCTACTGCCGGGTCGTTCACCGGGGCGGGGATGGCCGGGTTCAGCCGGATCGAAGTGCTGGCCGATGGCCTCGTGACTGTAGGCCGCCGCTGGGGCGGGCCGCAGGTGCGGATCGTCTCGGGTGACATTGCCATCATCGACAACGGCACCGCGACAGGCCCGACCGGACAGCCGATCCTTTCGGGCATCCGCACCAGCGAGACCGGGTTTGTCGATCTCATCTCGACCTCGACCGGCACGGCGCTGATCGGTGACGGGCTGACCGGCTCCGGCTATGCCCTGAGCAACGCCGAGATCGGCCTGATCTCCACCAGCGAACTGACCATCGCCGCGGTTGATCAGCCGAACAACGCCACCGACATGCTGATTGGCAATCTTTCGCTGACCGCGGGCGGAGCAATCGGTTCTTCCAACCTCGCCGGCACGACGGGCCGGATCATCTTCGCCTCGGGCAACCTGCAGACGCAGACCCCCGGCGGCGCGATCCGGGTGACCGGGGCGATCAATGGCACCGGCTTCGGGCAAGGCAACGTGATCGAGTTCACGACCGGACGGTTCGAACTTGACGCGGCGACCGGGTCGATCAATCTGACTTCGGCTAGCCAGTCGGGCGCCACGGCGCCTCTCGGCGGGACGCTTGAGATCAATGCGGCCAACATCCATGTTGCGGCCGGCAGCATCCTCGACAAGCTGGCCGCCGATCCGTTCTATACCGGACGGATTGCCGAGCTGAATGCCCCTGCGGCGGTCCAGCGCCCGGAAGGCGTCATCCGCGCGCTGGGCCTCGACCTTTACCCGACCGGTACGCTCTACATCCAGAACACCGGTACCGTGCTCAACTCTGCCGGTTTCCTTGCCGATGCCGATTTCACGGACGTGACGGCTCCGACCAACGCCACTCCTGGTTCGATCTCCATCGTGGTCAACGGCGCGTTCCAGACGCCGACCGGCATCGTTTCAGGCGTGGCTGCACACGATCTTGTCGTGAATGCTCCGGATGCCGACTTCACGCCGTACACCGCAGACAGCCAGATCAACGGCTGCCTGTTCACGGCAACGGCCTGTTCATCCGCAATGGAAGGGCCCGATACCATCGGCGCCATTTCCGGGCAGATCGAGATCATCTCGAACGAGACGCTCGGCAGCACGCCGACCTTTACCGAGAGCCCGGCCGCGCCGACATCGGATGCGGAGAGCGATGATCCGGCGCAGGAAGAGCAGCAACAACAGCAACAGGCGAGCGAAGGCGAGGAGGCTGCTTCCAGCCCGATCGCGCCGCCGCCCCAGCTGATCGACAGCAGGCCTCTCGAACCGCAATCGCAAGTCGAGCAGCCGGTGGCAGGCAGCGGCAATCCCGCCCTGATCGGATCGGTGGTTAACGAGAACAGCGCGGAAGGAGATGACCAGTGAACGCGCGCATGAAGACACTCCGCAACGGTTCGATGATCGCAGCGCTGCTGGCATCGACCGTCGCTCCGGCGCTTGCCGCCGAGGCACGGCAACCGCTCTCCATCCGCAACTCGTTCCGCGTCGGGACCTCTGGCGTGACCTGCACCGCCCAGAACGCGCCGCTGGACAAGCGCCTGGGGGGCATTTTCGACCGCAGCTATCGCCTAAGCTGCCGCGATGCGGCGGGAGCGGTGGGTAGCCTCATTGCGGTCCGCCGCGATGTGGCAATGGGTGGCGAACCGACGGGTTTGCCGGGCGTCACCTTGGCGTGTGGTGCCGAAGGATCGGTGTCGATCGAGACGCTTGGACGGGTGACGGCAGTCAATTGCCGGGACCAGAGCGCAAATGTTGAATACAAGCGCTATGCCGTGAAGCGCGGCGGCACGACCTACTTCGTCGAGGGGTTGGCGGGCTACGACCCGGCATTGCGCCTCGCGCTGGCCAGCGTGGTAAACGATGCGCCTGTGGCCGGCGAAATCCGCGTTGCGACGACCGAGGTGAGCGATCCGGCGGCCTTCGCGCGCGTGCAGGCGGGGCAGCTTGATCGGCTTGGTGCGCGCGATGAGGGGTACTTGCGCAACAACGGCGGGCGCTTTGCCGAATCCTCTGAGTTCTTCGAAGCGCTGGCAAACCGGGACCGGGCGTCGGGCGGAACAGGGCTTGCCGAAGCTCTGGCCAACCAGGGCCTGCAACAGAGCAACCTTGGCAACTTCACGGCAGCCGATCGCCTGCTGACGCAGGCTGCGGCAGCAATGTCGCGCGGGGATGGCGTGACGCAGCGGCTGATCCGCAACTATCGCGCGATCAACCGGCTGAACCAGCGCAAGCCGGCGGCGGCCTTGAAGGAGCTGGCCAACCCGGTGAACGCGATTGGCGACTCGTTTGACCGTGGCAGCCTTCAGGCAGGCCTGATCAACATGCCGCTGGCGGAGCAGATCAACCGCGAGAGTTCAGCGTTGAAGCGTCTGGGCGCAGTTGATCCCGGCCTGTCGGACACCGAACGTGCCGAAATCCTCGACGCTCAGGCCGACGCTTTGAAAGCGACGGCAGCTCGCCTTCAGGGGCGCTTCGATCAGGCCGTGGCCGGCTTCGAAGGCGCGAGCCGGAGGCTGGAAGCAGTCCGTGGCGGTCGCGTTGCTTCCGCGGGCTGGCTGCGGTCCGAAATCCAGATCGAACTGGCCCTGCTGGCCGAGGCGCAAGGGCGGAAGGCAGACGCCGGTGCCGCGTTCGACCGTGCCATCGCGCTGATCGGTGCTTCGTTCCCGCAATCGCCCGCCCTGCTGGCAACACAGGCGCGCAAGGCGGCGTGGCTGGGCCGGTCCGGCGACGAAGCAGGGGCGCTCGCCCTTTATGGCAAGGTCGTCGAGGACAGCCTGGCCGTGCCAGATGCCGGTACGACCCTGCGCGATCTGCTCGGCCCCTACTTCGGACTGCTCGCCAAGCAGTCCGGCGCAGATGCGGCCAAGGCGACGTTCGCTGCGTCACAGGTCCTGCAGCGGCCGGGCGTGGCGCAGACGCAGGCCGTGCTTGCCCGCCAGATGTCGGAGGGCAATGACGAGGCTGCGGCGCTGTTCCGCCTGTCGCTGGCCCGGACCCGCGACATCGCGCGCACCGAAGCGCTGGTCGAGCAGTTGTCCGCAGTTGCTTCACCCGATCCCAAGCAGGCTGCGGCCTTGCAATCGGCACAGGACAATCTGGCTTCGCTGCGCCGCGACCAGACCGCGCTGGTCAGCAAGCTCGCGGCATTCCCGCGCTACAACGTGCTGGCGCCGCGCAGCGTGGAACTGGCGGAACTGCAATCGGCGCTGAAGAGCGGGGAGTCCTATTACAAGCTGATGCTTGTGGGCGACCGCGTCTATGGCCTGTTTGCCACCGCGAGCGATGCCCGCGTCGTCGATCTTGGCATAACCCCTGCCGAAATGGCGAAGCAGGTGCAGGAGATCCGCGATACGATCGTGAAGGTCGAGAACGGGCAGCAGGTCAACTATCCGTTCGATCTCGACAAGTCGCGCGCGCTTTACAAGACGCTGTTCGGCCCGGTCGAGGACATGCTGCCGGCAACCCGGCATCTGATCTTCGAGCCGGACGGTGCGATGCTGCAGTTGCCACCGACTGTGCTGGTCACCGGAGACAAAGGCATTGCCGCCTACAAGAAGCGGATGGAAAGCCCGGATGGCGATCCGTTCGACTTTACCGGGGTGGAGTGGCTGGGGCGCGGCCGCGAAGTGTCGATCGCGGTCAGTCCGCGCGGCTTCCTCGACATCCGCAAGCTGGCAGCCTCAGGCGCGCCGCGGAACTACCTGGGGCTTGGCCACAATGCCAAGCCCACCGCCCGCCCGATGGCTGCCGTTGCGGACGAGTGCGATTGGCCGCTGGCGACCTGGCAGAACCCGATCTCGGCGGACGAGCTGTTCTTCGCGCAGAAGAAGCTGGCTCTGGGCGGGAGTGCGGTGAAGACCGACGCCCAGTTCAGCGACAGCGCGCTGTTGAGCGAGAGCGACCTCGATCAGTACCGGGTGCTGCACTTTGCCACCCACGGTCTCGTCACCGCGCCGCGCGCCGATTGTCCGGCACGTCCGGCGCTGGTCACGAGCTTCGGGGACATGGGGTCGGACGGATTGCTGAGCTTCCGCGAGATTTTCGACCTCAAGCTCAACGCCGATCTCGTGATCCTTTCCGCCTGCGACACGGCGGGGATGGCGACCGTGGCAGCAAGCCGCGAGGCGGGGGTGACCACGGGCGGCAACTATGCCCTCGACGGGCTGGTGCGTGCTTTCGTCGGCGCGGGCGCGCGCTCGGTCATTGCCAGCCACTGGCCGGTTCCTGACGATTTCGACGCAACAAAGAGGCTGATCGGCGGGGTGATCGATTCCCGCCCCGGACAGGAGCTCGCCAATGCGCTGGAGGGCGCGCAGGAGAACCTGATGGACGATCCCAATACGTCGCATCCGTTCTACTGGGCGGCGTTCATCATCGTTGGCGACGGAGCCAAGCCGCTTGTCGCCGGGAAGGCCGCAATGACCAGCCAGGCTTCCCGGTAACGGGTGCTTTCAGGTGCGCTAAGTAGAGGCCCGCAGGTGCTGCCTGCGGGCTGAACTTTGCGGTTAACGCGCCGTCCTCCGTCATGTCTGAATGACAGCGATCGGAGATGCGCAATGTGGCTCAACCATGACGGCGTGACAGGGCAGGGGCCTTGGGTTGCAGGCGTTCCTTCCGGGCCGATCGTTGCAGGGTATCGGCGCGGCGTCTTTCGCGCGAAGGTTAATGCCTGTGAGCTGACCCGCACGCATGCGCAGATCGAGTGCCTTGAGAACCCTCCTGCCGGTACGACGGTCTGGCTGAAGCTTCATGGTCTGGAAGCCCGCGCCGCCGTGGTCGAGGACAGCGCTGCATTCCGGATGCGCGTGCGCTTTGCCGAGCCGTTCCATCCTGCGGTGCTGGACGCGATCCTTGGCGGAACCTTGCTGCGTTTCCACTGATCGCGGCGCAGGCCTGTTCAGTGATGGTCAAGGCGAAATGGCGGACCTGACGACCGGGGCGTGACCGGACTCCGGTCGATCTGGTAGGGTTCGCCGATGGCACAGAGGCAAGATCACGCAGACGAGGGCGAGCGCCAAGGCCTGCAATGGAGCCGAAGAGCCGCCCTGTCTGCCCTGCTGGCGAGTGCCGCAGCGCCGGGCGCCATGCCCTTGCTGGCTGCGCCCGGGGCACCGAACAAGGTGCGCAATGCGTTCGACGCGATGGAACAGGCAAGCCGCTCCTCCGCCGGAGCGGCGCCTGTCGTCGTTGCTCCGGGCCAGCGCTGGAACGGGATTGCCGGGAGCGGCTATGCCGAGCCACCGCAAGATCCGGCGAGGATCACGGCAAAGCCCGCGTTGCGGCTGCTGGTGCCACCGCATCAGGTCTACACCGACAGCCTGATCATTGGCGTGATGGCAGGGGCGAACGATCGCGGGGACTGCCTGACCAACCTTGGCCTCAAAGCGGTGGAAGCGCACTGCGAAGGGGCTGTGGCAGTGATCGCCGCGCCGACGCTGCGCCGATACATCGACGTCAACGGCCGCGAGCAGACTGCCTTCGGGTGGTGGGCCGATCTGCGCAACGACGGTCGGCAGCGCGCGGAAAGCCTGCAGGGCGGGGTCGACATCTACTTCAAGGCGATACCGCGCGATCCTTCGATGCAGGCGAGGGTCATCGGGCCCTATCGCTTCCATCCGCGCAGAACGCTTTACGATGTCGAACTTACCGTGGCGCCGTCGCGCAAGGCGATCCCCGGATCGCGCTATGCGTCGCTGCGGGATGCGGCCGACTACATTCGCAAGGGCGGCTATCAGTTCGCCCATATCACGCTGGTCGAGCGTGGTGTGCATGAATGGGCTGCGCTTGATGCGACGTGCCATACGCTCGGCTACACTGTGGTGGATGCAAGCGTGGCTGCGACCATCGGAAGAGCATCGCTGCCATCCGGTCAGCGCGGATTCGATGGGGCGAGCCTGGTCAGGCCGCGCCTTGAGCCGATCTGCTTTCGCGGCGGCAACCTGACGCTGGACCTGCGCAATGTGTTCCAGATCTACCACGAGCGTCCGGACAACCGGCAGCACTGGCTCGATGGTTGCGTGCTGACCAACAGCGATCCTGCCGGGCGCGGCGCGCTGTGGCGTAAAAGCGTAAGGCCAGTCGCGCAGGTGGTGCGCGACTGGCCATACTTCACCGAGGTTTCCG
The DNA here is from genome assembly GCF_015694345.1 of Novosphingobium jiangmenense. Classification (GTDB taxonomy): domain Bacteria; phylum Pseudomonadota; class Alphaproteobacteria; order Sphingomonadales; family Sphingomonadaceae; genus Novosphingobium; species Novosphingobium jiangmenense. The sequence continues at coordinate 142,839 of NZ_JADQDC010000002.1, forward strand.
CATCGCGCGTTCTCAACGCGATGGTCCAGAGCTCGCTCGCCCGGTGCTGCGTGCTTCAGCAAGGCGGGTGGGACGTGTTTACCGAAAGCCTGTGCGTCTATGGCAACCGGGTTGACGATTGGGACAGTTCGGAGGACTGGACCCTCTATCGCCCCGCCTTCACGGCAAGCTATCGCGGCGCGGGGCGGGCGACGCTGGAGTGCAGCGGGCTCAACATGGCGCGCAAACGGGTGTTCACCGCCAGGATCGACGGCAGCCCGGTGGGGACATTCGTGACCGGCAATGGCGACGATACGTTTGGAGCGGGGGAGGCTTACAACTTCGCGGGTGTCGTCGCGTGGCTCAACGGGCTGGCCGGCTGGTCTGCCCGGCTGATCGACGACCGTTACCTTGCGGCATCATGCCAGGCGGAGGGGACGATCGGACCGTGGGGGCCGGTAGCGGTGGGAAGCGCGCCGCTGAGCGTCTGCTCCTACTTCGACATCCATTCCGATTTCTATCAGAAGAACGACACCGGCGTGCTCAAGGAGAACGTCGTGATCATGGACAATGTCGGCACCGACCTTGTGACGCAGGACCTGTTCTTCAAAGGCAGCGGGGGATGTGCGGACTTCTTCGCAGTCAACAACCGGTTCGCGAACAAGGACCGCAGCGGCCGGTCAAACAATCACCGCCACATTGCCAGCCAGCTGACCAACGGCCAGAGCCACGTCGTGGTCGCCTACAACGTCCTTGTCCGCCAGAGCATCGTCATCAGGGGCGATCTGGGCTCGACCGAGCTCGACGACTATTGCCTGATCGCGAACAACCTGACGCGCGGTGTCAGCTGGCGCGGAACCCCGCGGGGGCGGGGAGTGCTGCGCGACAACGCTCCACCCAAGGCGGACGAGGAGCTTTGATTTTGTTGGAAGAAGTGGCTCCCTGAGTAGGATTCGAACCTACGGCCGCTCGATTAACAGTCGAGAGCTCTACCGCTGAGCTATCAGGGAGCAGCCCCAGTTCCCCGGGGCAGGAGCGCGCTAATAACAGGCGATTCCGGTTTGGCAAGCACCTGTTTCGAGATTTTTGCTCAGACCATGAATTGCTCGGCGAAGATGCGGTCTTCGAGGCTCTGGCCACGGTCGAACATCAGGGTCAGGCGGTGCTCCGGCCAGGCCTTTACGCGCACTTCGCGCACGTCGCGGACTTCCTTCTGGTCGGCGACCACGAGGACGGGGCGCTTTACCGATTCGAGCGCCTTGAACACGATCTCGTAGGTGTCGGGCAGAATCGCCCCACGCCAGCGCCGCGGCCGGAAGGGGCTGATCGGGGTAAGCGCGAGCATGTTGGACGACAGCGGCAGGATCGGGCCGTTCGCGGAGAGGTTGTAGGCGGTCGATCCGGCGGGGGTTGCCACCAGCACGCCGTCGCAAGCGAGTTCGGGCATGCGCACCTTGCCGTTGACGCTGACCTCGAGCTTCGCCGTCTGGCGGGTTTCGCGCAGGATGGAGACTTCGTTGATCGCGCAGACCGAGTGTTCCTCGCCGGTGTTGGTCACCGCCGTCATCCGCAGTGGCGAAACCGAGATCTGCGTCGCCTTGGCAAGCCGCTCCTCGATGCCGCGGCTTGAGCGATACTTGTTCATCAGGAAGCCGACGGTGCCGAGATTGAGGCCGAAGGCAGGGACCACATGGTCGATATCGAGCATGGTGTGCAGCGTCTGCAGCATGAAGCCATCGCCGCCAATGACCACGGCGGCGTCAGCTTTCTCGAGTGCAACCCACTCGCGGCTTTTCAACAGCGTGTCATAGGCGTCCTGCGCACGCTCGCTGGGCGACGCCAGCAGGGCCAGGCGGGTGAAATCCGGCATCGTTGTTCAGGCCCCCATCGGACGCGGCAAATCGCTTCGCTCCGGAGATATTGGGCAGACCGCAGTGGCGCAATGCACAAAAGCATAGCAGCGGCTGTCGAGCCGACGCGGGTGAGCCGATACAGGGAACGCTTTGGCAAGGTTCGCGTGCTAGGCGGAAGAGGATGCCCCACCGTTTGACCATGCCGGAAGCCGATCTTGGCCGGGATAGCCTGACGGGTCTTCCGGGCATGGCAGCGGCAACATCATGGCTGGAGCGCCACGAGCCGGGCTTCATCCACGCCATGCTGGTCGGACTGCACCGGCTGAGTTCGGTCAATCTCGCTTACGGGCAGGCGGGAGGCGACGTGGCGCTGGCGGAGATCGGGCGGCGGATCGCCGATTTTGCGGTGGAAGAGCTTGGCCCCGATGCGCTTGTCGCGCGGGTCGGCGGCGGGGAGTTCCTGATTGCCAGCAGTGGTTCGATCAGCCGCGAACGCTGGCAGTGGCTGGCCGAAGCGCTGACGCGTCGGATTTCGCGCGCCCTGACGGTGCGGGGCGAGGTGCTGCATCTCGTGCCGCGCACTGCGCTGCTGCGCGGCGTGCCGGACGAGGCCGGGGCGGCGATCATCGACAGGCTGGACCAGGCGCTCGGCACTGCGCAGCAGCAGGTGGGTCGGCGGATACTCTGGGCGGATGGTTCGCATCGAGCGCGGGGGCGCAGCGCGGCAAGGCTTGAAGCCGATCTGATCGGGGCGATGGCGCGTGACGAGATCGAGATCGTGTTCCAACCGCAGTATCGGGTTGCCGACGGAGTGCTGGTCGGCGTCGAAGCACTGGCGCGCTGGAACCATGCACAGCTTGGACGCATCGGCGCTGAGACCCTGTTCTCCATTGCCGAGCGCGGGGATCATGTGGCGCAACTCTCGCGCCATATTGCGCGCAAGGCGCTATCGCTGGCGAAGGATTGGGCCGATCTGTCGCTATCCTTGAACGTTACAGCTCAGGATCTTGCGAGCGATTCCTTTGCGAGCGAGTTCCGCGAACTGCTGGACGAGATCGGGTTTGCGCCAGACCGGCTGACCCTGGAGGTTACCGAACACGCCCTTGTCGGAGACTTCGGGCGATCTGCAGCAGCACTGGCCCTGCTGGCTTCAGCGGGCGTGCGCATCGCGCTCGACGATTTCGGCACGGGCTATGCAAACTTCCGCACGCTGAAGGCGCTGCCGCTCGATACGATCAAGCTCGACGCTTCGATGATCCGCGACGTGGACAGCGATCCGCGTGACCGGGCGATCCTGACGGCCATCGTGGCGATGGCGCAGGCCCTGGGGTTGAAGATCGTGTGCGAGGGGGTGGAGCGGGAAAGCCAGCTTGCCGTCCTGCAGGCGGAAGGCTGCGATACGTTTCAGGGCTTTCTCCGATCCGGGCCGATCAGCGCGGCAGGGATCGCAGCGCTTCTCTAAGCCACTTTCTTCGCCCGCTTGACGATGGCTGCCAAGCCCTTGGTCAGTTGCACCAGACCGTTGAGGCGCCCTTCTGCAGTACCCCAGGCGCGGGTAATCACGAGCTTGTTGTCGGGGCGCAACTTGGCGACGCCGTTGAGGCGCTCGACATAGCCGATCAGGCCCATCGGATCGGGGAACTGGTCCTTGTGGAAGCTGACCAGCGCGCCCTTGGGGCCGACGTCGATCTTGGCGATGTTGGCGGCGATGGCCTGCCGCTTGACCTCGATCAGGCGCAGCAGGTTCTGCGTCGGACCGGGGAGGGGGCCGAAGCGGTCGATCATCTCGGCGGCCAGTGCTTCCACCGCATCGGGGCCTTCGGCGTCGTTCATGCGGCGGTAGAGCGCCATGCGCACGGCGAGATCGGGCACGTAATCCTCGGGGATCATGATCGGCGCATCGAGCGTGATCTGCGGGCTCAGCGCCTCGCGCTCGCGCGCAAGGCCGATGTCCCCAGCCTTGGCCGCGAGAATCGCGTCTTCGAGCATCGACTGGTAGAGTTCGAAGCCGACTTCCTTGATATGGCCGGACTGTTCGTCGCCCAGCAGGTTGCCGGCGCCGCGAATGTCGAGATCGTGGCTGGCAAGCTGGAAGCCCGCGCCGAGGCTGTCGAGATCGCCGAGCACCTTGAGGCGCTTTTCCGCGACTTCGGACAGGGCCATGTCCTCCGGCACGGTGAGATAGGCGTAAGCGCGGATCTTGCCGCGACCGACGCGTCCGCGCAGCTGGTAGAGCTGGGCCAAGCCGAAGCGGTCGGCGCGGTGGATGACGATGGTGTTGGCCGAGGGAATGTCGATGCCGCTTTCGACGATGGTGGTCGAAAGCAGGACCTCGTACTTCTTTTCATAGAACGCGCCCATGCGGTCCTCGACCTCGGTCGGGCTCATCTGGCCGTGCGCGGTGACGAAGCGGACTTCGGGGACGTTGAGGCGCAGCCATTCCTCGAGATCGGGCATGTCGGCAATGCGGGGGACGACGATGAAGCTCTGCCCGCCGCGCTGGTGTTCGCGCAGCAGCGCCTCGCGCATCACCATGTCGTCCCACGGCATGACATAGGTGCGTACGGCGAGGCGGTCGACCGGCGGGGTCTGGATCGTGGACAGCTCGCGCAGGCCCGACATTGCCATCTGCAGAGTGCGGGGGATCGGCGTGGCGGTGAGGGTGAGGACGTGGACGTCCGCCTTCAGCTCCTTGAGCTTTTCCTTGTGGGTCACGCCAAAGCGCTGTTCCTCGTCGACGATGACGAGGCCGAGGCGCTTGAACTCCACCGACTTGGACAGGAGGGCGTGGGTGCCGATGACGATATCGACCTTGCCGCTGGCAAGGCCTGCCTTTGTCTCTGCAGCTTCCTTGGCAGGGACGAGGCGCGAGAGGCGGCCGATTTCGAGCGGGAAACCGTTGAAGCGTTCGACGAAGTTCGCGTAGTGCTGGCGCGCGAGCAGCGTGGTCGGGGCAATGACGGCAACCTGCACGCCCTGCATGGCCGCGACGAAGGCGGCGCGCAGGGCAACCTCGGTCTTGCCGAAGCCGACATCGCCGCAGACGAGGCGGTCCATCGGCTTGCCTTCCGACATGTCGCCCAGAACATCATCAATCGCGCGTTCCTGGTCCTCGGTCTCGTCCCATGGGAAGCGGTCGACGAAGGGGCCGTAGCTGGCGGGGTCCACCGGCAGTACCGTGCCCTGGCGCAAAGCGCGCTGGGCGGCGGTGGCCATGAGATGGCCGGCCATTTCCAGAATGCGCTCACGCATGCGCGCCTTGCGGCGCTGCCAGGCTTCACCGCCGAGCTTGTCGAGCGCAACGCCTTCGGCATCGGAGCCATAGCGCGAAAGGACGTCGAGATTTTCGACCGGGATGTAGAGCTTGTCGCCGCCCGAGTATTCGAGCTGGACGCAATCGTGCGGGGAATCTCCCACGCCGATCGCTTCGAGGCCGAGGTAGCGGCCGATGCCGTGGTCCATGTGGACGACGAGATCGCCGGGGGTGAGCGCGGAGAGTTCGGCAAGGAACGCGTCGGCGTCCTTGCGCTTCTTCTTGCGGCGGACAAGGCGGTCGCCAAGGATGTCCTGCTCGGTCAGCAGTTCCAGATCGTCGTTGGCGAAGCCCTGTTCGAGCGGGAGGACGACTGCGGCGGGTTTGCCGGATGCGGCGAGGCCGAGGGCTTCCTGCCAGGTTTCGGCCATCTGGGGTGTGAATTTGCCCGCCTCGGCCAGCAACGACGCGAGGCGTGAGCGGGAGCCTGCGGTGTAGGCAGCGATGATCGGCTTCTTGCCGCGCGTGCCCAGTGCCGAAATGTACTTGGCAGCAGCTTCGTAGATGTTGGTGCCGCCTGAGGTGGCTGCGGCGCGCTCGGGCGTGAAATCGTGGCTGGAGCTGAAGCCGAAGTCCACGACCTGCTTCGATTCCGGCTCGGCGAAGATGGTGGTGCGGTGGACCGGCCAGCCTGCGAGCGCGCGGTCGAACTCGTCGCGTGACAGGTAAAGCGCGGTTTCGGACAGCGGACGGTAGCTGCCGGGGGCCTTGGACGAGGAATCGAGGCGCGACTGGTGGTAGTCGGCGATATCGGCGACGCGCTGTTCGGCGGCCTTGATCGCGGTCGTGTCGATCAGGACGAGGTCGTCTTCGGCCAGATGGTCGAACAGCGTGGCAAGGCGGTCTTCGAACAGCGGCAGCCAATGCTCCATGCCGGCAAGGCGGCGGCCGTCGGTGATCGCCTGATAGAGCGGGTCGCCGGTGGCGTTGGCGCCGAACAATTCGCGATAGCGGCTGCGGAAGCGCTTGATGCTGTCGTCGTCGAGCAGGGCCTCGCTGGCGGGTAGCAGCAGGTGGGTCTCGACCGGCTGCACCGAACGCTGCGTGTTCGGATCGAACAGGCGCAGGGTTTCGAGTTCGTCGCCGAAGAAATCGAGGCGCAGGCCGTGATCGAGGCCGGAGGGGTAGATGTCGAAGACGGAGCCGCGCACGGCGTATTCACCGGCATCGACCACCGTATCGGTGCGCGAATAGCCCTGTCGCTGCAGGAGCGCGATCAGGCTCTCGCGGCCGATCTCGGTGCCGGGAGAGAGCAGGCGGGTGGATTCGCGGATGCGGAAAGGCGTCAGGACGCGCTGGAGCGCGGCGTTGATCGTCGTGACGAAAAGCTGCGGGCCGGACCGCTTGCGCTGCAGGCGCTGAAGTGCGGCGAGGCGGCGGGCGCTTACTGACAGCGCGGGTGAGGCTCGGTCGAACGGCAGGCAGTCCCATGCCGGGAAGTCGATGACCTCGAGGTCGGGTGCGAAGAAGGCGGCGCTTTCGACGATCGCGCGCATCGCGGCTTCATCGGGCGCGATGAAGATGGCGCGGCCTTTCGCGGCGCGGGCGAGATCGGCCAGCACGAGCGGCTGTGCTCCGCGCGCGACGGAGGACAGGGTGAGCGGTGTCTTGGCCGAGAGGATGCGAGCGAGATCGGACATGGCAGGCTTAACGCGCGAAGCTCGAAATCAGCGCGGGATTTCGACGTAATCGAGCTTGCGCATGGCGTCCATCATCGGCCCCTCGTACTTCGCAGGGACAGGCTGGGTGCCGAGAGCCCACGCCATGATCTCGACATCGTCTTCCTCGATCAGCTCTTCGAACCAGGCGACTTGCTCGGGCGTCCACGACGCGTGATAGCGGTCGAAGTAGCAGCCGATCATGTAATCGGCCTCGCGCGTGCCGCGATGCCAGGCGCGGAAGTGGATGCGGCGGAGGCTTTCAGGCGTGGCGGGGGCGGGCTCGGTCATGGCTTGCCGTTAGGCTGATCGGCCCGGCGAAACAAGGGTGCAGGCCCCATGCCAAAGGGCATCCCGGCGCCGTCCTTCCCCCGCGCCGGAATGCCCCATCGCTTGACCGCGCGCGTTACTTGCCCCGCAGCGCCGCGATGATGTCGTTCGGTTGACGACCGACCATGTCCTTGGCCAGTTCCTTGATCATGGCGTGCTGGGTCGCCTTGCTGAGCGCGTGGCGCAGTTCGCCCAGTGCGCGGGGCGGGGCGATCAGCACGATCTGGGCGATCTTGTGCGCCTGCACCTGCCGGTTGAGCCAATCGGCCACGGCAGCGCAATGGGCGGTCTCGTCCTGCTGGTGAGGCGATGCGTGGCTGCCGCCGCTGGAATGGTTGTGTTCGACGAGCGCGGGGGTTTCCATCACCGCCAGTTCGGGCGCGGCTTCGGTCCCGGCGTTGCGGTAGAGTTCCCATGCCTTGCCATCGACGACGGCAATGACGGTTCCGTGTGGGATCAGCATCTGAGGCTCCTGTTCTCGTTGACTGCGAGAGGACTCAAGCACCGGGAAGCAGGTGCAACCATGCGCTGGGTCAAAATTGGCCGTGAATTTCGCAGGGCGTGGCATTGGCGAAAGCCGGCCTTGCAGCCTATGTCGGGCAGACCATGCGTCCCGACCTGCTCAATCCCCTCTTTGCCGAAAGTTCGAGCCTGAAAGGCGTCGGGCCGGGACTGGCGCGCCCGCTCGACAAGCTCGGCCTGACGCGGGTCAAGGACATTGCCTATCATCTGCCGGATCGCTGGGTGTTGCGGCGGGCGGTTGCCAATCTCGATGAGGCAGGCCTTGGTGAGCAGATCGTCCTGCCGCTGACGGTGCGCGATTACCGGCAGTCGGCCGGGCGTGGGCCGTTCCGGGTGATGGCCGAGGATGCCGTGGGCAATTACGTGGCGCTGACCTACTTCGGGCGGGCGGCCTATACGGCGAAGAAGCAGCTACCGCTGGGCGAGAAGCGCTGGGTTGCGGGCAGGCTCGACCAATTCGGGCAGACCTGGCAGATCGTCCATCCGGATCATGTCAGCGAAGACAGCGCCGGTATGCTCGGACAGTTGAACGAGCCGGTCTATCCGCTGTCGGAGGGACTGACGCAGGGGCGGGTGCAGGCGCTGGTGGCGCAATCGCTGGCGCATCTGCCGAAGCTGCCGGAGTGGATCGAGCCGGGACTGCTGGCGCGGATGGACTGGCCTGCCTGGCACCATGCCTTACCGGCTGCGCACAAGGCTGCGAACAAGTTGGCCAAGGACCGGCTCGCATATGACGAACTGCTGGCCAACAGCCTTGCACTGATGCTGGTGCGCGAAAGCAACCGCGCCAAGAAGGGCACGCCGCTGCATGGCGATGGACGGCTGCGAGCCAAGCTCAACCTCCCGTTCGAGCTGACAGGGGCGCAGAAGCGATCAATTGCCGAAATCGAGAGCGACATGGCGCAGGGCGCGCCGATGCTGCGGCTGCTGCAGGGCGATGTCGGCTCGGGCAAGACGGCGGTGGCGCTCAACGCGATGCTGATCGCGGTGGAGGCTGGCGGGCAGGCGGCCTTGCTGGCGCCGACCGAAATCCTGGCGCGCCAGCACTTCGAGACGCTGAACAAGATGGCCGCTGGCACCGGCGTGACCATCGCGCTGCTGACCGGGCGGGACAAGGGCAAGGCGCGCGAATCGATCCTGATGGGCTTGCTCGATGGATCGATCGACATTTGCGTCGGGACACATGCGATCTTTCAGGAGGCTGTGGCCTATCGCAATCTCGCACTGGTGGTGATCGACGAACAGCACCGCTTCGGCGTGGGACAGCGTCTGATGCTGACGCAGAAGGCGCGGCGGACGCCGCACTGCCTTGCGATGACGGCAACGCCGATCCCGCGCACGCTGACCCTGGCGCAGTATGGCGAGATGGACGTCTCGCGGCTCGACGAGATGCCGCCCGGGCGTCAGGCCATCGACACGCGGGTGATCTCGACCGAGCGTATCGCCGATGTTGTGGAAGGGGTGGCGCGGCACATTGCCAAGGGGGCGCAGGCCTATTGGGTCTGCCCGATGGTGCGCGAACTGGAGACCGAGGACATTGCCGCGGCCGAGGCGCGTTACGCAGCGCTGAAAGAGCGGTTTGGCGATACCGTGGTCATGGTCCACGGCCAGTTGCGGCCCGAGGTCAAGGACGCAGGCATGGAGCGCTTTGCCCGGGGCGAGGCGCAACTGCTGGTGGCGACGACGGTGATCGAAGTCGGCGTCGACGTGCCGAACGCGACGCTGATGGTGATCGAGCAGGCCGAGCGCTTCGGTCTGGCCCAGCTGCACCAGTTGCGCGGGCGTGTGGGGCGGGGAAGCCAGCAATCGACTTGCCTGCTGCTGCGCGGCGAGGCGCTGTCCGAGACCGGGCGCGAACGTCTGGCGCTGATGCGCGAGACGCAGGATGGGTTCAGGCTGGCGGAAGAGGACTTGCGCTTGCGCGGCGGCGGAGAACTGCTGGGCACGCGGCAGTCCGGCGACACCCCGTTCAAGGTTGCGGACTTCGAGCAGATCGCGCGGTTGCTACCTCTTGCGCATGATGATGCGCGGTTGCTGATGGAGCGTGACGGCGGACTGTCTTCGCCGCGGGGCGAGGCAGCGCGAGTCCTGCTCTATCTGTTCGAGCGCGATTGGGGCGTGCAGCTACTCAGAGGCGGATAGGCTGGACGGGTTGGGGCGGCGCAAAAAGGGGGAAAAGCGCCGCCCGCTCCCTGAATGGCTTACTTGCCGGCAGGCTTTGCGGCGCCCGCACTGGCGCTCTTTTCAGCGCTCTTGGTGGCGTCGGCAAAGCCTTGGGCGGTCATGCCGATCATCAGGCCCGAAGCACCCTTGGCGACCGAGGTCTTCGGCAGCTTCACTCGGACGGCTCCGGCATCGAGCACGAATTCGGTGTCGGTCACTTCGGCAACCTTGCCGAGCTGGGTAGTGCCGTCGGAGGCATAGACCGGCGCATCGGCGACGATGGCAGCGGCAGTTTCGGCCTTGGCCGCAGCGGCAGCCTTTTCGGCAGCAGCATCAAGTTCGACCTTGGTCATGCCGAGAACCGGGCCCTTGGGACCTGTGCCAAGCGCCGTCAGTGCGAGGGTGGCGGTGTTCTTGCCGGTGTCGATGACGAAGTTGGGCGCGTTCACGCTCTTGATCTTGCCGACTTCGGCGCCGCTGGCATCGTAGACGGTAGCACCGACAGACGGGGTCGCAGCGGTGGCTGTAGCGGTTGCGGTGGTATCGGTGCCGGCAGCCGCCTCTTGTGCGTTTGCTGCGGTTGCAAAGGGGATGGAAGCGACGAGAAGGGCAACGGTGAGATTGCGGATTTTCACAATGGGTATCCTGTCCAGTTGCAGAGAATGCCCGCACAAGGTCGGGGCAACTGTTCCGATGCGAAAGCCCGTTTGCGATTTCCGGAGCGGTATTTCCCGCCAGAATGAGGCACTTGTGCAGCAGCGGCGACGAACTGTGTGCGTCGGGCAAACGAAAAGGGCGACCCGAAGGCCGCCCTTTCGATCATCCTTGAGGATGAAATGGTCGGGGAAAGAGGATTCGAACCTCCGGCCCCTGCCTCCCGAAGACAGTGCTCTACCAGGCTGAGCTATTCCCCGACCGATCCGCCAACCGGTGACCCGGCTGCGAGGCAGGGGCGCCCTATACGAGGCAGTTCCGAGACTGGCAAGCGGGAAGGAACAAGTTTTTTCCGTTGCGCTCTTTTGCTCGATTGTGGGCCGCGCGATAGAAGCAGCGCCATGTCGAAACACGCCGATTCCGCTCGCCACTACGAATGCCAGTATCTCGATCTCATGCGTGAGATCTGGGAAGGCGGGGACACGCGCGTGGATCGGACCGGTGTTGGTACGCGCTCCGTATTTGGGGCGCAGTTGCGGTTCGACCTGTCCGACGGGCGGGTGCCGCTGCTGACCACCAAGCGGGTCTACTGGAAAACTGCCACGCGCGAGTTCCTGTGGTTTCTTACCGGGGATACCAACATCCGCGCGCTCTGTGCGCAGGGCGTGGAGATCTGGACCGACTGGCCGCTCGACCGCTACCGCAAGGCGACAGGCTCGGACATTTCCCGGGCCGACTTCTCGGCGCGGATCGTGGCGGACGAGGCCTTTGCCCGGGAGTGGGGCGATCTGGGGCCGGTCTACGGCAAGCAGTGGGTGGACTGGCCTGTTTACGAGCCTGCAGGGGAAGGGCTCTTCCGACAGCGCCCTCAAGGCGTGAACCAGGTTGCCGATCTGGTGCATTCGTTGCGTAGCAATCCCGGGAGCAGGCGCCACATCGTCGAGGGTTGGAACGTGGCGGAGCTGGACGCGATGGCTCTGCCGCCGTGCCACAAGACCTACCAGTTCCACGTGAGCGGGAATCGCTTGAACGGGTTGCTCTACCAGCGCAGTTGCGACGTGGCGCTGGGGCTGCCATTCAACCTGTGGGGCGCGGCGCTGTTTCTGCGGCTGCTTGCCCAGCAATGCGATCTGGAGCCGGGCGAGCTGGTGTGGACGGGCGGCGACACGCATCTCTATCTCAATCACGCGGAACTGGTCGAAGCGCAGCTTTCCCGGGAACCGGAGGGCGATCCGCGCCTTGCCATCCTGCGCCGACCGGATACGATCTTCGGATACCGGATCGAGGATTTCGAAGTGTCCGGATACGCGCCGCAGGGTCATCTTTCTGCTCCTGTTGCCGTCTAGGCCTGCGATTGACTCGAAAAGGCGTGTGAAATAAAATAACACGCGTCTATAACTTTGCATCTGTAACACTTTTGCATGTGCAAAGAGTGATTCGGTGCGGGAGAGTCGAAAATGCAGGCGTTCGCAGGATGAGCGGCGGAACGAATGGCGGCATGCGCAGCAACATGCCTGCGCTCTCGCTCCACGTGCCCGAACCGAAGTTCCGGCCCGGAGACGCGGTCGATTATTCGCATCTCGAGATTCCGACTGCAGGGGCGCAGGCTCGGCCGGACGAGCAGTGCGCAGCTTCGGAAACGCAGGGCCTCTGCTTCGATCTGGTCCGCGTGCTGGGCGATGATCATCGCGCGGTGGGGCCATGGGATCCCAAGCTGGAGGCCGAAACCCTGCGCCGCATGCTGCGCACCATGGCGCTTACGCGGGCGTTCGACGACCGCATGTATCGGGGGCAGCGACAGGGCAAGACCAGCTTCTACATGAAGTGCACCGGCGAGGAGGCGACTTCGGTTGCTCCTGCCATGGCCCTGGCTACGGACGACATGGTGTTTCCGAGCTACCGGCAGCAGGGCATCCTGATTTCGCGCGGATACCCGATCGTCGAGATGATCAACCAGATCTATTCGAACCGGGCGGACAAGCTGAAGGGGCGGCAGTTGCCGATCATGTATTCGGCGCGCGAGGCATCGTTCTTCACGATCAGCGGAAATCTCGCCACGCAGTACCCGCAGGCGGTGGGTTGGGCGATGGCCAGCGCGATCAAGGGCGATACCCGGATTGCGGCGACCTGGATCGGCGAAGGATCGACGGCGGAAGGAGACTTCCATTCGGCAATGACCTTCGCCACCGTCTACAACGCGCCGGTGATCTTCAACGTCGTCAACAATCAGTGGGCGATCTCGAGCTTTTCGGGTTTCGCCGGGGCTGAGCGGACGACCTTTGCGGCGCGTGCCATCGGCTATGGCATGGCCGGGTTGCGGGTGGACGGCAACGATCCGCTGGCGGTCTATGCCGCGACAAAGTGGGCGGCTGACCGCGCACGTTCGAATGCCGGTCCGACCTTGATCGAGCACTTTACCTATCGTGCCGAGGGGCATTCCACTTCGGACGATCCCGGACAGTACCGTTCGGCGCACGAACGCGAGGAGTGGCCCTTGGGCGATCCGATCAACCGGCTGAAGCAGCATCTGATCACGCTGGGCGAATGGTCCGAGGAGCAGCATGCCGCGATGGACCGCGAACTGATGGAGATGGTCAAGGCGGCGACCAAGGAGGCCGAGAAGAACGGCATCCTGGGTCATGGCTTGCACCATCCCTTCCACACCATGTTCGAGGACGTGTTCGAGGACTTGCCCTGGCACCTTCAGGAACAGAGCGAGCAGGCCATCCACGAGCGTCGGGTCAAGTGGCCAGAGTGGAAAGAAGCATGACCTACGAAGAATCCCCGGTCAGCCTCGCCGAGGCTCCGACCCGCCGCCTGAACATGATCGAGGCGATCAACGATGCACTCGACATTATGATGGAGCGCGATCCCAATGTCGTCGTGATGGGCGAGGACGTCGGCTACTTCGGCGGCGTGTTCCGTGCGACGGCAGGGCTGCAGAAGAAGTACGGCAAGACCCGCGTGTTCGACACGCCGATCAGCGAATGCGGGATTATCGGCGTGGCCGTTGGCATGGGCGCCTATGGCCTGCGTCCGGTGCCGGAAATCCAGTTTGCGGACTACATCTATCCGGGGCTGGACCAGCTCGTTTCGGAGGCGGCGCGGCTGCGTTATCGCTCAGCGGGCGAGTTCGTCGCGCCGATGACGGTGCGTTCGCCGTTCGGTGGCGGCATTTTCGGCGGGCAGACGCACAGCCAGAGCCCGGAGGCACTGTTCACGCATGTTGCCGGCCTCAAGACGGTCGTGCCGAGCAATCCCCACGACGCCAAGGGCCTGCTGATTGCCGCGATCGAGGACAACGATCCGGTGATCTTCTTCGAGCCGAAGCGCATCTACAATGGCCCGTTCAACGGCTACTATGACAAGCCGGTCGAGCCGTGGAGCAAGCACGCGGACAGCGCGGTGCCGGAGGGGTATTATTCGATCCCGTTGGGCAAAGCGCGCATTGTCCGTCCGGGCAATGCCTTCACTGTGCTGGCCTATGGCACGATGGTCCACGTGGCTGCAGCGGTCTGTGCGGAGAAGGGCGTCGACGCCGAGATCATCGACCTTCGCACGCTGGTTCCGCTCGACATCGAGACGGTGGAAAAGTCGGTGGAAAAGACCGGGAAATGCCTGATCGTCCACGAAGCGACACGCACCTCCGGCTACGGCGCCGAACTCTCGGCGTTGGTGCAGGAGCGCTGCTTCTATCACCTCGAAGCCCCTATCGAGCGCGTGACCGGCTTCGACACCCCCTATCCCCACAGCCTCGAATGGGCCTACTTCCCCGGCCCGGTCCGCATCGGCGAGGCCATCGACCGCCTGACGAAAGCCTGAAGCCATGGGAACCTACACATTCCGCCTGCCCGACATCGGCGAAGGCATCGCCGAGGCCGAGATTGTCGCATGGCACGTTGCCGTGGGCGACATGGTCGAGGAAGATGGCCGCCTGGCCGACATGATGACCGACAAGGCCACGGTCGAGATGGAAAGCCCGGTAGCGGGCAAGGTCGTCTCGATCGCCGGTGAAGTCGGCGATGTGGTGGCGATCGGATCGGCGCTGGTCGTGATCGAGACCGAGGGGGAAGGGGAGGCGCAAGCACCCGCTGCCGCTCCCGCCCCGAAGTCCGAAGTCGTCGAAGAGCGCTTAGAGGTGGAAACACCAGATGCAGGGGACGTGACGCGAGTTGAAGCAGTTGCACCGCCGCCACCACCGGCACCTCCTCCGTCACCCCCAGCGGCGCCCAAGGCTGCTCCCGCGCAGGCAGTGGAGCCGGTCCGGCGTGGCTACGATGCCAAGGTTCTGGCAAGCCCCGCCGTGCGCCAGCGGGCGCGTGATCTCGGCATCGACCTTTCCGAGGTCCGTCCGTCCGAGGAAGGGCGCGTGCGCCATGCCGACCTCGACCAGTTCCTCGCCTACAACGCGACGGGCGGCTACCGCTCGGCGGGGGCGGAACGCGGCGACGAGGTGATCAAGGTCATCGGCATGCGCCGCCGCATCGCCGAGAACATGGCCGCATCCAAACGCCACATCCCGCACTTCTCGTATGTCGAGGAATGCGACGTGACCATGCTGGAAGTGATGCGCGAGCAGCTGAACGCCAGCCGTGGCGACAAGCCCAAGCTCACGATGTTGCCCCTGCTGATCACCGCGATCTGCCGCACGCTGCCGAAATTTCCGATGATCAACGCGCGCTATGATGACGAAGCCGGTGTTGTGACCCGTTATGGTGCAGTGCATCTCGGCATGGCCGCGCAGACGCCCGCCGGCCTGATGGTACCGGTTATCCGCAACGCGCAGAGCCTGAACCTGTGGCAGCTTGCGCGCGAGATTGGCCGACTTGCCGAATCCGCGCGCAGCGGCAGCGCCAAGTCTGAAGAATTGTCGGGCTCGACCCTCACGGTCACCTCGCTCGGGCCGCTCGGCGGCGTTGCGACGACGCCGGTGATCAACCGTCCGGAAGTCGCCATCATCGGCCCCAACAGGATCATCGAGCGGCCGATGTTCGTGCCTGACGGCATGGGCGGCGAGCGGATCGAGAAGCGCAAGCTGATGAACATCTCGATCAGTTGCGACCATCGCGTCGTCGACGGGCATGATGCCGCCAGCTTCGTCCAGGCGATCAAGAAGCTGATCGAAACGCCGGTACTGCTGCTGGCCGACTGATGTGGTAGATGTGCGGATCGGAGGTGCCCATGCCGACTACCGATCCGCGCATCGATCAGCATATCGCAAACGCTGGCGAATTTGCCCGTCCGATCCTCGAGCGCTTCCGGGCGCTCGTTCATCGCGAAGTGCCGGACTGCGTTGAAGCGATCAAATGGGGCATGCCGCACTTCACGCTGGGCGGAAAGAACCTGGCGGGCATGGCGGCGTTCAAAGCGCATGTCTCGATTTTCTTCCACAACGACGAGCAATCGGGTGGTACCGGACCGTTTCGCAAGATCGCTTCGCCAGATGATTTTCCGGAAGAGACGGTCGTCGTTGAGCGGCTGACCTCCGCTGTTGCCCGACTTGCCGCGCCGAAGCCCAAGGTGCCGCGTGCTGCTATCAAGCCGGTCCCCGAACTGCCGGAGGCCTTCAGCGTTGCCTTGACGGGCGCAGGACATGCCGAGCGCTTCGCGGCCATGCCGCCCGGCCAGCGGCGGGAATACATCGAGTGGATTGTCGAGGCAAAGACCGACCCTACGCGGGACAAGCGGATTGCGCAGGCGGTGGAATGGATCGGCGAGGGCAAGAGCCGTAACTGGAAGTACCAGAACTGCTGAAGCTTCGTGCTTTCGGAAGAAATTGCTGGTCGGGCCGGATTGCCTGTCGTTGAGCGTTGACAGCCTGCAAACTCTGCCATAGAGGCGGCGCTCCCAACGGCGAGCGGGTGTAGCTCAGTTGGTTAGAGTGCCGGCCTGTCACGCCGGAGGTCGCGGGTTCGAGCCCCGTCACTCGCGCCATTGGGATGATGAAAAGGGCGCCTCCGGGCGCCTTTTTCTTTGCGTGCGGGGCGGCGCTCCGTTGTGGAAAAATTCCCGCTTTCAAGCCCGTTGACAGCCCAGACCGCCTGCCATAGAGGCGCGGCTTCCAAGAGGTACGCGGGTGTAGCTCAGTTGGTTAGAGTGCCGGCCTGTCACGCCGGAGGTCGCGGGTTCGAGCCCCGTCACTCGCGCCACCACTTGGGGCGGTGCCTGATCGGCATCTTGCTGACGTTACGCGGGTGTAGCTCAGTTGGTTAGAGTGCCGGCCTGTCACGCCGGAGGTCGCGGGTTCGAGCCCCGTCACTCGCGCCACGTCAGATGCGATGCAAAGGGCGCCTTCGGGCGCCCTTTCGCGTTCTGAGCCGGATCACTGCTTGAATGGCGCAGTGTCGAAGTAATCCCGCCACTTCACGATCTTGCCATCCTGCAATTCGAAGATGCCCATGAGCCGCAAGGACGCGAAAGTCTCGCCAGCGGCGTTGATCATGTGGTCCACGCGTTCGGTCAGGACCGTATTGCCGTTGGCCGCAACCGCCAGCATGTCGACCTTGATGCGTGCGATACCCATGTCGTTCTCGAAGCCTGCTACCAGCGCAAGCCCTTGGTCGGTCCCGATGGTGTGGGACATGCCCACGTTCTCGTAATCGGTCTGCTCCGTGAAGTATTCGCGGATGGATGCTGCAAACCCGCCGGGTTGGTCCCACATTGCGCAGAAGGTTGCGACGGTTTCGACTGGTCCAGACATGGCATTCTCCCCTTTGCTTTGTGCAAAGGGGTAAGCAATCGCGTGGCGCTGTCCAGCAGCGTTTGCGATCAGCCCCAGCGGCCGGTTTCCATCCAGATCAGGAAGCGCCGCAGGGGCAGGAGCCAGATCGTCCCGAGGACGATGTAGGCGATCGTCTGAAGCAGGACGTGCCATTGCCCGATCACATCGGACAGCGCGGCAACGCCAAAGGCGTAGATCATCAGCGCAAGGACCAGCGCGAGAATGCCGACCGGCTTGCGCCACGTGGGCTGGTAGTCCTGCTTCATGCCTGTCGCTCCCACGGTCCGTAGATTCGCGTCGGCGTTACCACGGCGTGAAGCGGAACGTCATGCGCCTCGCGGGGCAGGTGCTCGACGAGTTGGCAGTCCCAAGAAAGGCCGATGGGAAGCGTGGAGGGGTGGGCTTCCAGCCAGCGGTCGTAATGACCGCCACCTTGGCCCAGTCGCCCACCATCGGCGCTGAAACCGACCAGGGGGACGAAGAGCACTTCCGGAACGACCTCGGAAGCGTCTGAAGCTGGCTGGACGATGCCCTTCCAGGGTCCCGGTTCCAGCAGATCGTCGACCCATGGCGAGGTCCATTCGCGGAAGACCATGGGCGAGGCGCGATCGGCAAACCATGGCAATGCGACCTTGTGCCCTGCTTCATGCAGGACTTGTGCGTAAGCCGTGGCTGGCGCTTCCGAAGGCCCTGCGAGATAGACTCCGACAGTCGCCCCTTCGGGCACCATCGCCATGACGGGCGAGGGCGGGCGGCGGAACATCAGCGCCTTCACGCGCGGATCGAGCGATGCAACGTGAGCGTTGCGCCGCGCTCTCAATTCAGTGCGCAGCGCAGTCTTGGCTTCCACGAGGTGCTCCGGTATCAGGAAAGAGAAGGGGGTGACGGGCCCACCATGGGTCGGTTGCTCGGAAAATCCTCTGACGCCTCGACGTCAGGTGGGGACCGCTTACCCGGGACCAGGATCCCAGACAGGGGCAGCCCCCTTGGATTGCTTATAGCCTCAGGGATGTTCATGCGGCTCGTGCCGGGCAGATCCCGTCACGGCCTAGTTAGGCGCTGACCGGCCCTTGCTCAAGGGCAACGGCGAGTTTTTCGATGCGCTCCGCCAATGTGTTGACGCGGTCGACCACAGCGGGGTCGATTTCGGCGGGAGCGGGAGCGGGAGCGGGAGGCGGGGTTGGCACGGCGACAGGCGCAGGTGACGCTCTATGCGCTTCGTGCAGTTCGTCGGCCATCATCAGCGCCGCGAACAGCAGCATCCGCGTTTCGCTTTGCTGGCCGCCGATCTTCCGTGCACGCTCGTCGATCATGCGGCCGAGCATTTCGATATGCGCTTCCTCGCCATCGGCGCAGGAGACGGCGAAATTGCGACCGCCGATCGGCAGGCTGACGTTGCTCATGACCTGGGGCTCATTTCGGCAGACCTGCAAGCAGGAGATCGAGCTGGCGCAACTCCTGCGCGACCGTATCCTTGAGGCGGCGATGACGGACCTTTAGCAGCGCCAGCTCCTCGCCCGCTGCAGCCCCTTGGGTTCCCTGTTGCGCGACCGCTCCTTCAACCCGCGCGAGCGCTTGCTCGAGCCTGTCAAGAGCGGCGCCGAGTGCTTCCGTCGCCATGGCCCGGCACGCTAGCACAATGGCGCAGAGGCGCAACACTCTGGCAGGAAAGGGGCGGGGATAGCGGCACGGAAAAGCCTGCTTTGTGCACCTGCAACAAAGAACCCGCCCCGCCAGCCTTGACCCTTGGCCCCATGGTGACCAAAGAGACCCCGCTCCGAATCACCGGATTCATGCGGCCCATGCCGTTCGGCCGCTCGCAGGGAAGGGCTTTTTCAGCATGACACGCGATTCCACCGCGCTGGCTCCCATGGCCAACGCGATCCGTGCGCTTGCCATGGACGCGGTTCAGGCAGCCAATTCCGGCCACCCCGGCATGCCGATGGGCATGGCCGACGTGGCGACGGTGCTGTGGACCCAGTTCCTGAAGCATGATCCCGCCGCGCCACAGTGGTCGGACCGTGACCGCTTCATCCTCTCGGCCGGCCACGGCTCGATGCTGATCTACGCGCTGCTTCACCTGACGGGCTACGAAAGCCCGACGATGGAAGACATCCGCAAGTTCCGCCAGATCGACAGCGTTTGCGCAGGGCATCCCGAGAATTTCCTGATCCCGGGTGTCGAATGCACTACCGGCCCGCTGGGGCAGGGTCTTGCCATGGCCGTCGGCTTTGCCATGGCCGAGCGTCATCTCAACGCGCAGTTCGGCGATGACCTGGTCGATCACCACACCTGGGTCGTGGCCGGTGACGGGTGCCTCATGGAAGGCATCAACCATGAGGCCGTGGGCCTTGCCGGTACGCTGAAACTCGGTCGCCTGAATGTTCTGTGGGACGACAACAAGATCACGATCGACGGCGATACCTCGCTTTCGACCACCGAGGACATCCTCGGGCGTTATACCGCGTCGGGCTGGCACGTGACCTCGTGCGACGGTCATGACTTTGCCGACATCGCCCGCGCACTGGCCGAAGCCAAGGCGGATCCGCGTCCATCACTCGTTGCCTGCCGCACCGTGATCGGCAAGGGTGCGCCCAACAAGCAGGGCGGCCACAACGTCCATGGCGCGCCGCTTGGTGCTGACGAAATCGCTGCGGCCCGCGAATATCTGGGCTGGACTTCGGCTCCGTTCGAAATTCCCGCAGATATCCTCGGCAACTGGCGTTCGTCGGCAGAGGCAGGCAAGGCCGCTCGCGCCGCGTGGGAGCAGCGTGCCGCTGCCAACCCGCGGGCGGCCGAACTCGCCCGCCGCATGGCAGGGGATCTTCCGGCCGAAACCGGTCTCGATGCCTATGTGCAGTCGCTGATCGCCAATCCGCCCAAGGTTGCGACCCGCAAGTCGAGCGAAATGGCGCTCGAGGCCTTCACCGCCAACGTGCCGGAAATGGTCGGCGGTTCGGCTGACCTTACCGGTTCGAACAACACCAAGACCAAGTCGACCGCACCGTTCACGCCGGACAGCTACGACGGCCGCTATGTCTACTACGGCATTCGCGAATTCGGCATGGCCGCGGCAATGAACGGCATGGCTCTGCATGGCGGGATCATCCCTTACGGCGGCACCTTCCTGGTGTTCTCCGACTATTGCCGCAATGCCGTGCGCATGTCGGCCCTGCAGCATGTCCGCTCGATCTACGTGTTCACGCACGATTCGATCGGTCTTGGCGAAGACGGCCCGACCCATCAGCCGGTCGAGCATGTCATGAGCTTGCGCATGATTCCCAACCTGCTGGTGTTCCGCCCGGCCGACGCGATCGAGACGGCGGAAGCTTGGGCGATCGCTCTGGCCAACAAGGACCGTCCGTCTGTCCTCGCTTTGACCCGCCAGAACCTGCCGCCGGTGCGTTTCGATGCCGGTATGAAGAGCGCCAAGGGTGCTTACCGGCTCGTCTCGGCGACGGCTGCGCGCAAGGTCGTGCTGCTCGCTTCGGGTTCCGAAGTCGAGATCGCGATGAAGGCCGCTGCTGCGCTGGAAGAGCAGGGCATCGGCGCCGATGTCGTCTCGTTCCCGTGCTGGGAACTGTTCGACGAGCAGGACGCCGCCTACAAGGCTGACGTGCTTCCCGCCGACGCGCTCAAGGTCTCGATCGAGGCCGGCGTGACTCTGGGCTGGCAGAAGTATGTCGGCGATGGCCTGTCGATCGGCATCGACACGTTCGGCGCCTCGGCTCCGATCGACGTGCTCTATGATCACTTCGGCCTCACCGCCGAAAAGATTGTCCCGCAGATCCTTTCGCGGGTTTCGTAATTCAAACAGGAGATAGCTGACATGGCGATCAAGGTTGCGATCAACGGTTTCGGACGCATCGGGCGCAACGTGGCCCGCGCCATCCTCGAACGGCCCGATTGCGGCCTTGAGCTGGTCTCGATCAACGACCTGGCCGATGCCAAGGCCAACGCCCTGCTGTTCAAGCGCGACAGCGTACACGGCGCATTCGCGGGCGAAGTCTCGGTCGACGGCAATGACCTGATCGTCGATGGCAAGCGCATCCAGGTGACTGCCGAGAAGGACCCGGCCAACCTGCCTCACGCCGCCAATGGCATCGACATCGCGCTGGAGTGCACCGGCTTCTTCACCGATCGCGCCGGTGGCCAGAAGCACCTCGATGCGGGCGCCAAGCGTGTGCTCATCTCGGCTCCGGCCAAGGGCGTGGACCTCACGGTCGTCTACGGGGTGAACCACGACAAGCTGACCGGCGATCACCTGATCGTCTCGAACGCATCGTGCACCACCAACTGCCTCGCGCCGATGGCCAAGGTTCTGCATGAATCGATCGGTATCGAGCGTGGCCTGATGACCACGATCCACTCGTACACCAACGACCAGAAGATCCTCGACCAGATCCACAAGGATCCGCGCCGCGCCCGCGCTGCCGCGATGAACATGATCCCGACCAGCACCGGCGCTGCCGTTGCCGTCGGCGAAGTGCTGCCCGACCTCAAGGGCAAGCTCGATGGTTCGTCGATCCGCGTGCCGACCCCGAACGTCTCGGTTGTCGACCTGACCTTCACGCCGAAGCGCGACACCACCGTTGAAGAAGTCAACGGCCTGCTCAAGGCTGCAGCCGAAGGCGCGCTCAAGGGCGTGCTCGGCTACACCGAGGAGCCGCTGGTCTCGATCGACTTCAACCACGATCCGCACTCGTCGACCATCGACAGCCTCGAGACGGCCGTGCTCGAAGGCAAGCTGGTTCGCGTGCTGTCGTGGTACGACAACGAATGGGGCTTCTCCAACCGCATGCTCGACACCGCGGGCGCGATGGCGAAGTTCCTCTGAGGAAATGGTAAAATGAGCGGGCGTCTCGGTGGCATTGCACGGCATGACCGGCCGCGCGGGCCTATCGAGACGCTCGATCACGTTTCCGTCACACGCGAGCTTGGCGTTCGCGGTGACCTGCGCGGGGCGATCCGCCCCGGCAAATCCGGACGCAGGCAGATTTCGCTGATCGAAGCCGAAAGCTGGGATGCGGCGCTGGCCGAGCTCAAGGTGTCGGCGGATCAACTGCTTCCCTGGCATGTGCGCCGCGCCAACCTGCTGGTTCATGGCATCCGCTTGCCCCGCGAGGCTGGCAAGATCATTGCCATCGGCAAGAGCTTGCGGATCGAGACGACCTGCGAATGCGACCCATGCAGCCGCATGGACGAAATCCTGCCCGGCCTGAAACTCGCGCTGATGCCTGACTGGCGCGGCGGGGTACTCGGCCGGGTGCTGACCGATGGCGAAATCGCGATCGGCGACGAAGTGAGGATCGAGGAATGAGCTTCAAGACTCTGGACGATATCGGCGACCTGACCGGCAAGACCGTGCTTGTGCGCGAGGACCTCAACGTGCCGATGGCCGACGGCGCCGTCACCGATGACACCCGTCTCCGCGCTACCGTCGCGACGCTGAACGAACTGTCGGACAAGGGCGCGAAGGTGCTGGTCCTGGCACACTTCGGGCGCCCCAAGGGCCAGCCTTCGGAAGAGTTCTCCCTGAAGAAGCTCGCCGCGCCGCTCTCGCACGTGCTTGGCCGTCCGGTAAGCTACATCGACTGGGAAGGCGACAAGGCTGCTGTTGCAGCACTCGCGCCGGGAGCCATCGCGGTTCTGGAGAACACCCGCTTTTTCGGTGGCGAGGAGAAGAACGATCCTGCCGTGATCGAGCGCTTCGCCAGCCTCGGCGACATCTACGTCAACGATGCCTTCTCCGCCGCGCACCGGGCCCACGCCTCGACCGAGGGCCTCGCCCATGTGCTGCCAGCCTACGCAGGTCGCGCCATGGAGGCCGAACTCAAGGCTCTCCAGAAGGCCCTTGGTGAACCGGAACGTCCGGTCGCGGCCGTTGTTGGCGGCGCGAAGGTCTCGACCAAGCTCGACGTGCTCAAGCACCTTGTCAGCAAGGTCGATCACCTGATCATCGGTGGCGGCATGGCCAACACGTTCCTCGCGGCGCGCGGCGTGAATGTCGGCAAGTCGCTGTGCGAGCATGACCTCAAGGCAACCGCCGAGGAAATCCTCGACAACGCCGACAAGGCGGGTTGCACGGTGCATCTGCCTTACGACGTGGTGGTTTCGAAGGAATTCGCGGCCAATCCGCCGAGCCTGCGCACATGCAACGTGCATGAGGTCGCCGAGGACGAGATGATCCTCGACGTGGGGCCGGCAGCGGTCGAAGCCCTTGGCGATGCCCTGAAGACCTGCCGCACGCTGGTTTGGAACGGCCCGATGGGCGCGTTCGAGACCGAGCCGTTCGATGCGGCCACGGTTGCACTGGCGAAGACGGCTGCGGCACTGACCAAGGAAGGCTCGCTGGTTTCGGTCGCTGGTGGCGGTGATACCGTCGCCGCGCTCAACCACGCCGGCGTTGCGGCTGATTTCACCTACATTTCGACGGCGGGCGGCGCTTTCCTCGAATGGATGGAAGGCAAGGAACTGCCGGGCGTCGCCGCGCTCGAACGCTAAAAAATTCAGGAGCGCGTGTTGCACTGCGGCACGCGCTCCTTTATGGCGCATATCCGCATAGGTATGCGCCATTCCAGACGCTCTTCGAACTTGGGGAGCGTCTTTCAAAAGCGCTTTTACGCATAGGTATGCGGAGACGGAATTCCGCCGTTTCTGCGAAGAACAGGACCCGCAGATGAACACGACCGAAATGACCGCGAAGATGGCCTCCGGCAACGGCTTCATTGCCGCACTCGACCAGTCGGGCGGTTCGACTCCGAAGGCTCTCAAGGGCTACGGCATCGAAGAAGGCGCGTGGAACTCGGAAGAGGAAATGTTCGGCCTGATCCACGAGATGCGCGCTCGCATCATCCGTTCGGACGCGTTCTCGGGCGAGAAGGTCATCGGCGCGATCCTGTTCGAGCGTACGATGGACGGCACGGTTGATGGCAAGCCTGTGCCGCAGGCGCTGATCGAGAAGGGCGTGGTCCCGTTCATCAAGATCGACAAGGGCCTCGAGGACGAAGCCAACGGCGTGCAGCTCATGAAGCCGATGCCGGCGCTGGACGACCTCCTGACCCGCTCGAAGGCGCTGGGCGTCTATGGCACCAAGGAGCGCTCGGTCATCAACAGCGCCAACCGCGAAGGCATTGCCGCCGTGGTCGCGCAGCAGTTCGAAGTCGGCAAGCAGGTGCTGAACCACGGCATGATGCCGATCATCGAGCCTGAAGTGAACATCAAGAGCGAGACCCGCGCCGAGTGCGACGCAATCCTGCTCGACGAGATCCTCAAGAACCTCGATGCACTGCCGGAAGGCACGCAGGTGATGCTCAAGCTTTCGCTGCCGATCGTGCCGTGCACTTTCGACCCGCTCGTGTCGCACCCCAAGGTGCTGCGCGTGGTGGCACTCTCGGGCGGCTACAAGCGTCCCGAGGCTTGCGTCGAACTCGCCAAGAACACCGGCATCATCGCCAGCTTCAGCCGCGCCCTGCTCGAAGACCTGCGCCATCAGATGACTGACGCGGAATTCGATGCCTCGCTCGCCGCCGCAATCGACGAGATCTACACCGGCTCGACGCAGAAGACGCTCGTCGCCGCCTGATTGCCGTTTGAGAGGACGGAAAGGCCGCCCCGCCACCGGCACAGCCGGGGCGGGGCGTTTTGCGTCAGGGCGCGACGCTGAAGTGGGAGCGGTAGTCGGACGGCTTGAGCTGTGTATCGGTCATTCGGCCGGGTTCGACGGTATCGAGCATCAGGCCATCAACAGCTTCGCCCAGCGTGAAGCGCCTCGTCTCGAACCCTCCGCCGCGCATCACCGTTGCTTCGATAATGACGCGTCCGGCCCAGACGCACCGCGCGTTCATCGGGCAGCGGCTGTCTTCGATCAGCGAATCCGGGCGGATTTTGGCGCTTCCGAC
Source organism: Novosphingobium jiangmenense (assembly GCF_015694345.1). Classification (GTDB taxonomy): domain Bacteria; phylum Pseudomonadota; class Alphaproteobacteria; order Sphingomonadales; family Sphingomonadaceae; genus Novosphingobium; species Novosphingobium jiangmenense. The sequence continues at coordinate 167,933 of NZ_JADQDC010000002.1, forward strand.
AAGCGTCGTTTCGCCGATGCTGGCGAATCCGTCGGTGCGCTCCACTTTGGGAATGACGGCGCAGGAAGCGAGTGCGATTGCGGGTAGCAAGGCAAGAATGGCTTTGGTCATGGGCGGACAATGCTCCCGCCGGATGAACCGTTCCGGAACCGACGTTGCAGCATCGCCAGCGAACCGATAAGGGCGCCGCATGGCCAAGCTTTCATCCGAACTCTACCTCATCTCGCCGCTCGATGTTGCGGGCACCTTTCCGGACAGGCTCGCGCGGGCGCTCGATGCCGGGCCGGTGGCGGCATTTCAGTTCCGGGTAAAGGGCGTGGACGAGCACGAGGCGGCACGGCTCGCCGAACCGCTCCAGCGCATCTGCGCGGATCGCGAAGTGGCGTTCATCGTCAACGATTCGATCAGTCTGGCAAAGCGCCTCGGCGCCGATGGCGTCCACCTCGGTCAGGATGATGGTGACGTGAAGGACGCCCGGGACCGCCTCGGCCGCAATGCCCAGATCGGCGTGACCTGTCACGACAGCCGCCACCTTGCCATGGACGCTGGCGAGGCCGGGGCCGATTACGTCGCCTTTGGCGCATTCTTCCCGTCCAGCACCAAGGACACCAAGCATGTCGCGGGGCTGGATCTGCTGGAATGGTGGCAGTCGATCTTCGAACTGCCCTGCGTTGCTATTGGCGGGATCACGGCCGCCAATTGTGGGCCGCTGGTGCAGGCAGGGGCAGACTTCCTTGCCGTGAGCAATGCCGTGTGGGGCGGGGATGAAGCTGCCAACGTGGCGGCGTTTTTCGACGCCATCCGCGCAAATCCTCGCATCACTGACGCAGACTGACGGAACGGCGGCGGAAGGTGGGGGTTCTGGAGAGGCAATCTCTTTCGGAGCACCGATGCCTCGCTTCCAACTCGCCGCCCCGTCTCTCCTGGTCCTTGCCGCCCTTGGGCTTTCGGCCTGCAACTCGAACAAGCCCGAACCCGAACCCAGCGAAAGCGTCGCCAGCGCGCCTGCCTTCTCGGTGCCAATGGCTTCCGACGATCCTGCGCCAGGTGCGCCCGCGCAACAGGATGACGCTGCGCGCCCGGTGATGCAGGCGCAAGTTGTGCTCGAGCGGCTTGGCTTTGCGCCCGGCATCATCGACGGCAAGACCGGACTTTCCACCACGAACGCCGTAAGCGGCTTCCAGAAGGCGAACGGCCTGCCTGTAACGGGCAAGTTCGATGAGGCGACGATGAAGGCGCTTTCGCGCTGGTCGAATATTGCGGCCACTCGTGTCGTTACCATTCCCGATGACTTCGCGGCCGGACGGTACGAGCCACTGCCCAAGGACCCGGCGCAGCAGGCCAAGCTTTCGGAAATCGGATATACGTCGCTGGAGGAGAAGCTGGCGGAGCGCTTCCACACCACGGCGGAAGTCCTGCGCGGCCTCAACCCGGCGATTGCCCGACAGGCAGCTGCGCATGCGGCCGCAATGCAACAGCGCAAGGCGCAGAACCCGCCGACCGCCAATCCGCTCCCACCCGAGCCTTACCGTGCCGGTCTGCAACTGCGCGTGCCCAACACCGGCGGTGATCGCATCGATCCGTCGAAGGTCGACAACAAGGGCTGGCTTGCCACGCTGGCAACCTTGGGCGTCAGCAATGCACAACCCGAAGCCTCGCGCATCGTCGTCAGCAAATCGAAGGGTACGCTCGAGGCCTACGACAAGGCTGACAAACTTGTCGCCGTGTTCACCGTGACGACCGGGTCCAGCCATGACCCGCTGCCGCTCGGCGACTGGAAAATCAACGGCACGTCCTACAACCCGGAGTTCTCCTACGACGCCAGCCTGTTCTGGGATGTGCCGGACAGCAAGGGCGAACACCTGCTACCCCCCGGTCCGAACGGCCCGGTTGGCGTGGCATGGATCGATCTGTCCAAGGAGCATTACGGCATTCACGGCACGCCCGAGCCCCAGACCATCGGCCGCGCCGAAAGCCATGGCTGCGTACGCCTGACCAACTGGGATGCGGCGCGCCTCGCACAGATGGTGACGGGCTCAACGAAGGTTTCGTTTGTAAGCTGATGCCGCTTCCCAAGTCCGCCCTGTCATGCAAGACAGGCAGCCTTTCAAAGTGGATGGAGCACGAATGAGCGGCATGGCCCCAAGGGAACTGACACTTCGCGGCGTGGTATTGGGCGCGATCCTGACGATCGTGTTCACCGCCGCCAACGTCTATCTCGGCCTGCGCATCGGCCTGACCTTTGCCACCTCGATCCCTGCGGCAGTCATTTCCATGGCCGTCCTGCGCGCGTTTTCCGGCGCGACGATCCAGGAAAACAACATCGTCCAGACAATCGCGAGTTCGGCAGGTACGCTCTCGGCCATCGTGTTCGTGCTGCCTGGCCTTGTCATGGTCGGATGGTGGGCAGACTTCCCCTATTGGGAGTCGGTCGCAGTCATCGCCGTCGGCGGCATCCTCGGCGTGATGTATTCCGTGCCGCTGCGCCGGGCCCTGGTTACCGGATCGGACTTGCCCTATCCTGAAGGCGTTGCTGCTGCTGAAGTGCTCAAAGTTGGTGCAGGCGTAGGTGGCGCGGAGGAAAACAAAAAGGGCCTGGCCGCAGTGACCGCAGGCGGCCTGCTCGCCGCACTCTACCCTCTGCTCGCCAAGATGAAACTGGCGGTCGAGGAAGTGGGCGGCGCATTCAAGGTTGGCGCTGGCGGCTCGATGCTGACCGGCGGACTTTCCCTCGCACTCGTCGGTGTAGGCCATCTCGTTGGTCTCGCCGTGGGCATTGCCATGCTCGTCGGCATCGTGATCAGCTTCGGCGTTCTGCTTCCGCAGCTCACAGCGGGCGGGGTGCCCTCCGGCACCGAACTCGCCGACTTCGTCGGCACGGTTTTCCGCCAGAAGATCCGCTTCATCGGTGCAGGCACGATCGGGGTTGCTGCGATCTGGACCTTGCTGCGCGTGATTGGCCCCATCGTGAAGGGCGTCACCGCAGCCATCGCCGCCAACCGCGCCCGGAGTGGTGCCGGGATGGGCAGCCTCGACCTCACCGAGCGCGATATTCCGATCGGCATCGTCGGCGGTACGATTCTGGCCTCCATGATACCGATAGCCCTGCTGTTGGCCGACTTCGCCGCCGGAGGCCCGGTCGCCAACGCCCTCGGCCTCTCGCTCATTGCCTCTGTCGTCTACGTCCTCGTCGCCGGGATCATCATTGCCTCCGTTTGCGGCTACATGGCGGGGCTTATCGGCGCATCGAACAGCCCGATCTCGGGCGTCGGCATCCTCGCCGCACTCGGCATCTCGCTCCTCCTCCTCGGCCTGTTCGGTCGAGGGCTGGGCGAGGACGATACCAAGGCGCTGGTCGCCTTCGCTTTGTTCGTCACATCCATCGTCTTCGGCGTCGCGACGATCTCGAACGACAACCTGCAGGACCTCAAGACCGGCCAGCTTGTCGGCGCCACGCCATGGCGACAGCAGGTGGCGCTGGTCCTCGGCGTACTGTTCGGTGCCTTGGTCATACCGCCAATTCTCGATCTGCTGAACTCGACATTCGGCTTCCAGGGCGCGCCGGGGGCAGGGGAGAACGCCCTGTCCGCACCGCAGGCCTCGCTGATCTCAGCCATCGCTCAAGGCGTGCTCGGTGGCAATCTCGACTGGAACCTCGTCGGCCTCGGCGCAGCAATCGGCGCCGGAGTGATTTTCGTCGATGAAATGCTCAAGCGCACCGGCAACCGTTCGTTGCCGCCGCTCGCCGTCGGCATGGGCATGTACCTGCCGACCTCGGTGACGATCATGGTGATCGTCGGCGCAGTGCTTGGCCACCTATACAATGGCTGGGCCGCACGCCAGTCCGCACCGGAATTCGCCGAGCGCATGGGCGTGCTGACCGCCACCGGCCTGATCGTCGGCGACAGCCTGTTCAACATTGCCTATGCCGCAATCGTTGCTGCAACCGACAATCCCGATGCGCTTGCCGTCGTCGAGACCTTCCCCGCCGCGCTGCCTTTCGGCGTGATCGCATTCGGCGGCATCATCACCTACGCCTACTGGCGCATGCGGCGTGACAGCGCGGTGGGCCTAGCCTGAGGTCGGGAGGCTGACCGGCCCGGCGTGAACGCAGCGCAGGTTCAACTGCTTGTCGTCTGGCGCCAGCTCGCGCAGGATTTCCTCGCCGTCCATCTGGAACCGGCGGCCCGCAAACACACCGCTGGTGAACGTCACCTTGTCAGCCAGACGCAGGTACGTGCCGCGCGAGCCATCGGGCGCGACGTAGCTCGAATCCGGAATAGTCTCGAAACCCAGCTCCGGCCTTGCCACCGGCATGATCGTTGCATCGCCCGGCACTTCGCAGGTCCATCCGCCCTTGATCAGGACCATCAGCTTGCCACCCGGCACCGCCTGCGCAGTGCCTGCGAGACCGAGAACTCCAGCGGCGAGAACAACCATGCGCTTCATGCCCTTTGAGCTAGCACGCCGCCCCCGCATCAGGCAATCGCGCTTGAAGCTTCGCCCCCGAACCGCTAAGGGCCGCGCTTCCCTACTCACGGTAAGGCTCTTTCCATCATGAAGATCAGCGGCGTGGACATCCGTCCGGGCAATATCCTGGAATACGAAAAGGGCATCTGGAAGGTCGCCAAGACCCAGCATACCCAGCCCGGCAAGGGCGGCGCCTTCATGCAGGTCGAGATGAAGAACCTCATCGACGGCCGCAAGACCAACGTCCGCTTCCGCAGCGCCGACACTGTCGAGCGCGTCCGTCTCGACACCAAGGACTTCCAGTTCCTCTATGCCGAGGGCGAGGACCTGGTGTTCATGGACGTCGAAACCTACGACCAGATCACGCTGCCGTCCGATCTTCTCGGCGATGCCGCAGCCTTCCTGCAGGATGGCATGACCGTCCTTCTCGAAATGTATGACGAGCGCCCGATCTCGGTTCAGCTGCCCGATCAGGTCGAAGCCACCATCGTCGAAGCCGACGCCGTGGTGAAGGGGCAAACCGCTTCTTCGAGCTACAAGCCTGCGATCCTCGACAACGGCGTGCGCGTGATGGTTCCGCCGCACATCGAAAGCGGCACGCGTATCGTGGTCGACGTTTACGAACGCGCTTACGTCGGCAAGGCGAACTGATCGATGGCAGCCATTTCCGGCCTGATGCGCGTGATGGAGCGCGCGGCGCGCAAGGCGGGTGGCCGCCTGCGCCGCGACTTCGGCGAAATCGAGCATCTTCAGGTCAGCAAGAAGGGCCCGGCAGACTTCGTCTCGAAGGCTGATCAGCACGCCGAACGCACGCTGTGGGACGAACTCCGCGCCGCGCGTCCGGGCTGGGGCTTCCTGATGGAAGAAGGCGGCGAGATCGCAGGGGAACCGGGCAAGCCCCGCTTCATCATCGATCCGCTCGACGGTACCAGCAACTTCCTCCACGGCATCCCGCACTTTGCGATCTCGATCGCGGTGCAGGAACCGACGCTGGACGGAAAGGGCTGGGGCGAAGTCACCGCCGCGCTGGTCTATCAGCCGATCACCGACGAAAGCTTCTGGGCCGAAAAGTCGCAGGGCGCCTGGCTGCAAGACCGTCGCCTTCGCGTCTCGGCACGTCGCCATCTCGACGAAGCGCTGATCGCCACCGGCATCCCGTTCTCGGGGCGCGGCGACATGGGCGAATGGATTCGCATCTACAGCGAACTCGGCCCGCGTATCGCCGGCATTCGCCGTTTCGGCGTTGCCTCGCTCGACCTCGCATGGGTTGCCGCAGGCCGCTTCGACGGGTTCTGGGAATCCGGCCTCTACCCTTGGGATACGGCAGCCGGTTGCCTGCTCGTGCGCGAGGCCGGTGGCTTCGTGTCCGACTACAAGGGCCGTTCGCAGCCGATCTGCGACGAGACGATCCTCGCCGGCAACGATGCGCTGCACTCGAAGCTCCACAAGCTTCTTGCCGGCGCGCTGCGTAACGCTTGACCTTTCAGGACGGCGCTGGCTAAGGCCGGTGCCGTCCAGTGCCCCAGTGGCGGAATGGTAGACGCGAACGACTCAAAATCGTTTGTAGAAATACGTGCCCGTTCGAGTCGGGCCTGGGGCACCATTCCCTAGTCGATTTCATCCGAACCTGAGCGCGCCGCAGATTGCGCGGCCAACGCGCTGACCTGTTCGGGCGTCGGCATCACCGGCCCTTGCTCCATGCGGCGCTGGCGTTCTTCCTCCAGTTTGCGGAGATAGGCCGCGCGCTGCTCGGGCGTCATTCGGGCCAGCGCCTTCTGGTCGACTTCGATGATGATCTGGGCAGGCGCCACCGCCATGCCCACCGGGATGACGCTGCTGTTCCCGCTCGCCGCAGCGCCGCCATCCATCGGTGCACCGAAACGACCGGTGTAGCCGCCGGACCCGCCGGATCTGCGCGAATCCGAACGCTTGTCGACAAGTTTGGCCTTGTTCGTCCGGGCCTTTGCCGCCTGATGCTCGGCATGTTGCTGGCTCTGGGCCATTGCTTCCTGCGCATCGCCGTTGGCGAAGAGGGCGACCACGGTGGACAGCCCAACCGTGATGACCGCGAAATGGCGGTACATCTTGGGATCGATGCCCAGAAAGAAACTGTTCGGCGCGGCCATGGCTAAGGTGTTTACCTGATCGCGCGTTAAGGATGATCCCGCAGACCGTGGTTAGCAAACTGCTACCGATACGGCGGGAAGCGGCTTGCGTTCCATCTATGTTCTGATAATCGCAAGCCATGGCCAAACCCAAACGTCGCTTCGTCTGCCAGGCCTGTGGCAGCGTCACCACCCGCTGGCAGGGCCAATGCGCCGATTGCAGCGAATGGAACACGCTGGCCGAGGAAGCGCCCGAAACGATCTTCTCGGCCAAGCATGATCTCTCCAGTGGCGGACGACGCGTGGCTTTCGTGCCGCTGGATGCGCCGGTAGCGCTTCCCGTCCGCCGTTCGACGGGAATCGCAGAGTTTGACCGCGCACTTGGGGGCGGGCTTGTTCCGGGATGTGCCGTGCTGATGGGCGGCGATCCCGGCATCGGCAAGTCCACCTTGCTGCTGCAGGCAGCGGCCAAGGTTGCATCGACTGGCGGAGATGCCGTCTATATCAGCGGTGAGGAAGCCTCGGACCAGATACGCCTCAGGGCGGATCGCCTCGGGCTTGGCAAGGCGCCGATCCAGTTGGCGTCTACCACCTCGGTGCGCGATATCCTGACTACGCTCGGTTCGATGAATCCGCCGTCGCTGCTGGTCATCGACTCGATCCAGACCATGCATTCCGATCAGATCGAAGGCGCGCCCGGCACCGTGAGCCAGGTCCGCGGCTGCGCGTTCGAGCTGATCCGTTATGCCAAGGAAAACGGCGTCTCGCTCGTTCTGGTCGGCCATGTCACGAAGGACGGCTCGATTGCCGGGCCCCGCGTGCTCGAACACATGGTCGACGTGGTGATGAGCTTCGAGGGAGAGCGCAGCCACCAGTACCGCATCCTGCGCGCAATCAAGAACCGCTTCGGCGCCGTGGACGAGATCGGCGTCTTCGCCATGGCCGGGGCGGGGCTCGAGGAAGTCGGCAATCCATCGATGCTCTTCCTCTCGGGGCGCGAGGATCAGGTTGCGGGAAGTGCCGTGTTTCCGGCGCTCGAAGGAACGCGACCGGTGCTGGTCGAAATTCAGGCGCTCACCGTCCGTCTCGCCAGTGGAGCCACGCCCCGCCGCGCCGTGGTCGGATGGGACAGCGGGCGCCTCGCCATGCTGCTTGCCGTCTTGGAAGCACGCTGCGGGCTCAGTTTCTCCACGGCGGAAGTCTATCTGAATGTCGCCGGTGGCTACCGCCTGACCGACCCTGCGGCCGACCTTGCCGTAGCCGCCGCGCTGATCTCCGCCCTGTCTGACCGACCGCTGCCCCAGGCCTCCATCTGGTTCGGTGAGGTGTCTCTGGCAGGGGAAGTCCGGCCGGTGGCGCACACGCCTGTCCGGCTGCGCGAGGCGGCAAAGCTGGGTTTCCGCCTCGGTTGCGGGCCTGAGGCCGGAGCCGAGAAGGTCGATGGCCTGCGCTATTCCCCGCTCAAGCTGCTGCCAAATCTCATTGACCGCATAATGGGCGGCTCATAGGTTCCCGCAGGCAATGACCGGTCTTGATTACGTCGTCCTCATCTTCCTTGGCATCGGAGCCGTCGGCGGCTTCATGCGTGGCTTTATCGAGGAAGTCCTTTCGCTCGCTTCGTGGTGCCTTGCGCTGCTGGCGGTGCATTACTTCCACGCTCCGTTGACGCTGTGGCTGGCCGGCCACTTGCCGACCGAGACCGGGGCAGGGGTTCTGGCCTTCTTCCTGCTGCTGCTGATCCCCTATATCGCCACACGAATGATCGCCCGGCGCATGGGCTCGGCCAGCAGGGGTTCGGCAATCGGCCCGATTGACCGCGTGCTCGGCTTCGGTTTCGGCGCGGTGAAGGGCTTCATCATCGTCGTTCTGGGGTACTCCCTTGTGGTCTTTGCCTACGATCTCGTCTGGGGTGAGGATGGGCGGCCGCAGTGGATTGTCGAATCGCGGGCCTACCCCTTCCTCAATGCCGCGAGCGAGGAACTGCTGACTCTCATCTCTGAGCGGCGCGAGGCTGCGGCCGATCAGGCTCGCGAAGTGGCCAAGCGCAAGGCTCGCAAGCAGCTCCTGGGCGATTAACGTGTCCGCACGCGGCCTCTATACGGCTGAAATTCTGGCGAAAGCGATGGAGCTTGCCAAGTACCCGTGGTCGGGCGAAGCGCCGCTCCATGGGTCAGCACGTTCGCGAAGCTGTGGCAGCGCGATCGAGCTTTCGATCGAAACGGACCAGACCGAGCGCATTGCGGCGGTGGGCGTTCGCCCCCACGCTTGCGCGGTCGGGCAGGCTGCGGCAGCGGTCTTTGTCGCCAATGCCATCGGACGTCACAGTCGGGAGATCGCGCTGGCACGGACTGCAATCGCGGAGTGGCTGTCCGGCGCTGGCCCCACGCCAGACTGGCCGGACATCGAAGTGCTCAGCCCTGCGCTGGCCTATCCTGCCCGTCATGCTGCAATCCTGCTGGCCTGGGATGCCGCGCTCTCTGCGCTTGCCGAACCTGCCGCTTCCTGACCGATTGCAGGGCTTGCCCCGGGCAACCTCGCTTCGCTAGAGCGTCGGACGAAAGAAAATGACGCGGGGGAATTCGAGTGCCAGCTGAAACCAACCACGGGACTGCCCCGGAGCCGAGCGCGTCCGACATCAGGCTTGTCATTGCCGCAAGTTCGGCCGGCACCGTGTTCGAATGGTACGATTTTTTCATCTACGGCACGCTCGCTGCGATCATCGGCAAGACCTTCTTCCCGTCAGACAATGCCACGCTGCAACTGTTGCTGGTGTGGGCTGGCTTTGCCGTCGGTTTCGGCTTCCGTCCCTTGGGCGCAGTTCTCTTCGGCTTTCTGGGCGACAGGCTGGGGCGCAAGTACACGTTCCTGGTCACGGTAACCCTGATGGGCATCGCGACCGCGGGCGTCGGCCTGATCCCCTCGGCTGACAGCATCGGCCTTGCCGCTCCCGCCATCGTCATTTTCCTGCGGGTTCTTCAAGGACTTGCGCTTGGTGGTGAATACGGTGGCGCGGCGGTTTACGTTGCCGAGCATGCACCGGGTGGACGGCGCGGCTACTACACCAGCTATATCCAGGCGAGCGTTGTGGGCGGGTTCGTGCTCAGCCTGGTCGTGGTGCTGACCAGCAAGGGTCTGATGAGCGAGGCGGTGTGGAATTCGTGGGGCTGGCGCGTCCCGTTCCTGGTGAGCCTTGCACTGCTCGCGGTGTCGCTGTGGATGCGCCTGAAGCTTTCGGAAAGCCCGGTTTTCAAGGCGATGAAGGAGCAGGGCGAGCTTGCCGGCAATCCCTTCGTCGAAAGCTTCACTTACCCCGGCAACAAGCGCCGTATCTTCATTGCGCTGTTCGGTATCGCGGCCGGTTTGACCGTGATCTGGTATACCGCGATGTTCTCGAGCCTCGCATTCCTCAAGTCCGCCATGCGCCTGGACGACACCTGGGCCGAGATCATCGTTGGCATTGGCGGCGCGATCGGCATGCTGTTCTATCTGATTTCAGGAGCTTTATCGGACCGTATCGGCCGCAAGAAGCCCATCGTGATCGGCTATGCCGTGACCCTGCTGCTGCTGTTCCCGACCTTCTGGCTGCTCGGCTCCGCTGCCAACCCGGAACTTGCTGCCGCAGCCGAACGGAACCCGGTGGTGGTTTCCGGCGCGGACTGCGATTACAGCCCGTTCAAGGGCGAACAGTCCAGCAACTGCGGCAAACTGCTCTCGGATCTGTCCGCGTCGGGCATTTCCTACTCTCTGAGGCAGACGGGCAACTTCACCGCAACTGTCGGGGGCGAACAGCTAACTCTCGCGAACTATCCATGGACCGAGAAGGCCGCAGTGCGGGCCAAGGCGCTCCAGTCGGAGCTCACCGTCCATGGCTATGATTTCGCCAAGGTGAAACCGTCGCCAGCGCGCCTTGCACTTATCCTCGTCGGACTTCTCCTGCTCATGGCAATGTCGGGCGCGACCTACGGGCCGGTCGCCGCGCTGTTGTCCGAGATGTTCCCGCCGCGCATCCGCTACAGCTCGATGTCGATCCCCTATCACCTTGGCACCGGGTATTTCGGGGGTTTCCTACCGCTGATTTCCAGCTACATCGTCGCCCGGACCGGCGATCCCTATTCCGGCCTCTGGTACACCTGGGTCATTGTTCTTGTGGCATTTCTCGTCTCGCTTTGGGGCCTGAAGCCCGGGCTGCCCGCCGATTTCACGGACGACTGACATCTCTTCCTCGCCCCTGCCTCCGCCGACCCTCCGTCTGGGCTTCGATGCCGAAGCGCTTGCCGCAAACTGGCGCGCGCTTGATCTTCTGTCGGGCAAGGCGGCTGCGGGCGCTGCGGTGAAGGCAGATGCCTACGGCGTGGGCGCCGCTCGGGTGGTGCCGGTGCTGGCGGCGGCGGGGTGCCGGATGTTCTTCGTTGCCCACTGGCGCGAAGTTCCCGCGCTGCTCCCGCATGTTGCGCCCGAGTCCATCGCCGTCCTGCATGGTCCGGCTTCAGCCGAGGAGGTGGCCTATGCCCGGGCGACGGGCGTGTGGCCGGTCATCAACAGCGTGGCTCAGGCGAGGGCATGGAGCGCGGGCGGGGGCGGGACGTGTCACCTGATGGTCGATACCGGGATGAATCGCCTCGGCGTTTCGCTCGAGGACCTCGGCGACCCGGCGATCGCCGCGCTCGAGATCGACATCTGCCTCAGCCACCTTGCCTCGGCAGACGAGGACGTCAGCCAGAACGAGGCGCAGCGCAGGGCGTTCGTCTCGGTGCAGGGCGCTGTGAGAGCACGGCGCTACAGCCTTGCCAACAGTGCCGGGATTGCGCTGGGTAGCGCCTATCATGCTGACCTGACCCGTCCCGGCCTTGCGCTCTATGGTGGAATTGCCCGGGCAGAGCTGGCCGGGCAGATCCGGCAGGTCGTTCATCCAGAAGCTGTGCTGCTGCAGGTGCGCAAGCTCAAGGCTGGCGACAAGGTGGGGTACAATGCGCTCTTCACCGCCGCCGGAGACATGCGAGTCGGAGTGCTTTCGCTGGGCTACGCCGATGGCTACCTGCGCTGCTGGTCCGGCATCGGAAGCTTCCGGTGGCAAGGGCGCAAGGCGCCGGTCCTCGGGCGAGTCTCGATGGACCTGACCATCGTCGATCTTGGCGAAATGCCCGATTGCGGGGAAGGCGAATGGTTAACGGCAGACTACGACCTGCCGTGTGCAGCAGCGGCCAGCGGCCTTTCGCAGTATGAACTTCTGACGTTGATGGGCCAGAGATTTGGGCGCTAGACTGGTTTATGAACGCGGTCGTTAAGTTTTGTTGCGCCGCACATGCTGCACATGCTAAAAGGCGAAAAGTCGCATCGGGGGGCCCATCGCCATGGCCAGTGAATCTAAATCGGGCGGCACGGTTATAATCAAGAAGTACGCAAACCGTCGCCTCTACAATACCAGCACTTCCAGCTACATCACGCTCGACCATCTCGCACAGATGGTTAAGGACAATGTCGATTTTCAGGTGATCGACGCGAAGACGGGTGCTGATCTTACGCACGCGATCCTCACGCAGATCATCATGGAAGAAGAATCGGCGGGCGAGCAGATGCTGCCCACCAACTTCCTGCGCCAGCTGATCTCGATGTACGGCAACTCGATGCAGGCGTTCCTGCCGGGCTATCTTGAAGCATCGATGGAACACTTCCGCGAGAACCAGGCCAAAATGCGCAAGGCGATCGAGGAAAGCATCGGTGCCAACCCGCTCGCCCAGATTGCCCAGCGCAACATGGAAATGTTCAAGGCCGCTGCCGCTGCCTTTGTTCCCGGCGCGGCGGCCAAGGACGAGGCTGCTCCTGCCGCCGAGACCGACGATCTCGACGGCCTGCGCAAGCAGATGGCCGAGATGCAGAAGAAGCTCGACCAGCTTTCCAAGTAAGCGGATTTCCTTCCCGCAATGCTCCTGACGGCATTGCGGGAAGCGTTTTTGCGCTTTAACGCGCAACCCCATGAACAAGCCCGCAATCAAGCACGCGCTCAACGTCAAGCGCGCCGACGACTTCGCCCAGTGGTATCAGGCCGTGATTTCCGAGGCCGAGCTTGCCGAGGAATCCGGCGTGCGCGGCTGCATGGTGATCCGCCCATGGGGATATGGCATCTGGGAACGCATCCAGAAGCTCATGGACGCCGAGATCAAGGAAGCCGGCGTCGAGAACTGCTACTTCCCGCTGTTCATCCCGCTGTCCTACTTCGCCAAGGAAGCCGAGCACGTCGAAGGCTTTGCCAAGGAAATGGCGGTTGTCACCCATCATCGCCTGATCGGCGACGGCAAGGGCGGACTGGTGCCGGACCCCGAGGCCAAGCTGGAAGAGTCGCTGGTCGTGCGTCCGACGTCCGAAACCGTGATCGGTGCGGCAATGGCGCGCTGGGTGCAGTCGTGGCGCGACCTGCCGTTGATGGTAAACCAGTGGGCCAACGTCGTGCGCTGGGAAATGCGCACGCGCATGTTCCTGCGCACCAGCGAGTTCCTCTGGCAGGAAGGCCACACCGCGCACGCTGACGAAGCGGACGCGATGAAGGAGACGCTGCGCGCGCTCGAGATGTATCGCACGTTCGCAGAAGGTCCGCTCGCCATGCCGGTGATCGCAGGCCCGAAGCCCGAGAACGAGCGCTTCCCCGGCGCGGTAGAGACCTTCTCGATCGAGGCGATGATGCAGGATGGCAAGGCGCTTCAGGCCGGCACCTCGCATTACCTTGGCACGACGTTCGCGCAGGCGGCAGGCATCCGCTATCAGGACAAGGAAGGCCAGCAGGCGCTGGCGCACACCACCTCGTGGGGCGTCTCGACGCGCCTGATCGGTGGCGTGATCATGACGCATGGTGACGACGACGGCTTGCGCGTCCCGCCGCAGATCGCGCCGCAGCAGATCGTGATCCTGCCCATGTTGCGCGACAACGATGGTGACGAGGCGCTGCTCGCCTATTGCGAGGATATCCGCAAGGCGCTGGCCAAGCAGAGCGCTTTCGGTGAACGCGTGCGCGTGCTGCTCGACAAGCGTCCGGGCAAGGCCACGCAGAAGCGCTGGGCGTGGGTCAAGCGCGGCGTGCCGCTGATCCTCGAGATTGGCGGGCGCGATGCCGAAGGTGGCATGGTTTCGGCGCTGCGCCGTGACCAGCTGTGGCGCGAGGACGCCAAGCCCAACTTCGTCGGGCAGGCCAAGGACGACTTCATCGCTTCGGCTGCAGCGGAACTCGAGGCGATCCAGACCTCGCTCTATGAGGAGGCCCGCGAGCGCCGGGATGCGCAGATCGTCCGTGACGTGACCGATCTCGATGGCCTCAAGGCATTCTTCGCCGAGGGCAACAAGTACCCCGGCTGGGTCGAGATGGGCTGGAGCAAGCCTACCGGCGAGGCCTTGGACAAGGTGGTCGAGCAGTTGAAGGCGCTGAAACTCACGATCCGCAACACACCGCTGGATGCAGGCAAGCCGGATGGCACCTGCCCATTCACGGGCGAGCCGGCGGTCGAGAAGATCCTGATCGCGCGGGCATATTGAGCTAGGGTCAGGACCTATTACTCACGCCTTCGAGGCGCCGGAATGGCGAACATATCGGGCGGAAATGCGCGCCGGGAAGGCTCGTTGCCTTTCCAAGCGGATTTCCGTTCGAGATGGAAGCCATTCCGGCGTCCCTTCGGGATTTGACCAAAATGGCCCAAACCTCGAAGGCGTGAGTAATAGGTCCTGACCCTAAGGGGGTGGCGGGAAACTGCCACCCTTTTTGACAGGAGCCCTTGGCGCGGGCTTCGTGGACGCTAGTCTCTGCGGTTATGAGACAAGCGCTGTTCCTGATCCCGCTCGTGGCCTCTACTGCGGCTGTTGCTGCGCCTGAGAATGCCATTTCCGAGGCCCGGCTTCGTGCCGACGTTGAAAAGCTTGTCAGCTTCGGTACCCGCCATACGCTCTCTTCGCAGACCGACCCGAAGCGGGGGATCGGCGCGGCGCGGAAATGGGCGGAGGCGGAGTTTCGCAAGACGGGGGCTGCTTGCGGCGGTTGCCTTGAGATCGTGCTGCCGGAGACGGTGGTGAGCGGCGATCGGGTGCCTTTGCCGACGCGGCTCGTCGACGTGGTCGCCATCCAGCGCGGGACCGAACGACCGAACGAGGTCGTCATCGTGCAGGGGCATATCGACAGCCGCGTGTCCGATGTTCTCGACGCGGTGAAGGACGCGCCGGGAGCGAACGACGACGGTTCGGGCACGGCACTGGTGCTGGAAGCGGCGCGGGTGCTTTCGAAGGAGAAGTTCGCGGGCACGATCGTCTATGCCGCGCTTTCCGGTGAAGAACAGGGGCTTTTGGGCGGCAAGTTGCTCGCCGACTATGCCACACAGCAGGGCTGGACCGTGAAGGCCGTGCTCAACAACGATATCGTCGGGGGCTCGCGCGGGTCGGACGGCTACAAGGACGATGCGCACGTTCGCGTCCTCTCCGAAGGGCCGCGTGCCGATGCGACCGATGCCCTGCGCGCGCAGATGCGGCGCTATGGCGGGGAAAATGACAGTCCATCGCGCAATATCTCGCGCTGGGTTGCCAAGCTGGCGGAGAAGGATGGCGCGGGGCTTGCCGTGCGGCAGATCTGGCGGGCGGACCGGCTCGGCCGGGGCGGGGACCAGTTGCCGTTCTCGGACAAGGGCTATCCCGCGATCCGCTTCACCGTGGCGGTAGAGGACTATGAGCATCAGCATCAGGACCTGCGAACCGAGGGCGGCGTGAAGTTCGGCGATACGGTGGACGAGATGGACTTTCCCTATCTCGCCAAGGTGACGCGACTGAACGTGCGTGCTTTGGCCAGGCTGGCACGGACGCCGATGCCGCCTGCGCCGGTGGTCAAAGGCGCGGTGCAACCGAGCACGGATGTGGAATGGCAGGCGGTGCCGGGGGCGACGCGCTATGTCCTGTGGCAACGCCGTACCGATGCGCCGATGTGGGAGACACGGCTGCTTGAAACCGATGAGACCAAAGCCAGCCTGCCGGGCGTTCGCGCCGACGACTGGCTGTTCGGCGTAAGTGCGGTGGCGGCCGATGGCAGTGAAAGCCCGATCGCCTCGGCTGTTCCGGGCGGTCAGTTCGGCCCGCTTCCCAAGTCTTAACCGCTTGCCATCCGGGGGCATAGCGACCACATGCCGCCAATGGCCAAGAACAAGTTTCCGCAAGGGCTCCCGACGCGCCAGCAGGTGCTCGATTTCATTGCTCAGTCTGACGAGCCTGCGGGCAAGCGCGAGATTGCCAAGGCTTTCGGCCTGAAGGGCACCGAGAAGATCGCGCTCAAGGCGCTGCTCAGGGACATGGCCGAGGAAGGCCTGATCGACGGCAACCGCAGCGCGTTCCACGCCATGGGCGGCGTGCCCAAGGTGACGGTGCTGCGCATTGTCGAGATCGACGAAGGCGAGCCGGTGGCGATTCCGGATAGCTGGCATCCGGAAGACGCCAGTCCGCCGCCGCGCCTGCGCGTGGTTGAGCCGCGCGGCAAGGCAAGGGAGCGCGGCCCGGCGCTGCGGGTGGGTGATCGCATTCTGGCGCGCACCGAGGAAGCGGGGAAGGGCTGGCTCGCCCATCCGATGAAGAAGCTCCAGGGCGGCGAAGAGCAGCTGATGGGCGTTGTCGAACTGGACGGCGCGGGCAAGGGCTGGCTGGCGCCGGTCGACAAGCGCGTGCGCAATGCCGTGCCGATCTCCGATCTTGGTGGCGCCGAGGTGGGTCAACTGGTGCTGGCCGAGCCGGCAGGCCGTTCGCCGCGCTCGGGCATGAAGGTTGTGGCGGTGCTGGGCGATCCCCTCGCACCACGCGCGTTCAGCCTGATCGCGATCCACAAGCATGGCATTCCCTTCGTCTTCCCCGATGCCGCGATCCGCGAGGCCGAGGAAGCAGCAAAGCTGCCGCTCAGCGAAGACAAGCGCGAGGACCTGCGGCACCTGCCCATCGTCGCGATCGACCCGGCCGATGCGCGCGATCACGACGATGCGATCTGGGCCGAGCCCGACGGGCAGGGCGGGTTCAATGCGGTCGTCGCGATTGCCGATGTCAGCTTCTACGTGCGTCCCGGCGGGCAGACCGACCGGGAGGCGCGCAAGCGCGGCAATTCGGTCTATTTCCCTGACCGCGTCGTACCGATGTTGCCGGAGGTGCTGTCGGCAGATGTCTGTTCGCTGAAATCGGGTGCGGACCGTGCGGCGATGGCCTGCCACATGTCGATCGACAGCGAGGGGCGGATCAAGGACTGGCGCTTTACCCGCGCGATCGTGCGGATCGCCGAAGTCATCGCTTACGAGGAGGCGCAGCGGCGCATCGATTCAGGCGAAGCCGAGGCGCACCTCGTCAACCTGTGGGACGCCTGGCGCTTGCTGGAGAAGGCGCGGAACGCACGTGATCCGCTGAACCTAGAACTGCCCGAGCGCCGGGTGGTGCTGGACGAGCAAGGCAAGATTGCCGAGATCGCCATCCGTGAGCGGCTCGATGCGCACCGCGTGGTCGAGGACTTCATGATTGCGGCGAACGTTGCTGCGGCCAAGGCGCTCGAGGCCAAGGTTGCTCCGGTGGTCTATCGTATCCACGAACCGCCGAGCCGCGAGAAGCTGGTGGCGCTGAAGGACTATCTGGCGACGTTTGATCGGAAGCTGTCGCTGGGGCAGGTGATCACGCCTTCGCTGTTCAACCGCATGCTCAAGGACATCGCCGACGAGGCGGAAAAGGCGCTGATCATGGAGGCGGTGCTGCGCAGCCAGACGCAGGCCTATTACGGGCCGCGCAATGCCGGGCACTTCGGATTGTCGCTGGGGTCCTATGCCCACTTCACTTCGCCGATTCGCCGCTATTCGGACTTGCTGGTCCATCGCGCGCTGGTCGATGCCTACGGGCTGGAGCAGCCGCGGCCCAAGGCCGATCTGCCGCCGACGTCAGGCCTGTCGGATCGCGACCGCGGCGATCTGGCGCGGGTTTCCGAAGCCATCAGCAATGCCGAGCGCCGCGCGATGGACGCCGAGCGCGATACCATCGACCGCTATGTTGCGGCGTGGCTCTCGGGCAAGGTCGGCGAGGTGTTCGACACGCGCATCACCGGCGTGCAGAAGTTCGGCCTCTTCGCCACGATCATCGGGCTGGGCGGGGACGGGCTGGTGCCTGTGTCCACGCTTGGGGCCGAACGCTTCAACTACGATGAGAAGGCGCAGCGCCTTATCGGGGAGCTGAGCGGCGAGGAATTCGCCATGGGCCAGATCCTCAAGCTGCGGCTGGCCGAGGCCAATCCGCTGACCGGGGCGCTCAAGTTCGAGCCGGTGGATGTGGCCGAGGGCGTGCAGCGGATCGAGCGGCGCGGCGGCAAGATGGAGCACAAGCCCAGGCGGCAGGGCAACTACATTGCGGGCAAGCGCGGGCGGCCTTCCAACATCCGCCATCAGGGCAAGGGCAAGCGCAAGTGATCAGCTGAAGCGGTCGATCTTCTCGTCGGAGATCGCGCCCGGCACGATCATCAGCGGGCAGGGGAGCTGCCCTGCGGTTCCGGCGAAGTGAGTTACCAGCGGGCCGGGATTGCTGCCCCCGGCTGCGCCCAGAACCAGCGCCGAAACCTCCGGGTGCTCGCCCAGGTATTCACGCACCACCTTGGGCCCGTCACCCATGCGCACCGAGATCTGGGGAGCGAGGCCGGATTCGCTGGCGAGGCTGCCCGCCGCGGTCATCGCCAGAACCTCGGCCCGGTCGCGCGCCTCTTCCTCGATCGTCGCCTGCACGCCGCCGAAGGCGACGAACTGCTGTTGCGGGACAAGGGCGAGGATGTGGACCGCGCCGTCGGTGCGAACCGCGCGCCTCGCGGCAAAGCGCAATGCGCCCTTGGCCTCGTCGGTCTCGTCCATGATGACCAGGTAGATGCGCTGCGACATGGCGGTTCGTCCTCTCGTCCCTCACGTATCGGCAAATTCGTATGCGGCGCAAGCGGCAAGCCACTTGACCCGACGCGCCAGACTGGTGAAATGGGCCTGACAAAAGATGCAGGGGTGGTTTCCGCTACGACCCCTTTGCTTTCTTGCCATCAGGACACGGAAAACACGCCCATGCCCATCGCCATCAAGATGCCCGCTCTCTCGCCGACAATGGAAGAGGGGACGCTCTCCAAGTGGCTGGTGAAGGTGGGCGACAAGGTTTCCTCGGGCGACATCATGGCCGAGATCGAGACCGACAAGGCGACAATGGAATTCGAAGCCGTGGACGAAGGCACGATCGTCTCGATCGACGTGGCCGAGGGTTCGGAGGGCGTGAAGGTCGGCACCGTGATCGCGATGATCGCCGGTGAAGATGAAGACGCCAGCGCGCCCGCTCCTGCAGCCAAGGCGGCAGAGCCTGCTCCTGCGCCGAAGGCGGCACCAGCGCCGGCAGCGGCGCCCACTCCCGCGCCGGTCGCCGCAGCAGCGCCCGCTCCCAAGGGTGATCGCGTGATCGCCAGCCCGCTCGCCAAGCGCATTGCTGCCGACAAGGGCATCGATCTTGCCGGTGTGGCCGGTTCCGGTCCGAACGGCCGCATTGTGCGGGCCGACGTTGAGGGTGCGAAGCCCGCCGCTGCCGCAGCCGTGGCTTCGGCTCCTGCCGCTGCAGCCCCTGCACCAGCCGCCGCTCCTGCACCGGTTGCGGTTCCCGACTTCGGCATCCCGTACGAAGCCACCAAGCTCAACAATGTGCGCAAGACCATCGCCCGCCGCCTGACCGAGGCGAAGCAGACGATCCCGCACATCTACCTGACGGTCGACATCCAGCTCGATGCCCTGCTCAAGCTGCGCGGCCAGCTCAACAAGGCGCTCGAGGCGCAGGGCGTGAAGCTTTCGGTCAATGACCTGATCATCAAGGCGCTGGCCAAGGCGCTGGTGCAGGTGCCCAAGTGCAACGTCAGCTTCGCGGGCGACGAACTGCGCAGCTTCAAGCGTGCCGATATCTCGGTCGCCGTTGCGGCGCCTTCGGGCCTGATCACGCCGATCATCGTCGACGCCGGCAACAAGTCGGTCTCGGCCATCGCCACGGAGATGAAGGCACTGGCGAACAAGGCTCGCGAAGGCAAGCTGCAGCCGCACGAGTATCAGGGCGGCACGGCCTCGCTTTCCAACCTCGGCATGTTCGGGATCAAGAGCTTCGATGCCGTGATCAACCCGCCGCAAGCGATGATCATGGCGGTCGGTGCGGGCGAGCAGCGCCCCTATGTGATCGATGGTGCGCTTGGCATCGCCACGGTCATGTCGGCCACCGGCAGCTTCGACCACCGTGCCATCGATGGCGCCGACGGTGCCGAACTGATGCAGGCGTTCAAGAACCTCATCGAGAACCCGCTGGGTCTGGTCGCCTGATCAAGACCGCCTGAAACAAGTCGCAGGGGTGCAACGATGGCCGATCCGCTACCACAAGGCGAACCGGCCATCCGCATCACGGCGATGCCAGCAGATGCGAACCCGGCGGGCGATATCTTTGGCGGATGGTTGATGGCGCAGATGGACATGGCAGCAGGGATCGTTGCGGCGCGCCGGGCCAAGGGCCGCGCTGCGACGATTGCTGTCGAAGGCATGACCTTTCATCATCCGGTCCATGTGGGTGACGAGGTCTCGGTCTATGCGCACTTGTCCAAGGCCGGGCGCACCTCGATGACGATCGATGTCGAAACCTGGCGCCGCGCCCGTACCGGCGAGGATCGCCAGAAGGTGACGCAGGCACGATTCTTCTTCGTCGCGATAGACGACGAACGCAAACCGCGGCCCTTGCCGCAGACAGACTGACAGGAGCATTTGCGTGGCTGACCAATACGACGTCATCGTCCTCGGATCGGGCCCCGGCGGCTATGTCGCGGCGATCCGCTGCGCGCAGCTTGGCCTGAAGACCGCGATTGTCGAGCGCGAAAACCTTGGCGGCATCTGCCTCAACTGGGGCTGCATCCCGACCAAGGCGCTGCTGCGCTCGGCCGAAGTGCTGAACCACATGAAGCACGCGGCTGCCTATGGCCTCGCCGCTGACAACATCCGCGCCGATCTCGATGCGGTGGTCAAGCGTTCGCGCGGCGTGGCCAAGCAGCTCAATCAGGGCGTCACGCACCTGATGAAGAAGAACAAGATCACCGTGCACATGGGCAATGGCGTGCTAATGTCGGCAACTTCGGTTGAAGTGACCGGCGACAAGGGCACCGAGACGATCTCGGCCAAGCACGTCATCGTCGCAACCGGTGCCCGCGCGCGCGATCTGCCGTTCGCCAAGGCCGATGGCGAGCGCGTGTGGACCTATCGCCACGCGATGACACCCAAGCAGATGCCGACCAAGCTGCTGGTCATAGGCTCGGGCGCAATCGGCATCGAATTCGCCAGCTTCTACAACGACATGGGCGCCGAAGTTACGGTCGTCGAGATGATGGACCGTGTCGTTCCGGTGGAAGACGCCGACGTCTCGGCCTTCCTCGAAAAGGCGCTGACCAAGCAGGGCATGAAGATCATGACCGGCGCTGGCGTCGAAAGCCTTGCCGTTTCGGCGTCGGGCGTGAAGGCGAAGATCAAGGGCAAGGATGGCAAGGTTGCCGAGGCTGACTACAGCCATGTCATCGTTGCCGTCGGCATCGTGCCGAACACCGAGAACATCGGCCTTGAAGGGCTGGGCGTGAAGGCCGAACGCGGCATCATCGCCATTGACGGCTATGGCCGCACCAACGTCAAGGGCCTGTGGGCGATCGGCGACGTGACGCCAGGACCGTGGCTGGCGCACAAGGCGAGCCATGAAGGCGTGATCGCCGCCGAAGCCATCGCTGCCGAACTCGGCAACAAGGACGTCCACCCGCACCCGATGGACCGCGCCAACATCCCCGGCTGCACCTACTGCCACCCGCAGATTGCCAGCGTCGGCCTGACCGAGGCAAAGGCCAAGGAAGCGGGCTACGAACTCAAGGTCGGCACCTTCCCGTTCATCGGCAACGGCAAGGCCATCGCACTGGGCGAGCCCGAAGGCTTCGTGAAGACCGTGTTCGACGCCAAGACCGGCGAGTTGCTGGGCGCACACATGATCGGGGCGGAAGTGACCGAGATGATCCAGGGCTACGTCGTGGGCAAGACGCTGGAAACGACCGAAGCCGAACTGATGCACACCGTCTTCCCGCACCCGACGATCAGCGAATCGATGCATGAAAGCGTGCTGGCGGCTTACGGACGCGCGATCCACATTTGAGGATCACCATCGGTAACAGCCCATCTAAAAAGACGCGGTCAGGAAAAACCTGCCCGCGTCTTTTTGTATCAGCGAATATTAAGCCGGAAAACGCCCTAAAGTGACCATCCACACTCTTTGGCGATCGGCTGAACCGCCTTCTCAATACCCGTCAAATCGAACACGGCGGTGACCGGATTTTCATTGTAGGGCACCGTTTTAAGTACTAGGCGCTTGGAAGCTGCCATGTCTTTGATAAGTTTGACGATTGAGCCTGGCGCAAAGGTTGCTTTGCTGTCGGTAGAGATATCCCAGCGCTCCACTTTGGCCGGCGTATCGCCAACACGGACTGTGACGTTTTTCCAGTCCTCGTATACATCGTTCGAATCGTCACCAAGATAATCAGCCCAGTTCACAAAAAGCTCGGTTTTGTTCGATTCGCATCGGATCGTGAGCGATACACTGTCGCCCATCGATGACTTTCCATCCGCTGACAGCAAAGTTGCCCTTACCGTTTTCGTGTCATCGACAGGGTTCTTGTCTTCACTCGTTATCCAAGCACTCTCGGCGCCAAGCTCGTCGCTTTTGCCATTGGCGGCGACCTCTTGCACAGTTACCGCAGCCTCTTCTGCTACATTGCCGTAACAGCGGTTCATCGCCGCGGTGAATGTGGCACTACTTGCAAAAGACACAATCGATCCATCATAAAAAAATGGTTCAAAGCCGACAAAAGCTCCCATTCGATTTTTTGCATTGACCTGCCCATGGGAAATGGATGTGTCATTCGGGCAAGTGGACACCTCTTTAAAAACTGCAGATTCGCCATCGATCAATTGATCTCGGACAGCCTTCTCAACTGCGCTGTTGCAGCCGGTTAGTGCGAGCGCTGTAAAAACGCTGACTAAACGGATGTGTCTTTGCATGCTCAAAAACCCGCGAAGTTTCCAACTCGGTGCAATCTACCGAGATCTATCCAGTTTGCACTAATTTTTGACGCTGACGATTTCTTGTTGTTGGGAGTTTTGGCGGACAGGGTGGGATTCGAACCCACGGTGAGCTTCCACCCACGGCGGTTTTCAAGACCGCTGCCTTAAACCACTCGGCCACCTGTCCGCGCCCGCTGCGCGTGAAGCGCGGTGCAGGCTCGGCTCGCCGTTAGCGGGTTTGGTGTCGGTCGCAAAGGGGATTCCCATCGCGGTGGTTACGTGCAACATCGGTTTCATGATGTTTCTGAAGAATGCAAAGGTCCTTCGGGCGATTGGCGTGGCGGCACTGGCGCTGCTCGCGGCAGGGCCCGCCGCCGGGCAGTCGGCAGAGGAGGAAGCAGGCTTTCAGGGCTATCTCCAGCTTCTTGCCGCGCGCGGCCGTGCCGAAGGCGTCAGCGAATCGACAATCGCGGCAATGACTTCTGGCCTCACTCTCAACCAGCGTGTGATCCAGCTGGATCGGGCACAGCCGGGTTCGTCATCGGGTTCCATCCCGGCTTTCGAGCCTTATCGCCGCCAGCACGTCGACGCCGCACGCATTGCGCGAGGGCGGAGGCAGTACGCGGCGGTCGGAGGGCAGATCGGCGCGATCGAGCAGCGGTACGGAGTGCCGGGGCCGATCATGCTGGCTATCTGGGGGCACGAGACCGACTACGGCGGCTATACCGGCAGTTTCGACCTGCCGCGCGCGCTGGCGACGCTGGCCTATGAGGGGAGGCGGCGCGAACTGTTTGCCGACGAATTCGTCGCGGCGATGAAGATGGTGGACCGGGGCGTGCCGCGCTCGAAGCTCGTCGGCAGCTGGGCGGGGGCGTTCGGCAATCCGCAGTTCCTGCCATCGGTCTATTTGCGCGTGGCGCAGGATGGCGATGGCGATGGCCTGGCCGACATCTGGGGCAGCCGGGTCGATACGCTTTCCTCGATTGCCAACTATTTCCGCGATGCCGGATGGCGGCCGGGCCAGCCTTGGGGTGTGGCCGTGTCTGTGCCCGAAGGGCTGGACCGGGGAAGCCTTGGCACCACGCTGAAGAGCCCACGCTGCCCGCGCGTGTTCGACCGGCACACCGGGTGGAAGACCATGGCCGAGTGGCGCGCGCTCGGCATCGTCCCGCAGTCGGGGCGCTGGCCGGCAGACAATGTCATGGCCAGCCTGCTCGAACCCGACGGGCGAGGGCGGACGGCCTATCTGCTAACCGGAAATTATAGGGTTATCCTCGATTACAACTGCTCGAACTTTTACGCCCTGTCCGTAGGACTTCTTGCAGATGAGATATCCCGTTAGCCGAATAGCGCTTGTCGCCACGCTCCTTCTGGCCGGCTGCAGCGGTGCAAATGCCCGGGTTTCCTCGGCCGTTGATGCTGGCGGAACCGGTCCCGCCGGGGACTATCCGATGGTCCTCGGAGCCCCCTTCGTGGTCAACGGAGTGACCTATACCCCTGCAGACACGCTGAACTATGATTCGGTCGGCTACGCCGGGACGACAGATGCGGCAGGCGTGACCGGCGCTCATCGCACCTTGCCGCTGCCGAGCTATGTGGAAGTCACCTCGCTGGAGACCGGCCGGACGGTTCTCGTTCGCCTGACCCAGCGCGGACCGATGTCTGGTGATGATCTGGTGTCCCTTTCCGCCGGAGCGTGGGCGCAACTTGGTGGTACACCGGGATCGCGCCTGCCGGTGCGCGTCCGCCGCGTGAACCCGCCCGAGGCCGAGCGGGCATTGTTGCGGGCGGGATCGCCAGCACCGGCACGCATGGATACCCCGCCGGGCTTGCTGTCAGCCTTGAAGCGGAAACTGGGAATTGTGCCCGTAGCGGCTCCGACACCTGCTGCGGCTGAGCCGATCTTGCCCAAGCCCGAGCCCAAGGCTGCCACCAAGACACCGCCGGTCAAAGTGGAACCGCCGGTAGTAAAGACAGCGCCCAAGCCAGCGGCGCCGAAGGCCGAGCCTGCCGCCGCTCCGTCAAAGGGCCTCTATGTGCAGGTGGGCGCTTACTCCACCCGCGCGCGGGCCGAGGCGGCTGCGAAGGCAACCAGTGGTGCGGTCACCCCCGCAGGCAAGCTGTGGCGCGTTCGCGTCGGGCCGCACAAGGATCGTGGACAAGCCGATGCAGCGCTGGCGAAGGTCCGCGCGGGCGGCTATGCCGACGCAAGGGTCGTGACCGCGCCTTGACCTTGTAAGGCGCGAAGGCGGCCGGCGATGTCCGGGGATTGCACTTGCGTTTGAAGGTCGTGACGATTGCGATGGCAGCCACGCTGGCGGCGCTGCCGGTTCAGGCCGCCGCGCCGGAGGCGGGTGCTGCCGATCCGCTTGCCTCCATGCCGCGGATCGACGCGCCGATTGCGCTGATGCTCGATGTCGGTTCTGGTCGGGTGCTGTTTTCACGCGATCCGCACCGGCGCTTCGTGCCGGCCTCGATCACCAAGATCATGACGAGCTATGTCGCCTTCGACCTGATTTCCAAGGGCAAGCTGCGGCTCGACCAGCGCATTCCGATCCGGCCCGAAACCTTCCGCAAATGGCGCAATGTCGGCAGCACGATGTTCCTGCCCGCCGAAGCGCAGCCGACCGTGGCCGAACTGATAGAAGGCATCGTCACCGTCTCCGCCAACGATGCCTGCGTGGTTCTGGCCGAGGGCGCGACCGGATCGGTCCCTGCCTTCACCGCGCTGATGAACCAGGCCGCTGACGAACTCGGCATGCGAGACAGCCATTTCAACACGCCGAACGGCTGGATGGACGAAGGGCAGACTTACGTCACCGCCGCCGATCTGGCGACGCTGAGCGGCGCGCTGATGACGCGCTTTCCCGATCTCTACCGCCGCTTCTATGGCCATGCCGAGATGACGTGGAACGGCATTACCCAGCCAAACCACAATCCGCTCTATGGCCACACCGAAGGCGCGGACGGTGTGAAGACCGGCTTCACCAACGAAGCGGGCTACGGCTTCGTCGGTTCGGCGCAACGCAATGGTCGCCGACTGGTCATGGTGCTGGGCGGTTACGACCGGCCCATCGACCGCACCAACCAGTCGCGGGCGTTCATCGAGTGGGGCTTTGCGGCCTGGGATGCCAAGCCGATCTACCGCCGGGGCGCTGCGCTGGGGACAGCCACAGTGCAGGGTGGCGAAGTGCGCCAGGTGTCGCTGGTGGCTCCGCACGATCTCAGCGTGACGCTCCCCAAGGGCGCTGCAAGCAAGTACACGCTTTCGGTGCGCTACAAGGGACCGCTGAAGGCACCGATCCGCAAGGGTGAGAAAGTGGCCAGTCTGCTCGTGCGCGTGCCGGGCGAGCCGGTTCATGTCCTGCCGCTGGCAGCGGGTGAAGACGTGCCGCGCGGCGGCATGTTCGCCCGGCTACGCAATGGCGCGCTGGGTCTGGTCGGCCTGTGACGCAAGGCCGCTTCATCGCGCTGGAAGGCGGCGAAGGCGTCGGCAAGTCGACGCAGGGGCGGATGCTTGCAGAAGCCCTGCGAACGCGGGGGCTGGACGTCGTGACTACGCGTGAACCGGGGGGAACGCTCGGCGCCGAGGCCATCCGCGCGATGCTGCTAAGCACCGAGGGCGAGGGGTGGGGCGCCCGTGCGGAGGCCCTGCTGTTTGCCGCCGCGCGTGCCGATCATGTCGAAAAGCTGATCCGACCGGCCCTTGTGCGCGGGGCGTGGGTGGTGTGCGACCGCTTCGTCGACAGCAGCCGTGCCTATCAGGGCGGTGGCGGCGGTCTTTCCGACGCCGAGGTGCTCGACCTGCATCGCATCGGCAGCGAGGGCCTTCTGCCCGACCTGACGATCCTGCTCACAGTTCGCCCGGAAGTCTCGGCCCAGCGCCTCGCCTTGCGCGATGGCGGCACCGGCGACCGTATCGAAAGCCGCGGCGCGGCGTATCATTCCCGGGTCGCTGAGGCTTTCCGCAGCTTTGCCACTCAGAATCCTGACCGCTTTGCCGTGATCGATGCCGAAGGATCGCCCGACGAGGTCCATGCTCGCGTCATGACCAGCCTCGCAGGCCTTCTGGCATGAGCGTGCCGCTGATTGGCCATGACGAAGCCTGGCGCATCTGGCGCGCCGCCATGGCAGGCGAACGGATGCACCACGGCTGGATCCTCGCCGGGCGCGAAGGGTTGGGCAAAGCGAGCTTCGCCCGAACTGCCGCCGCCGAGCTGGTGGCAGAACCCGGCGTGCCGCAGCCCCCGGTAGAGGCGCATCCGGACATTCTCACGCTGTTCCCGCTCCCGGCCAACGAGGACGAGGCCAAGAAGCGTGACGAGGGCAAGCCCTACCAGCTGAAGCGCAGCATCTCGGTCGATCAGGTGCGAGCCCTTCAGCGACGCCTCACCACCCGGCCAACATTGGGCCGCAGGCGCGCAGTGATCATCGATTCGGCCGACCTGCTCGAGAAAAGTGCGGTCAACGCCTTGCTCAAGAGCCTGGAAGAGCCGCCGATCGGCACCTTCTTCCTGCTGGTCGTCCATGCGCTGGGACGCCTGCTCCCGACGGTCCGTTCGCGTTGCACCGTGGTCAGGTTCCATCCGCTTCCGGCCAGTGACGTTGCCCGGGCGCTGGACGATATTGCGCCGGAGCTCGATGGCGAGACCCGAAAAGCGGCGCTGGCCGTTGCAGGTGGTTCCCCCGGCGCGGCTCTGGCTTTCGCCGCACAGGATCTTGGCAAGGCGCAGACGCTGTTTGCGCGAATTGTCGAGCAGGGGGACCCGGACCTGTCACTGCGCGGCGCGCTTGCCGGTGCGCTGGGGGCCAGGCCAGATCGCGAAAGGATCGCGGCGGCGATCGAAGCTGCCCGGATGACCGTGGTCGGCGCGCTTGATCGGGTCGATGATGCCGCCAAAGTGCGACTGGTCGAAGCCCATGCTCGTCTGGTCAGGCTCGCCAGCGAAGCACCGATCTACAATTACGACCCGGCAATGCTGACCATGGAAATCGGCTCCTTGCTGGCATCGGCTGCGCCGACTAGGGAAGGGGCGCGATAAGGCTCCGGATTCCTTTGAGCCACATACCCTATTGAGAAAGCGACCGGCCCGATGGGCGAACCCTTCTACATCACCACCGCCATTTCCTACCCGAACGGCAAGCCACACATCGGCCACGCTTACGAGGCGATTGCCGCCGACGTGATCGCGCGGTTCCAGCGAGCCATGGGGCGCGATGTCCGCTTCCAGACCGGCACTGACGAGCATGGCCTGAAGATGGCGCAGAAGGCGCGCGAACTGGGCGTGACCCCGCGCGAACTTTCCGACGAAATATCATCGTATTTCATCAAGATGTGTGATGAACTGAATGTCTCGTATGATGTTTTCATCCGCACCACCGAGGATCGCCATCATGCGTCGGTGCAGGAATTGTGGCGGCGCATGGAGTCGAACGGCGATCTCTACCTCGATCGCTACGAGGGCTGGTACTCGGTCCGCGACGAAGCGTTCTATGACGAGAGCGAGCTTGTGGCCGGGGAAGGGGGCGAAAAGCTTTCGCCCCAGGGCACGCCCGTCGAATGGACGGTCGAGGAAAGCTGGTTCTTCCGCCTCTCGAGGTACGCCGAGCCGCTGCTGAAGCTCTACAACGAGAACCCGGAGTTCATCCAGCCCGACAGCCGGCGCAACGAAGTGATGCGCTTTGTCGAAGGCGGCCTGCGCGATCTTTCGGTCTCGCGCACCAGCTTTGACTGGGGCGTGAAGGTGCCGGGCAGCGATGGCCATGTCATGTACGTCTGGGTCGATGCGCTCACGAACTATATCACCGGTCTCGGCTTCCCCGAGGAAACCGGCAACTTTGCAAAGTATTGGCCAGCGAACCTGCACCTGATTGGCAAGGATATCGTCCGCTTCCACACGGTCTATTGGCCGGCCTTCCTGATGAGCGCAAACATCGCGCTGCCCAAGCAGGTGTTTGGCCATGGCTTCCTGCTCAATCGCGGCCAGAAGGAATCGAAGTCCCTCGGCAACGTCACCGATCCGCTCGAATTGGCCGAACGTTTCGGCGTCGATCCCCTGCGCTATTTCCTGATGCGCGAAGTCGCGTTCGGGCAGGACGGATCCTACTCGCCGGAAGCGATCGTCACGCGCTGCAACGCCGAACTGGCGAACAGCTACGGCAATCTCGTCCAGCGCACACTTTCCATGATTTTCAAGAACATGGATGGCACTCTTGAGAAGTTTGCGAGCGCCGACGCGGACGACGCTCTGCTTGCCACCGTATTCACCGCCTGCCGCGACGAACTGCCCCGCGAGTTCGAGGCCCTGAACTTCTCGGCTGGCATCGATGCATGGATGCGTGCCGTGTTCGCCTGCAATGCTTACGTCGACGAACAGGCACCTTGGGCCCTGCGCAAGACCGATCCGGAACGCATGAAGGCAGTGCTGCTGACCCTGTTCATGGCCATTCGGGATCTCACCATTGCGATTGCCCCGGTTGTTCCTGCCGCCGCTGCCAAGGTCCTCGATCAGCTTGGCGTACCATCCGATGGACGCGGATTTGCCGCACTCACGGACGCCGACTGGTATCTGGCGCGGGTGGCGACGGGCGAAAAGCTTGGGCAGCCGGTACCGGCGTTCCCGCGGCTTGAACTGCCCGAGGAGCCAGCCTCAGCATGATGCTGATCGATTCGCATTGCCATCTCAACTACAAGGGTCTGGTCGAGGATCAGGCCGAGGTACTCGGGCGGGCGCGCGAAAGCGGCGTGCGTGGCTTTCTAAACATCTCGACTCGGCAGCGCGAGTGGGCTGATATAGTCGCCACCGCTGAGCGGGAATGCGATGTCTGGGCCAGCATGGGCATCCATCCCCACGAAGCCGATGGTCATGCCGATCTTGGCGAAGCCGCATTGCTCGAAGCTGCTGCGCACCCCCGCGTGATCGGCATCGGCGAGACCGGGCTCGATTACTATTACGACCACTCGGACCGGCAGGTGCAGCAGGACCTGTTCCGGGTTCACATCCGTGTCGCGCGCGAAACCGGTTTGCCACTGATCGTCCACACCCGCGATGCGGAAGATGATACGACCCGGATTATCGAGGAAGAAATGGGGAAGGGGGCCTTCCCCGCGCTGATCCACTGCTTCACCGCCTCTGCGCCATTCGCTGCCAAAATGCTGGAACTGGGGCTGTCGATATCGCTTTCCGGTATCGTGACATTCAAGAATGCCAAGGACTTGCAAGCGGTTGCGGCTGAACTGCCTGAGGATCGTATTCTGGTTGAAACAGATGCGCCCTTCCTCGCGCCGGTGCCACACCGGGGCAAGACATGCGAACCAGCCTTCGTGGCCGACACTTGCGCTTTCGTGGCGGCGCTTCGCGGGACGTCCACGGAGGCACTCGCCGATCGCACCGGCGCCAATTTCTTCAGGCTTTTCAACAAGGCCAGCCTGTGAAGCTGACGATCCTCGGTTCTGGCACGTCGACGGGCGTGCCACGCATCGGCAACGACTGGGGCGATTGCGATCCGACAGAGCCTCGGAACCGGCGCACGCGCGTTGCGATCATGGTCGAGGGCGATGATGGCAGCCACCTGCTCGTCGACACGCCGACCGATCTGCGGCACCAGTTCCTCTCCTGCGGCATCGATCGCATCGACGGGGTGCTGTGGACGCACGACCATGCCGATCACTGCCACGGCATCGACGATCTGCGGCCGCTGCGCTATGGCCGTGCCGGCCCCATTCCAGGCTTCGCCGCGAGCGAAACGGTCCGCCGCCTGCGCCAGCGCTTCGGCTATGTTTTCGCCGGACAGCACGGCTATCACACGATCGTCGAGCTCGATAATCTCGATCGTGTGCGCATGTTGAACGGTATCGGCATTGCACATTGCCAGATGCCGCACGGGCCTGCTCAGTCAACCGCGTACCGGTTTGATCAAGGCGGAAAAACAATCGGTTACGCCACAGACTTCAGCGAGATTACCAGCGAGATGATCGACCTGTTCTACAAGGTTGATGTGCTGGTCGTCGATTGCCTGCGGCGGCAGCCACATCCGACACATTCGCATCTCGGCATGGCGCTGGAATTGATCGAGGCGACACGTGCCCGCCGTGGCATCCTGACGCATCTCGACAAGTCCATGGATTACCGAACACTGTGCGGCGAAACGCCGGATCATGTCGAACCGGCTTATGATGGTCTCGAACTCGTCGTCTAGGGAGCGCGCCGTTGGACAGTTACGACCTGACGCGGATCATTGGCATTGGCATGTCGCTGATACTCGTCGTCGCCAGCCTCAAGGGGCGCGAGATCGGGCTGTCCGATGGACTGCGGATGGCGGCCTTGTGGGGTTTTCTGATCATCGCGCTGGCACTGGTTTTCTCGGTACTGGGGTGGTGAAGCCTTACGAACATCCGACCTTTAATTTACATAATACTTATTATCGAAACATTGGGATACGATCATGAGCACTGCCACGACGCCCAACCTGTCACGGCTTCTCGCCATCATGGCACGCCTGCGTGATCCGGAGCGCGGTTGCGAATGGGATTGCGCGCAGACCTTTGCGACGATCGCTCCGTACACGATTGAGGAAGCCTACGAAGTCGACGACGCCATCGCACGAAATGACATGGCAGCGCTGAAGGAAGAACTCGGCGATCTTCTGCTCCAGGTGGTGTTCCACGCTCGCATGGCCGAGGAGCTCGGCCTGTTCTCGTTCGACGACGTTGCCGCCGCCATCTCGTCGAAGATGGAAGCACGCCACCCGCATGTCTTCGGCGATGAGGCCGACGAAGGCCAATCGCGTGAGGATCGCTGGGAGACCGCCAAGGCCGCCGAGCGCTCCTCCAAAGGCGCGACCAGTGCAATGGACGGCGTTGCACTGGCGCTACCGGCGCTAATGCGGGCGGAAAAGCTGCAGAAACGCGCTGTCAGGCAAGGCTTCGACTGGCCCGATCCGTCCGGCGGTTCGGCGAAGGTTTATGAAGAGATACAGGAGCTTGCAGAAGCATCTTCAGACGAAGAACGCGTTGCCGAAGCGGGTGACCTGCTTTTCGCCGCAGTGAACCTCGTACGCAAGCATGGCGTCGCACCGGAAGAAGCGCTGCGTCAGGCCAATGCCAAGTTCGAGCGGCGTTTTCGCGGCATGGAGCACCTGGCCAAGGGTCGCTTTGCGCAACTGACCCTCGACCAGCAGGAAGACCTCTGGCAGGCCGTCAAAGCCTCAGAGCGAGGTGAAACGGCCTAGCTCGCGCTGGGTGAGCCGCACCTTGATGCGCAGCGCGGGATCGCCCTCGGCAGTCTCGGCCTCGGCTTCCTCCTGAATATCACCATGGGCATGGAGCCAAGCCAGACGCTGTCCATCCGAGAGCGGAATGGTGAACTCCAGCGTCTGCGCTCCGCCCGTGAGCATCTGGCCGAGTTGCTCAAGCAGCGCTTCAACGCCCGCACCGGTCAACGCAGAAATCGGCACTATCGGAACCTCGGCAATCCGCGCCGAGATCAGATCCTGCCGCATCGCTTGCTGTTCAGCGGTGAGCAGGTCCCATTTGTTCCATGCCTCGACGATGGGGATCTTCGAGCCCCCTTCCCCGATCACATCAAGGTCCGCGAGGATCTGCTCGACTTCTGCCTTTTGATCCGCCGTTGCCGGATTGGATACGTCGCGCACATGCACGATCACATCCGCGGCCGTCACCTCTTCGAGGGTTGCGCGAAAGGCCGCGACGAGTTGCGTCGGCAGGTCGGAGATGAACCCCACGGTGTCCGAAAGGATCGCCTTTTCCACGCCCGGCAAGCGGATCGAGCGCATTGTCGGATCGAGCGTGGCGAAGAGCAGGTCTTCGGCCATCACGTCGGCACCGGTCAGCCGGTTGAACAGCGTCGATTTGCCGGCGTTGGTATAGCCCACCAGCGCAATCACTGGCCACGGCGCGCGCTGACGCCGCTCGCGGTGTAGCCCACGCGTACGGCGAACCTGCTCCAGTTCCTTCCGCAGCCTTGCCATGCGGCCACGGATCTGCCGCCTGTCGGCCTCGATCTGGGTTTCACCGGGACCGCCAAGGAAGCCGAAGCCACCGCGCTGACGCTCAAGGTGGGTCCATGATCGGACGAGCCGGCCAGCCTGGTAATCGAGGTGCGCGAGTTCCACCTGCAAACGGCCTTCCGCCGTAGCCGCGCGTTCGCCGAAGATCTCGAGGATCAGCCCGGTACGGTCGATGACCTTGCGCTTGAGCTTGTCCTCGAGATTGCGCTGCTGGATTGCCGACAGCGAACCATCGACAATGACCAGTTCCGCATCGGCCATGTTGCAGGCGACGCCGATCCGCCCGACCTGCCCCTCGCCAAACAGCGTCGCAGGACGAACGGCCCGGATCGGCAGGATGAAGGCGTCGACCACTTCGATGCCGATGGCGCGGGCCAGGCCCTGCCCTTCTTCGAGACGGCTTTCCGCGTCCATGCCAAGTCCCCCTCCCCGCTGCTTGATATCGGGGAGGACGACGACGGCGCGCGCGCCACGGGTGACTTCACCTGCTACTTCGCCGGTGTTGTTGCCAAATTCAAAAGTACTCAGGAATCCTCACCATCCCAGTCGCCGGTGAGATCAACATGACCGGCAGGCTGAATTGTCGAAACGGCATGCTTGTAGGCGAGCTGGACATAGCCTTCGCGTTCGAGCAGCATGCAGAAGAGATCATAGGACGCGACCTTGCCCTGCAGCATGACGCCGTTCACGAGGAACATCGTCACCTGCACGCCGGAATCGCGCACGCTGGAAAGGAACACTTCCTGCAGCAAACGGGCCTTCTTGCCGTTTTCCTCGCCACCCGTCTGGAAGTGCGCAACCGAAAGCTGCTGGCCGGGCATGATCGTCGAGATCGCGTGCTTGTAGACCAGCTGCGACTGGCCATCGCGGCGCAGCAGGATCGAGAAGTTGTCGAACCACGTGACGATGCCCTGCAGCTTCACGCCCTTCACGAGGAACATCGTGACGGGGATCTTGTTCTTGCGCAGGTGGTTGAGGAAAAGGTCCTGAAGGTTCTGCCCCTTACCTCCGCTCGGGCCGGTTACGGGCGCCGGAACATCCGCGACAGGAGCGGGTTCGGGCTTGGGCCGAGGGCGGGCAGACAAGGTCTTTCCGGTCATTTCACGTGACTCCGTTTTCTATTGGCTCGGTCCCGCAAGGGACCTTCGCGATCTGGCCTTCGTGCGTCACGCACTCTGGCCGGGTTCGTTGACGAGTTTATGTCCCCCCGCGCCTTCCGTAAACATGGGAAATTGCACAGGGTTCCGAATTAATGCGTATTCACATTCGCAGATTCAACCGTTCTGCCCCTTTATTCTTCATCCTCGTCTTCGCGCCGCTCAGCCATTCCGAGCAACTTGAGCTTGCGGTGAAGCGCCGAGCGCTCCATCCCGATGAAGCTGGCGGTCTTCGAAATATTGCCGGAAAAGCGACGGATCTGCACCTTCAGATACTCGCGTTCGAAGCTCTCACGAGCCTCGCGCAAGGGAACGCCCATCAGGGCTGATCCGCCCGAATCGCCACCCATCGGCGTACTGACGATCTCGGAAGGAAGCATATCCGCGTCGATCCGTGCCAACCGGTCACGCGGGGCGAGAATGACCGTGCGCTCTACCACGTTGCGAAGCTGGCGGACGTTGCCGGGCCAGTCATAGCTCTGCAGCGCGGCCATGGCCTCGGGCGAGATCGCCGGCGGGGCGACGCCCTGTTCGCTGGCGTAGCGGGCGAAGAAGTGGTCGACCAGCGGCGGAATGTCGTCACGTCGATCGATCAGCGAGGGAATGGCGACCGGCACCACGTTGAGCCGATAGTAGAGATCCTCGCGGAACCGACGCTCGGCAATTTCCTTCTCCAGCGGACGCGACGACGAGGACACGACGCGAACGTCAACGCGCAACTGACGATGACCGCCCACGCGGGCGAAGGACTGTTCGGTCAGTACCCGCAGGATGCGTGCCTGGCTTGATGCCGGCATGTCAGACACTTCGTCGAGAAACAGCGTGCCGCCATCGGCCATTTCGAGCAAACCCGCCCGAACCAGCTTGCCGTCGACTTCCTCGCCGAACAGCTCCTGCTCGAAACGTTCGGGCGTGATGCGTGCGGAATTGACCGTGATGAACGGGCTCTGAGCGCGCGGGCTCCATGAATGAAGCAGGCGCGCCGCCACTTCCTTGCCCGATCCCGCAGGCCCGGTGATGAGCAGGCGGCTGCCTGTATTGGCGACACGCTTGAGCGTGGCGCGCACCTGGTTGATCGCCGAACTGTTGCCGGTGAACTCCTCGGCCATCGAAAAGCCCTGTCGCAGCTGGGCGTTCTCGCGGCGCAGGCGCTCGGTCTCGGTCGCGCGCTCGACCAGCAGCAGAAGTCGCTCGGCCTCGAACGGCTTTTCCAGGAAGTCCATTGCCCCGCGGCTGATCGCCGAAACGGCAGTGTCGATGTTGCCGTGACCGGAGAAGATGATTACCGGCAGCTCTGGCTCCCGCTTCTTGATCTCGTCGAGCACTTCCAGACCGTCCATCGGGCTGCCGTGGAG
The DNA here is from genome assembly GCF_015694345.1 of Novosphingobium jiangmenense. Lineage (GTDB taxonomy): Bacteria > Pseudomonadota > Alphaproteobacteria > Sphingomonadales > Sphingomonadaceae > Novosphingobium > Novosphingobium jiangmenense. The sequence goes on from NZ_JADQDC010000002.1 coordinate 203,149, forward strand.
CCAGACGTCGAGCAGCACTAGGCTGGGGCGGCGTTCGTCGATCGCGGCCAGTGCCGAAGTGCTGTCCGCTGCCAACCGACAGCCGTAGCCTTCGTCGGAGAGAACGCCTGCGACCAGTTCGCGGATGTCGCGTTCGTCGTCAACGATGAGGATATCGAGTGCCATTGGTGGGTCCTGTCAGTCCTGTTCGGCCATTGCAGTGGATGTGGAAAGAGGGTCGCGAGCAAAGCGCATGGTCACGCGCGTGCCGCCGCCGGGCTCGGGGGTGAAGGCCATTTCGCCGCCATGCTCCTCGACGATCTTGTGAACGATTGCGAGGCCGAGCCCGGTGCCCTTCTCCCGCGTCGTCATGTAGGGCTCGAGGATGCGCTCGCGCTCTGCGGGCAGGCCGATACCGTTGTCGGTGACGCTGACAGTGACCGTTTCATGATCCCCCGCCAGAGTCACTGCTACGCGCCCGCGGTAGTCGACATCCTCCGCCTTGGCGCGCGTCTCGATCGCCTCCACCGCGTTCTTCAGCACGTTGGTCATCACCTGACCAAACTGATGGCGGTCGCACTGCAGCGGCATCGCCGCAGCATCGCAAGCGAAGCTGAAATCGATCGAGGTATGAGCGACTTCCTGGAGGAACAGCGATTGCCGCACCAGATCGCTCGCGTCTTCGGCACGGAATACCGGCTTTGGCAAACGGGCGAACGAGGAGAACTCGTCGACCATCTTCCGGAGATCGCCGACCTGCCGGATGATCGTGCTGGTCAGTTCCTCGAACAGTTCGGGGTCATTCTCGATCTGGCGGCCATAGCGACGGCGCAGACGCTCGGTCGCCAGCTGGATCGGAGTCAGCGGGTTCTTGATCTCGTGGGCAATGCGCCGGGCAACGTCTGACCATGCTGCGCGGCGCTGGTCCAGCAACTGGCGGGTAATGTCCTCGAAGGTGATGACATGGCCGTTGTTGTCTTCGGCCACACGGACGGCGAGTGTGCGCAGATCGCCGCCCACGGGGTACTGGATCACGTTGTTCGGCTGGCCGGATGCCACAAGTTGCGCGAACAGGGGCGAGACCTCGTCGAGCGAGCGGCCGATCGGGCTCGGCGCACCATCGGACAGGAGGACTCGCTGCGCCGAGGAGTTGATCAGCTGGACGGCGCCGTCGCGACCGATCGAGATGATCCCGGCGGTGATGGATTCGAGCACGGCCTCAATGAAGGCGCGGCGCACCTCAAGCTGAGCGTTTGCAGAAACCAGAGCCTGCGTCTGCCCTTCGAGCTGCTGGGTCATGCGGTTGAAGGCCCGCGCGAGAAGCCCGACCTCGTCCGTGCCGCTGTTCTGCGCAACGCGCATCGAGAAATTGCCGCTGCCAATTGTTCGTGCGGCAGAAACAAGTTCTGCCAGAGGCGCAACCTGGCGATCCGCAAAACGCAAGGCCGCCCAGACCGCTACGCCGACCAGAGCAAGGCTGACGCCAAACAGGGCAAGATTGAAGCGCAACTGCAGGGCGCGGGCCCTTGTCGTCAGCATATCGTAGGATTTGAGCACGGTTTGCGCCCGCTCCCATTGCTGAAGCGCAAGGGCATTCGAAGTCCGTGCCGCGAACAGATAGATGCCGCGCGTCTTGTCGATCGGCGTAACGGCCTCGATACGCTCGGCCGACGCGCGCACCACCACTGCCTCACCCGCATCGAGGCGTTTCAGGTCGGCCTGCGTGACGCGTTGCTGGCGATCGGTCTTTTCCGGATCGACGATTGCCGCAGTGCGCAGCGATCCATCGGGCGAACGTTCGAGAATCGCCGATTCGTTGAGCTGGCGGCTGAGGACCTGGAACGAATAGCCCTCGGCAAACTCGGTCGAAGTGATCGGCGCCTGATCAAGGTAGTCGCGGATGTCACCGGCCATGGTGACCGTTTCGTTGCCGACGTCGCGCAGCTTGTCCTCGTAGTATCCCCGGGCCAACTTGTTGGCGTTCTCGAGCATTCCTCGCGAGTTGTCCGAGAACCAGAACTCCACGCCCGACTGGAACAGAAACGATGCAAAGATCACGACCAGCAGCGTCGGTATCGCGGCAATCAGCGAGAACAACCAGACGAGCCGCACATGCAGCCGACCGCTTGATCCAAGAACGCTCTTGGCCGCACGCCGGATAGCCAGTCGCCTGCCCCACAGGATCTGCAAGGCCATGGCAGGGACCAGCGTACCGATCAGCAAGCTGGACGTCAGCCGCGAAGGCAGGATCTGGCCCTCGCCGCTCGATCCCGTCACCGTGAGCCAGCTGACGGCAAGCATCAGCGCAAGCGTGGTTGACGCGGCAGCTTCGAGCAGGAAGAAAACGTTGGCTCGGCGCAGGCTGACCAGCACCCGCCTGAACCACCGCGGCATCCGTCTTACCGTGACTCTATGCTCATGCATCATCGTTGCATGGTCACAACACCACTGTTGCAGAAATGCAAGAGGAAACCGACCAACGACTTGACGCCGGGGCCGGACGAACTGGCGCCTCAGTCCTTGGCCACGTAATCTTCCGCGTTGATGCCAAGATCGGAAAGCCGCTTGCGCAAGGTGTTGCGATTTATCCCGAGTATTTGCGCCGCCCGGAGCTGGTTGCCGCCCGTCTGTCCCAGCACGGAAATGAAAAGCGGGCGCTCGAATGCGGCCAATGCGGAGTCATAGAGTTCGCCATGCGGCAGACTGTTGCAAGACAGCCAATGTTCGACGGCAGCCGCCAGATCACCGGCGACTGGCAACGACTGGCTGGTCTGTGCCACAGCGTGGCCGCCTTCGGTGTGCACCAGCAGCGGCTCAATCGCACTGACGTCGATCACCTCGTCACGCGCCAGAAGGGCCAGTCGATAGATGAAGTTGCGCAGTTCGCGTACATTCCCGCGCCAAGGCTGGCGGGAAAGCAGTTCGGCACCGGCCTGGGTCAGTTGCCGTCTCGGCAGGCCCTCGGCCGCAGCATTCGCGAGGAAGTGGCGGGCGAGCGCCTCGATATCGTCGGCGCGCTCGCGCAAGGGCGGCAGTTCGATCGGCACGACCGCAAGCCGGTAATAGAGATCCTCGCGGAAGGTGCCGGCAGCGATCATCGGCAACAGATCGCGATTGGTCGCGGCAACGATACGGCAGTCGAGTGTGATCTCATCGCGCCCACCCACGCGCCGGATGCGGCCCGATTGCAGCGCGCGCAGCAGGCGCGTCTGGGCCTGCATCGGCATGTCACCAATTTCGTCGAGGAACAGCGTGCCACCGCTCGCCTGTTCAAACTTGCCGATCGACCGCGCGACGGCACCCGTGAACGCCCCCTTCTCGTGTCCGAACAGTTCGCTCTCGATCAGCTCGGCGGGAATGGCGGCTGTGTTGACCGCCACGAAGGGACCGGCGCGGCGGTTGCCAAGCTGGTGGATTGCCTCGGCGACCAGTTCCTTGCCCGTGCCGGATTCGCCGAGGATCAACACAGTCAGGTCATTGCGCAGCACACGCGTGATCATGCGGTAGACCGCCTGCATCGCGGCACTGCGGCCCACCAGCGGCAGTCCTTGCGTGACGTCCTGCGGCACGTCGATCTCCGCCGCCTCGGCCTTGCCGATCGCCTGGGTTACAGTGCGGACGAGTTCTTCCAGATCGAACGGCTTGGGGAAGTACTCGAACGCTCCGGTCTCGCTCGCGCGGACGGCGGTATCGAGCGTGTTCTGGGCCGACAGGATGATGATCGGCATTGTCGGGTGCGCATCGCGAACCGAACCCAGCGTCTCGATCCCGTCGCCATCGGTCAGCATCACGTCGGTCAGGAGCAGACGGTAGTCGGCTCCGGCGAGATGCCGGTCGCGACCGGCAACCGAATCGCAATGATCGACGTCGAAGCCTTCGGCCTCGAGCGCTGCGGTGATTACGAGGGCGATCGAGGCATCGTCCTCGACCAGAAGAACGCGCTTGGCCATCAGGGAACCGATCCGGCAACGGGGAGGTGAATGCGAAAGTGGGTAAGGCCATTGGCCTCGTCCCGATCATGCGTGATGCGGCCGTTCATCTCGCGCACCAGCTTCTGGACCAGCGCAAGGCCGAGCCCCTGTCCGCTCTTCTTGCCGGTGACGAACGGTTCGAAGATGTGATCACGCAGCTTGGGATCGATGCCCGGACCGTTGTCCGACACGCGCAGTTCGATCGGCAGGCGCAGCGGCTTGCCGCCCGGACCGACATGCAGCTGGATACCGCTGGCAAAGCGCGTGCGCACCGAGATGCGCGGCTGCAACTGGTGTTGGCACGCCTCGCGCGCGTTGCTCAGCAGGTTGAGCAATACCTGCACCAGCGAATCCGCATTGGCGGTGACCGGCGGCAGCGACGGATCGAACTCCTCCTCGATCACCACCTTCGAGGGATGCCCGGCCACCAGCACCGCTTGCGCGCGCCGCACCGCCTCGTGCAGGTTGCACTCCTGCGCCGGCTCGGCACTCCTGCGAGAGAGCGACTGCATCTGGTCGATCAGCTTGGCGATACGGTCGACCTCGGCAGTGATCAGCCCGGTCATCGCCCGGTCCCGCTCGCTCAGCTTGCGGTCAAGCAGTTGGGCCGCGCCGCGTATGCCTGCCAGCGGGTTCTTGATCTCGTGCGCCAGAACTTCAGGCGCGCGCAGAGCCACGCCCTCGCCTCCGCCAGCCCCTCGCCCGTCGCCGGTCAGCGCCTCGACGCCCACGCCCTCGTGCAGCATCAGCAATTGCCAGCCTGGACAATGGGTTACCGGGCTGGTCATCACGTCGAAAGTGCGCACCGGCTGTCCCATGATCCGCACGCCCACGCCCCGCGCGAACAGGTTCGCTTCACCATCGGCGAGGCGGCCAAGGATCAGCGGCTCCTCGAATTCGAACAGTTCTGCCACCGACCGTCCGACAAGTCGCCGATAGCTTTGCCCCATCAGTTGCTCCGCCGCCGGGTTGACCGAAGCAACGACAAGATCGGGGTCCAACTGCAACAGTGCGAGTGGCAGGCTGGCGACGACGCGCTTGGGGTCGGGCTTCTGCCCGGGCTCAGTCCTGCGCCAGTCGGGCAGCAAACTCATGCCGCCGCGCGCTGCCCCGCTTGCGTCGAGAGGCTGTGCTCGATTGCGCGCTTGTAGAAGTCGGCCAGGCTGGCCAGCACGGCCTTCGGATCGTCGATGAAGTTCACCTTGTTGCGGAAGTCCGCCGAGCCGTGGAGGCCCTTGGTATACCAACCGATATGCTTGCGCGCCATGTTGACGCCGGTGACGGTCCCGTAGTGCTCCTGCATCGCCTCATAGTGCTCTACGATCAGCGCGTACTGTTCCGGCAGCGTCGGATCGGCGAGCCGTTCGCCCGTTTCCAGCCAGTGCATGACCTGCCCCAGCAGCCAAGGCCGACCATACGATCCGCGCCCGATCATCACGCCGTCAGCGCCGCTCTGTTCGACAGCCGCCGCAACGTCCTCGATCCCGCAGATATCGCCGTTGACGATGACCGGGATCGACACCGCGTCCTTGACGCTGCGCACGAAGCCCCAGTCCGCGTTGCCTTTGTACATCTGGTTGCGGGTGCGACCATGAACCGTGATCATCTTCGCGCCGATGTCCTCGGCAATGCGCGCAAGCTCAGGCGCGTTCAGGCTGTCATGGCACCAGCCCATGCGCATCTTCACGGTAACCGGCACTTTCACCGCTTTGACCGTGGCCTCGATCAGCCGGGTGGCGAGCGGAATGTCGCGCATGAGGGCGGAGCCGGCATCGCCGTTCACCACCTTGCGCACCGGGCAGCCCATGTTGATGTCGATGATCGCCGCGCCCTGCTGCTCGACCAGCTTCGCCGCCTCGGCCATCTGTTCGGGATCACAGCCCACCAGCTGCATCGACACCGGCTCTTCCATCGGGTGCCACGCCGCCTTCTGGATCGACTGGCGCGTCTCGCGGATCGCAGCCGGACTGGCGATCATCTCGGTCACGTTGAGGCCCGAGCCGAAGCGACGCACGATCGTGCGGAACGGCAGGTCCGAAACTCCGGTCATCGGCGCAAGCACGACCGGGCAATCGACCGTGACGGGGCCGACCTGGATGGGCTTGAGCACGGGCGGAACGGGTACTGCGGACATGTCGGGACAATCTGCCTAAAAAACAGGCAGCGCTTAGTCGATTACGGGTGAAACGGCAAGCAGGATGCGTCTCGCCTGTTGCCCCCTGCCCCAAAGCGCTGGTAGAGGCGCGGCGAATGAGCGATCCCCTTCCCTCCCGCACCGGACCGGTTGCCGCTATCGTCGTGGCGGCAGGCAAGGGTTCGCGTACCGGCGGCACAATTCCCAAGCAGTTCGTCACGTGGCGCGGCAAGCCGCTCGTGCGCCATTCAGTCGAGGCGCTCGTCCAAGCCGGGATTGCGCCGATCGTCGTCGCCATCCCTCAGGGCTTCGAGGCAGAGGCGGCGCAGGCCCTGGACGGTCTGGCCGGCATAAAGGCCACCCACGGTGGCACCACCCGGCAGGATTCCGTGCGCCTTGCCCTCGAAGCATTGGAAGCCGACGCCCCCACCCGTGTGCTGATCCACGATGCCGCGCGCCCGGTGCTTCCACAGACCGTGATCGCGGGCCTGCTCGACGCACTAGACCGTGGCCTCGCAGCAATCCCGGTCCTCCCGGTGGTCGACAGCATGATCCGCGGTGCCGACCATGCGATGGCCGAAAAGGTCGTCCGCGAAGAGCTGTTCCGCGTCCAGACACCGCAGGCTTTCGATTATGCCGCCATCCTCGCCGCACACCGGGCGTGGACCGGCAAGCCCGATGCAGGGGACGACGCCCAGGTCGCCGTTGCTGCCGGCATTACGGTTCTGCTTGCCGACGGCGATGAAGCCCTGCGCAAGATCACCTTCGCCGCAGATCTCGAGGAACAGGACATGACCCGCATTCCCCGCACCGGCATGGGATTTGACGTACACCGCCTCGTCGAGGGCGAAGAACTCTGGCTGTGCGGCGTGAAGATCGCGCACAGCAAGGGCCTCTCGGGCCACTCCGATGCCGACGTTGCGATCCACGCGCTGGTCGACGCGCTGCTCGGCGCGATCGCCATGGGCGACATCGGCGATCACTTCCCGCCATCCGATCCGCAGTGGAAGGGCGCCTCGTCCGACCGCTTCCTCGCCCACGCCGCGCACCTTGTGCGAGAGGCGGGGTACGAAATCGGCAACGTGGATGTCACGATAATCTGCGAAGCGCCGAAGATCGGTCCGCATAAAAGCACCATGCGAGAAGCGCTTGCCCGGATTCTCGGGATTGACTCAAATGCCGTCTCGGTCAAGGCGACGACAACGGAACGCCTCGGCCTGACCGGTCGGGGCGAAGGTATCGCGGCGCAGGCAGTGGCGACGGTCGTCCCCCGCTGATCCGCAGGAGCAAAGACGTTATGGTCTCTTCCCGTATCCTTTTCGGCGCCCTTGCCGGTGCAGCGCTCATGCAGGCCCAGATGGCGCAGGCGGCAACCGCCGCCGCCCCCTGCCTCAACGAGGACGAAGTCACCGCGCTGGTCGGCTATGCCCTGCCATCGGTGATCGACGGCACGATGAAGGGCTGCAAGCCGCACCTTTCCTCCAACGGCTATTTCGCCACGCGCGGCAGCGAGTTCCTGGGCCGATATGCCGCGCGCAAGGACCAGAACTGGCCGCTCGCCAAGTCCGCGTTCCTCAAGCTTGGTAGCTCAAAGGACGCCAAGATGGCGGACATGATGAAGAACCTGCCCGACAATGCCGTGCAGCCCTTCGTCGAAGCCATGGTCAGCGAAATGGTCAGCGGCGAGATCAAGCCAGACCAGTGCACGGCGATCGAACGCGGCGTGCGCCTGCTCTCGCCCTTGCCGCCGGAAAACACGGCCGAGCTGGTAACCTTCATCCTCGTCCTGGCCGACAAGCCAAAACCCGGGAAAACCTCGTCCTTCCCGATCTGCAAGCCCGCAGCCTGAACGATGCCCATGAATAGCCTGCTTCCCGCCGAGATCGGCGACCTCGCGCGCCGCGTCATTGCCGAGAATGCCGCGCTCGGCCGCAAGGTGGCTGTGGCCGAAAGCTGCACCGGCGGCCTCGTCGCTGCTGCACTGACAGAAGTTGCCGGCAGCTCCGCTGTGCTGGACCGTGGTTTCGTAACCTATTCGAACGAAGCCAAGAACCAGCTCCTCGGTGTTTCCGAAGACCTGATCGATACCTTCGGCGCAGTTTCGATAGCTGTGGCCTGGTCGATGGCGCAGGGCGCGTTGAAAAAGTCAGGCGCGGACGTTGCTGTCGCCATCACCGGCGTTGCCGGACCGGACGGCGGCTCCGAGCAGAAGCCGGTTGGCACTGTCGTCTTTGCATGCGCCAAGCGTGGCGAAGACCCGGAAGCGACCAACGCCGAACTCAAGCTGTTCGACAGCGCCAGTACCCGCGCCGAAGTGCGCTTTCAGGCGACGCTGACCGCGCTGGAACTCTTGCTGCCGTAAAGCGCTTCGGCGCGCTTCTCGAACGCGGCGACCATCTTGCGGAACGCCGCGTCGAGATACTGCCCGGCGAGCTTCTCGAAGATCGCGCTGCGGAAAGTGAAATCGACGCAGAAGTCGATCACGCAACCGCCGTCTGGACCATCGCGGAAGGTCCAGTCATTCTCGAGCCGCTTGAGCGGGCCATCGATGTACTCGACCTTGATCGAGTGCGGTCGCTCCTTGTGAACTCGCGAGGTGAACTTCTCGCGCAAGGCACTGAACCCCACCAACATATCGGCGATCATCTCGCTCTCGCTGTCTGACTTGATCCGGGTCGCGACCACCCAGGGCAGGAACTCCGCATAACGGCGCACGTCCGCTACCAGGTCGAACATCTGTTCGGCCGACCATTGCAGGGTGCGGGTTTCGGTTATGCGGGGCAAGTCAGGCCTGCGAGCCGACCTTGGCCGCAGCCTTCGCCAGCTGGGCATCGCGAGCGGCGCGCATCTGCCGGAAGTCATCGCCAGCGTGATAGCTCGAGCGGGTCAGCGGGCTCGCCGCGACCTGCAGGAAGCCCTTGGCGCGCGCAATCGAACCATAGGCCTCGAACGCCTTGGGGGTCACGAAATCGATCACCTTGGCATGCTTCGGCGTCGGCTGGAGGTACTGGCCCATGGTCAGGAAGTCGATCTGCGCCGAACGCATGTCATCCATCACCTGATGGACCTCAAGCCGCTCTTCGCCGAGGCCGAGCATGATGCCCGACTTGGTGAAGATGCGCGGATCGTGGCGCTTGACCTGCTCCAGCAGCCGCAGCGAAGCATAGTAGCGCGCACCGGGGCGAATGGTCGGGTAGAGGCGCGGGACCGTTTCGAGGTTGTGGTTGTAGACGTCCGGCCCTGCCTCGACGATCGATTCGACTGCGGCTTCCATCTTGTTGCGGAAGTCGGGCGTCAGGATTTCGATCGTGGTGTTGGGCGTCAGCTCGCGCAGAGCCTTGATGACCTTGACGAAATGACCGGCGCCGCCATCGGGCAGGTCGTCTCGGTCGACCGAGGTGATGACGATGTGTTCAAGCCCCATCTTCGCCGCAGCCGTCGCCACGTTCATCGGCTCCAGCTGATCCACTGCGCGAGGCATCCCGGTCTTCACGTTGCAGAATGCGCAGGCGCGGGTGCAGACTTCGCCCAAAATCATCACCGTGGCGTGCTTCTTGGTCCAGCATTCGCCGATGTTCGGACAGGCGGCTTCTTCACACACCGTGTTCAGGCCAAGTTCGCGCATCAGGGCGCGAGTCTCGCCATAGCCCTTGCTGGTCGGGGCCTTGACGCGGATCCAGTCGGGCTTGCGCTGACGTTCGGGGCGGAGGTTCTGGGCCGGTTCGGTCATGGCGCCCAGATAAGCCGTTACGCCGGCACTTGAAAGACCCAATCTATGCGGTCATTAGCGCAGGCCATGACCCAGGCTTCTCCCGAACTCGACCGCCTCATCGCAGGCTACCGCCGCTTCCGCGAAAGCGGCTGGACCCCGAAGCTGGAGCGCTGGCGCGAACTGCGCGAGGGGCAGGAGCCGCAGGTGATGATCATCGCCTGCTCCGACAGCCGAGTCGATCCGGCGCAGATCTTCGATGTCGATCCCGGCGAGATCTTCGTCGTCCGCAACGTCGCGGCGATGGTCCCCCCCTTCGAGACCAACCCCGGCCATCACGGCGTTTCTGCAGCGCTCGAATTCGCAGTCCAGGTGCTCAAGGTCAAGGAAGTGGTGGTCATGGGCCACGGCATGTGCGGCGGTTGCAAGGCCGCGCTTACGCAGAGCCTGAAGGGTACCGAGCCCGGCGAAGGCGGCTTCGTCGCCGACTGGATCGCCCTGCTTGACGATGCCCGCGAGGATGTCGTTGCCCACCATGGCACCGAAGGACGCGATGCGGAGCGCGCGATGGAGCAGGCGGGGGTCAAGGCCAGCCTCGCCAACCTGCGCACTTTTCCCTGCATCCGTCGCAAGGAAGCCACCGGCGAGGTCAGGCTGCGCGGCGCCTTCTTCGCGATCTCCGATGGCGTGCTGCACGTGCTCGACGAGGAGACCGGAGAGTTCGGTCCGGTCAGCTGACCTGCACCACCCGGCCAAAGCAAAAAGGGCGGCTCTTGCGAGCCGCCCTTTCCGTTTCAGGCCTGGAAGGCGCTTACTTCGACTGCGTGTTGGCAAACGCCAGCCACAGCCGGCCGAGCGTGGCGCGCACACCGCCAACCTGGGCGAAGGTCGCCTTGGCGTCGTCGAACTTGTCCTGGTCGAGCTGCGCGATGCCCAGACGGGTCAGCGCGCGGTCCTTGTCGATGCCGCCCTTTTCGAGCGCCATCTTGTAGAACTCCTCGGCCTTTGCGGCTTCGTCGTACGAAAGGTACGCATCAGCCATGGCCATCGGGCTCTTGCCGTCCTTGGCCGCGCGGGCTTCCTTGTCGAGCGCCGGGAGCGAAGCCTTGTCCGCAGCAATGCGTCCCTTGGCCTGCGCGGTTGCATCGGCGACGAACGGGTCGGCGGCCTTCAGCACACCGGCCTGCACGCCCATGTTGGCAACCTTGAGAACCTCGCCGGGCAGACGACGCGGATCGGCCGCCTCGATGTATTCGACGTACTCGCGCTCGACGTACTTCGGATCGTTCTGGAAACCGCCCGAACGCAGCAGCAGGCGGCCGAGGTCCAGCGATTCCTGGTTGGTGAACTGGCTGAACTCGCGCACCAGCTGGCCGGCGCCGAGCCAGTTCAGCGGGGTCGGGTTGTTCTCGACCATCAGGGTCGACCATTCGATCGCCTGCGGCCCGAGCTTGTTCTTGTAGGCAATCAGGTTCGCGCGCTTGAACCAGCCCTCGGGCACTTCGGCACCGGCAGCCTTGCGGGCATCCAGCGCCATCTTCAGCGCCGTCAACGCTTCGGCGTTCTGGCCCTGCTGCGCATAGGAATCAGCCAGCAGTTCGGCGGCGGTCTCGTCCTTGAAATTTGCCTGCACGACCGGCGTCAGAGCCTTGACGGCAGTGGCGTAGTCCTTGTTCGAATAGGCAAAGTTGCCGAGATAGAACTGGTACTCGGTGACGTTCGCAGCCGGAACCTGTCCGCTGTCGAGCATGTTCTGGATGCCGCGCTGGCGCATCGCGATGTCGTTGAGCACACCGCCGATGCTGACCGCCCACCCACCGGCCGCCATGCGGTCAAGCGGGGTCTTCACCGCAGCTTCGGCCGCAGCGAGTTCAGCCGGAGCGTTCGCCAGCAGCGCCTTCTGCGCAGCGGCATCGGCGCCCTTCTTCTTGGCCTCGTCAAGCGCGGTCACGGTCTTCTGGATCGGGCCCGCAGCCGCCACGAATTCCTTCGAGTAGCTGGCCTTCTCGGCCTTGGCTTCCTTTTCCTTGGCGAATGCCGCGGTCGACGTGACCGACAGTGCGCCGGCCGAAAGCACGAGGGCCATCGCCGTCTTGCCAATCAGTCCGAAAGTAGCACGCATAGAAATCGTCTCCTGTTCGACCGGATGCATCAGCGGGAGCGACCCTGCCCCGACACCTTCGCACCCCGGTGTCCTCTCACCTCTGGTCGATCCCGCTAGTGGCGCGGAATTGGGCCCTTGGCAACGGTTTGCGCACTATCCTTTTCACAGTGAACCGCGATTGAATGGCGCCTCGTCCGAATATTCATGCATCTGGTCGCAGGTGTGGAAAACCGGGGCGGTTTGAAGGCCACTGCAGCCCGATTGCTGGCTATCGTGAAGCAATTGGCCTAGGGCCATCTTTCATCCCTTGTATCTATAACGAAAAGCAGTTCCCGTGAGCGACGACACCACGATCATCGACCCCCCTGCCCCCTCGCCCGAAGGCGAGTTCCAGCGGATCGACATCGTCGACGAGATGAAGACCAGCTATCTCGATTACGCGATGAGCGTGATCGTCAGCCGCGCGCTGCCCGATGTGCGCGACGGATTGAAGCCGGTCCACCGTCGCATTCTGTGGACCAGCCACGAAAACGGCTTCGTCTCGACCAAGGCCTATCGCAAGTCTGCCCGTATCGTCGGCGATTGCATGGGCAAGTATCACCCGCACGGCGACGCCGCGATCTATGACGCCCTCGCGCGCATGACGCAGGACTGGTCGATGCGCCTGCCGCTGATCGACGGTCAGGGCAACTTCGGCTCGATGGACCCCGATCCGCCGGCCTCGATGCGCTACACCGAAGCGCGCCTCGCCAAGGTTGCGGACTCGCTGCTCGCCGATATCGACAAGGACACGGTCGACTTCATCCCGAACTATGACGGTTCGGAGCATGAGCCGCAGGTCCTGCCCGCTCGCTTCCCCAACCTGCTGGTCAACGGCGCGGGCGGCATTGCCGTCGGCATGGCCACGAACATTCCGCCGCACAACCTCGGCGAAGTGATCGACGGCTGCCTCGCCTACATGGACAACCCGCTGATCTCGATCGACGAGCTGATCCAGATCATCCCCGGCCCGGATTTCCCCACCGCACCGCTGATCCTTGGCTCGGCCGGTGCCCGCAAGGCCTATCACGAAGGCCGCGGCTCGATCATCATGCGCGCCCGTCACCAGATCGAGGAAGGGCGCGGCGACCGTCGCTCGATCGTGCTCACGTCGATTCCCTATCAGGTCGGCAAGTCGGGCCTTGTCGAAAAGATCGCCGAAGCCGCCAAGGACAAGCGGATCGAGGGCATCTCCGACATCCGCGACGAGTCCAACCGCGAAGGCGTCCGCGTGGTCATCGACCTCAAGCGCGATGCCACGCCCGAAGTCGTACTAAACCAGATCTGGCGCAACACGCCCGCGCAGTCGAGCTTCCCGGCCAACATGCTCGCCATTCGCGGCGGCCGCCCGGAAATCCTCAACCTCAAGGACATCATCGAGGCCTTCGTCCGCTTCCGCGAGGAGGTCATCACCCGCCGCACCAAGTTCGAGCTGAACAAGGCGCGCGACCGGGCGCATATCCTGCTCGGCCTCGTCATCGCGGTGACCAACCTCGATGAAGTCGTGCGCATCATCCGTGGCTCGCCCAATCCGGCGACGGCACGCGAAACCCTGCTGGCCCGCGAGTGGCCGATGGGTGAGATCGCGCCCTACATCAAGCTGGTCGAAGCGATCGAGGACGCTGGCGTCGCGGATTCGGCGACATATCGCCTGTCCGAAATCCAGGTCCGCGCGATCCTCGACCTGCGCCTCCACCGCCTGACCGCGCTGGGTCGTGACGAGATCGGCGAGGAACTGGAAGGCCTTGCCACTGCAATCGCGGAATATCTCTCGATCCTGGCTGACCGCGTGAAGCTCTACGGTGTCATGCGCCAGGAACTGCTTGAGGTCCGCCAGGCTTTCGCCACCCCGCGCAAGTCCGAGATGACCGCACCTGCCGATGGCATCGAGGACGAGGACCTGATCGAGCGCGAGGACATGGTCGTCACCATCACCCTCGACGGCTATATCAAGCGCACCCCGCTCTCCACCTTCCGCGCCCAGAACCGTGGTGGCAAGGGCCGCTCTGGCATGGCGACGAAGGACGAGGATGCCGTGGCGACGATGTTCGTCACCAGCACCCACACGCCCGTCCTGTTCTTCTCGACTGCCGGCAAGGTCTATCGCCTCAAGGTCTGGCGCCTGCCCGAAGGCGGGCCTACCACGCGGGGCCGTCCGGTAATCAACATGCTCCCGGCGCTCGACAAGGACGAGACCATCGCCACCGTGCTGCCGCTGCCCGAAGACGAGGCGGAATGGGGCAAGCTCTCGGTCGTGTTCGCCACGGCCAAGGGCAACGTCCGCCGCAACTCGATGGACGCCTTCGCCAACATCCCGTCGAACGGCAAGTTCGCGATGAAGTTCGAAGAGGACAGCGAAGATCGCCTGATCGGCGTCGCCCTGCTCGAAGCCAGCGACGATGTCCTGCTTGCCACCCGTTCGGGCAAGGCCATCCGCTTTGCCGGCGACGAAGTGCGCGAATTCACGAGCCGCACCTCCACCGGCGTGCGCGGCATGACGCTGAAGGGCGATGACGAGGTCATCTCGCTGTCGATCCTCCACCGTGTCGGCGTGAAGGACCAAGAGGAGCGCGAGGGTTATCTTCGCTTCGCCCCGTGGAAGGGCGAGAAGGAAGGCGAACCGTCGATCGCGCCAGAGCGCATGGCCGAGCTTGCCGAACGCGAACAGTTCATCCTCACCGTCTGCGCCAATGGCTATGGCAAGCTGTCCTCGGCCTACGAGTACCGCCGCACCGGTCGTGGCGGTCAGGGTATCACCAATATCGACAATATCGAGCGCAATGGCCCGGTCGTCGCCAGCTTCCCGGCGACCCAGGCCGACCAGCTCATGCTTGTCACCGATCAGGCCAAGCTCATCCGCCTGCCTCTGGGTTCGCTGCGCGTGATCGGCCGTGGCTCGGCGGGCGTTCGCCTGTTCAACGTCTCGGGCGACGAACACGTGGTCAGTGCTGTCCGTCTGGCCGAAGGTGAAGGCGAGGATACCGAGACCACCGACGAGAGCGCAGCACCCGCCGCACCGGAAGATGGCGCCGCAGAATGACCGACCTTCCGCTTCTCGCCTACAAGGTCCTGACCGGCCCGCAGATGGCTCAGCTTGAAGCGGACGGCGTGTTCAGGGGCGCCCCGGTCGATCTGGCGGATGGCTACATCCACCTCTCGACCGAGGCGCAGTTGACCGAAACGGTCGACAAGCATTTTGCCGGGCAAGGCGATCTCCACGTCGCCGCTGTCGATCTCGCTGCGCTTGGCTCTGCCGTGAAGTGGGAGCCATCGCGCGGCGGGCAGCTGTTCCCGCACATCTACGCCGATCTGCCGCTCAGCGCAGTGGTCGCCTACTCCCCGCTGGAACGCGACGAGGACGGCACGGTCAGGCTGCCGATTGCAAGCTGACCGTCCGGGGTCACTGACCGGCGTCGATCAGCGCCTGCACCTTGCGATAGAAGGCCTCGCGTTCCACCGGTTGCGGCCCGGCACTGGCACGCGGCCAGTCCGAATTGCTGGCGATCACCAGCTTGCGCTTGGGATCGATGAAGATGCCCTGGCCGAAGATACCCTGCGCGGCAAAAGTACCGTCATCGTTGGTCCACCACTGGAAGCCATAGCCCTTTCCGGCGCGCCCGATGTCCTTCTGCTTGGTCGTGGCCTGCGCGAACCAGTCAGCAGGCACGATCTGCCTGCCATCACGACCCTTTCCGCCACCCATCACGAACATCCCGAAGCGGGCATAGTCGCGCGTCGCCGCCTGCAGGCAGCACCCGCCGATTTCGAGACCGGTCTTGCTCAGCAGCCAGGTCGCCTCCGCTTCCATGCCCGCCGGCTGCCACACTTTCTCCTGCAGATAGGCTGACAGCGATTTGCCGGTCGCCGAACTGATCAGCACGCCGATCAGGTTGGTCTCCCCGGTATTGTAGTGCCACACCTCGCCCGGCGGATGCGCGCGCGGCAGCTTGCGCATGTAGCTGACGGTTGCATCAAGGCCGTTCTCGGGCTTGACCCGGTTGAACTCGGCAACGTCAGAGTTCGGATCTTCGTAATCCTCGTTCCAGCGCACACCCGATGACATCGTCAGGAGTTGCCGCACGCTCACATCGTCATAGGCGCTGCCCCTGAGCCCTGGAATGTACTGGCTGACCTTGTCGTCGAGGCTCCTGATCGCGCCATCCTGCAGGGCCGCGCCGACAAGCGTCGAGGTGAACGACTTCGCCACCGAGAAGCTCGTCCAGCGTCCTTTGGCATCGAAGTCCAGCCCGTAGCGTTCGAGGCGCACCTTCCCGTCCTGCACGATCACCAGCCCCGCCGTGCGCTGGCGTGCCATGTATTCGTCAAGCCCGGGAATGGTCAGCGGTTTGCCCGGCGGCAGAGGCAGGGGCGTTGTCGCAGGAGCAATCGTGTTGGCCTTCGCAAGAAACGGCAAGCGGTCCATCGCCCGGAAAGCAGCATCACGCTGCCCTTCCCGCCATGAGAGCACGTCGGCATTGGTCGGCAGCGCCAGCAGGATCCCGCGCGTCTCCTTGTCCAGCGAAGCAAACCCCGCCCCGCCCGCCAGCAACGCTGCCCCCAGCAAAACCCACCGCTTCCGCATCGACCTCTCCCGTTATTGACACTGAGGACAATAGCGGTCCGGAAGGGACGGGCAAGGATCAAACCATTGTCGTTACGCCACCTTCTCGAGCGAAATGAACCTGACACTGCGACGCCCGGTCGCGTCCTTGCTCATCTCGAATCCTGTGGCAGCTTCGAATACCTTGGCCCAGTTCGCGCCGCCATTGTCCTTGGCGCGCACACCGAGCTTGCCGAGCGCGCAACCTAACGTCTGCAAAGAGACCCAGCGATCACTGCCCTGAAGTCGAAGCAGCTCTTGCATGACCTTGGGCCAGCTTTTCGCGCCTGCAGGTGGCTGCCCGACGACACTTCTCAAGGCCGACGCGGAAACCGCTTCGCCACTTGTCTTTTGCGGTTTTGGCTCTGCTTGTGCTGGTTCATCCTTCAACTCGAAGAACTTGGCGCATGATTGTCGAAACTTCCTGTCGGTGCTGTCCCCGCCAAAGCCATAGACGTCCACTCCGCGCCCTTTGAGAAAAGTCGTCAACGAAACGAAGTCCCGATCGCTGGATACAAGGCACAACGAGTCACACTTTCCTTCCAGCACCAGCGCCATTGCATCGACCACCAGTGCAATATCGGCAGCATTCTTGCCTGACACGGCAGGCGTCACTTGCCTTGCTTCGATCAGGTTGCGACGAAGGAAATCCACCCAGTTCTTGAGACAGGGATTGCTGAAATCGCCATAGGCAAACTGAAGGACGGGACGCCCCAACTTGAAGACGTGCGGAAATACCTGTCGCATGTATTCCGGCTTGATGTTCTCCGCATCTACCAGAAGAGCAATTCGGCGGTTCAAGAGGGCGTCGTTCATGGCTTCAGTATTGCGACATTGTGATAACGAATTCCCAACAATCCGCCACTTCGGATCGAAATGCTTTCCTACAAGCCTCGATTCCACCATGGTCACAGTTGCCCGCAAACCGCCTTGAACATGCCGAAAATCCACGCCACAGCTACGTCCGAAAGCGCTTTCCGCCGTTCTCTCTGGACAGTGTAAACCCCGTAAACCCCTGCTCAGGATTCCAGGGACACCGATGAACGACCTTACCCATCTCGATTCGTCCGGCACCGCCCGCATGGTCGACGTCGGCGGCAAGGCCGAAACGCACCGCGTGGCCATCGCCCGCGGCCTGATCCGCATGTCGGCCACCACGCTCGAAGCGATCCGCAACGGCAACGCACCGAAGGGCGACGTGCTTGGCCCCGCCCGGATCGCCGGGATCATGGCCGCCAAGAAGACCGGTGATCTCATCCCGCTCTGCCACCCGCTCGCACTCGATGCGGTCAACGTGGACTTCGCCTTCGTCGCAGGCGGCATCGAATGCACCGCCACCGCCTCGCTGACAGACCGCACTGGCGTGGAAATGGAGGCGCTGACCGCTGTGAGCCTCGCGCTGCTGACGATCTACGACATGGCCAAGGCGCTCGACAAAGGCATGGTGATCGAAAGCGTCCGCCTGATCGAGAAGCGCGGCGGCAAGTCCGGGACCTGGCGCGCGCCGGAATGAGAACGCCGCCGCTGCCCCTCGCCGAGGCGCAGGCCCGCCTGCTTGCCCTCGCCCCATCGCTTCCGGTCGAACATCGTGCCGTCACCGAATGCCTCGGCCATTACCTTGCCGAGGACCTCCACGCCCGCCGCACCCAACCGGCAGCAGCCCTGTCAGCGATGGACGGCTTCGCCATGCGCAGCGCCGACCTGCCCGGACCGTGGCGGGTAATCGGCGAGAGCGCGGCGGGCCACCCGTTCGCCGGCAGCGTCGGCGCGGGCCAGGCCACCCGCATCAGCACCGGCGCAATGCTTCCCCATGGCGCCGACATGGTGCTGCTGCAGGAAGACAGCGAGCGCGACGGCGACGGCCTCCGCCTGACGGGCGAGCTGCCGCAGCCCCCTTCGCGCCACGTCCGCCCCGCCGGAATGGACTTCACTGCGCACGAAACGCTGATCGCGGCGGGCCAGCGCGTCGGCCCGGCACAGATCGCGCTCGCCATCGCCGGCGGCCACAGCCACCTGCCGGTCCGCCGCCGCGTCTCCCTCACCGTGATCGACAGCGGCGACGAACTCGTGGCACCCGGACACTTGCCCGATCTCCACCAACTTCCCGCCAGCAATGGTCCGATGCTCTGCGCGCTGGCTTCCTGCCTGCCCGTCGACATCCGTCATGCAGGCCCGGTGGAGGACAAGCTGGACCACCTCGCGGGCGCGCTGGACGCCGCCAGCGCAGCAGACGTTATCGTCACAAGCGGCGGGGCATCGGTCGGCGACCACGACCTCGTACGCCCCGCGCTCGAAGCCCTCGGCGCCTCGATCGATTTCTGGCGCGTCAGCATCAAGCCGGGCAAACCGCTGCTGGTGGCGACGCGCGGGCGGCAGGTCATTCTCGGCCTGCCCGGCAACCCCGCCTCGGCCTTTGTCACGGCCTATCTGTTTCTGCTTCCGTTGCTCCGGGCAATGCTCGGTGCGCGTGATGCGCTGCCACGGACATTTCCAGCCAGACTCGCAACGCCGATGGCGCGCGGCGGTGGGCGAATGGAATTCCTGCGCGCGGTCTGGGATGGCGCGCACGTTGCCCTCGATCCGCTGCAGGACTCGGGCGCGTTGTCGCCGCTCTCGCGGGCGAATGCGCTTGTGGTCCGCGAAGCAGGTGCGGATGCCAAGCCAGCAGGAACGGATGTTCCGGTCTACCTGCTCGAAAATGGCGGAATTGCTTGACGAGTCGCAATAGGTTGCTTATCCGTTCCGCATTCGTTCGCCGGAGCGGAACATCTGCACCGGTTCATGAAAGACCAGCGGCTTTGCTTTGAAGCCGCGCATTGCGGAGTGGCCGCCGATGTTGACGCGCAAGCAGCACGAACTGCTCACCTTCATCCAGACCCGTCTCGAGGATTCGGGAATTTCCCCCTCTTTCGAGGAGATGAAGGAAGCGCTCGATCTCAAGTCCAAGTCGGGCGTGCATCGCCTGATCTCGGCGCTTGAGGAACGAGGGTTCATCCGCCGCCTGCCGAACCGTGCCCGCGCGCTCGAAGTGCTGAAGCAGCCTGACAGCGCCGTGAGCAAGCCTGCGCAAGCGCGCGAAGCAGCCAACAGCAATTCGGTGGTTGCGCCGCTGCGTCCCGCCGCGAAGGCGGCTCCAGCACCGGCGAACGACGTGATCGAACTG
This sequence comes from Novosphingobium jiangmenense, assembly GCF_015694345.1. Lineage (GTDB taxonomy): Bacteria > Pseudomonadota > Alphaproteobacteria > Sphingomonadales > Sphingomonadaceae > Novosphingobium > Novosphingobium jiangmenense. The sequence continues at coordinate 222,848 of NZ_JADQDC010000002.1, forward strand.
CCCCTGCACGGCAAGATCGCGGCGGGCATGCCGATCGAGGCGCTGGAGACGACCGCCACTCTGCCCGTTCCGGCGGCACTGCTCGGGGCCGGTGAGCACTATGCGCTCGAAGTATCCGGAGACTCGATGGTCGAAGCTGGCATTTTTGACGGTGACTATGCCCTCGTCCGCAAGACCGACACCGCGCGCGATGGAGAGATCGTCGTCGCTCTGGTCCGTGGGGAAGAAGCCACGCTCAAGTACCTTCACCGTGAGAAGGGCATGGTCCGTCTCGATCCCGCGAATGCGGCCTACGATCCTCAGTTCTACCGCCCGGACGAAGTTGCCGTTCAGGGCAAGCTGGCTGGATTGCTGCGTCGGTACCACTGACAGGCGATAGCCGCCTGAACTTGTGCGGGTCTCATGAAAAGACCGCCGTCGGGAATCCGTCGGCGGTCTTTTGCTTATTCCACCTCGGGTTATGTCAAATATCAATCTTTTTGGTTGAGATTTATCTGGCGCAATACCTCGCCATGATATAGTTTCCACCGTTACCGAATGCCCCACACCGGGGCGCCCCCTTCCGGGACGGCCCGCCAGCTGATGGGGCGTCGGCAACGGAAGAGGTGTTGCCAATGGCTTATGCAATCGAGAATACGAAACGCAGGCAGGCGCAGACGTTCGTCCTGGTCGGGTTGTTGCACGGCGCGGCGATCTGGGCGATTGCCTCCGGCTTTGCGAACAGCATGGTCACCGAGATCAAGGACAGGCTGCAGGCGCAGCAGTGGAAGGACGAGGAGGTGAAGATCACGCCGATCGCACCGCCGCCCGAACCGAAGCCGTCCACCAAGGCTGACATCAGGCCTCTTGTCGCACCGCGTCCCGACATCGTGATCACGCCAGCAGATCCCACGTCCACGGTGAGAGACATCGAGGTGGCGCCGATCAAGCCTGCAGAGATCGGCCCCCTCACCACGATCGAGGCGCGCTCGATTCCCGTGCCGAACTTCGCGGTCCGCGCAGCTTCGCCGAAGGGTGCGCCCGGCTCGTGGGTTTCGGATCGTGACTACCCCAGCGCGGCAATCCGGGAGGAACGCGAGGGACTGACTCGCTTCAGGCTCGCCATCGGCACCGACGGTCGGGTCGCCGGATGCGAAATCACAGGCTCGAGCGGCTCTCCAGACCTTGACGCCGCCACCTGCGCAAAAGTCACTGCCCGGGCGCGCTTCGTGCCGGCACTGGGCAGCGACGGCATGCCGACGACGGGCAGCTACAACGGATCGGTCCGCTGGGTTCTGCCCTGATTACGGTCGGGGCGGGGTGAAAGCCCCGCCCCCCTGCCACCCCTGCGCAAAACAGGGTGTGACGAGCACTTGTTCGCAAGTCCGGTTTGTCGCACCCTGTCTGCAGGATGGACCTGGAGCAGAACATGGAGAACACGGCTCAGGAAGCTTTGCAGACAAGCTCAAAGACGTTGTCGGTCATCGTAGCAGATGACCTGACAAGAGCCGATCTTTTCGCGGCATTGCATGCGGGCTGGCGGGATTTCATCGCCTTTCCGCTATTCGGGTTGTTCTTCGGCGTGGTCTATGTGGCAGCGGGCCTGCTGATCTGGACAGTCCTCTTCCGCGGGGGCCAGGTCGCCTGGTTGGTGCCGGCAGCCGCGGGTTTCCCCCTGCTGGCCCCATTCGTCGCGGTGGGACTCTATGAAGTAAGCCGACGCCGTGAAGCCGGCGTGCCGATGCGGTGGGGCGCAGTCCTCGGTGCACTCAGGGGACGTGGCGACGAGCAGATCCTGTCGATGGGCGTCATCGTTTTCGTGGCCTTCGGCTTCTGGCTGATGATCGCACACGGCATCTTCGCCGTGTTCATGGCCGAGTCCGGCATCGGCATGGAATCGCTCACACTTTTTGCATCAACTGCTGGAATCGCCATGCTTCTCGTCGGGAGCGGAGTGGGCGCGCTGATGGCTTTGGCATTCTACGCGATCACGGTCATCAGCCTGCCGATGCTGGTCGATCGCGAGGTGGATTTCCTCACAGCGATCATCACCAGTCTGTCCACGATCCGCGCAAACACGGCGACGATGCTGGTTTGGGCCGTCATGATTGCCGTGCTGCTGTTCATCGCGATGGCACCGATCTTCCTCGGCCTTGTGGTGGCCTTGCCGGTGCTGGCGCACGCGACCTGGCATCTTTATCGCCGCGTGGTGATGCCCGCCTGACGGTGTCGTCCGTGGATGGCCAGCGGTACCAGCCATGACGGCCCTGCGTTTCCGCAACCGTACGGATCGAGCCACTGGCGAGGTCTATTGAGAGCCCGCCGGTCTGCGCCAGAAGGGTGCGATCGGCCTTGAGCATGCGCGGGCGGCATGACCATGGCAGGCGCCGGTCTGCGATCACGATGTCGGAGCGCTCGCACGCGGCTGCAAGGTCCATGTCGTCGATGTAGTTTCTGCTCCGCGCGATCAGCAGCATGATGCGCCGACCATCCCGCGCCAGACGAACCGTGCAGAAGTCCTCGGTACATCGGGCGCGCCGCCATTCGTCGAGCGGAAGCAGCGAGCCTTCCATGCCGGATAGCTCCAGCAGATTTTCTCGCATGTAATCCCCCCGCCCCATTCGCAGGACAACAAGATCCGGCCCCTCACCGGTGATGCCGACGTGATGGCCATCTCCAGTCACCAGCACATCCGGTGTTGGCGTCGTCACCATGGTCGTGATCGCCAGCGCCGCCGGAACAAGGCCGTAGAGCCGCACGCGCCCGGTCCACAGGGCCAACCAGAGCATGCCGCACACGAATACCAGGAAACTCGTCGCCCGGAATGGCGGAAGCATTGTCACCGCTCCGGGTTGCGCGGCGACGAAATGGGCAAGCGCAAGCAAGAGATCGAGCGACTTGCCAACCAGCCACCAGGCAGCGCCACCAAGGTCCAGGAGATCGAGCAAGAGCGCCATGCCGATCAGCGGCATCGTCACGAATGTCGTCAGAGGAATGGCGATGACGTTGGCAAGTGAGCCGTAGACGCCCGCACGGTGGAAATGGAACAAGCCGATCGGCATGAGAGCAAGTTCGATCACCATCCCGGTCGCCAGCAACAGGATCAGGCTTCGAAATGCCCGGACCAGCGGTCCGTGATGCTCGCCGCTGAGGAAGGCTCTTACCGGCGCGGCCGAGTGGAAGGCGATGATGGCGATGACGGCGGCAAAGCTCATCTGGAAACTGGGTCCGAGAACAGCTTCGGGCCAGAACAGCATCACGACCAACCCGCCTACCGCGACCATCCGCAGGGACAGGGGGTCCCGCCCCAGAGCGAGCGCCGCCAGAACGAGCAGGGCACCGATGCACGAACGGATCGTCGGCACCTCGGCTCCGGTCAGCAGGGTATAGGCCAGCCCAGCAAGGGCGCCGGCAAAAGCAGCGGCGATTGGCACCCGGATGCGCAGCGCGACCCAGGGAAACAGCGAGAGCAGCCGCGCCACGATCCAGTAGACCGCACCGACAAGGGCGCTCACATGCAGGCCGCTGATCGACAGCAGGTGCGTGAGGCCGGCATCGCGCATCGCGTCCTCGTCTTCAATGGCAATTGCGCCCCGGTCGCCACTCGCGAAGGCCGCAGCGATCGTGCCGGACGATCCGCCAAGCCGGTCGCGAACATGATCCGCAAGGGACTTTTGCAAGCTCCGCAAAGTCGTGTTCCGACGGGATGGGCTTATCACCTTAACGTCACCCACAGCGGTCCCGGTGGCAGCAAGACCATCGAACCAGGCGGCCCGCGCGAAGTCGTACGCACCCGGCAGCATCGGCGAGGCCGGAGGCATTAGCCGCGCCCGCAAGGACACCTGCGCGCCTTCGTCGATGCCGGGCACGTCCTTGGCGAACGGAAGGTTGACGCGAACGCGGACCGGCCCTGACATCTCCGGAAGAGCAGTGACGATCACGAGGCGCGCGCGACCCTTCGCCGGTTCGTCGCGGCGTTCAATCACCTCGCCTTGCAGGGTTGCAACCCGAGGTCCCACAATTCCGGGCTGCCCGATCATGGCCGATCGCGTCCAGATCGTCGCCATCCCAGCCCCGGCCATCACGGCTAGGCCGGCAATGGCCAAACGCAGATGAGGGCGACGATCCACGTCGACAGCGAGCACCGCGAGAACGACTGTCGCACCTGCCACCAGCAGAGCCGCAATCCAGTCTTCTCGGGTTGGCAACGCCACCCATGAAACAATCCCGCCTGCGAAGGCGACGACAAGCCACAGGCCGCGCTCGAACGGATGGTCGTCAAGGAAGCGCTCGCAACCATCCAGCATCGCTTCAAGCATGCTGGACAATCGCGCGCGGATGGCCCAATGCCGCGCGCGTTCGCCCGGTTCCGGGACCGGTTCGGCGGCGGGATAGTCTGCCGCTGGCCGATCTGCAGCCGGAGACGCCATGACATTCAAAGCAAAGGAAAGCGCGGCCGATGGCAAGCGCCACTGACACCGTTTCTGCTGGATCGTCGACCGAAGCCGAGGTCGTCACCCGTTTCGCCCCCTCGCCGACCGGCTTCCTGCACATTGGCGGCGCGCGCACCGCGCTGTTCAACTGGCTCTATGCGCGCCACAACGGCGGCAAGTATCTGCTGCGCATCGAGGACACCGACCGCGCCCGCTCTACGGATGCCGCTATCGAGGCGATCTTCGACGGCCTCAACTGGCTGGGCCTTGGCGGCGACGAGGAGCCCGTGTTCCAGTTCGCCCGCTCGGACCGCCACGCGCAGGTTGCGCACCAGATGCTCGATGCAGGCCATGCCTATCGCTGCTACCTGACGCAGGAAGAGCTGGCCGCGCGGCGGGAGAAGGCGCAGGCGGAGCGCCGTCCCTTCCGCATCGACAGCGAGTGGCGCGATGCGACGCCGGATCAGTGGCCTGCCGACCAGTCCTATGTCGTCCGCATGAAGTCCCCGCGCGAGGGCGAGACGACAATTCCGGACCGTGTGCAGGGCTCAATCACCGTCCAGAACAGCGAACTGGATGACTTCATCATCCTGCGTTCGGACGGCACGCCGACCTACATGCTGGCGGTCGTGGTCGACGATCATGACATGGGCGTGACCCATGTGATCCGGGGCGACGACCACATCAACAACGCCTTCCGTCAGTTGGTCATCGTCCGTGCGATGGACGCGATCGAAGGCGGCTGGCCCGATCCGGTCTATGCCCATATCCCGCTGATCCACGGCGCAGACGGCGCCAAACTGTCCAAGCGTCACGGGGCCCTCGGCGTCGATGCTTATCGCGACGAGATGGGCCTGCTGCCCGAAGCAGTGTTCAATTACCTGCTGCGCCTGGGCTGGGGACATGGCGATGAGGAAATCATCAGCCGCGATCAGGCTGTCGAATGGTTCGACATTGCCAACGTCAACAAGGGCGCCTCGCGCTTTGACCTCAAGAAGCTGCTCAACCTCAACGGTCACTATATCCGTGAAGCTGACGATGCGCGGCTTGCAGGTCTGGTCGCTCCGCGACTGGCTGCGCTCGAACCCGGCTTCGATGCCGCAACCGGCACGGACCTGCTGACACGGGCAATGCCTGTCCTCAAGGTCCGGGCCGCGGACCTGAACGAGCTGGCTGCATCCTCGGTATTCCTCTTCGCCCAGCGCCCGCTCCCGGTGAGCGAGAAGGCGGCGGCGCTGCTGACCGACGATTCCCGCGCGATACTGGCCAAAGTGGTGGCTGCGCTCGAAGCCGAAAACGGCTGGACAATCGAGGGACTGGAGGCCACGTTGAAACAAATGGCCGAGGAGCTTGGGATAGGCTTGGGCAAAATTGCCCAACCGTTGCGCGCAAGCCTGACGGGACAGACTACCTCGCCGGGAATTTTCGACGTATTGGCACTGCTCGGCAAGGACGAGTCGCTGGCGCGCATCCGCGATCAGCTGGCTTGAACCCGGGCAATAGACTGTAAAGACAGAAGAAACAGGAGGGCTTAGGCGTGAGCGAAAACCAGGCTTCTTTGACCGCGGGCGGCAACAGCGTGGACATGCCGATCAAGAGCGGCACCATCGGGCCGGACGTCATCGACATCCGCAAGCTCTATGGCCAGACGGGCATGTTCACCTATGACCCGGGCTTCACCTCGACGGCGAGCTGCGACAGCGCGATAACCTACATCGACGGCGACGAAGGCGTGCTGCTGCACCGCGGCTATCCGATCGGCCAGCTGGCCGAGCATTCATCGTTCATGGAAGTGAGCTACCTGCTGCTCAACGGCGAGCTGCCGAGCCAGCAGGAACTCGCTGACTTCACCCGCACCATCACCCGTCACACCATGCTGCATGAGCAGCTCGCCACGTTCTATCGCGGATTCCGCCGCGATGCGCACCCGATGGCCGTGATGTGCGGCGTGGTCGGCGCGCTTTCGGCGTTCTACCACGACAGCACCGACATCGCTGATCCGGTACACCGCAAGATCAGCTCGCACCGACTGATCGCCAAGATGCCGACGATTGCGGCGATGGCCTACAAGTACTCCGTGGGCCAGCCCTTCATCTATCCTGACAACAAGCTGTCCTACACCGGCAACTTCCTGAAGATGACCTTCGGCGTCCCTGCCGAGGAGTATGAAGTGATTCCGGCCGTCGAGAAGGCGATGGACCGCATCTTCATCCTCCATGCCGACCATGAACAGAACGCCTCGACCTCGACGGTACGTCTGGCAGGTTCGTCGGGCGCCAATCCCTTTGCGTGCATCGCGGCGGGCATCGCCTGCCTGTGGGGTCCGGCGCATGGTGGTGCGAACGAAGCCGCGCTGAACATGCTGAAGGAAATCGGCACCCCCGATCGCATCCAGCACTACATCGACCGCGCCAAGGACAAGAACGATCCGTTCCGCCTGATGGGCTTCGGTCACCGCGTCTACAAGAACTACGACCCGCGCGCGACCGTGATGCAGCAGACCGTGCGCGAAGTGTTCGACGCGCTCAAGGTCAACGATCCGCTGTTCGAGACCGCGCTCCGCCTCGAGGAAATCGCGCTGAGCGATCCCTACTTCGCGGAAAAGAAGCTGTTCCCGAACGTCGACTTCTACTCGGGCATCATCCTCTCGGCGATCGGCTTCCCGACCACGATGTTCACGGTGCTCTTCGCCCTTGCCCGCACTGTCGGCTGGGTGGCGCAGTGGAACGAAATGATCAGCGATCCAGGCCAGAAGATCGGTCGCCCGCGCCAGCTCTACACCGGCCCGACCGCACGCGACTACGTGCCGCTGAGCGACCGCTAATCATTTAATCGGAGCAGGAGAGGCGATGATGGCGACAGTTCTCAGGATTTTCGGCATCATCGCCCTGCTCATGGGCGGCCTGTGGGTAGGCCAGGGCCTTGGCCTGATCATGTGGCCGTCCTCCAGCTTCATGCTGGCTCAGACACAATGGGCCTATATTGGCGCCGGCCTCATGCTGATCGGGGTTCTTGCACTGTGGCGGGCGAAAGGACCCCGCTGAGTCCTCAGCCCGCGGCGCTGATCTGGCCGGTCCCCGCTGCGGGCAATTGCAACACAAACCGCGCACCACCGGCGGGACTCTTGCCGACAGAAAGGTCCCCGCCCATCGCGCGAGCCAGCTTCCGCGAGATATAGAGCCCGAGGCCACTTCCGCCATCGCCGCTGCGGCCAAGGCGTTCGAACTTCTCGAAGACTTTCTCGGCCTGACCGGGCGCAATCCCATCGCCTTCGTCTTCGACCGCAATCCACGCGGAATCGCCCTCGCCCCCGCATTGTATTCGCACCGTCGTCTGCCCCGGAGCATAGCGGATGGCGTTGCCGATCAGATTGAGCAGAATTTGCAGGACGCGGCGAAACTCGCCCATCGCGCCATGGAATTCGTCCGAACCAGGCAGTACCAGCGCGATGCCCTTTTCCTGCGCGCGCACGCCCAGAATGCCCGCTGCCCGCCTTGCGCAGTCACCCAGGTCAACCGGTTCGACTGCCAGCGTGAAATCGCTGTCTTCGACCGTTTCGAGATCGGCAAGATCCTCGACCAACGCAGCCAGATGTCGTCCGGCCTCGGCAATGTCTGCCGCGTAGCCAGCGTAGTGGTCGTCCAGAGGTCCCGCCAGACGGGTTCTGATCGTCTCGGCATTGGCGATGATCCGGTTGATCGGCATGCGCAAGGCTGGCGCAAGCTTTTGCCCCAGCAGCCCCTTCCATCCGCCAATCTCGCCTGTTGCGGCTGGTCGATGACCTTCGGGGGCCGGATTCGTTGCAAGAACGGTCTCCGCAACCAGCAGGAGTTCAAAACCGCCCGCCCGCAGCGGTAACAGCTTTGCCTGCCAAAGGCGCCCCGATCCGGGAACACGCACCCGAACGCCGTCGAGCAAACGCCAGTGAAGCGGCTGCCTGTGAAGATTGCCCTCGACCTCGACCAGGCTGGTCCAGTAGCGACCGAAGCCTTGATTCAGCGCCGCTGCGAACTCCGCCAGATCGGCGCCATCAACGACACCCGAGACAACGCGCTGTTCGGCATCGAGGACGACATGCGCTTCGGCCAGCGTACGAAGCAGGCCGTCGTCCGCGCCGACCGCAGCATCGGCTTGCCACGCCTGTTCCGCAACCTTCCAGTCGGCAATCTCCAGTCGGGTGCCACTCTCATCGGGAGCTACGCGTGCCGAGAAGGACAGCGGTTGCCCCTCATCTCCCACGGTGAGTCGGCTCGACAGCGCCAGGCCTCCCATCCGCGAGCGCCTGACGAGCGCCAACAGTTCGGGAATGGCCAGCGTCCCCGGATAGGAACCGCCCATGCGGACCTGAAGCGCTGCGAGTGCCTCGTCAGCTTCGATCAGGCGATCCGCCGCATCGCACCGGGCGCTGATTTGCCCCGCCGTCGTCATTGGCGCTCCGGGGTGCGCATCAGGCCAGTGCCCCATTACTGGACAGCGACGAGGCAAGGATCGCCGCAGCTCTGTCGGGCACAATGCTTTCGACTGCTTCAGGCAGTGCCACATCCGGATGAATCACGGAGAAAGCGCCAAGGAGTCCGCTGCGACCACTGCCGGCAGCGCAAAGCGCAAGCGCAAGGCGCGCCATCTGGCTTTCGGTCGTACACATGGTTGCCATCTCGCGCGACACGGAGGCACCGAAGGCTAGAGCAGTAAGGAACAAGGCTACGCCGGCGCGGTCAGGCGAAAGGGCCAAAGGTATGTCTCCACCCAGTTGCCTTGTCAGGTGGTCGAGCAGATCCAGTCGCGACACACTTGTCGAGCGGTTCTGACGCAAGGCTGCCTGCGCGGTTCCCGCAACGGCTAGGCCGGCAGCATCGTCTGCAATCAATGCCTGCATCGTCATCATGGCGATGTGGTGCAGGTCCCTTGGCAACTCCGAAAGCGGAATCTGCATCCGGCGCATGCATTGCCCGAACCGGGCCTGAGCCGCCAGCAGATTGATGCCGCGCGCCGCCACATCCGGATCTGCCGATGCGATGAGGTCCTGTAGCAATGGCGTGAGAACCGGATCCAAGCCGATCCGTACGCGAAGCTTCTCCGTCAGCTGCCATTCGACGGCGAGCATATGAAGATGATGGAGCAAAGCCTGGCTACCACCCAGCATCTCGGCGAGTCTTGCGGCAGGTTCGGCCTTCCCTGCCAGAGGCGAACCAAGGTCCGAGGCCTTGTCGATTGCCTCGATCAATTGCCGGGCGATGTCGGCCAGCATGCCCCGCACACGCGCAATGATCTCGTCGCTGAAAATCGAACTGTCGTCATTCTGCAGGAGGTGGCGCAGGATCGGGCCCATGTGCACCATCACCTGATCGGCATGCGTCAGGTCGTCCCGCAGGAGCATCTCGATTGCGCTGGTATCAGTCCCGGGTTGTGCGGTCGTTGCCATGGATCGCTCTTACGGCCGACTGGTTAACTGCGGGTTAGGCGAACCGCCCGCCTGCGCCTTTGCTACCGCAGGTGCGGTGCCGAACTGAAGCATGAGCAGGCAAGTGCCGAGCAGCGTCAAAACCGCCAGCATGATCGCGGCGTCAAACGGCAAGACTATGCTTACAATGGCAAGGAGCGTTCCCAGCGCCAGGCGATCCTCAAGCCAATGCGCACCGCGCGTGTGTGCCAGTATCAAACGGGCCAGTCGCGCGCCGCCGACGAGCAGGAGCGGGGCAAAGACGTTCAGACCGAACGGAAGCGCGCTGGTTACCGGCAGTTCGCTGCGCCATGCCGCCACGGAGACAAGTCCGGCATCGATCAGGAGGTGGAAGAATGCCACGCTGCGCCGCGCAAGGCCCGAGGCCAGGAGTGAGTCCCGCTCGACCTGTCCCAGGAGGCTGCCGATGCGTTCGATCAGCCAGGCAAGGCCAAGCAGCAGAAAACCGGTGGCAAAATTGCCCAGCCAGGCGAGGCCGCCACCAAGCAGGCCCGTTACGCCTGCCGCAATTCCGATTACAGAAGGCCGCGTCCCAGCATGAAGCAGCGATGGCCCGAAGCGTCGGACAAACGCCATCGCCAGGATCTCGCCCAGCGAACCGTTACCTGCATCTGCCGGAGAGGTGTGCAATCTGACCCATTGCCGTTCGGTCACATGAGCATCGTCCTCGTCGCGGATCATGCTCCAGCGACCGTCTCCCAGCATCGCCACCGGCACGCCGCGCATATTGACGCGCGCCTGCACTGCAAGCCGCAGCAGCGCCGACTGCGCGTTCCACTCCGGCGGCAAGTCTGCCAGGCCGGCAGCGATGCGGCCGGGGATCCGCATCGCCGAAGCAAAGGCATTGTTGATGTCGATGCGCTCGAAACCCAATGGGAGAGCCGTTTCCACAGGCAAGGTCAACACCACCGGCCCCTGCTCGATCAAGTCCCGGAATGCTTCGGGCATTGCCAGCAGACCGTCACCCAGAACGATCACATCGTCTTCAGGCGGCAGCAGCGGAACAAGTCCGCGCGCAGTGGCGACAACGTGGAATTGCGCCCCGCCAGCCTCGGCAACGTGCTGCAACGACACCAGTTCTCCGCTGATGCCCTCGGCCATGACGATGATGCGCTTGGCACCGAGGGACAGGGCAAGCCCGATCTGATGGCGAAGCAGCGTCCGGCCGCCGATCTGCAGGTAGCCACGAAGCCCGGCCCCCTGCGCAGCATTGGCAGTTCCTGGGAAAGCCACGCCGGACGCTGTCGGCACCGCAGGCTCCGTGCCCCGGCTGGTGGTTTCAATCAGTGATAGAACTGCGACCCGCAAACAATGCCTCCTGTCACGCCATCGTAGGGACTGGCGGCCACGCTGCCAAGGCGGGCAGCGGACTTGGCAGGGGTTAAGAGCTTACTGCAAGATCATCGAGCATCTGGCGCAGCCGCCGCAGGATGGCCGGATCACCGGGAGCGCCATCAATGGCTTGCTCGGCAAGATCAAGCAGACCGTCGGCGTGGAAGCTGGCGGCAAGGCCTTTCAGCCGCATCGCTGCCACATGCCAGTTGCCATCGCATCGCGCGCGCCCGAGCAGATCGACCTGCCGCTCCGCGCTTTCCAGAAATGCGGCGCGCAGTTCGCGCACGAGCGCCTCATCGTGCCCGGCGGCAGCTGCCAGATTAGCGTCGAGCGAGGCACCTTCGTAGGCCATGCGAAACTGCTACGGGCCGAAGCGTTAAGGCGGGGTTTATGGACCGGATCAAATCGTGATATGACAGGTGCATGAACGGGGGAAGACGGATCATTCCGATCGATGGCGCCGATGAGGCCGCCGCAGGAGCAAGCATGGCCGGAGCCAGCGTGCCGGAGGAATCGGACGCGACCTACACGCCTCCGCCATTTCTTGAACAAGCATCGGCAAGTGATTGGGACGTCGAGGAAACACCAGCAACGGACAGGAGCTGGATAGCGCCCGCGCTTGCCGTTCTGGCGATCGCGGCCTGGACGGCTTTCTTTGCATGGGCCGTCATCCTGCGCCAGACCGGCCCGATCGAGGCCGAGCAATGGGCATGGTGGACGACACAGTGGAGTGTGCCGGTCCTGCTGGTGCTTGTGCTTCTCCTCGTCATCATGCGGGCAAGCCGGCGGGAAGCCGCACGCTTCGCCGATGCCGCTTTGCTGCTCTCGCGCGAATCCGCGCATCTCGAAAGGCGTCTGGTCACGATCAACACCGAACTTGCGCTGGCACGGGATTTCATCGCTGCGCAGGGCCGTGACCTCGATTCGCTGGGCCGCGTGGCGGTCGAACGTCTTTCCGGCAGCGCGGCGCAGCTTGATGGCCTGATCAATCGCAACGGGACACAGATCGATCGCATCGCAGAAGTTTCCTCGGCCGCGCTCGACAACATGGAGAAGCTGCGCGGACAGTTGCCGGTAATCGCCAATGCCGCGAAGGACGTGACCAACAATATCGGCAACGCCGGCCGCACCGCGCATCTTCAGCTTGAAGAACTGGTGTCCGGCTTCCAGCGCCTCAACGAGTTCGGCCTTGCCAGCGAGCGTCAGGTGATCTCCTTCCGCGACCGCGTCGATACGGCGCTTGAAGGGTTTGCCAAGGCATCGGAAGAGCTTGGAAATCTTGCTGAATCCCGGTTTGATGCGCTCGTTCAGCGAACCACGGAGCAGTCCACCCTGACCGCTGAGGCCGAGCAGGCTGCACTTGAATCCTGGCGCGAACGCAGCGAAGCACAGGCCGCAGCACTCCAGCGAACTCTAGCCGAACTCGGCGATGCGCACGAAGGACTCCTGGCCGACTCTGCCGGACGTCTCGCACGTTTCGAAGAGGCGGCGCGCTCGCTCACGGCCATGCTCGAGGCTCAGGGCCGGGATCTCGAAGAGCAACTCGCACGTCGCCGCGCATCGGCCGAAGCCAGCGCTGCCGAACAGCGCGCCTCGCTCGAACAGCGCCTTGCCGAGATCGACGAGGCGGTGGCCGAACGTCGCGCGGCGATGGAGCATGCCGCAGCCTCTGCCGCCGAAGCCTTGGCGGCAAAGCTTGCCGAGATGGATCATGCGATCGAAGCGCAGCGCCTGATGCAGGCAGCCGCAGCAGAGAAGCTGGCGGAGCGCTGCGAGGATATTGGCAAGAAGGTCAGCGCCTTCTCGGGTGTTCTTCGCAGTTCCGGTGAGCAAGGCGAACAGACTGCCTCGCAGGTCGACAAGGCCATGGCCGATCTCAACGCGCGCCTTGGCGAGATGCGCCATGCTCTGTCGGGCACGGACCTGCAGATCGGTGAGCTTACCGATTCCGCCGTGCGCCTGCTCGAACTGATCCAGGCCGGTGGCGATCATACCCGCACCCAGATTCCGGAGGCGTTGCGCAGCACCGAAGCCGGGCTCAAGGGGCTGGAGGATCGCGTCTTCACCTTGCGCGACACATTGCGCGAAGCGGGCGATGGCGGGCGCAACCTGTCGGAGACCGTTGGCAGTGCTCGCAGTGAAGTTTCGACCACGATCAAGGAATTGCAGAAGGCTCAGAAGACCCTTTCTGAACAGGCTGCTGAACGCGAGAAGCAACTTGCTACCTTGCGGGAAGTGCTTTCCGAAGTGCGTGCGCAAAGCGAGGCTCTGTCGCAAGAGATCGAAAGCAGGCTGTCCGGTGCAATCGGCAGCTTGAACGATGCCGCCATCAAAGCCGGCGATGATCTGCGCTCCAGCACTGCAGGCGAAATCGAAGGTCTGGCCGAAAAGCTGGGCGAGCAAAGCAGCGCCGCGATTGCGCGGGTCCTGCAGGGGCGCGCCGCCGAACTGGTCGGACGCCTCGAGGAAGCCATCGATGCCGCCGCCGCTGCAAGCCGCGACACCGCGATCCAGATGCGCGATCAACTTACCAAGGTCGACGAACTGGCGGGAAATCTCGAAGCCCGGGTTGAGCGCGTGCGGGAAAAGGCGGAGGAGAAGGTCGACAACGATTTCGCCCGTCGCGCTGCGCTGATTACGGAATCGCTCAATTCCTCGGCCATCGACATCGCCAAGGCGCTCTCGACCGATGTCTCGGAAACCGCATGGGCTTCGTACTTGCGCGGCGATCGCGGCATCTTCACCCGCCGTGCCGTATCACTCCTCGAAAGCGCCGAGGCCAAGGCGGTGCAGGCGCATTACGAAGCGGAAAGCGAATTCCGCGAACACGTGAACCGCTACATCCACGACTTCGAATCGATGCTCCGCCAGTTGCTTTCCACGCGTGACGGTAACGCGCTGGGCGTTACGTTACTCTCTTCCGACATGGGCAAGCTCTATGTTGCGCTGGCACAGGGGATCGAACGCCTGCGGACCTAGTGGAAATCGCGTGACTTGGGGATGATCCTCACGTCACGCGGGTGAGTTCGTGCGCCTGGCCCTGCGCGTTCCGGAATCGGGCGATTGCATTCGTCGGCCCGGGCAATCGGCGGCATGAGCCGGTCGGCATCGGACAGCGCGTCCAGACTGGCGCTGGCATCGGTCAGGTGCATGGCGATGACGTGGATAACCTCGTCGTCATACTCCACCCGTCCGCGCACCTCCATCAGTCGCGCGCCCATGATCACCTTGCGCTGCTTCTCCATCAGGTCGGGCCAGATCACCAAGTTGACCACACCGGTCTCGTCCTCGAGCGTGATGAAGCAGACGCCCTTGGCGCTGCCGGGACGCTGGCGCACCAGCACCACGCCAGCCACCTGCACCGTGGCGCGATACTTGTGGCTGCGGAGATCTGCCGCCCGCACGAAGCCACGCTCTCCCAGCATCGGCCGCAGGAACGCCATGGGATGGGCTTTCAGCGACAGGCGATGCGTCTGATAATCGGCCACAACCTCTTCCGACAACGGCATCATCGGCAGCACGGCACGGATCCGCTCCTCCCCTTCCGAGCGTGACGTCATGGCGGCAAACAGCGGCAGTTCCTTGGGCGCGACAAGGCTGCGCGCATCCCACAGTGCCTGTCTGCGCGAAAGGCCGAGCGAGCCCAGCGCATCTGCCGCAGCAAGCCGCTCGACCAGCGCCGGAGACAGCCCTGCCCGTTCCTTGAGGCTGGCGGCATCGGTGAAGGCACCGCCCTCGCCCCTCGCCGCAACGAGCATTGCCGCAGCATGTTCAGGAAACCCATCGATCTGCCTGAGACCAAGCCGAAGCGCGCGCCCCTCCTGCTCCAGCGTGCAATCCCAGTCCGAATGGTTCACATCGACCGGCAACACCGGTACGCCATGCCGCGCCGCATCACCGACGATCTGCGCAGGGGCATAGAAACCCATAGGTTGCGAATTGAGCAAGGCACAGGCGAAAGCCGCCGGATAATGGCACTTCAGCCATGACGAGACATAGACGAGGTGGGCGAAACTCGCCGCGTGGCTTTCGGGAAAGCCGTATTCGCCAAAGCCCTTGATCTGGTTGAAACAGCGCTCGGCAAAATCGGGATCATAGCCGCGCTTGACCATGCGGCCGACCATCATGTCCTCAAGCTCGTGCACCATCCCCCGGGAGCGGAACGTGGCCATGGCCTTGCGCAGGCGGTTGGCTTCGAGGCTGGAGAACTGCGCCGCATCGAGCGCGATCTTCATCGCCTGCTCCTGAAAGATCGGCACGCCCAGCGTGCGGTTCAGGATCGAGCTCAGTTCGTCGGCTGGACCATGTTCGGGGCCGGGCGCGGGTATCTCCACCTTCTCCTCGCCCCGCCTGCGCTTGAGATAGGGGTGGACCATGTCGCCCTGGATCGGGCCGGGGCGGACAATGGCGACCTGAATGACGAGGTCATAGAACTGGCGAGGTCGCAGGCGCGGCAGCATGTTCATCTGCGCGCGGCTTTCCACCTGGAACACGCCGAGGGAATCGCCTTTGCACAGCATGTCGTAAACCGCCGGATCCTCGCGCGGGACCGTGGCCAGCGTCAGCTCGCGGCCGTGGTGCGTGCCCAGCAGGTCGAGGCACTTGCGGATGCAGGTGAGCATGCCCAATGCCAGCACATCGACCTTGAGGATCCCGAGCGCGTCGATGTCATCCTTGTCCCATTCGATGAAGCTGCGATCGGCCATGGCGCCATTACCGATCGGCACGGTCTCGGTCAGCGGTCCCTGCGTCAGGATGAAACCGCCGACGTGCTGGGAAAGATGCCGAGGCATGCCAATCATTTGCTGGGCAATGGCGATAACCCGCCTGAGATAGGGATCGGTACCATCCAGCCCGCTTTCGTTGACGTTCCTCTTGCCCACCTCGGTGCCCCAGCTGCCCCAGACGGTGCGGGCGAGCGCACCCGTGACATCTTCGGACAGGCCCATCGCCTTGCCCACTTCGCGGATCGCCATGCGCGGACGGTAGTGAATGACCGTCGCGCAAAGCCCCGCCCGCGCACGGCCAAAGCGGCGATAGATATACTGGATGACCTCCTCGCGCCGCTCATGCTCGAAATCGACGTCGATGTCGGGCGGCTCCTTGCGCTCTTCGGAAATGAAGCGATCAAACAGCAGCGCGTGCTTGGCGGGATCAACGGCAGTGATGCCGAGGCAGTAGCAAACCGCGGAATTGGCAGCCGAGCCACGTCCTTGGCACAAGATCGGTGGATCGCAATTACGTGCGAAGTCAACGATATCCTTGATGGTCAGAAAGTAGGTTGCGAGGTTCAGCTTGCCGATCAGGTCAAGCTCGCGGCGCAAGGTCTCGGCCACATTGTCGGGTATGCCGTCGGGATAACGTCCCCTTGCCCCTTCCCAGGTCTGCGCTTCCAGCCATGACTGCGGATCGTGGCCTTCGGGACAGATCTCCTCGGGGTATTCGTAGCTCAGTTCCTTGAGGTTGAAACGGCAGGAGTCCGCCACTTCACGCGTGGCGTGGATCGCGTGAGGCCAGCGTTCGAACAGACGCACCATCTCTTCCGGCGATTTGAGATGCCGCTCGGCATTGGGTTCGAGCAAGTGCCCGGCCTTGGCCACGGTGGTCTTGTGGCGGATTGCCGTCATCACGTCCTGAAGCGGGCGACGGTCCGGCGTCGCGTAGAGCACGTCGTTGGTAGCCAGCAGGCCCAGGCCATTGCTCCGTGCGAGACCGTTCAGCCGTTCGATCCGGACAATGTCGTCACCAATGTAGAGATAGCTCGCTGCCAGATGGCGCATGGTCGGCAGGCTGTGGACAAGCCGGGGGAGAAGCTCGGGGAAAGGGAGGGACAGGCTGTTCGCGACCGGTGGAAGAGCTGGGGATTCTCCACTTGGAAAAGCGTAGACATTGCTTTCGCTTTCGACCGTAAATGCTTGATCCAGATCGGCAGGTGGCACGACGATCAGATGAACGCCCTCGGCGTGGTCGGCGAGCATGGCCAAATCGATCTCGCAGACGCCCTTGGCCTGCCATTCCCCCGCCAGCGTTTGCATTCGTCCAGTGGAGATGAGCCGACACAGCCTGCCATAGGCCGCGCGATCCTGCGGATAGGCGAGGAAGGCAAGTCCCTCCACGGTCTCGATCCGGCAGCCGATGACGGGACGCATACCCGCCCCGTCGGCTTCGGTGTGCAGACGCACAACGCCCGCCAGGGTATTGGCATCGGCAATCCCCAGCGCATCGTAGCCCAGTTCGCGTGCCGCCTTGATCAGATCCCGGGCATCCGAGGCACCGCGCAGGAACGAGAAGCACGTGGCCAGCCCCAGTTCTACAAAGGCCGCTGGTGACGGTGGCGGCCCTTCGAATGGCGCGACATGGCGCCGCGGCGGCGTCAACGCGGGTTCGGGCATCAGACTGCGCCCGAAAGTTCCGAAAGTCTCTGTGATACCCGATGCAAGTCATTCGCAAACTTGGCTTCTTCCTCAGCACGACCGTGATCTTGCAGACGCAGGAGGTAGCTGGGGTGCGTGGTGATCCACAGCTCACTGCCATCTTCGAGCCGATGCGGCTCGCCTCGCACCTTCTGCACGCTGACCGTCTTGCCCAGCAGGCTACGCGCGGCGCTTGCGCCCAAGGCAAGGATCAGCCGGGGTTGCACCAGCGCGCGCTCGCCATCCAGCCACCAGCGGCAGACGTCGATTTCCTTGGCCGTAGGGTTCTGGTGCAGGCGCCGCTTGCCGCGAGGGACGAACTTGAAGTGCTTGACCGCGTTGGTGACGTAGGTTCGTTCGTCGGAAATCCCCGCTTCTTCGAGATGCGAGCGCAGCAGGCGGCCGGCCGGACCGACGAACGGGCGGCCCTGCTCCTCCTCGCTATCGCCCGGCTGCTCGCCCACGATCATCAGCGCGGCGGATGCAGGCCCTTCGCCCATGACCGCGCGGGTGCCGTTGCAGCCGATCTCGCAACGGCGGCAGCCGAGGATCGCCTCGCCAATCGCGCCAAGGCTTTGCGGCCGTTCGCCGAAGTCCTGTTCGCCCGCCTTCACCATCTGCGCCTCGCGTGCTTGCGCGCCTGCGATCAGCTCGGGGATGAGCGCCGCTTCGGGCATGTTTTTCCAGTACTTGCGGGGCATTTCCTTGAGCATGGCCCCGACCTTCAAACGCGCAGGATTGAAGATCGACGCATAGTATTTGCGCCATAGCGCCTCGACCGGATCGCCCGAGGGCGCATCGGCACGCGTGGCGGGCGGGCCTTCCTGCAGCGCCTCGCCATCCCAGTGCAGCGTCCCGCGCGGGGTGAGGATCGACCAGCGCATGGTGGTGAAGCGGCGCACGAAGAACCCGGCGTTGGCGCGCAGGATATGGTGCTCGGGCTCGAACCAGGCGACGTAGTGTTCGCCCTCTTCACCCTCCACCACCCGAAAGCGGACGAAGGCGCGCATCTTGCGAATGTCTCGCCGCACCTGCCGGGCGAGATCCTCCATGGCGCGGACATCGGCATCGGCCTTGTCGTCCATCAGGCGCGGGCGCGACTGCAAGCGCCACAGGGTACGATAGAGGAGAGAAAAGCGTGTAGAGTCAGAATGAAGGATCACGCTCTGCGCAAGTTGCAGGAAGTCTCTTGAAACGCGGGGCTGCGGGGCATCGGCAGGGGGCGATGGCAGGCGGCGGTCACCATGGGCGAAGAGGTCCCCGCCCTGATCGGCGGGGGATTCCCATGTGATCCGATCAGGCGGCACGTCGGCGCGAACCATGCGGCGCGCGGCATCGCGCCAGCCCTCGAAATCGTCCGGCGCGGCAAGCTGGATGCGGAACGCTTCTGCCAGGCGCATGTCGCGGAACGGCTTCATGCGAAGAGTTCCATCTGCGTGGGCTTGGCGCTTGGCACCAGCAGGCTTTGCAGATCGGCCCGGTCGGTCAGCAGCAGCGGGCGCCAATCCTCGGTGACGATGAACGGGCGCACCTTGGCGAGCGAAACGGTGAGTTTGCCAACATCGGCAAGGCGCAGGCGGCGCTGGCGGCGCGCGGCGATGAGAGCGTTGACCGCCTTTACCCCCAGCCCCGGCACCCGCAGCAACTTCTCGCGCGGGGCGCGGTTGACATCGACCGGGAAATCCCCGCGAAAGCGCAGAGCCCAGGCGAGCTTCGGGTCGATATCGAGTGGAAGCATGCCATCGTTGCCGGCTGCCTGCTGCACCTCGTGCGGGGCGTAGCCGTAGAAGCGCATCAGCCAGTCGGACTGGTAGAGGCGGTGTTCGCGCATCAAGGGCGGGCGCTTCAGCGGCAGGACCGCGCTGGCATCGGGGATCGGACTGAAAGCAGAGTAATAGACGCGGCGCAGGCGGAAGCGATCATAAAGCGTGCTGGCGCGGCCGACGATATCGGCATCGGTCGCGGCATCGGCACCAACGATCATCTGGGTGGACTGGCCGGCAGGCGCGAATTTCGGCGCATGGCGGAAGCGCTTGCGAGCATCCTTGGCCTCGACGATCGCTTCCTTCAGCGACCCCATCGCGCCTTCGATCTGCGGCGCGGACTTGTCTGGCGCGAGACGGGTCAGGCCAGCCACCGTGGGCAGTTCGACATTGATCGAGACGCGATCAGCATGGAGCCCGGCCTGGGCGACAAGTTCGGGATCGGCCTCGGGGATTGTCTTGAGATGGATGTACCCACGAAAATCGTGTTCCTCCCGCAGGATACGGGCGACTTCTATCAACTGCTCCATGGTATGGCTGGAGCTTTTGACGATGCCCGAGGACAGGAACAGCCCCTCGATGTAGTTGCGGCGGTAGAACGACAGCGTCAGGTCCACCACCTCCTGCGGGGTAAAGCGCGCGCGGCGAGTGTTCGAACTCTTGCGATTCACGCAATAGTGGCAATCGAACACGCAGTGGTTGGTCAGCAGGATCTTGAGCAGCGAGATGCAGCGGCCATCGGGGGCATAGGCATGGCAGATGCCCATGCCCTCGGTCGACCCGATGCCTTTTCCGCCCTTGCTGTTGCGCTTGGTGGTGCCCGACGATGCGCAGGAGGCATCGTACTTGGCGGCATCGGCGAGGATCTCGAGGCGTTCGAGGACGGACAACTGCGACATATGTTCCTTATATGTTCTTTCCAGGCACTTCGCCAGCCCGTACCTGTGGACAGGCTGAGGGAAGGAACGCGAAACGGGACGAGCCGTTCAGGCATCACACGGGCGGGACCCGAGGAGACAGTTGATGCCGATGATTGAGACCCGTGACGGGACCCGTCTTTATGCCAAGGCGTGGGGCGACGGTCCGCCGGTGGTGCTGATCCATGGCTGGCCGCTTTCGGGCGACAGCTGGGACCCTGTGAGCAATGCACTGGCCGATGAAGGCTTCCGAGCGATTGCCTATGACCGGCGCGGATTCGGACGGTCGGACCAGCCTTCGGGCGGCTATGACTACGATACTTTTGCCGATGATCTGGCTGACGTCATGGCGGCAATGAATGTCCGCGATGATGCGGCTCTGGTCGGCTTCTCGATGGGTGGCGGCGAGATCGCGCGCTACATGTCGCGCTACGAAGGACGCGGCGTTTCGCGGGTAGCGCTGGTGTCTTCGGTCGTGCCCTACATGCTCCAGAACGACGACAATCCCGACGGCGTGCCGCAATCGACCTTCGATGAAATGACCGATGGCATGCTGGAGGACCGCGCCAAGTTCTTCACCGGCTTCTTCCGCGATTTCTATGGCGTGGGCATGCTGAGCAGGCCGGTGAGCGACGAGACGCTCAAGCTGTCGTGGGTGACAGCGATGCAGGCGGGCCTGAGGCCCACGCTGCTTTCGGCGAAGGCCTTTGCCACCACCGATTTTCGGGGAGACCTGCCCTCGTTCCGCGTGCCGACTCTGGTGATCCATGGAACGTCGGATGCCACCGTGCCGATCGAGGCAACCGGACGCGCCGTGGCGAAGGCGGTGCCGCATTCCACGCTGATCGAGTACGATAGCGAGCCGCATGGCCTGTTCGCGACGCAGACCGAGCGGCTGACCAAGGACCTGCTCGATTTCCTCTCCGGCCGTCCGGCCGAAACGATGCCGCAGGAAGTGATCGATACGCTGACCGCGCAGACCATCGTCGCGCCCACCATCTGATCAGGCAAAGAGCCCCTGGATGAACCATTCGGGGGCTCCGCCGCGCCCGTCGCCGATCACGCCGTGGCGGTAGATCCAGTAGCGGCGGCCGGCCTCGTCCTCGATCCGGTAGTAATCGCGCAAGCGCACCGTGGAGCGTTCGCGCCACCATTCCGGCGCAATACGCTCGGGCCCTTCGGCGCGGGTGACCTTGTGCAGCTGGCCGCGCCATTGGAACTGCCGGGGGAGACCATCCGGGGTTTCGTAAACGACCGCAACCGCCTCAGGTTTATCAAGAAGTTTCAGCGGCCTGTGATGGAAACGCAATTCTTCCTGTGAAGAGGGCAAGTCAGCCAGTGGCGGCTGCCAGCGCTGGGCGCGTTCGGGCAAGTGGCTGGCATGGGCGACCGGGCACCGCACCGCCTCCGGCCCAAGGCGCACAGTCAGGCGATCGATGCAGGCGGCAAGGCTGGTGCCATGACGCTCTGCTGCGGCATCGAGATCGGCCTGGGACAAGTGCAAAGGCTCGGCCCAAGGCACGCGCAGGCGCACCAGTTCTATGCCGAACCCCGCATCGAGATCGTCAAGCCGGGCGGCAAAGAGGCGGCAGATATGGGCCGGATCGCGCGAGGCGGCGGCCATCTCGAGGCGACGCACCAGGACTTCGCCATCGACTTTCCACATCCCCAGTTCCAGGCGACGGGCCCCCTGCCCCAGCCCTTCGAGCAGGCGCGCCATGTCGGTGGCGAGGTCCTCGACCACGCGATCGAGCAGGCTGCGGTGGCGGATCGGCTCCATCAGCCGGCGCTGGACCAGCGGCGCGGGCACGCCCACGACAGGCAACAGTGGTTCCGGCCGCAAGCCGAAAATCTGGTCGAGCCGCAGCAGTGGATTGGCGGCGGCCGAGCGGTGATTGCGAAAGCGTCGGGCAAGGTTCTCGCGTGTCAGCCCTTCGATCTGACCCAGACGCTTGAGGCCGAGGCGGCGCAGCAGCAGGATCACATCGGCATCGAGACGCAGCGCGGCAACCGGAAGGTCGGCGAGAAAGGTGTGCGGGTCTGCCTCCGGGGGCTGGATCACAGCTGGCGGTCCATGGCGCGCAAGCGCCCATGCCGCGCCTGCCGTAGGAGCGAGCGCGGCGCGGGCAGCAAGGCCACGCCTTTCCAGCAGGGCCAGCACATCCGCTATCAGCGCCCGCTCACCACCAAACAGGTGAGCCACGCCGCTGGTGTCGACCAGCAGTCCATCGGGCGGATCGAGCGCACTCCACGGTCCCCAGCGCTGCGCCCACAGGGCAAGGTTCTCAAGGAACGCGAGGTCGCCCGCAGCATCGGCCGGGCGCACGGCAAGGGCCGGACAGAGCGTGCGCGCATCGGTGAGGCGCATCGACGGTGCAGCCCCGGCAGCACGGGCAGCGGGGTTGGCAGCGGCAATGCGGGGGCCGTGCGCGGTATCCTCGATCAAGGCCAGCGGGGCAGCGTCGAGCCCCTCCCTCCGCGCGGTCCCCTCAGCCAGTCGCCAGCGATCGATCGCCAGATCCGTGCACCAGATCGCCATGATCCGGCGCCGAGGAGCTTTGGGTGGCAGCAGGTTCGGCGACGAGGAGAGCGTCGTCATCGCGCAAGGTCCATTGTCCGGGGTGGAAGGTGTGGGCGCGGAACAGGTCGGCCCGCCATGTTGCCTTGCCCGGGGCATGGGCGTTCCAGTGTGGCTTGGGCGATGGCGCTGGCGCCACTTCCCAGCGCATCCGTGCCGCGCCGAGATCGCGCCGGGCGTCGAGCCGCACCAGCCACAGCCGTACGCCATGCTTCTCTGCCGCAAGGCTGAGACGGCGCGAGGCGGTGAAATCGAGCGCCTTGGGATTGCCCGCGATCTCGCCGATCACGAAAGCGAGATCACGGCATCGCAGGCCCTCTTCCAGCGCGAACAGGGCATCTTCGGGCGTAGCGGCGGCAACGTGGATCAGGCGATGGCGCAGGTCCGCAGGCAGCCCGGGCAGGTAAGGTCGGCCGGACAGGCGCAACGCAGCCTTGTCCTGAACCCACAGGAAGGGGCGACGATCGGGCACTTCTGCGGCCTGCTGCAGACGCAGGGCATCGCGGGCAAGCGCCAATGCCATCCCCGCCCCGCAAGCATCACGGGCCGGGGCGAACAGTTCGGCATGGGGGCAATCCAGTGCCAGCCCCGGCTGCCAGCGCGGCGTGCGTGCAGACGCACCGATGCCGCGCACCAGACCGGGAGCCAGAGCGATAAGGGGCGCGACAGGATCGCGAATGGGGGCGTGATCGATCATGCGATTCGTTCCTTTGTTCTTATTATGTTCCGTTTTTCGAAACGCGCAATCCACCTCAGGTTTCCCCTTTGTGCACAGCCTTGGGGAAAAGTCTGGGGGGAACCTCCCCTGCCCCCTCCCGTTCATCAGGCAACTCCCGACAAGCAAAGGACATTCCTGCGATGAAGTACGATCAGGGCAATCCCGAAGAGCTGCGCGAAAAATTCTGGAAGGCGATGTCCTCGTCGCCCTACGTCATGCTCCAGCTGGACGACGATCCGGATTCGGCCGCGCCGATGACAGCGCAGCTCGACAAGGACGCCAACAGTGCCATCTGGTTCTTCACCAGCCGCGACAACCGCTTTGCCAAAATGGGCGGCGCCACCGCCACGTTCTCCTCCAAGGGCCACGACGTGTTCGCCCGCTTCCATGGCGTGCTGGTCGAGGAAACCGACCGCGCGGTGCTGGAGGAGCACTGGAACAACTTCGTCGAAGCCTGGTTTCCGGGCGGTCCGGATTCCCCCAACCTGCTGTTCATGCGCATGAACCTTGGCGACGCCTCGATCTGGGCGGGCGAACTCGGCCTGATAGGCACTGCCAAGATGGCGCTGGGCATGGACGTTACCGACGACGTCAAGGGCGGTTACACGGACACCAAACTCTAAGCACTGCCATTGCCAGCCAACGAAAAGGGCCGCCCCGGAAGGAGCGGCCCTTGCTCTTTTGCGCCTTCGCCGGATCAGTTGATCGGCGGCACCGGCTGCGGCGGTGCGTCGGCGTCTTCCTCGTGCACTTCCACGAGACCACGGCCCACGTGGCTGCGGCTGCGGCTGTAGCCGAAGTAGATCAGCAGGCCGAGCGCACCCCACACCGGCAGCACCATCTTCGCATCGAACGGCAGCAGCAGGTAAAGCGCGAAAGTGCCGACGATGGCGAGCGGCGCCGTCAGCCAGATCAGCGGCGTGCGGAACGGGCGATGACGGTTGGGCTCGGTCCGGCGCAGCACCAGCACGGCGATGGCGACCATGAAGAACGCGAACAGCGTGCCCGAGTTCGAGATGTCGGCCAGCTTGCCCACTGGCAGGAATGCCGCAGCAGCCGCGACGAACACGCCGGTGATGCCGGTGACGATGTGCGGGGTCTTCCACTTGGGGTGAATGGTGGCGAGCTTTTCAGGCAGCAGGCCGTCGCGCGCCATCACGAAGAAGATGCGGGTCTGGCCGAAGAGCATCATCAGGATGACCGACGGCAGGGCAAGGCCCGCGGCAAGGCCAATCACGCCGCCCAGCTTGGTCCAGCCGATTTCCTTGAGGACGTGCGCGAGAGCTTCCTTCGAGCAGGCCAGCGGCTCCTTGCCGAGCGCGGCAAGCGATGCGCACTGATCGGCCAGTGCGGTCGATCCCGGAGCGAGGACTTCGCCGCCGGGGCCGGTGACAGGCTGCGCGCCGATTGCGCCGATCGCGCCGCCAGCGACGAGAATGTAGAACACGGTGCAGATCGCAAGGCTGCCGATCAGGCCGATCGGCACGTTGCGCTGCGGGTTCTTGGTCTCCTCGGCTGCGGTCGAAACGGCGTCAAAGCCGACATAGGCGAAGAAGATCGAAGCTGCCGCGCCGCCGACGCCGATGATGCCCCAGCCGTTCGGGGTGAACGGGGTGAAGTTCGGGCCGTTGTTCAGGTACTTGAACGTGGCGAAGACGAACAGCGACAGCGCACCGACCTTGATGGCAACGAGCACCGCGTTGACCTTGGCGCTTTCCGAGGTGCCGATCATCAGCAGCCAGGTGACGAGCAGGCCGATCACCAGCGCCGGCAGGTTGACCACGCCGCCCGCGAAAGGACCGTTGGCCAGCGTCGCAGGTATCTCCAACCCTATGTAATCTCGCAAGAGTCCGACGAAGTAGCCCGACCAGCCGACGCAGACCGCCGAAGCTGCCACCGCGTATTCGAGGATGAGCGCCCAGCCGACCATCCAGGCCAGCAGCTCGCCCATCACCGCATAGGTATAGGTATAGGCCGAGCCCGAGACCGGCACCATCGAGGCCAGTTCCGAATAGCACAAAGCTGCCACCGCGCAGACGAAGCCGGCGATGATGAAGCTCCAGATCATGCCGGGACCGGCCTTCTGCGCGGCCTCGGCCGTCAGCACGAAGATGCCGGTGCCGATGATGGCACCGACGCCGAGCAGGGTGAGCTGGACCGGGCCCAGCGAGCGATGCAGCGATTTCTTTTCTGCAGTAGCAAGAATGGCGTCGAGCGGTTTGACGCGACCGAACATGAATTTCTCCCGCCTTGGTCCGGCACCTGAAACCAAAACGGTTGCGCCGGAAACCAGGTTATGCGCCGCAACGCTAGCGGGAACGGCCTATCGCGCAAGCCATTTTTCCCCAGACTTGCATCAAAGATGGGCCGGACATCGAGCCACCTTGCGGGTTTTTGCCAAGCAAGTAGAAGCGTCTGCCCGCCTCAGAGGATGCGCAACGATGTCCACCACCTTCCAGCTCGACACCGCAACCAGCCGCGCCAACCCCACGCCGGCGCCAATGAAGCGGCTGACGATCCCTGCGATCCGCCAGCGCAAGAAGGATGGCGTGACCAAGGAGCCGGTGGTGATGCTCACCGCCTATACCGCACGGCAGGCGCAGCTGCTCGATGCCCATTGCGACCTGCTGCTGGTGGGGGATTCGCTGGGTCAGGTGATCTATGGCCTGCCCTCCTCGGTGCCGGTCACGCTCGACATGATGGCAGCGCATGGCGCGGCGGTGGTCCGTGGCTCCTATCACGCTGCCGTCGTGGTCGACATGCCATTCGGCTCCTACGAAGCCTCGCCGCAGCAGGCCTTCGAGAGCGCATCGCGCCTGCTGAAGGAAACCGGCTGCGCGGCGGTAAAGCTCGAAGGTGGCGAGGCAATGGCCGAAACCGTCGCGTTCCTGACGAAGCGCGGCATTCCGGTGATGGGTCACGTTGGCCTCACCCCCCAAGCCGTGAACGTGCTCGGTGGCTACAACGCGCGCGGCCGCAGCGAGGCCGAAGCGGCCAAGATCGTCGGCGATGCGCAAGCCTTGGCCGAGGCCGGCGCATTCGCCATCGTGATCGAAGGGGTGGTCGAACCCATTGCCATCGCCATCACGCAAGCGGTGCCCTGCCCCACCATCGGCATCGGCGCATCCGCCCAGTGCGACGGGCAAGTGCTGGTCACCGAGGATATGCTCGGCATGTTCGAACGCGTGCCCCGCTTCGTGAAGGTCTACGAGAACATCGCCGACACCATTTCCGGCGCTGCCGCCACTTATGCAGCCGAAGTGCGCTCTCGTGCGTTCCCCGGCATTGAACAGACCTACCAGCCCAAGTAAGCGCACTCGGGCTCAACAGGGGAATTCCGCTTGCTCCGCTTCTACAAGGGTTCGATTCTTTTCACGCTCGTCTGCCTCGCCATGGCCGTCGCCTATGGCTGGATGCAGACGGGCACGGCCAGCGGCACGATGTCGCTGGTGTGGATCGTGTTCGTCCTCTCGATCCTCGAAGTCTCGCTGTCCTTCGACAACGCGGTGGTCAACGCCGCCGTGCTCGAAGACATGGACGACGTCTGGCAGAAGCGCTTCCTGACCTGGGGCATGGTCATTGCCGTGTTCGGCATGCGCATCGTCTTCCCGTTGGCGATCGTCGCCATTGCGGCAGGGCTTGGGCCTGTCGAGGCGCTGAAGCTCTCGCTCAACGAGCCCAAGCGATATGAAGAAATCGTCAGCAGCGCCCATGTCGGCATTGCCGGGTTTGGCGGCGCCTTCCTTGCCATGGTCGGCCTCTCGTTCTTCTTTGACGGGGAGAAGGAAGTTCACTGGATCAAGTGGATCGAGGAAAAACTGGCGGTAGTCTCGAACATCAAGGCGGCGGAAATCGCACTGCTGCTGCTGGCGCTCTACGGCATGACCTTCCTCCTGCCCGAGGATGAAGGCATGACCTTCCTCGTTGCGGGCGTGCTCGGCCTTGTAACCTTCATCGGCGTGGAAGCGCTCGGCACGATCCTCGAGATGCGCGACGAAGCGCAGAAAGCGGCAGGCCTTGTCGTCCGCTCCGGGCTCGGCGGTTTCCTCTACCTCAACGTCCTCGACGCATCGTTCAGCTTCGACGGCGTGATCGGCGCGTTTGCCCTGTCGAACAACATGGTGATCATCGCGCTCGGCCTGTCGATCGGCGCGATGTTCGTGCGTTCGATGACCATCATGCTGGTCAAGAAAGGCACTCTCTCGGAGTACCGCTACCTCGAACATGGCGCGTTCTGGGCCATCATCGCCCTGGCCGCGATCATGCTCCTCTCGGCCCGGTTCCACATCTCCGAGACGATCACCGGCCTCGTCGGCGCGGCCCTGATCGGCCTGTCGCTGTGGTGGTCGATCCGCCACAAGCGCAAGTATCCGGACGCGGAACTGGACGACGCCGTCCGCGCCGACTGAGCGCTCAGCCGCGCCCGGCCAGCGATGGCTTGGGGGCGGGGGTGCCGAGGAAGCGCGGTGCCGGCGCAGGCATGACCATTCCCTCGTCCTCGACGAACGTCTCGCGCGCGGTGTTGTGCGGATGCTTCGGGGCTTCGCGCAGGCTGAGCACCGGCGCGAAGCAGATGTCGGTGCCGTCCATGATCGCGCACCACTCGTCGCGCGTCTTGGTCAGGAACAGCGCCGTCAGTCGCGCCTTCAGATCCGGCCAGACGCGCGGGTCCATCTGCGGGGCGAAGGCAGGATCGTCCTTGAGCCCGGTCTTTTCCAGCAGCAGCGCATAGAACTGCGGCTCGATCGAACCGATCGATATCCACTTGCCATCGCTGGTTTCATACGTGTCATAGAAGTGGGCACCGCCATCGAGAAGGTTGACGCCGCGCTCGTCCTTCCAGCGTCCAAGCCCAAGGAACGTGTAAGTCATGGCCGAGAGAATCGCCGCGCCATCGACCATCGCGCAGTCGACAACCTGCCCCTTGCCGGTGCGCTGCGCCGAGAACACCGCAGCCATCACGCCGAACGCCATCAGCATCCCGCCGCCACCGAAGTCGCCGACGAGGTTGACCGGAAACTGCGGCTTGCTCCCCGCCTGCCCGAAGCTGTGCAACGCGCCTGCAAGAGCAATGTAATTGATGTCATGGCCCGCAAGCGGCGCCATCGGGCCTTCCTGGCCCCAACCCGTCATGCGGCCATAGACGAGCTTCGGATTGTCGGCGAGCAGCACCTCCGGGCCGAGGCCAAGCCGCTCCATCACGCCAGGGCGGTAGCCTTCGATGATGGCATCGGCTTCCTTCACCAGTTCCCGGATCTTGGCAATGGCAGCCGGGTCCTTCAGATCAAGCTCGATCCGTTCGCGATTGCGATTGAGGATGTCACGGTTGCCGCTGTCGCCAACCCGGTCGCCCTTCGCCGGACGGTCGATGCGGATGACGCGCGCACCATGGTCGGCCAACATCATGCAGGCAAAGGGTCCGGGGCCGATCCCTGCGAATTCGAGTACCGTCAGCCCTTCGAGCGCGCCTGCCATGACCTTCTCCGCGTTTAATCGTTCGATTGAATTTCGATTACGGCGCAGACCGACCCTTGTCGAGCGCAGAGTTCATGACGGATTGCGCAAGCCCCGCTCCGCCAGCACGGATTCGATCCGGCCTGCCCCGGCACCATCGCCTAGCGCGGCTCTGCCTGCCGACAGCAGCTTCAGCGCCTGCGGACTGGCGGGATTCTGCCTGAGATAGCGCGCCACCATCCCGTTGGCCTCTGCCGGCTTGCCAAGCAGCCGCATCACATGATCGATACGTTGCAGCGTCGGCAGATTGAAGCGGATCAGCGCCGCGCGCCCGTATTGATCGAGCGCCCCGGCCCTATCCCCCGACATCAGCCTCGCATCCCCCGCCAGAAGCCAGGCCTCGGCCGCTCCCGGGTTGGCCAACCGCAAGCGATCAGCCACGCCGACAGCCTGCGCCGTATTGCCACTTTCGATCAGCCCGCGAATGTAGGGCACCGCATTGGCAGCGAAGTTGGGTGCATCGCCATAGGCAAGCGCCAGCACCGGCAGCGGTTGGCCCGCCCCAATCGGCATTGCCGCGCGTTGCCCGACCACCTTGGCTCTTTCCCTGAAAGATGCAGCTGTCCCCTTGCGCCCCAGCCCCGCCTCGGCATCGGCTGCAAGCGCCAAGAGGTAAGGCGGCGCAAAGCTCTGCCTGGCCCAACCGGCAGCGATCTCGCTCGCCTGCTGGTGCAACCCTTGCCGTTCGAGCGCGCGCACCATCAGCATCCGCGCCTGCAGGTTGTCCGGCTGCACGCGCAACAACCGGTCGAAGTGCCCCACGGCGAGATTGGCATTGCCGGCGCGATATTCGAGGATGCCGTTGAGCAGCATCGCCGCCGGCATGTCGCGCAAAGCCGTGCCGGTCTGCAGCAGGATCTTGCGGGCAAGGTCGGTCTGCCCGGCACGCGCCGCCAGAACCGCCTGGAGATAAAGCGCGCGGACATTGCCGGGATCGACCTTGGCCAGCTTGCGGCAGACCACCAGCATCGCGCGATACTGGCCCATGTCACCCAGTGTCGCCGCATATTCTCCCAGCAGCCCCGCATCATCAGGCGCTACCCGCAACCCAGCCTCGAACCACGGTAGTGCTGCCTGCAGACCGAATTGCTCGCGCACGAGCAGCCCGCGCAGTTCGAGCGCGCGCGGATCCTTGGGGTCGAGCTTCACCGCGCGCTCGGCGGCCTCAATGGCCTGTGCCTGCTCGCCACCGCTGAACCGCAGTCGCGCGATGTCCACCCACAGCGAGGCATTGTCCGGCGCAATCCCCCACGATTGGTCGAACGCCTGTCCCGCTGCCGCGAGACGGCCCTCGATCAGTTCGATCCGCCCGCGCAACTGCCACCCATGCGCCGCACTCTCGGGCCGAAAGTCTCCGCCAAAGAGCACCCGGCGCGCTTCGCGGCGGTCGCCTTGAAGCAGCAGCGCTTCGCCCAGTTCCGCGCGCACGTCATCCACAGACGCCCCCAGCCGCATCGCCGCACGCAACGGTGCTTCGGCGGCGATACCGTCGCGCTTGGCAATTGCCGCGCGCGCCTTGGCCAGCAGGCCGGCAGGCACATCGCCGCGCACCGGCCCGCCAAGGACCAGTGCCGCCAGCGCCGCCGCCGCGATCCTAGCTATGGAGATCGTACTGCTTGAGCAGGTCATAAAGCGTCGGCCTGCTGATGCCGAGCAGGCGCGCCGTGCTGGAGATATTGCCCTCGCTGCGTGCGAGGGCATGACGAATGACTTTCCGATCCGTCACCTCGCGCGCGGTCTTGAGGTTCAGGGGCGAGGCTTCCTGCGGATCTGCGGATGGCAGATCGAGATCGGCGGCGCTGACCAGCTTGCCATCGGCCATTATCACCGCGCGCTTCACCCGGTTCTCCAGCTCGCGCACGTTGCCCGGCCAGTTCCACCCGTCGATGGCGGCCAGCGCATCGGGAGCAAAGCCCTTCACCGCGGGGTTCATTTCCTTGGCAAAGCGCAGGAGGAACGTCTTGGCGAGCAGCGTCGCATCGCCCGGCCGTTCAGCCAGCCCGGGAATGCGAACGACGATCTCGGCCAGACGATAGTAGAGGTCCTCGCGGAAACGCCCGTCCGCGATCATCGCCTCAAGATTCTGGTGCGTGGCGCAGACGATGCGCGTGTCGACCTCGATGGACCGGCGCCCGCCGATGCGCTCGATCGTGCGCTCCTGCAGGAAGCGCAGCAGCTTGACCTGAAGCTGCAGCGGAATGTCGCCCACTTCGTCGAGGAACAGCGTGCCGCCGCTGGCCAGTTCGATCTTGCCTTCGGTGGTCTTGACCGCCCCGGTGAACGCGCCCTTCTCGTGGCCGAACAGCTCGCTTTCCAGCAGGTTCTCGGGGATCGCCGCGCAGTTGATCGCGACGAACGAGCCATGCGCCCGGCCGGACGAATCGTGCAGACCGCGCGCCAGCAGTTCCTTGCCGGTTCCGCTCGCGCCCAGCAGCATAACCGAGACATTGGTATTGGCCACGCGCTCGATCGTGCGCGCCACCTTGATCATCTCCGGCGCCGCCGTGACCATGCGGCCCAGCACCTTGTTGTCGGTCGATGCGCGCGTTGCCAGCACACGATTCTCGGCCTCGATCTGCGAGAGGTGCAGCGCCCGCCGCACGATCAGACCCAGTGCATCGATGTCCACCGGCTTCTGGTAGAAGTCGTAAGCGCCCTTCTCGATCGCCTTCAAGGCAGACTCGCGCGCACCGTGGCCGGAAGCCACGATCACCTTGGTCTGCGGCCGCAGCGCCATGATCTCGTCGAGCACCGCAAAGCCCTCGGTCGTCCCGTCAGGGTCTGGCGGCAGTCCAAGGTCGAGCGTGACCACAGCCGGCTCTTCCGAACGCAGCAACGTCAGCGCACTGGCCCTGTCGCCGGCAATCACCACCTCGAAATCCTCGTAGGCCCACTTGAGCTGCGCCTGCAGTCCCGGATCGTCCTCGACGATCAGCAGCACTGGTCGCTGCCCCGCTTTCGCCTCACTCATCACGCCACCTTTTTCCCTGGGGAGCCGCTGTCCCCTTCGATAGAATCGATCAGTCCCTGCGTAGCTGCCAGCGGCAGGCGCACCATGAAACGGCTGCCCAGCCCTTCCCGGCTCTCGACCTCGAGCTTGCCGCGCATCGCGCGCACCATTTCCCGCGCCTCGTAGGCGCCGATGCCGAAGCCGCCCTGCTTGGTCGAGACGAAGGGCCGGAACAGGCGGTTGCGGATGAATTCGGCGCTCATCCCGCATCCCGTGTCGATGATTTCGATGGTTCCATAGAGCCCGTCGACGTTGCATTGCAGGAACACCGCCATGCCCTCGGGGCTGGCATCGATCGCGTTCTGCACCAGATGCAGCATCACCTGCTCCAGCACCTCGCGATTGGCCAGAACCCGGCAGGGCGCGTCGTGCGTCACATGGACCTGCAGCATGCCCGGCGCATTGTAACGCCCCGCCACCGTCCGGATCACCTCGCTGGCATCGATATCCTCGACCCGCTCGGCCGCGTTGCCGCCATAACGGGACAGGCGCGCCAGCAGCGCGTTGAGCTTGTCGGCCGAATTGCGCAGCGTGATCAGCATGTCGGCGCGGAACGCCGGATTCTCGGCATGCTTCTCGGCATTGCGCGACAGCAGGCTGAGCTGGCTCGCCAGATTCTTGATGTCGTGCATGACGAAGGCCATGCGCCGGTTGAACTCTTCGAACCGGCTGGCTTCCAGAAGCGCGGATTGCCCGGCATGTTCGGCCAGGTAGCTCGCCAGCTGCATCCCCACCACGCGCAGCAGGTCGAAGTCCTCCCAGTCAAGCTTGCGCGCCACCGACGGCCGTCCCAGCACGACGAGCCCGACCAGCCGGTCG
Source organism: Novosphingobium jiangmenense (assembly GCF_015694345.1). Classification (GTDB taxonomy): domain Bacteria; phylum Pseudomonadota; class Alphaproteobacteria; order Sphingomonadales; family Sphingomonadaceae; genus Novosphingobium; species Novosphingobium jiangmenense. The sequence continues at coordinate 255,788 of NZ_JADQDC010000002.1, forward strand.
AAGTGCAGCAGCGGCACCAGCGCCCAGGCCGAATGCTCCTCTACCAGCCACTGCGGCACGGCAGACCTCTCGCCCTGATGCTCGACCCCGGCGCGCAATTCGTCGAGATCGACGATGAAGCCGCGCTTCTCGAAGAAGCTCACCTTGTCTGCCGCGATTGCCTCGGCAGGCACATCGGCAGTCGGCCACTGCCACCGCGCCGACAGCACCATCTCGCCGCTCTCGGCCTGGCAAAGGAGCAGGCCAGCCGAACTGTCGGTAATGTCGGCCACGGCCTGAACCACGCGCTCATGCAGCGAAGGCGCGTGGGTGCCCGCACGACCGATCGTCCGGGTAAACCGCAGCCATTCGGCACGATAGTCATAGCGATGCTGGAAGAAGTGCTTGGCCAGCATGACCTTGATCCAGCCGCGCAAGCGCCCCGAAGGCAGGATCGCCAGCACCAGCACGCTCGTCACGAAGACGAAGCCAAGCTGCGCGAGTTGCCCGGCATTCCCGCCCAGCCAGGCAAGCGACTGGGCCGCACCGACCATCACGATCATGTAGGCGCCGATCACCAGCAGCGAGAGCGACTGGAAGGCCACCGCGCGCGATGGCGAGAAGCGCAAGGCCGAACGTCCGCGCACAGCCCCGATCGTCAGCAACCCCGCCACGCCGATCTGGGCTAGGCCGCGCATCGCTTCGAGTTCTACCGGAAGGCCATGGGCAAGGTAGGCGATCGTGTAGAGGTTGAGATCGTAGCCCCAGACCGTCGCCATGGCGATGCAGGTCCAGCGCAACGCCACCCGCTGCTGCGCCATCGCACCGGCATAGAGGTTGTGCACCAGAACGAGCGCGCCTGTTGCCACCAGCAGGCGGAACAGGACCGAGATCTGGAAGATCATCGCCTGCGTCACCGCATTGCCGCCGTACTGCAGGTTCATCATGAGCAGCAGGAACTGCAGCATCTCGACAAACACCAGCGCCGCCATCACCGGCCGGATCGGCGCCACGCTGGTATGGCGTCCATCGCGCGAGAACATCGCGAATGCGAGGCTCAGCCAGGCAAGGCTGCGCAGTGTCTCGAAGGCCTGCGAGGCCAGCGTTTCGTATCCCGTCCCCGCAACGACCAGAGCCCACGCGCCGGTCAGGGTGAACGCCGCAATCTCTGCCCGGGCAGCGCCCGCCTGCTCGCTGCGCCGCCGATCCCAGCGCCAGCCGGTCAGCAGCAGGAACGCGAACGCAGCGGCAAGAAACGCCCATTGCCCGAAGCCGGTCCAGGAAAGAGGACTCTGCACCGGCCCGCCTCAGCGCGCGCCTTCGTGCCACAGCACGACGCGCAGGGTCTGGAGGAGGATCAGCAGATCGAGGAAGGGCGTGTAGTTCTTCGCGTAGTAGAGATCATACTCCAGCTTGTGCCGCGAATCCGCCAGCGAGGCGCCATAGGGATAGTTGATCTGTGCCCAGCCGGTGATGCCGGGCTTCACCATGTGGCGCTCGGCGTAATAGGGCAGTTGCTCTTCGAGTTCGGCGACGAATTCGGGACGCTCCGGGCGCGGGCCGACGAAGCTCATTTCTCCCTTGAGGACGCTCCAGGTCTGCGGCAGTTCGTCGATGCGCACCTTGCGGATGAACCTGCCGATGCGGGTCACGCGCGGGTCGTTCTCCTGCGCGAACTGTGCCCCGTTCACCTCGGCATCGGTGCGCATCGAGCGCAGCTTGATCACATCGAAGGTCTCGCCGTAAAGCCCGACGCGGCGCTGGCGGAAGAACGCCGGCCCCCGGCTGTCGATCTTCACCAGCACGGCAAACAACACGATCACGGGCAGCGTCAGAACCAGCAGCAGCAAACTGGCGCTCACGTCAAAGATGCGCTTGGCCGCGCTCGAAAGCGCCCGCCCGGAAGAAAAGCCGTCCGAGAAGATCAACCAGCTCGGGTTGACCGTATCGAGATCCACGCGGCCCGTCTCACGCTCCATGAAGGTCGAGAAATCGTTGACGTGGACGCCAGTCGTCTTGATCCGCAGCAGGTCCTTGAGCGGCAGGGCATTGCGCCGCTCTTCCAGCGCCAGCACCACCTCGCTGACGCCAAGGTTCTCGACATAGCGCGTCAGGTTGTTGATCGCATCGCGGTGGATCGCTTCCTCGACCACCGGCGCAGCACTGCTCATGCCGATGTAGCCGACAATGGCAAAGCCCGCTTCCGGCCGCTCGCCCAGCTTGCGCAAGCGGTCCGCCCGGGCCCCGGCGCCCAGCACCAGCACGCGACGACGGAACGCGGAGGTGCCCAGCAATCCCCCCAGCAGCAGCCGGATCATCACCAGCAGTGCCATGGCTATGAACATCGCGTAGAACAGGTTGGAGCGCCACAGCGTGCGCCCCGGCAGCATGAAGTAGACCACCGACAGCGCAATGATGCCAAGGCTCACCGCCACCAGCAGGCGCGCCGTGGCATAGCGCATCGAACGCAAGGCATCCGAGCCATAGACCCCGACAGCAATCATCGCCAACTGCACCAGAACCGCAAACAGCAGCAGCGGCGTGGCGCGCATCGGCACAACGCCGGGATCGATGCCGATCTGGTGCGCACGCAACTGCCAGCCAATCTCGCCCGCACCGATCAGCAGCACGAAATCGAGCAGGCCCAGCAGCAGGACCGAGTGCGGTATGTAATGCTTGAACAGGCGGATCATGTGCCCGGACTTGTCACCCGTCGGGCCCGGAATGGGTCCCTTGGTGAAAAGCCTTACACCGCAAAGGGTAAAGCGTCGGTTACCCTGACACCGACCACTAAACAGCCGCACAAATCTAAATATCTGAATTTCATACAAAAAGCCCCACCGCAGAAATCCATCTGTCGGTGAGGCTTACATTTTCTCAGCCGGAGGGCGGCAGTTTTACTTCCCGTCGGTTGCATCCTTCGCCGCGTTACCGATGTCCTTGGCAGCGCTGCCGACGTTGTCCGCCGCACGCTCGATCGCATTGTCGCGGCTGGTGCGGCTATCGGACATGTTCATCAGGAAATAGCCGCCAACAACCAGGGCGATGAGCAGGATCACCGCGATCAGCCAGCCACTGCCACCGCCACTGCGCGGGCGGTCGTCATAGACCGTAGTATGGGTATGGGTTGAGCCTGCCGGCTCGCGCACTTCGACAACACGTTCCTCGACCATGGCATGTCCTCGTGAGATTGGATTGGTCTTCCAACGCTTTGCCAAAGATGACGTTCCTTTCATCTTCCGGTGGCCGTTCGCCAAAGCCACTGGTCGGAGCGTCGCTGCCATGCCAGAGTATGACCATGCGGCAGAAAGAACTGCGCCTCGCTCTGGTTTGCTACGGCGGCATCAGCCTCGCCGTCTACATGCACGGCGTGACCAAGGAGCTGTGGCACGCCACCCGCGCCAGCCGCGCTTTCCACTGCCCGGACGAGCCGCACTCGACGGGCGTCGAATCCGTCTATCTGCGCCTGTTCGAGGAGATCGCCCTCACCCGCGACCTGCGCCTGCGCCTCCTGCCCGACATCATATCCGGAGCCAGTGCAGGCGGCATCAATGGCGTCTTCCTCGCCCAGGCCATCGCCACCGGACAGAGCCTCGAACCATTGACCGCGATGTGGCTCGAACGCGCCGACATCGACGCCCTGCTCGATCCCGATGCCAAGCCGTGGAGCCGCTTCGCCAAGTTCTGGGCGCAGCCGCTGGTGTGGTTCGTGCTCAAGCGACCGGGCAACGTCGTCAGCAGCACCGTCGCGCCCGAAACGCGCTCGGAAGTCCGGCGCAAGGTCTCGCGCCTGATCCGCGCGCGCTGGTTCGCCCCGCCCTTCAGCGGCATCGGCTTCTCGCGCATGATCGCCGATGCGCTCGATGCCATGGCAGCAAGTCCGATGGGCGATCCGCTCCTGCCCGAAGGTCACCCCATCGACCTCCTCGTCACCGCGACCGACTTCAACGGCCACCTTGAGGAACTGCGCCTCAACAGCCCGGAAACGGTCGTAGAGAGCGAACATCGCCTGTCCATCGGCTTCCGCCGCGCGACCTCTCGCGTCGGCGAGCGCGATCTAGCCGCCTGCCCCGAACTGGTCCTCGCCGCCCGGTCCACCGCCAGCTTCCCCGGCGCCTTCCCGCCGCTCGTGATCGACGAGATCGATGCACTGGTTGCCGAGCGTCGCCAGAAATGGCCAGGCCGCGCGCAGTTCCTGCAGCGCATCATGCCCAGCCACTGGAAACGCGGTGACGTCGATGCGGTCGCCCTCGTGGATGGTGCCGTGCTGGTAAACCGCCCCTTCGCCCAGGCGATAGGCGTGTTGCGTGACCGCCCCGCCCGGCGCGAGGTCGACCGCCGCTTCGTCTATGTCGATCCCAGCCCGGATCACATGCGCATCGCTCCAAAAGGCGGTCGCACCATCGGCTTCTTCTCCGCGATCTTCGGCTCGCTCTCCTCGATCCCCCGCGAGCAGCCGATCCGTGACAATCTCGAATCCCTCGAACGCCAGTCGCGCCAGCGCCAGCGCCTGCGCGCCATTGTCGATGCACTACGTCCCGAGATCGAGGAAACCGTGGAAGCCCTGTTCGGGCGAACGCTCTTCTTCGATCACCCCAACCAGCGCCGCCTCACCTCGTGGCGCAACAAAGCCCAGCAAGCCGCCGCCCAGCGCGCCGGCTTCGCCTTCCATGGCTATGCCCAGATCAAGCTGGCCGGCATCGTCGCCGAACTCGCCGCCCTGATCCACGAAGCCGCGCCGGACGCGGCGCCTGCCGGCAAAGTCGAAGCGGCGCTATGGGACCACCTCTCCCAGACCGGGCTGGATCGCCTCTCGGCCTTGCGCGGCGGCGCGACCGACAAGGCCATCGTCTTCTTCCGCACCCACGACATCGCGTTCCGCATCCGCCGCCTCAAGCTGCTCGCCCGACGCCTCACGCACGACTGGGAAGAGGGCGAGAACGTCAGCCCCGCCGACCGTGAAGCCGCCCGCGATGCCGTCTACCGTGCGCAAGCCCTCTATCAGGGCCGCGAAACCGCCGAGGGCCTCGGCCCCGGTTTTGCCGAGACGGCCGCACTTGCCACCGTGGACCCCGGCGCGGTCCTCAACGCCATCGCGACGCGGCGCGATCTGGTCGGGCTCGATCTTCAGGTCGATATGATGCTCGTCGCCGCGCTGGAAAAGATGGACAAGCCGCTGCGCCGCCGCTTCCTCCACGCCTATCTCGGCTTCCCGTTCTATGACACCGCAACGCTGCCGCTGCTGCAGGGCGAAGGCATGGGGGAGTTTGATCCGGTCAAGGTTGACCGCATCTCGCCCGACGACGCCACTTCGATCCGCAAGGGCGGCACTTTCGCCTGCCTGCGCGGCGTCGAGTTCTTCAACTTCGGCGCCTTCTTCAGCCGCGCCTATCGCGAGAACGACTACCTGTGGGGTCGTCTCCACGGCGCCGAGCGCACGATCGACCTGATCTGCTCGACTGTTGAGGAACCGCTGGCGCCGGAAGTCATCGCCGCCTTCAAGCGCGACGCTTTCCTCGCGATACTCGAGGAGGAACAGGGAAGACTTGTTGCAGAACCGGGACTCGTCGAGCGCGTACGCGCCGAAGTCGTCGCAGCCTTCGATTAGCGGTCCCCCAAAGACACTGCGCCCCTCGCGTCAGCAGAGGGAGCGCAGCAATCTCACTCGGTCAGATCCGTCCAGGCATCCTTGATCCGCTCGAAGAAGCCCTTCGACTGCGGGCACTCCTCCCCGGTCTCGGTAGCCTGAAACTCGCGCAGAATTTCCTTCTGCCGCGCCGAAAGCTTGGTCGGTGTCTCGACGTGGATTTCCACCACCAGATCGCCAACCCCACGCCCCTGCAGCACCGGCATGCCGCCGCCGCGCTTGCGCAGTTGCTTGCCCGACTGGATGCCAGCCGGAATCTCGATGGCATGGACTTTGCCGTCCAGCCCCGGAATCTCGATCTCGCCGCCCAATGCGGCGGTGGTGAAACTGATCGGGCAACGCGTCAGCAGCGTCGTCCCCTCGCGCTCGAACACCTTGTGGCGCTGGATATGCAGGAACAGATACAAGTCACCCGGAGGCGCGCCGAATGGCCCCGCCTCGCCCTTGCCCGCCAAGCGGATGCGCGTGCCGTTGTCGACACCTGCCGGAATGTTCACCTGCAGCCGCTGCTCGGCATCGACGCGGCCTTCGCCCCGACAGCTCTTGCACGGACTCTCGATCACCTCGCCGCGGCCATGGCAGTTCGGGCAGGCCCGTTCGACCATGAAGAAGCCCTGTTGCGCACGCACCTTGCCGTGCCCGCCACACAGGTTGCAGCGCCGCGCCGAAGTCCCCGGCGTCGCGCCCGAACCTCCGCAAGGCTCGCACTTCTGCGAAACCTCGACCGCGATCTCGGTCTCCTTGCCATGGAATGCATCCTCGAGGCTGATCTCCAGATCATAGCGCAAGTCCGCCCCGCGCCGTGCCTGCTGGCGACCACCGCCGCCGAACGCGCCACCGAAGATCGTCTCGAAGATATCGCCGATGTCCCCGAAGTCCCCGCCGCCAAAGCCACCACCGGCTCCACCGCCGCCGCCCTGCTGGAACGCGGCATGGCCATAACGGTCATAAGCCGCCCGCTTCTGCGGGTCCGACAGGCAGGCATAAGCCTCGTTGATCTGCTTGAACTTGGCCTCGCTCTCGGCACAGCCCGGATTCTTGTCCGGGTGGAACTTCATGGCGAGTTTGCGGTATGCAGACTTGAGGACCTTCTCGTCCGCAGTCCGCTCCACTTCGAGCAATTCGTAGAAATCGATCTCGGCCGACATTGCGCTTCCCTAACGCGAAGACCCGCCGCCAGCGTATTCACGCAAGCGGCGGGCCGGTTTCATCGCAACATCACTTGTTGTCGTCGACTTCCGAGAACTCGGCGTCGACCACGTCGTCATCGGCCTTCGGAGCCTCGGCGCCCGGAGAAGCCGCAGCAGCCTGCTCCTTCTCGTAGATCGCCTGGCCCATCTTCATGGCCTTGTCCGTCAGCGCCTGGGTCTTGGCGGTCATCTCGTCAGCGTTCCCGCTTTCGACAGCCGTCTTGGCCTCGGCGATGGCAGCCTCGATCTCGGCCTTCAGCGCAGCGTCGATCTTGTCGCCATTCTCTTCAAGCTGGCGCTCGGTCGCGTGGATGAGGCTTTCGGCGTTGTTCTTGGCTTCCGCCTCGGCACGACGCTTCTTGTCCTCTTCAGCGAACTTCTCGGCATCGCGGACCATCTGGTCGATGTCCGCATCCGACAGACCACCAGACGCCTGGATGCGGATCTGCTGCTCCTTGCCGGTGCCCTTGTCCTTGGCCGAGACATTGACGATGCCGTTGGCGTCGATGTCGAACGTCACCTCGATCTGCGGCACGCCGCGCCGTGCGGGCGGAATGCCGACGAGGTCGAACTGGCCAAGGAGCTTGTTGTCCTGCGCCATCTCGCGCTCGCCCTGGAAGACCCGGATCGTCACCGCCTGCTGGTTGTCCTCGGCAGTCGAATAGACCTGGCTCTTCTTGGTCGGGATCGTGGTGTTGCGGTCGATCATCTTGGTCATGATGCCGCCCAGCGTCTCGATGCCCAGCGACAGCGGGGTCACGTCGAGCAGCAGCACGTCCTTGACGTCGCCCTGCAGCACGCCTGCCTGAATGGCAGCGCCCATGGCGACAACTTCGTCCGGGTTCACGCCGGTGTGCGGATCCTTGCCGAAGAAGTCCTTCACCACTTCGCGGACCTTGGGCATGCGGGTCATGCCGCCGACGAGCACGACGTCGTCGATGTCCTTGGCCGAAAGACCGGCGTCAGCCAGAGCCTTCTTGCAGGGATCGAGCGTGCGCTGGATCAGGCCTGCAACCAGCTTTTCCAGATCGGCGCGGGTGATCGTCTCTACCAGATGGAGCGGGGTGGTGCTGCCACCTTCCATGCGGGCGGTGATGAACGGCAGGTTGATCTCGGTCGTCTGGGCAGACGACAGCTCGATCTTGGCCTTTTCCGCGGCTTCCTTGAGGCGCTGCAGGGCAAGCTTGTCGCCGCGCAGGTCCATGTTTTCCTTCGACTTGAACTTGTCGGCAAGGAATTCCACCAGCGCCGTATCGAAGTCCTCGCCACCCAGGAACGTGTCGCCGTTGGTCGACTTCACCTCGAACACGCCATCGCCGATCTCGAGGATCGAGATGTCGAAGGTGCCGCCGCCAAGGTCATAGACCGCGATCGTCTTGCCGTCCTGCTTGTCGAGGCCATAGGCCAGCGCCGCCGCGGTCGGCTCGTTGATGATGCGCAGCACTTCGAGGCCCGCGATCTGCCCGGCATCCTTGGTCGCCTGGCGCTGCGCGTCGTTGAAGTAGGCCGGCACGGTGATGACCGCCTGCGTCACGGTCTCGCCGAGATAGGCCTCGGCGGTTTCCTTCATCTTCTGCAGGGTGAAGGCCGAGATCTGCGACGGGCTGTAGTCCTGGCCACCGGCCTTGACCCATGCGTCGCCATTCTTGCCCTTGGTGATGCTGTAGGGGACGAGTTCCGTGTCCTTCTGGGTCAGCGGATCGTCAAAGCGGCGGCCGATCAGGCGCTTCACCGCAAAAATCGTGTTGTCGGGGTTGGTCACCGCCTGGCGCTTGGCCGGCTGGCCGATCAGGCGCTCACCATCCTTGGTGAATGCGACGATCGACGGCGTGGTGCGCGCACCTTCCGAGTTTTCAATGACCTTGGGCGTGCCCCCGTCCATCACAGCAACGCAGCTGTTGGTCGTGCCAAGGTCGATGCCGATAACTTTAGCCATGAGTTCCCCAGTTCCTTCCATTCAAGACACCGCGTGGGAAAGCGATCCCCCTGCCGGGCAGACCGCCGAATGCGGCTCGATTGACCGCGATATAGGTAGGGTTCTTCTTGGCACAAGGCCCCCGCGCGCTTACTTCACGAGCCATATCGGCAACCGGAGTCGCCCCCATGCGCAAGCTTGCAATCCTTGGACTTTCCGCCCTCGCCCTGTCCCTTGCCGCCTGCGGGCAGAAGGCCGAGGCTCCGTCCGGGGAGGCAAGCGACACCGCCGCAGCCGGACCGGAAGCGGCGCCCGGCGTGGTGGTGACCGACGCCATGGTCCGCCTCCCCGCCGTCCCCGGCAGGCCCGGCGCTGCCTATTTCACCGTCTCGCAGGGCAGCGGTGCCCCGCGCAAGATCGCCGCAGTCCATGTCGAAGGCGCCGAGCGCGCCGAAATGCATGAAACCGTCACGAAGAACGGCATCTCCTCGATGCAGCAGGTCAAGGACGTGCCGATCGAAGCGGGCAAGAGCGCCGAATTCAAGCCCGGCGGCCTTCACGTCATGCTGTTTGACGTGGCCGATACGCTGAAGGCCGGAACCACCACCGAACTCACCATCACCCTCGACAATGGCGACAAGGTCAGCGTCCCGGCCAAGGTCGAAACCCTCGGCGGCGGCAGCGGTGGCGAGGCCATGGAAGGCATGGACCACTCCGGCCATGACATGAGCGGCCATGACATGAGCGGCCACGACATGAGCAAGATGTGAGAGATGAAAGCGCTCCCTGCCCGCCCGGCGGGGAGCGCGTGCTAACAGCCGGGGAATGCGCTCTGGTCGCCGAAGTCTTCGGCGCGGCCATCGATACAGCCCCCGTTCGCATCCGTCGCCGCCGCTGGTTTCCGTTCCAGCCGACCGGCACGGTCATGGCACCGATGGGCCATCTCCACTTCGCCCCGGCCAGCCCTCATTACGAGCATGATTTCGCGCAGGCCTCTTTGCCTGCGCAGGGCCTGTTCATCCATGAAATGGTCCATGTCTGGCAAACCCAGACGCGCGGACGCTGGTGGCTCCCCCTCATGCGCCACCCCTTCTGCCGCTACGCTTACACCTACGACCCTGCCCGCCCGTTCGATCGCTACGGCATCGAACAACAGGCCGAGTTGGTCCGCCACCTGTTCATGGCAAGACGGGGCGCACCGTCACCGGCCGCCCCGTCACTTCAAGCGCTCGAAGCGCTCGTTCCGTTCGCCGCCGCCTGATCAGCAGCGAACCTCGTATTCCTGGCCGTAGCGGTCAACCTGCCAGCAGCGGTTGTCGTGCTTGCGGATCTGCGAACCGCCCACGGCGCCAACCGCGCCGCCAATCGCAGCGCCCTGAACGACGTCGCCACCCGTAGCCGCGCCGATACCGGCACCCACCGCCGCACCCACTGCCGCGCCTTCGCCGGCGTAGTTGCGCGCGCAGCCGCCCAGCGTGACGGCCGAACCCATGATAAGCGATGCAATGATGATCTTGCGCATGATGTGTCTCCGTTTCCCGGAGACGACGAGCGGGCAGGCGAGGCGTTCCGCACATTGCGATGAAGCGAGGCAGACGAAGGTTTCGCCTGTCGAAACCGGCAAACCCGGTTGAGGACAAGGCGCAAGCCACGCGGCACAATGCGGTCAACCCAAGGATGCCCGCCATGCCCCACGCCGTTGATCACCACGCCATCCTCGCCCGCTTTGCCGCCTCGCGCGATGGCGATGGCAACATCTTCCACGACATCGACCCCACGCGCCTCGCCCACATCGTGGTCGACATGCAGAACGGCTTCATGGAGGAAGGCGCCCCGGTCGAAGTGCCGATGGCGCGCACAATCGTCGACAACATCAACCGCATCAGCGCCGCCGTGCGCGCCAGCGGCGGCCACAACCTGTTCCTGCGCTACACCACCCCGCCCAATGGCGGCCCGAGCTGGTCGAACTTCATGGTCCGCATGGGAGCCAGCGCGCAAGGCCACCGGGAGGCGTTCACGCCAAACAACCACGGCTGGCAGCTCTGGCCGACTCTCGACGTGAGCGAGGCAGACACCGTAATCGACAAGCACCGTTTCAGCGGCTTCAGCCCCGGCACCTGCACGCTCAACGAAGCCCTCAAGGCAAAGGGCATCGACACCGTGCTGATCACCGGCACCCTCACCAACTGCTGCTGCGAAAGCACCGCCCGCGACGCGATGCAGCACAACTACCGCGTGATCATGATCGCCGACGCCAACGCCGCCCTGTCAGACGAGGAACACGCCGCCACGCTTCACAACATGGCGTTCGTGTTTGCCGATCTTCACTCGACCGACGAGGTGGTGAAGTTGCTCGGGCAATAGCCTGCCCATGAACACTGCGCCCCCGCGAAGGCGGGGGCCTCGGTCGGTTTGCCGAAGTGTTCCGTAACAACACCGAGGTCCCCGCTTTCGCGAGGACGCCCAGCGCTTCAAATCAATCCGGCTTCTTCGCCACGGCCACCATCGCCGGACGCAGCAGGCGGTCCTTGATCATGTAGCCTGCCTGCAGCTCCGAGATCACCGTGCCCGGCTCGGCATCGGCCGAGGGCATTTCGATCATCGCCTGGTGCTGGTGCGGGTCGAGCGGCAGGCCCATCGCCGCGATGCGCACGATTCCATGGCTGCCGAAGACCTTCTCGATCTCGCGGCCCGTGGCTTCGAGGCCCGCCACGAGGTTCTTGAACTTGTCGTCCTCGCGCAGGTCGGGCGGGATCGATTCCAGCGCGCGGGCAAGATTGTCGGCCACCGACAGGATATCGCGGGCAAAGCCGGTCGCGGCATAGGCGCGGGCGTCGGCGATGTCCTTCTCCAAGCGGCGGCGGACGTTCTGCGTCTCGGCCTTGGCATAGAGCACGTCCTGCTTGGCGGCCTCAAGCTCCTCTCGCAGCTTGGCCGCTTCATCGTTTGAAGAAGGCTGGTCGATCATGTCCTCGGGCACACCCTTCAGTTCCGCCTCGACTTCAGCGTCAGTGGGGCGCGTCTCGTTATCGCTCATTTTCTCGAAAATCCGTCTTGTCCGATGAATCTGCCCAGCGTCTGGGCGGTGAAATCAACCATGGGGACGACGCGCGCATAATTCAACCGCGTTGGCCCGATCACGCCGACCACGCCGACCACCCGCCCGTCGCTGTCGCGCCATGGCGAGGCGATCACCGAAGAGCCCGAAAGCGAGAACAACCGGTTCTCGCTGCCGATGAAGATCCGCGTCGCCTGCGCCTCGCGCGCCGCATCGAGCACCCGCGCGATCGCCTCGGCGCTTTCCAGCTCTTCCAGAAGTTGCCGCACGCGTTCGATGTCGCTCAATGCCGCCTCGTCGAGCAGATTGGCCTGCCCGCGCACGACCATCACCGGCCGCGCTGCCGCGTCCTGCGTCCACACCACCAGCCCGCGCTGCACGAGATCGGCGCTGGCCGCATCCAGCGCGGTCCGCCCGCCGACGATCTCCGCCCGGACCAGCCCTGAAGCCTCACCAAGCGTGCGCCCATGCAACCGGCTCGTCAGGTAATTGCCTGCCTGCTCCAGCACCGCCGCACCGACCGGCTCGGGCAAGTCGATGATCCGGTTCTCGATCCCGCCATCCTCACTGACCAGCACCGCCAGCGCCCGCACCGGCGACAAGGGCACGAACGAAATCTGCACCAGTCGCGGCTCGCGCTTGGGCACCATCACCACCGCAGCCCCCGCCGAAAGCTCGGACAGCGCCGAACTCGCCGCCGCCAGCGCATTCTCGATGGTCCCGCCATGGGCCAGCCCGCGCTCGATCTGAGCGCGCTCGGCCACCGTCGGCTCGGCCACCTGCATGATCCCGTCGACGAACAGCCGCAGCCCCACCTCGGTCGGCATCCGCCCCGCGCTGGTATGCGGCGCGGCGAGCAGTCCGGCGTCCTGCAACTCCTGCAACACCGACCGGATTGACGCAGGCGAAAGATTCACGCCCCCCGAACCGGCAAGCGCCTTTGACCCCATCGGCTGCCCGCTGGCGATGTAACCCTCCACCACGAGACGGAAAATCTCGCGCGCGCGGTCGGTCAGATCGGAAAGGTTCGGGCCGTGCATGGTGACAATCTAATCCACGCTCTTGCAGGCTCAAGCCCGATGCGCCAGAGGCTGGCCAAACTTTTGAGGGAAAATCCATGCGACCTTCCGGCCGTGCGCCCGATGAAATGCGCCCCATCATCATTGAAACCGCCTTCACCAAGCACGCTGAAGGTTCGGTCCTGATCTGCTTCGGCGATACCAAGGTGCTCGTCACCGCCTCGGTGGAAGAGCGTGTGCCGCCGTTCCTGCGCGGCAAGGGCGAAGGCTGGGTCACGGCGGAATACTCGATGCTCCCCCGCGCCACCCACACGCGCGGCAGCCGCGAGGCCGCGAAGGGCAAGCAGTCGGGCCGCACCCAGGAAATCCAGCGCCTGATCGGCCGCAGCTTGCGCGCCGTCACCGATCTCAAGAAGCTCGGCGAACGCCAGATCACCTTGGACTGCGACGTGATCCAGGCCGACGGCGGCACCCGCACCGCCTCGATCTCCGGCGCATGGGTCGCCCTGCGCCTCGCCGTGCAGAAGCTTATGGCCAGCGGGGCGATCAAGGAAGATCCGCTGACCGAAAAGGTCGCCGCGATCTCCTGCGGCATCGTAAACGGCCAGCCGGTGCTCGACCTTGACTACATCGAGGATTCCTCGGCAGACGCTGACGCCAACTTCGTCCTGATCGAAGGCGGCAAGATCGCCGAAGCACAGGCCACCGCCGAAGGCGCGACCTACGACGAGGAAGGCCTCCTGCGCCTCCTCCGCCTCGCCCGCATCGGCTGCAACGAGATCTTCGCAGCGCAGGAAAAGGCGGTTCGCGGCTAACCAAAAGAAAAGTCGGCGTTCCCGGCCCACCCCTTCGTCATTCCAGCCCCCTTCGTCATTCCCGCGAAGGCGGGAATCCAATAGCACTACGCCAGAATGGATCCCCGCCTTCGCGGGGATGACGAGAAAAAGGACAAGACATGCCCCGTCTCGGCACCGGCAAGCTGGTCATCGCCACGCACAACGCCGGAAAGCTCAAGGAAATCCAGGCCCTGCTCGCGCCCTACGGGATCGAGTGCGTGTCCGCAGGCGCGCTCGGCCTGCCGGAGCCGGCCGAGACGGGCACGACCTTCGTCGAGAACGCGCTGATCAAGGCGCGGGCAGCGGCGGAAGCTTCGCAGATCCCCGCCCTCGCCGACGACTCCGGCTTGTGCGTCGATGCCCTCGGCGGAGCGCCCGGGGTCTATACGGCGGATTGGGCCGAGGCGGGCAGGTTCGAGGGCGGCCCCGGTCGCGACTGGTACATGGCGATGGGCAAGGTTGAGGGAAAGCTTGCCGGAGTTGCCGCCGAGTTCGCGAGAGTTGCGGCAGAGTCCGGGGAGAGTCCACGAGAGTTGGATCGCAGTTGCCACTTCGCCTGCGTGCTCGCAATCGCATGGCCCGATGGCTCCCACGCCGTCTACGAAGGCCGCGCCCACGGCACTTTGACGTGGCCGCCACGCGGCACTCTGGGCTTCGGCTATGACCCGGTGTTCGTGCCGCTGGGCGACACGCGCACCTTTGCCGAACTCGATCCTGCCGAAAAGCACGCCATCAGCCACCGCGCCGATGCCTTCGCAAAGCTGGTGGCAGACCAGTTTTCCGCCTAAGGCTGGCGCATGGCGCTAGCCCTCTACATCCACTGGCCCTTCTGCCTCGCCAAGTGCCCCTACTGCGACTTCAACAGCCATGTCCGCGAGCGGACGGACATGTCCGCATGGGAAGCCGCGCTGCTGGCCGACATGCGCCATGAAGCGCAGTTGACCTCGGGCCGGAAGCTCACCTCGATCTTCTTTGGCGGCGGCACGCCCTCGCTGATGCCGCCCGCGCTGGTTGAGCGCTTGCTGCGCGAAGCGGAAGCGCTGTGGGGCTTCGAACCGGAAATCGAAATCACGCTCGAGGCCAATCCAAGTTCGGTCGAGGCTGCGAATTTCAGCGCATTGGCGAGCGCCGGGATCAACCGCGTATCGCTCGGCCTGCAGGCGCTCGACGACAAGACACTGAAATTCCTTGGACGACTGCATGACGTCAGCGAAAGCCTCGCCGCGCTTGACGTTGCGCAGCGGAATTTCGCCCGCATCAGCTTTGATCTGATCTACGCACGGCCCGAGCAGACGCCGGAGCAGTGGCAAGCCGAACTCAACCGCGCTTTAGGTTTCGGCACCGGCCATCTCAGCCTCTACCAACTCACGATCGAACCCGGCACCCGCTTCGCCACGCTGGTCCGCGAGGGCAAGTTGACCCCACTCGACGACGATCATGCTGCGGACCTGTTCACCATGACCCGCGAGATAACAGCGGCAGCCGGCCTCCCCGCCTACGAGACCAGCAACCACGCCCGCCCCGGCGAGGAGAGCCGCCACAACCTCACCTACTGGCGCTATCAGGACTACGTCGGTATCGGCCCCGGCGCGCATGGGCGCAGGCTCGGCACGGCGACGGTGCGACACAAGAAGCCCGAGAACTTCCTGCGCGCGGTGGACGAACTGCGCCACGGCATCGCCGAGGAACGCGTCCTGATCCCCAGCGATCAGGCGATGGAAGCGGTGCTGATGGGTCTGCGGTTGAACGAGGGCATCAACCCGGCAACGCTCGCCGCACGCTTCGGCTTTACCGCCAATGACCTGATCGATCCAGCCAAGCGCGAGTTCTACCTGCGCATCGGCCACCTCGCTCAAGACGGCGAACGGCTGCGCGTCACCGAACAGGGCGCGCCGTTGCTCGAGGCTTTGCTGGCCGAACTCGTCCCCGACACGCTGGTCAGCGCGTGACGACGGCGGAAATTCTTGAAGCCTGGAACGCTCATCTGGCGCTCTCGCGCCGCCGCTCTCCGCACACTGTCCGCGCCTACGCCGCCACCGTCGCCCGCCTTCTCCATGCGCTGGAGGGCGAGCAGGACTGGCAGTCGCTGGCGCGGATCGATGCGGCCACCTTGCGCAACCATCTGGCTGAGCGGCGCGCTGGCGGCCTCGGCAATGTTTCGGCGGCGCGCGAATTGTCGGCACTCAAGACCTTCATCGCCTTTGCGCGCGAACAGGCGGGCGACATCGACGCAACCCGCCCTCGCCTGCGCGGGCCACGCGTGAAAAAGGGCCTGCCCCGTCCTGTCACGCCCGATGAGGCAGTGAACCTGGCCGAGACCGTCGCCGAAGATGCCACAGCGCCATGGATCGCCGCCCGCGACCGCGCAGTATTGCTCCTGCTCTATGGCGGGGGCCTACGCATTGCCGAGGCGCTGGGCCTGAAGGCCGGCGTCCTGCCCTTGGGTGAAACCATGGTCATCACCGGCAAGGGCGGCCGCCAGCGGGTCGTCCCGATCCTGCCGATCGTGCGCGACGGGGTGGCGGAGTATGCCCGCCTGTGCCCCTGGCCGCTCGACAAGGACCTCCCCCTGTTCCGTGGCGCCAAGGGCGGCCAGCTTGCGCAAGGCCTTGTCCAGCGTGCGGTGGCCAGAGCCCGCGTGTCGCTCGGCCTGCCGGCAACCGCCACGCCCCACGCCTTGCGCCATTCGTTCGCCACGCACCTACTGGGCGCGGGCGCGGACTTGCGCTCCCTGCAGGAACTGCTCGGCCACGCCAGCCTGTCCTCGACGCAGATCTACACCAAGGTCGATGCGGCAACGTTGCTCGACGTCTACCGCAACGCCCACCCGCGCGCCTGAGGTTTTACTTCTTGCCCGCCTTGTCTTCCTTGAGCTTCTTGTCGGCCCACTCGATGAAGTCCTTGGTGAAGGCATCGCGCAGTTCGGCCTTGGCGGCCTCGACATCCTCGGGCTTCTTGGGCGGGAAGACTTCGAGCGGGTTCTTCACCGCGCCGATGGAGATGATCGGCGCCCCGCCCTTGCTGAAATCGCGGAACTGCGTGCCGACGAGCAGGTTGCTGCCGTACATCATCGCCTTGAAGTAGAACACGCTGAGCAGGACGAATTCGGCATAGCAGGGGTTGGTGGACGAGGTGATGCGCCGCCCCGCCTTGAGATCGGCGTTGAGCAGCCTGACCTTGGCCTTGAGTTCAGGATCAGCCTTCACGGCCTCGTTCGAGGGCGTCGGCGGCTCGATGATCACCTTCCAGTCCTGAACGCCGAGGCGGGTGCGGTAGTTGATCTTCTCAAGCTCGGCCAACTGGATGTCGGGGCCGAGATAGTCCTTCATCAGGCTGTTGACCGAGGCAACCTTGTCCTTGTGGACTTCCTGGTCCGCCACCGCGCCGACAAGGCCGAAGCCTGACAACAAGCCGCTGTTGAAACCGATGTAGTTCTCGGTGGGGAAGACGTGGAGTTCGCACTCCTGCTTTGCCGACGTCGCCGGTGCTGCCGGCGCAGCCGCACCCTCCTGCGCCTGCGCCACCTGCGCTTGCGACAGGCACAACGCTGCCACTGCCAAGCCGAAACGTGCCTTCATCTGCTCTGCCCCCTTCATGCGGCCCATGCCGTCCATGGCGTGGGATCGGGCATTTCGGGAACTCTGGCAAGAGCGTGATGGGCGAAGCTACTTCACGCTGAGCGAGCGGGGCAGCCGCAGGACCGACAGCAATCCGCCAAGGTCCTCGCTTTCCCTGAGTTCCACCTTGCCGCCATAGATTTCGGCCACATCGCGCACGATGGCGAGGCCGAGGCCGGTGCCGGGCTTGCCCGTATCGAGGCGCGCACCGCGATCAAATATGCGTTCGCGTGCGTCCTCGGGGATGCCCATGCCATCGTCCTCGACCCAGATTTCGCAGAACTTTGGATCGGCAGGTGCCGCATCGACCGTGATGAACACCGAACCGCCGCCATACTTCGCGGCGTTCTCGATCAGGTTGCCGAGGATTTCGTCAAGGTCCTGCCGTTCGATCGAGACTTCCGCTGTGCGGTTGCCGTCCATGTCGAAACGGACGTTGGGATAGAGCCGAACCACCGCCCGCTCCACGGCCTCGGCGCTTTCCCATACCTGCGCGCGCGACATGCCCACCGCGCGCCTGCCCACGGCGCGGGCGCGGGCAAGGTGATGGTCGACCTGCCGCCGCATGACCGCAGCCTCGCGGATCACCGTATCGGCAAGATCGTCGGCCTTGGCCGTTGCCGCGTTCATCACCACCGTAAGCGGGGTCTTGAGCGCATGGGCCAGATTGCCGGCATGGGTGCGCGCTTCCTCAGCCTGGCGCTCGGAATGTTCGAGCAGGGCATTGAGTTCGACGACAAGTGGCTGGACTTCCAGCGGCAAGGGCTCGGTCACACGGCTTGCCTCGCCTTCGCGCATGCGGGCGATGGCAAGGCGCACGCGGCGCAAGGGGCCGAGGCCGTAGAAAGTCTGCAGACCCGCCATGGTGAACAGGCCGAGGCCGAGCGCAAGGAACGACCAGATCAGGATCGAGCGGATCCGCCGGATCTGCGCATCGATCTCGCCACGGCTGGCGGCGACCTGGAATTCCCACAGCGTATTGGCGCCGGGCAGGATCACCGAACGCTTGATGATGCGCAGCCGTTCGCCTTCGAACTGGTCGGAGTCGGCGATCTTCGGATCGACGTAGTTCTGGTCAAGATCGGAGCGGAGCGAGCGGTCCCACAGCGAGCGCGACGGGAAATCCTCGTGCCCCTGCCCGGAAATCTGCCAGTAAAGACCACTGTTGGGCTCGAGGAAGCGCTGGTCGCCGAGGGGACGGTTGAAAAACACCTCGCCGTCCGGCCCGATCTCGGCCGAGGCGACCATCGCGGTCAGCATATAGCCAAGCTGTTCGTCGAAGTTGCGTGTGACGAGGCCGGTCAGCGTCTGATCAAGTGCCAGACCGCCGCCGAGCAGCAGCACCGTGATCCAGCCCGCCGCGATAAGCAGCATGCGCCGCGCCAGCGAGCCGGTGTGCGGCGCTGGCTGCGGCGTTGCGTTGCTGCTCGACTCTAGCACCTATCAGCCGCGACCGGGACCAGCCGGATCGTCAAGGCTGTAGCCGAGGCCACGGATCGTGGTGATCACATCGGGGCCAAGCTTCTTGCGGATGCGGGTGACGAAGACTTCGATCGTGTTGGAATCGCGGTCGAAATCCTGATCGTAGATGTGCTCGATCAGTTCGGTCCGGCTGACGACCTTGCCCTTGTGGTGGAGCAGGTAGGACAGAAGCTTGTATTCCTGCGCAGTGAGCTTGACCGGCTCGCCATTCAATGTGACGCGGCCCGAACGGGTATCGAGGCGCACGTCGCCAGCCGTCAGCTCGGACGAAGAATTGCCCGAGGCACGGCGGATCAGAGCGCGCAGGCGGGCGATCAGTTCCTCGGTCTGGAAGGGCTTGGCGAGATAATCGTCGGCACCGGCATCGAGGCCGGCAACCTTGTCGGACCAGCTGTCACGCGCGGTCAGCACCAGCACCGGGAACTTGCGTCCTTCCTTGCGCCACATGCCCAGCACGGTCAGGCCGTCGATTTCGGGCAGGCCAAGGTCGAGGATAACCGCGTCGTATTCCTCGGTCGAGCCCATGAAGTGCCCGTCCTCGCCATCGACCGAAAGATCGACGGCATAGCCGTTCTGTTCGAGCGTGTTCTTGAGCTGCTTGCCGAGCGTGGGTTCGTCCTCGACGATCAGAATGCGCATCTCTTGCCCCTTGTTGCGCGCGTTGGCGCCATAACCTGAACGGCTAGATGGGGCGGGAAACCTGAACGGTCAAGGAACTGGCGCGAAAGCTTGCGTTCAGCGGCTTTCGCCAAGGACCTGCCCGGTGCGCGCGTCAACATCCACGAACATGACCCTGCCATCGCGGATGAACTTCAGACGATAGACCATTGCCGAAGGATCATATTCCGGGCCAAGGTATTGCATACCCGGCTTGGTCGGCAGCACGCGGCGTTCGATATCTCGCAGCGAGCGCACGTTGCCTGCGCGCAGGTCGCGGCGGGCCTCGTTCTGCTCGTCAGGCCGCTGCTGGGCATGCGAGGTGACGGGCAGGAGAGCCAGCGATGCGGCAAGAAGGGCAATGGCGCGGTTCATGATGTGCGCATGCATAAGCAGGAGCCATTGAACAAGCGGTGAATGCGAAGCGGCGTTATTGTTCAGCGTCGGGCGTTGCGTGGCCGCAACGGTGCGGCTAAGCGCGCGGCATGGCGGCACCGATACTCAGCTGGGAAGGCCTTGGCCTCGTCCAGGGCAATGGCTGGCTCTTCCAGGACCTAGACATTCATATCCAGCAGCGCGATCGGCTCGCGCTGATCGGGCGCAATGGCGCGGGCAAGACCACGCTGCTCAAGCTGCTGGGCGGGCAAGTCGATGCCGACAAGGGCACGCGTTCGATCCAGCCGGGCACGAAGATCGTGACGCTGGAGCAGGATCCGTTCTTCACCGGCTTCGATACGCTGATGGACTTCGCGCTTTCGGGAAAGGATGCGCCCCCGCGGCACGAGGTCGAATCCATCGCGGGCCAGCTTGGCATAGACCTTTCCCGCAAGGCTGACAGCGCCAGCGGTGGCGAGCGCCGCCGTGCCGCCCTTGCCCGCGCGCTCGCCAGCGAACCCGATCTGCTGTTGCTCGACGAACCGACCAACCACCTCGATCTTGCTGCGATCGACTGGCTGGAAGACTGGCTGCAGCGCTATCGTGGCGCCTTCGTGGTCATCAGCCATGACCGTACCTTCCTCGAGCGCCTGACCAAGGCGACGCTGTGGCTAGACCGCGGCTCGCTGCGCCGCAAGGACATCGGTTTCGGCGGCTACGAAGCGTGGATGGAACAGGTCTATGCCGAGGAAGCCCGCGCCGCAGACAAGCTTGATGCCAAGCTGAAGATCGAGGCGCACTGGCTCGAGCGCGGCGTGACCGCACGGCGCAAGCGCAACCAGGGACGTCTCGAGAAGCTGTGGGAAATGCGGGCGCAGCGCGCTGCCATGCTCAGCCCGCAGGGCACGGCCAAGCTCGCCATCGCTAGCGACGATGCCAAGAGCAAGGCGGTGATCGTGGCGGACCACGTGAACAAGTCGTTCGGTGAGCGCCCGATCGTCAAGGACTTCACCCTGCGCATCACCCGCAAGGACCGCATCGGCGTGGTCGGCTCCAACGGCGCCGGCAAGACGACGCTGCTCAAGCTGCTGACCGGCGAACTGGAACCCGACAGCGGGACCATCACCCTCGCCAAGACGCTGCAGGGCGTGATGATCGACCAGCAGCGCAGCCTGATGGCGCCGGACAAGCGCGTGCGCGACGTGCTGGCCGATGGCAGCGACTGGATCGACGTGCGCGGCGTACGCAAGCACATCCAGGGCTATCTCAAGGACTTCCTGTTCGATCCGGGTTTGGTCGAGGCACGGGTCGGTACGCTTTCGGGCGGCGAGCGTTCGCGCCTGCTGCTGGCGCGCGAATTTGCCCGTTTCTCCAATCTGCTGGTGCTCGACGAGCCGACCAACGACCTCGATCTCGAAACGCTCGATCTGCTGCAGGAAGTGATCTCGGACTACGATGGCACCGTGCTGATCGTCAGCCACGACCGCGACTTCCTCGATCGCACGGTAACGATCACGCTTGGCATGGATGGCACCGGCAAGGTCGATATCGTGGCCGGTGGCTATGCCGACTGGGAGAAGATCAGGAAGCAGCGGCTGGCCGGCAAGCCGGTGGCGAAGAGCAGCGGTTCCGAAAAGACCGAGGCCGCGACGCCTCCGCCCCCGCAGCCGCCAAAGAAGGGCAAACTCTCCTACAAGGACCAGCGCGACTACGAACTGCTGCCCAAGCGCATCGAGGAACTGGACGCGGCGATCGCGCGCGGCGAGGCGCAGCTGGCCGATCCGGACCTCTATGCGAAGGACCCCAAGAAGTTCGACGCTTTGATGGCCGCGCTTGAGAAAGTGCGCGGCGAGAAGGACGCGGCGGAAGAGCGCTGGCTGGAACTGGCGGAAATGGTCGAGGGCTGATGGCATCGGTCAAGTCCATCTGCCCGCACTTGTACTAAAGGATCTCGCAAAGGCCTTGCCTGACCCCTTCCGTTGCCGTTAAGCAAAAATCACCGTTGCGGTTAAGACGGAGATGGACAAGGGTCGCGCGCATGATCAACCGAATCCGCGATATTCGCCGCCAGAAGGGCATGACGCTGGCTGACGTTGCCGAACGGTGCGATCCGCCGACAACGGCCCAGACGATCGGCCGCCTCGAAACCGGCACGCGCAGCCTTTCGCTCACCTGGATGAACCGCATCGGAGCCGCCCTTGGCGTCGATCCGCAATTGCTGGTCAAGGCCGAGGAAGACAGCCCGACTCATCTCGTCGCCCGCCTCGGCCCCAATGGCGCGGAGGCACTGGCCAAGCCGATGGACGCGATCCTGCCCGTCGCGCTGGACGGTTCTGCGCGCCTGATGGCTCTGGCCGTCGAAGCCAGCGCCGGGGAGTACCGCGCCGGCGATCAGGTGTGGCTGCGCGAGATTGATCCCGAGGACTTTGGCCGCGCCTTCAACCGCGACGTTCTTGCCCCGCGAACCGGCGGGCGCTTCGCGTTCGGCAGGCTGATCGATCAGCGCGACGGTCGCGTAGCCTTGCTTCCTCCCGGTCCCGGCCAGCGTCAGGTCGTGATCGATCGCCCCGCCTGGCTGGGGGTTGCCGAGATGCTCGTGCGCAAACTCTGACGTGAGGCGCCTCCTCTCGATCTCGACGCTCTACCCCGCAACAGGAAGGCCCGGCTTCGGCCGGTTCGTCGGGCGTCAGATGCAGGCGCTTGGGGCACGCGGAGATTGGGACGTCACCGTCATCAATCCACTCGGCATGCCGCCCGTGCCGATGAAGCGCTATGCCTCGCTCAAGAGCGTGCCGGAATGCGAACAGCAGGGGCCGGTGACGATCCACCATCCCCGTTTTCTTCTGGTCCCCGGCCTGTCGGGCCCGGTCAACCCGGCGCTGATCGCCCATGCGGTGCTGCCGCTCGCCAAACGCCTCCATGCAGAGCAGCCGTTCGATCTGGTTGATGCGCAGTTCTTCTATCCCGACGGCCCGGCCGCCGCCAAGGTTGCGCGCGCGCTGGAACTGCCGCTGGCGATCAAGGCGCGCGGGTCGGACATTCATCTGTGGGGCAATCGGTCCTGGCCGCGTCGGCAGATGATCGAGGCGGCGCGGCAATCTACCGTGCTGCTCGCAGTCTCGCAGGCGCTGGCGAACGACATGGTCGAACTCGGCATGCCGGGCGAACGCATTCGGGTGCATTATACCGGGTTGGACCGGGAACGCTTTCGCCCACTGGAGCGGCAAGCGGCAAGACAGCTGGTTTCCGCCCTGCCCTCGCTTCATATCTGGTCGGAAGGCAGGCTGCTGCTCTGCGTTGGCGCCCTCCTGCCGATCAAAGGACAGGCGCTGGCCATCAGCGCGCTGACGTCGCTGCCCGAGGACGTGCGGCTCGCCATCGCCGGAACCGGCACGGATGAAGTGGCGCTGCGCCGGCTGGTGCAGCAGTTGGGGTTGGAGGCGCGGGTGCACTTCCTCGGCACTGTCGAGCACGACGTTCTGCCGCACCTGCTCTGCGCCGCCGACGTGATGGTCCTGCCATCGGAACGCGAAGGCCTCGCCAACGCCTGGATCGAATCGCTGGCCTGTGGAACCCCGGTGATCATTCCCGATATCGGCGGCGCACGCGAAGTGGTTCGCGATGCCAGCGCCGGACGGATCGTCGAACGCACTCCCGAGGCGATTGCCCGGGCTGTGTCAGATCTGCTTGAGTCACCGCCTGCGCAGGAGGCCGTTGCCGCCAATGCAGAGCGCTTCAGCTGGGACGCCAACGCCGCATCGCTGGCGGCCATATACGAAGAAGCGGCGGCGAAGCGCTGAGCCTCGCCGCCGCTGGATTTTCTCAGGTCAGGCCGATCATGCGCCTTCGCGCGCAAGCCGCTCCTGCTTTTCGAGGGCGGTTTCGGTCGGCACGAAGCTGTTCGGGTTGACCTTCAGCCAGATCAGGATCGGCGCGGCCATGTAGATCGAGCTGTAGGTGCCGACGAAGATGCCGAGCGTGATGGCGGCGGTGAAGCCGAAGATCACGTCCGGGCCCAGCAGCAGCAGCGCCACCAGCGTGATCAGCATCGACAGCGAAGTCACGATCGTACGGTGCAGCGTCTCGTTGACCGACAGATCGAGCAGTTCCGGCATCGGCATCCTGCGGTACTTCTTCATGTTCTCGCGGATGCGGTCATAGACCACGATGGTATCGTTCAACGAATAGCCGATCAGCGTCAGCAATGCCGCCACGATGTTCAGGTCGAACTCCATGCCGGTTATCGCAAACAGTCCGAGCGTCAGCGTCACGTCATGGACCAGCGCGAACAAAGCGCCGACACCGAACTGCCATTCGAAGCGCAGCCAGATATAAGCTGCCACCGCCAGCGAGGCGAGGCCGAGGGCCTTGAACGCGTCCCAGCCCAGTTCCTTCGAAACCTTGCCCGAGACCGAATCGACGCCGTCGATGCGGGCGTCGGCATGGTTCTTCTTGATGTCCGCCGTAATCGTGCGGGCCATCTTGTCGGCCAGCGCCGCTTCCTGCCCGGCACCTTCCGGCAGCTTCATCCGGATCGAGATCTCGTTCGGCTTGCCGTAGCGCTGGATGATCGGCTCGCCATAGCCGAGCTTGGCGACCTGATCGCGCAATTCGCCCACAGGCGCCTCGGCGCTGCGTTCGAAGGTCACGCGGATCATCTGGCCGCCGATGAAATCGACGCCAAGGTTGAGGCCCTTGGTCAGCACCAGACCCCACGACGCAGCCATCAGAATGATGCTGATCACGTAGAACGGGACACGCCACTTGAGGAAGTGGATGTTGGTATTGTCGGGAACGAGCTTGAGGAGTTTCATCGCTTCATCCTCCTCTTACAATGCGATTTCGGTCGGGCGGGCGCGGCGGATCCACTGCGCCACCCACATGCGGGTGAGCGTGACGGCGGTGAACACCGAAGTGGCGATGCCGATCATCAGCACGACCGCGAACCCCTTAACCGGGCCGGAGCCGAACGCGAACATCAGCACCGCCGCAATGACGTTGGTAATGTTGGCGTCAAAGATCGCGCGGCTGGCTTCCTTGTAGCCAAGCTCCACCGCCTGGACGACCTTGCGCCCACGGTGGCGCTCTTCGCGGATGCGCTCGTTGATCAGCACGTTGGCGTCAACCGCCGCGCCGATGGTCAGCACGAAGCCGGCGATGCCGGGCAGGGTCAGCGTGGTGCCGATGATGCCCATGATGCCGAGGATCATCAGCACGTTGATGATGACCGCAAGGTTCGCATAGACGCCAAAGCGGCCGTAAGTCCCAAGAATGAAGATCGCGAGCGCCAGCGTGCCAACGCCCATCGCGATCACGCCCTTGCGGATCGAATCGGCGCCGAGGTCTGGCCCGACAGTGCGTTCTTCCACGACCTTGAGGTCCACCGGCAGCGCGCCCGAGCGCAGCGAGATCGCCAGCGCGTTGGCACTTTCCGTGGTGAAACGGCCCGAGATGATCGCGCTGCCGCCCATGATCGGTTCGTTGATCGTCGGGGCCGAGAGAATCTTGCCGTCGAGGATGATCGCAAACCGCTTGCCCACGTTCTGCGTGGTCAGCTTCGCGAACTTGGCGCCACCATCGGTATTGAAGGTGATGTTGACGACCGGTTCGTTGGTCTGCTGGTTGTTGGTCTGCTGCGCATTGGTCAGCTGATCGCCACGGATGCCGCCAAGGCGCTTGACCGCTTCGGCAGGCGCGCCGCCGCCTTCGGTTGCGTTGGCATATGGCACGATCTCGCTGCCCGGAGGCGCAATCCCGCGGGCAACGTCGGACGGCAGTGCCGAACTGTCGAGCAGCTTGAATTCGAGCTTGGCGGTCTGGCCCAGCAGGTTCTTCAGCGCCTGCGGATCCTGCAGACCCGGCACCTGCACGACGATGCGCGTCGGGCCGGAGCGGATGATCGTCGGCTCCTTGGTGCCGAGCGCGTCGATGCGCTTGCGCACGACTTCGACCGCCGTGTCCATCGCCTGGGTGACGGCCTGGTTGATCCCGGCGTCGGTGGGCTTGAGGACGAAGCGGTTGCCGTCGACGACGTTGATGTCCCAATCACGCTGGCCGGTCAGCCCCGCGCCATTGGTCAGCGGCAGCACGGCCTCGCGCACGGCATCGACCTGCGAGGGATCGGCCACGACGAACGTCAGCGCGCCGTCGCGGTTGGAGATGTCGCTGATGCGGATATCTTTCCCATCCTGCTTCAGCTTGTTGCGGACCGATTCCTCCATGCCTTCGATGCGCTGCTGGCGCACCTGGGATGGATCGGCCTCGAGCAGGATGTGGCTGCCACCGGCAAGGTCGAGCCCGAGATTGACCTTGGGTTCGGGCAGTGCGGTCGGCCAGTTCAGGCCCATGGTGGCGGTAAGCGAGGGGATCGCGGCAGCAACGCAGACCAGCGTTACCAGCCAGAGCCAGATCACCTTCCAGCGCGGAAATTCGAGCATGGGCGGTCAGCCTTCAGGAAAGTGAGATCAGTCGTTCGCCGGAGCGGAACCGGCCGGCGGCACGATGTCGCCAATGGTGGCCCGCACGGCCTTGACGCGAACGTTCGGCCCGAGTTCGAGTTCGACATAGTGATCGTCGAGCTTGATCACCTTGCCGATCAGGCCCCCTGCCGTCACAACCATGTCGCCCTTTTTCATGCCTGCGATCTTGGCCTTGTGCTCCTTCTGCTGGCGCATCTGCGGGCGCAGGATCAGGAACCAGAAGATGAAGCCCATGGCCACCAGCGGCATGAAGGTCATCCAGGCGGGCGGCTGACCGGCATTGGCGGCGGCGGCGGAAAGAGTGCTGAGCATCATGGGTCCGTTTCTGGGATCGCAAGGCAAGGATTACAACCGGACCGGCTGCGGTTTTCCCGCATTCACCGGCCTCGGCCATATGAAGCGGGGCGGTTAGCAGTTTGGAATGACCAAGGCAATCTGACGCTGACTTGCGCCACGGCCCGCCCTTGGAACCTTTCGCCAATCTCGCGCTTGCCATCCTGAAAAGTGCTGCCTATAGGCGCGCTTCCGGTCGGGACGTAGCGCAGCCTGGTAGCGCATCACACTGGGGGTGTGGGGGTCGGAGGTTCGAATCCTCTCGTCCCGACCAATCAAAAAGCCCGCGATGCTTCGGCAATTGCGGGCTTTTTTGTATTCCGGCGGGTCGCAAACCGTCGCACGGAGGCAATCCCGCGCGATCTTGGTTAGTTTCTGGTAACTTCCGCCTGCTATTGCTCCGCCGCATGACGATCAGGCCGGCCAGACTTTGCAGCAGCGCGCCCTCCCACTCGCCGCGCGGACAGCGCATGGTGGCGTTCAGCACTTTGCTCCTGCCGCTGGCGGTGATGCTCTCGGGTTGCAGCAAGGAACACGACGAGAAGCTCGAGGCTCGCCTGGCAGCGCTCGAAGCGAAAGCTGATGCTGCAGAACAGCGTTCACGGCAGGCCTTGAACATGGCCGCGCAATCCAATCCGGCCCCGGTTGCAGACGTGGGTACAGACCCGGGTTACGGCGAAGCGCAAGATCCGGGTGTCACGGACGACTCTCCCGACAGCGCGCTGTTCGACAATACCATCGAAGCGCCAGTCGCCCCCGCGATTGCTCCCGGCAACTGAGCTCCTCGGTCACTCGCCCTTGCGCCTTTGCCTGCAACGTCTATCACGGTTGCGAAATCGCGATCGGGGGATCTGATGACGCAAGCTTCCGGCCAGGGCACGACGGTCTACGTGCTGAACGGCCCCAACCTCAACCTGCTCGGCCTGCGCGAGCCTGAAATCTATGGCTCGCAGACGCTCGACGACATAGCGGGAATGCTTGAAGACCGGGGCCGCGAACTTGGTCTCGAGATCGACATGCGCCAGTCGAACCACGAAGGCCACCTGATCGACTGGCTGCACGAGGCGCAGGCCGAAGGCGTCAAGGCCGTCCTGCTCAATGCCGGTGCCTACACCCACACCTCGGTCGCCATCCACGATGCGATAAAGTCGATCAAGGTGCCGGTGATCGAGGTACATCTGTCCAATCCGCACAAGCGCGAGGCCTTCCGGCACCATTCCTATGTCGGGATGGCGGCGCTTGGCACGGTCTGCGGCTTCGGTGCGAACAGCTACCTTGCGGCATTGGATGCCGTTTCGCGCCTTTGAAATAGGCGTTTTTCCACTTTCACTGCCCGCTGCCACTTGCCAGTCCATCCTGTTGGGGGCATGGCGCGCGGTCTGAATTCATACCCCGCGAGGAAATTCCAATGGGTCACGAACGCGGCGACAAGGCCGACAACATGGCGATCGACGGCAAGCTGGTGCGCGAACTGGCAGAGCTTCTTGCCGAAACCGGATTGTCCGAGATCGAAGTCGAAGACGGTGAGCGCAAGATCCGCGTCGCTCGCCAGTTGACCGCAGCTCCGGTCGCACAGGTCGCCGTCGCGGCTCCCGCTCCGGTTGCCGCCGCTGCTCCCGCAGCCGCCCCTGCCGCTCCCGCTGCGGCCCCGGTTGAAGACCACGCCAACGCCGTCAAGTCGCCCATGGTCGGCACCTGCTACCTCGCCGCCGAACCGGGCGCTGCGAACTTCGTGTCCGTTGGCCAGAGCGTGAAGGCGGGCGAAACCCTGTTGATCATCGAGGCGATGAAGGTCATGAACCCGATCACTGCGCCCGCCGCTGGCGTGGTCAAGGCGATCCTCGTCGAGAACGCGCAGCCGGTCGAGTTCGACCAGCCGCTGGTCGTGATCGCGTAAAGGCCCGGCAATGGCCATCAAGCGCCTGCTTATCGCCAACCGCGGCGAAATCGCGCTGCGCATCCATCGCGCCGCCCACGAGATGGGCATCGAGACGGTCGCGGTGCACTCCACCGCTGATGCCGATGCGATGCACGTGCGCCTTGCCGACCATGCCGTCTGCATCGGACCGCCCGCGGCCAAGGACAGCTACCTCAACGTCGCGGCGATCATCTCGGCAGCCGAGATCACCCACGCCGACGCGATCCACCCGGGCTACGGCTTCCTCTCTGAGAATGCCAAGTTCGCCGAGATCGTCGAAGCGCACGACATCACCTGGATCGGCCCGAAGCCCGAACACATCCGCACGATGGGCGACAAGATCGAGGCCAAGCGGACCGCTGGCGCGCTCGGCCTGCCGCTGGTGCCGGGATCGGACGGTGCGGTTTCGGATCTCGAAGAGGCCAAGGCCATTGCCGAGAAGGCCGGCTACCCGGTGATCATCAAGGCCGCTTCGGGCGGCGGCGGTCGCGGCATGAAGGTCTGCAACAGCCCGGAACAGCTCGAAACGCTGATCCAGCAGGCCGGCAGCGAAGCCAAGGCCGCGTTTGGCGACGCTACCGTCTATATCGAGAAGTATCTCGGCAACCCGCGCCACATCGAGTTCCAGATCTTCGGCGATGGCAACGGCAACGCGATCCATCTCGGTGAGCGTGACTGCTCGCTGCAGCGCCGCCACCAGAAGGTGCTGGAAGAAGCGCCCTCGCCGGTGATCTCCACCGAAGAGCGCAACCGCATGGGCGGCATCGTCGCCAAGGCGATGGCCGACATGGGCTATCGCGGCGCCGGCACGATCGAGTTCCTCTGGGAAAACGGTGAGTTCTACTTCATCGAGATGAACACCCGCCTGCAGGTGGAACATCCCGTCACCGAAGCGATCACCGGCGTCGATCTCGTCCGCGAACAGATCCGCATCGCCGATGGCAAGCCGCTCTCGGTCCGCCAGGACGAGATCGAGTTCAAGGGCCACGCGATCGAGTGCCGCATCAACGCGGAAGACCCGTTCACCTTCGCCCCATCGCCGGGTCTGGTGAAGAGCTACCACGCTGCTGGCGGCATGCACGTCCGCGTCGATTCCGGGCTCTATGCCGGCTACAAGATCCCGCCGTACTATGACTCGATGATCGCCAAGCTGATCGTCTACGGTCGCACCCGCGAAGGCTGCATCATGCGCCTGAAGCGCGCGCTTGAGGAAATGGTCATCGAAGGCCCCAAGACCTCGATCCCGCTCCACCAGCGCCTGCTGAACGAGCCGGACTTCCTCTCGGGCGACTACACGATCAAGTGGCTCGAGGAATGGCTGGCCAAGGACGCCTGATCCAGCCACGGCGCCAACAAAAAGCCCCCGCGGTGCGGGGGCTTTTCTGTTTTCGCGCTTACTCTTCGACCGGCAGCCTTGCCCTGATCGCCCGCCATGCCGGTTCGGGCCGGTCATTCTTGACCAGAATCGCCTCGACCTCGTCGAACTCTTCCAGTTCCAGAGCGTCGGTCACGCTCAGCGGGAAGTAGACGTTCTCGTCGTTGTCCATGCGCACGGCGTAGGCGCCGCGCCCTTCCTCGCTCCTGGTTACGATGCACATCGCTTTGACAGCCATGGGAATACCTTGGTTTGATAGATTGACAGTATCGCCCGCAAGCAGCGGACCGGACAACGCAAAGCCGCCCTGCCAGGGTTAGTCAACCCCCACGCGGCTTCCATGTCAGCACGCGCCACACATAGGCGATAGCCACGATCACCAGCGTGCCCGTGGCTATCGGTCCGGTGTACTTCTCGATCTCGCCAAAATTGCGCCCGAGGAAGTACCCGGCACCACTGAGGATCGCGTTCCAGATCGCCGCTCCCGCGAACGTGAACAGCAGGAAGCGGACATGCCCCATGCGCGTCAGGCCCGCCGGCAAGGAGATCATCGTCCGCATGAACGGCGCAAACCGCACCGCAAACACTACCCATTGCCCATGGCGCCGGAAGAACCGGACGATCGCTTCGATGTCCTCCCATTCCACGGTCAGCCAGCGCCCGAACCGGCTCACGAACGGTCGCAACCGCTGATAGCCGAGCGAGCGTCCCAGCAGATACCAGCAATAGTTGCCGAGCGTCGAGCCGACCGTTCCCGCCAGCATCAGCGGCCAGAACTCCATCCGCCCCCGCGCCACGGCAATGCCGCCCAGCCCCATGATCACCTCTGACGGGATCGGCGGAAACACGTTCTCGATGACCATCAGGAACGCAATGCCCCAATAGCC
Source organism: Novosphingobium jiangmenense (assembly GCF_015694345.1). Lineage (GTDB taxonomy): Bacteria > Pseudomonadota > Alphaproteobacteria > Sphingomonadales > Sphingomonadaceae > Novosphingobium > Novosphingobium jiangmenense. The sequence goes on from NZ_JADQDC010000002.1 coordinate 286,555, forward strand.
GCCGCCTTCGATCAGGTGGACGATCCAGTCATTCATGAGTGGGGTAACGCTCAATTCCAGCATTGAGGTTCAAAGCCCCCTCCTCTTCAGAGGAGGGGGTTGGGGATGGTGGACTTCAGCAAGGGGTTGGAGAGTAAACACCACCCCCCGGCCCCCTCCTCTGAAGAAGAGGGGGAGAACGATCAAAGCCGCGCTTCGATCGCGTCCCAGATCATCCCCGGCGTATCGGTGCCATTGAACTTGTCGATCGCCACGATCCCGGTCGGCGAGGTCACGTTGATCTCGGTCAGGTACTTGCCACCGATCACGTCGATGCCGACGAAGATCAGCCCGAGCCGCTTGAGTTCCGGCCCCAGCGCCGCGCAGATTTCCTGCTCCTCCGCCGTCAGTTCGGTCTTCTCGGCATAGCCACCGACAGCGAGGTTCGAGCGGAATTCGCCCTCGCCCGGCTTGCGGTTGATCGCCCCGGCAATCTCGCCGTCGACCAGCACGATGCGCTTGTCGCCCTTGGCCACTTCGGGAAGGAACGCCTGCACCATGTGCGGCTCTGGCCAGGTCTGGTTGAACACCTCGAACAGCGCGCCGAGGTTCTCGCCCTCAGGCCCGACGCGGAAGATCGCCTTGCCGCCATTGCCGTGGATCGGCTTCACGACGATGGCGCCATGCTTCTTCTGGAACAGCCGCACTTCCTCGACCGAGCGGGTCACGATCGTCGGCGGCATGAAGCGCCGGTAATCGAGCACCATGACCTTTTCCGGCGCATTGCGAACGCTGCGCGGGTTGTTGACGACCAGCGTCTCCCCCTCGATCCGCTCCAGCATGTGCGTGGCGGTGATGTAGCCCATGTGGAACGGCGGGTCCTGCCGCATCAGCACCACGTCGATATCGCGCCCGAGGTCAAGGCGGCGGACCTCGCCTGCCTTGTAATGATCCCCGACCACCCGCTGCACCGTCACCGGCCGGGCGTGCGCGATCAGCCGGTCATCCTCGTCGAGCGTGAGCGAGCCGACGTCGTAATGGTAAATCTCATGGCCGCGCTCCTGCGCCGACAGCATGAGCGCGAAGCTCGAATCTCCGGCAATGTTGATCGAATGGAGCGGGTCCATCTGGACGGCGACGCGAAGGGTCATGCGTGAACTTGGCCTCAGGGGTTTCTCTCACCCGCGCCTTAAAGCCACTTTACCGGCAGCGCGACCATTTTCGCCCCGCGCCGTCCTGGCGCCACACCTTCAAGGAGCCATTGATGCGCAAGCTGTTCACCGTCGCCGCCGCCGGAATCGCCGTTCTCGGCTGGTCGTCGCAGGGCATCGCCAACCCCGATCCGCACCCGACCCCTGCCCCGCATGACGAGCACAAGGGTGACAAGAAGGACGAGCACAAGGACGACCACCACGACAGCGAGCACAAGGAAGAACACAAGCCCGCCCACTGACCGCTGGCTTCAAGCGCCGGGTTGCCAGGCATTGGCGATCCGGTGCGGCCACTTTCCGGGGGCCATCAGGATCACGTCGATCCTCACATCGTCACCCGGCCCCGTATACTTTCCCGCCAGAATTTCGGCAGCCCGCGCCACTCGCCGCAAACGGTGCGAATCGATTGCCCCGCCCAGTTGCCAGGCATCGCTGCGCCACTTCACTTCGACAAACGCAACCGTCCGGCCCTTGCGCGCAATCAGGTCCACCTCGCCCGCCTTGACCTTCACCCGCTCGGCGAGGATGCGCCACCCTCGCAGCCGGAGCCACCACGCCGCCAGCCATTCGGCCCGCCGGCCTTGCTGTTCGGCCTCGGCACGCTTCATCCTTTCAGCGCCATCGCCCGCGCGTAAAGCGCCTTGCGATCAAGCCCATATGCCTTGGCGACCTTTCCTGCGGCCTGCGAGGTCGACATCTCGGCCAGAGCCGCACGCAATTCCGCTTCGATCACATCGTCCTCGGGCGCATCAGCTTCACCCGGCGGGCCGATAAGGAGCACGATTTCGCCTTTGGGCGGCTGTGCCGAATAATGCGCTGCGAGATCGGCAGCAGAGCCGGATCGGCATTCCTCATGCAGCTTCGTCAGTTCCCTCGCCACCGCCACTTCGCGGCCCGGCAGGCGCTCGGCAATCGCTTCCAGCGACGCCACCAGCCTCGGTCCCGTCTCGTAGAACACCAGTGTCGCCGGAACGCTGGCGAGCTCGCCAAGCACATCGCCGCGGGCCTTGTCCTTGTTCGGCAGGAAGCCCGCGAACAGGAACCGGTCGGTTGGCAGTCCCGCCATCGACAAAGCGGTGACGACCGCACTGGCGCCCGGCAGCGAGGTGACGGCAATGCCGCGCGACTTGGCCTCGCGCACCAATCGGTAGCCAGGGTCCGAAATCAGCGGCGTGCCGGCGTCCGAAACAAGCGCCACCGCCTTCACCGCCATCTCCGCCAGCAGCGCCTCTCGCGCGCCCTCGCTCGCATGATCATCGTAACGCCGCATCGGCTTGTGCAAGCCCAGCAGATTCAGCAACTTGCCAGTGACCCGCGTATCCTCGCAGGCCACCAGATCACAGCGCTCAAGCGTGTCGATCGCGCGACGGGTCATGTCACCAAGATTGCCAATCGGCGTGGCTACAATATACAGACCGGGTGGTAGTGGTGACGTGTCCATGGGCTTCCAATGGACCGGGCAGAGCAGAGCGACAAGAGGGTGCTGCGGGAATGAACAACGGACAATCTGGCGAAAGCCGCATCTCGGGCCTTCGCCAATCGACCGGCGCGCTGTCGCGCAGGTGGGTGGTTACCGGAACGCTCGCTCTCCTCGCAGGCTGTACCGTCATCCCGAAGGGCACGGCCCCCATCACCGAGCCGACCGAGAAGGCCCCCGACGCCAACGTCCTGCCCACCGATGCAGGACGGCATCGCGTCGCCCTGCTCGTGCCGATGACCGGGCCCAACGCATCTGTCGGGCAATCGATCGCCAACGCTGCGACGATGGCGGTGCTCGATACCAACGCTGCCAATCTGCGCATCACCACCTATGACACCGCGCAGGGTGCAGGATCTGCGGCCTCGCGCGCGATTGCCGATGGCAACAAGCTGATCCTCGGCCCGCTGCTGTCGGACGACGTCGTCCTGGTCTCGAACGTGGCGCGCCCCGCCAAGGTGCCGATGATCACCTACTCGAACGACAGCGCAGTCGCATCGCGCGATGTCTTCGTGATGGGGCAGGCCCCCGGACAATCGATCGCCCGCGTCCTCGGCTTCGCCAAGTCACGCGGCATCAAGTCCGTCGCCGCGATCATCCCGACCGGCGATTACGGCCAGCGCGCCACCGCCGGACTGACCCAGGCCGCGCGAGCCAATGGCGTCGCTGTCACCGCCATCGAAACCTACGATCGCGGCAACACCTCGGTCGCCAGCGCGGTTCGCCGCGCCAAAGACAAGGGCAAGTTCGATGCCCTGCTCATTGCGGACGGCAGCCGCATCGCCCTTCAGGCAGGCCCTCTGGCAAAGGGCGTCAAACTGCTGGGTACTGAACTGTGGAGCGGTGAAGGAGCCATTGCGAAATCACCGGCCATGCGCGGTGCGTGGTTCGCCTCGGTCTCGGATGGCCGCTTCGGCCAGTTCGAAAAGAGCTACACCACCCGCTTCGGCGCAACGCCCTCGCGCCTTGCTACGCTCGGATACGACAGCATCCTGCTGACGCTGAACGTTGCCCGCAACTGGAAGCCGGGCACAACCTTCCCCACCGGCAAGCTCTACGATCCACAAGGCTTCATCGGCCTCGACGGCGTTTTCCGCTTCACCGCCAGCGGCATGGCCGAACGTGCGATGGAAGTGCGCGAGGTGGGCGCGGGCACCTTCGCCACCGTATCGCCTGCACCTGCGAAGTTCTAAGAGGTCCGAAAGGCGGGGATTTCGCCGGATAAGGCGGCTTCCCCGCTTGCGTGCGGATTCGGCGGCGTTCTATACCCGTTCGCATGTCCGACGACCTTTTTGACAAGCTCCCCGCCACCAGCGCCGCCGAAGCCTATGACGGTTCGGCCATCGAGGTCCTTGAAGGCCTCGAACCGGTCCGTCGCCGCCCCGGCATGTACATCGGCGGCACGGACGAGCGCGCGCTGCACCACCTCGCCGCCGAAGTGCTCGACAATGCGATGGACGAAGCGGTCGCCGGTCACGCCAACCGCATCGAGGTCACGCTCGAAGAAGGCAACCGGCTGACCATTTCGGACAACGGTCGCGGCATCCCCGTTGACGAGCACCCCAAGTATCCCGGCAAGTCCGCGCTCGAGGTCATTCTCACCACGCTGCATTCCGGCGGCAAGTTCTCCGGCAAGGCCTACGCCACCAGCGGCGGTCTGCACGGCGTCGGCGTCTCGGTCGTCAACGCCCTCTCCTCGCTCACCCGCATCGAGGTGGCGCGCAACAAGGAGCTCTACGCGCAGGAGTTTTCACGCGGTAATCCCACGACCAAGCTGATGAAGGTGGGCAATGCCCCCAACCGGCGCGGCACGCAGGTCACCTTCATCCCCGACCTCGAGATCTTCGGCGAAGACGCGAAGTTCAAGCCCGCCCGCCTGTTCCGGCTGGTCCGCTCGAAAGCCTATCTCTTCGCCGGCGTCGAGATCCGCTGGAAGTGCGCTGCCTCGCTGGTCAGCGAAGAGGTGCCCTCTGAAGCGGTGTTCCAGTTCCCCGGCGGTCTTGCCGATCACCTCGCAGAGCAGGTCTCGGGCCGCGAATGCGTCACCTCGGTGCCCTTCGCGGGCCGACAGGACTTCCCGCTCGGGCCGAATGGCGAGGAGAACGGCCGCGTCGAATGGGCCATCGCCTGGCCGCTTTGGTCCGACGGTTCCTACAGCTGGTACTGCAACACCATTCCCACGCCCGATGGCGGCACCCACGAACAGGGCCTGCGCGCGGCATTGACCAAGGGCATCCGCGCCTTCGCGGACCTGATCGGCCAGAAGAAGGCCAAGGACATCGCGCCCGAGGACATCATCACCGGCAGCGAGATCATGCTCTCGGTGTTCATCCGTGATCCGCAGTTCCAGAGCCAGACCAAGGACCGCCTCACCAGCCCCGAAGCGGCACGCATGGTCGAAGCCGCCGTGCGCGATCATTTCGATCACTTCCTCACCGACAACATGGACCGCGGCAAGGCCCTGCTCGGCGCGGTGATGGAGCGCATGGACGAACGCCTGCGCCGCAAGGCGGAGCGCGAGGTCAAGCGCAAGACCGCCACCAACGCCCGCAAGCTGCGCCTTCCCGGCAAGCTCACCGACTGTTCCGGCGAGGGCGAAGGCGAGACCGAACTGTTCATCGTTGAGGGTGACTCGGCAGGCGGCAGCGCCAAGCAGGCGCGGGACCGCAAGACGCAGGCAATCCTGCCCATCCGCGGCAAGATCCTCAACGTCGCCAGCGCCACGGCCGACAAGATTCGCGCCAATCAGGAAATCGCCGACCTCGCGCTCGCGCTCGGTTGCGGGATGCGCAAGGACTGCAATCCCGATGCGCTTCGCTATGACCGCGTGATCATCATGACCGACGCCGACGTCGACGGTGCGCACATCGCCACGCTGCTGATGACGTTCTTCTTCCAGGAAATGCCCGAGCTGGTGCGGCGCGGCCACCTCTACCTCGCCCAGCCTCCGCTCTACCGTCTGACCAGCGGCAGCACCTCGGCCTACGCCAAGGACGATGCCCACCGCGCCGAACTGGAAGCCACGAAATTCAAGGGCAAGAAGGTCGAAGTCGGCCGCTTCAAGGGCCTCGGCGAAATGAACCCGCAGCAGTTGCGCGAAACCACCATGGCGCCTGCCACCCGCAACCTCATCCGCATCACCCTGCCGCCCGAATACGAAGGTCGGGCGGCGGTGAAGGAGCTGGTCGACCGCCTGATGGGCCGCGATCCCGCCCAGCGCTTCATGTTCATCCAGAACCGCGCGAGCGAGATCGATCCGGAGTTGATTGACGCTTAGTTTGCTCGCTTTCCCGATCCGGGGAAACGAACAGCGTCAGCCATGCTTGTCTTGCGCCAGATTCTCAGGTTGCACGGTCCATTCCGGCGGGTTGTCATTCGGCTCGTCGGCTTCTGCGGCATCCTTGGTAGGATGCACCCGCCCCGCGGCGTGATGGACCGGCGCATAGATCGTATAGAGCTGGATCGGCTCGTCCCCGGTGTTGGTCACGTTGTGCCAGGTGCCCGCCGGCACCAACACGCACCAGCCGTCTGACACCTCCTGCTCGAACGTCAGTTCGTGTTCGGAGGGCCCCATCTGCACCCGGCCCTTGCCTGCGTCGATGCGCAGGAACTGGTCCGTTTCAGGATGCGCTTCCAGTCCGATGTCGCCGCCCACCGGGATCGACATCAGGGTGACTTGCAAGTACCGGCCCGTCCAGGCCACGGAGCGATAATCGCGATTGGCCTTTGTCGCCTCTTCGATGTCGAATGCCTGAGCCTTGGGGCCAATGTCCTCGATCCGCTCTCCACCGTCCGCCATGAAACGATCCTTCCGAGTTACAGTGCGACCGCAAAACCCGCTGCTACAGGTCCGGTTCCGGACCACGGCGCATTCGCGCTCAACCGTCTGCCTGTTGCAGAGGATCGGCCTTTTTCGCCCGGAAATCAAACCGTATCCGCACCCACTCGCCGATCTGCGGCTTCCCGTTCACCCTTGGCGGGCGCACCAGGAATTGCCAGCTCGCCTGCCGGATCGCGCGCGCAAGGCCTGACCCCGGCGGACTTTCGCCAAGCTCCTGACAATCCTCGACGTGATACTTGTCGATGGTCTTGCACGCGATCATCGCCCAGTCGCCCTGCATCCGGCGCTGCGGCAGGTAGGGGCCGATCTCGGCATCGGTCGGTTCGCGATACCATTGCGCAGCATAGAGCCTCACCCCGCCCGGTCCCTGCCCGACGCTGGCGGAATCGCCCGGAGCGCCTGCACTCGCCTGCTGCCCACCGCCGGAATCCGCGCGCTTCATCCTGCTGATGTCTGTCGCCCGGTAATCGTTGCGCGAAAGTTCGATGAAACCCTCGGGCCATTCCACCTTGCCCGGCACCGGAACCGGCGGCGGCGCATTCACCGGCTGGGCGGCGGCCGCCACCGCCTTCTGCGCCTGCTTCTGTTGCTTCTGCTCCTGCTTCTCGGCCTTCTTCTTGTCCTGACCGTCCGCCGAAAGGTCGATCGCCGTCAGGTGCGAACCCTTGCCGTCTCCGAACCCGGTAACGGCGCCCATCCGCCACATGATCAGGAACACCAGCAAGGTCGTGACTGCGGCCACGGCCATCGCCCCCGCCCGCTCGCGCGGGGAGGCCTGATAGCCCTGCTTTGCCAGAAGATTGCGCGACGCGACCATTGCGCGCCTCGCTACACGCCCCGAATTGCGGCGGCAATCGGCAAGACCGCCGGTGAGCGTGCGGCGACAATTTGACACTTGTTTAAGGTGACGCCAGCGTCAGATAAACAGCCTGTTCCTGACACCTCCGTCATCTACCGGCACCAAAACTGACACAAGGTTCAGGAAAGCATCCCCCCTTGCGCAGAGCGGCGGGCCGCCTTATCGCTTAACCGAACGATTAAGCACACAGGAACCGCCGATGCGCTTTGAAGGCACCAGCAACTACGTCGCTACCGAAGATCTCAAGGTCGCCGTCAACGCAGCCGTGCTGCTGCGCCGTCCGCTGCTGGTCAAGGGAGAACCCGGCACCGGCAAGACCGTGCTTGCCCATGAAATCGCCAAGGCGGTGAACGCGCCGCTCATCGAATGGAACGTGAAATCCACGACCAAGGCGCAGCAAGGCCTTTACGAGTACGACGCCGTCGCCCGCCTGCGCGATGGCCAGCTTGGCGACGAGCGCGTCCATGACATCAGCAACTACATCAAGAAGGGCAAGCTGTGGGAAGCGTTCACCGCGCCCAAGCTCCCCGTCCTGCTGATCGACGAGATCGACAAGGCCGACATCGAGTTCCCGAACGACCTCCTGCAGGAACTCGATCGCATGAGCTTCGACGTCTACGAGACGCAGGAGCGCATCGAGGCCAAGGAACGCCCGATCGTCGTCATCACCTCGAACAACGAGAAGGAACTGCCCGACGCCTTCCTGCGCCGTTGCTTCTTCCACTACATCAAGTTCCCCGATCGCGAGACGATGCAGGCGATCATCGACGTCCACTTCCCCGGCATCCAGAAGACGCTGGTCAGCAAGGCGATGGAAGTGTTCTACGAAATCCGCGAAGTGCCCGGCCTCAAGAAGAAGCCCAGCACTTCCGAACTGCTCGACTGGCTCAAGCTCTTGCTCAACGAGGACATGCCCTTGGACGTCCTCCAGAACCGCGACCCGACCAAGGCGATCCCGCCCCTGCACGGTGCCCTGCTCAAGAACGAGCAGGACATCATGCTGTTCGAACGCCTCGCCTTCATGTCGCGCCGGCCGGGGAACTGATCCTGATACGTCCCCACCGTTGCCGGTGGGGACGCCACAAGATCAATCGCGCCGTCCGAGCTGCTCCAGCTCGACTTGCTCGAACATCTGCTGAACTGCCGGCCGCGCCTTGATCTGCTCGATCCAGCGCACCAGGTGCGGCGTGTCCTGCTTGTTGACCAGCTCGGCAAAACCGAACTGCATGCCGTTGGCGATGGCGAAGTTGCAGATGTCGGCCAGCGTGTATTGCCCCGGCACCAGCCATTCGTGATCGGCAAGATGGTCGTCCAGCTTGCGTACCGAATAGCTGATCTTGCGCATTTCCTCGTCGAGCATGTCCTGCGGGAAGCCTTCGCGCGCTCGCCGCCACTTCACCTGCTGCTCCACGACCGGAATCGCCTTCACCTTCTCCTCGAACTCGGCATCGCTCAGGCCCTTGACCATGTTGCCGACATAGCGGTGCCAGCCGATCGTCGAGACGCACCAGCAGAAGTACTCGTCGACCCACTTCGTCCAGATCCGCATTTGCGCGCGGCCAAAGCTGTCTGCAGGCCGTAGCGAGACTTCGGTCGGATACTCGTCCTCAAGGTACTCGCAGATCACCGTCGACTCGGTGACGACCTTGTCGCCATCGACAAGTGCCGGCACCTGCCCGCGCGGATTGATCGCCTTGAACCAGTCGGTGTGGTGCTCGAACTTGGCGGGATCGAGCCGATGCTTCTCGACATCGAGGCCCTTTTCGAACACCGTCAGCAACGGCTTCATCGAATTGGCGGCGGGTCCGAAACTGTAGAGCTTGAGCGTCATGGCGTTATCCTCTCCGAATGGACCCACCATAAACAATTGTATGTAACACTAACAATACCCAATCGCCGAAAGACGCAAAGGAAGCTTGTCCCATGCCCTACTCCGGCCAGTGCGCTTGCGGGTCCGTCCGCCTCGAAATCACCGGCGAGCCCATCGCCACGCGCCAGTGCTGGTGCCGCCAATGCCAGCAGATCGCGACCGGCGGCCCGACCAACAATGCCATCTTCCGGGCCGATGACGTGTCGATCTCCGGCGAACTGGCCCACAACGCCTGGCCCGCTGCCAGCGGCAACACGCTGACCTTCCACTTCTGCCCGTCCTGCGGCACGCAGATCTTCGGGCAAAGCTCGGCACGCCTGCATCTCAAGACAGTCCGCTTCGGCGCTCTCGATGCAGGCCATGGCCTGAAGCCCGAAGTGGTGATCTGGACCGACGATGCGCCCGCGTGGGCCGTGATCGATCCGGCACTGGAAAGCTGGCCGCAACAGCCCCCCGCGCCGCCGACGAACTGAGCCAAGAGGCCGGCTGGGCACTTGCCTCCCTGCCAAGTTCGGCGCGTGTTGTCCGTTGCTGCACAGGTCAAAAGCAGGCCTTGCCCATCGCTCCCGCACCGCTTAATCATCCGGTTAAGTCAAAGGAGCGGCTCCGGTGTTTTTCAATTTCGTCGACGAACTGCGCGCCGCTGGTATTCCGGCCAGCTTCAAGGAGCACCTCGTGCTGCTCGAGGCGCTGGAAAAGGACGTGATCGAGCAGACGCCGGAAGCCTTCTACTACCTCAGCCGCGCCACCTTCGTGAAGGACGAAGGCCTGCTGGACCGCTTCGACCAGGTGTTCAACAAGGTCTTCAAGGGCCTGCTCACCGACTATGGCCAGCGTCCGGTCGACATCCCCGAGGACTGGCTAAAGGCCGTCGCCGAGAAGTTCCTGTCCGAAGAAGAGATGGAAAAGATCAAGTCCCTCGGTTCGTGGGAGGAGATCATGGAGACGCTCAAGAAGCGTCTCGAGGAGCAGGAAAAGCGTCACCAAGGCGGCAACAAGTGGATCGGCACTGGCGGCACCAGCCCGTTCGGCAATTCCGGCTACAACCCCGAAGGCGTCCGCATCGGCGGCGAAAGCAAGCACAAGCGCGCAGTAAAGGTCTGGGAAAAGCGCGAATTCGCCAATCTCGACAACACCCGCGAACTCGGCACCCGCAACATCAAGATTGCGCTGCGCCGCCTGCGCCGTTTTGCCCGTGAAGGCGCGGCCGACGAACTCGATCTCGACGGCACCATCGAAGGCACTGCGCGGCAGGGCTGGCTCGACATCCGGATGCGCCCGGAAAAGCGCAATGCGGTCAAGCTCCTGCTGTTCCTCGATGTCGGCGGATCGATGGACCCGTTCATCAAGCTGGTCGAGGAACTGTTCAGCGCCGCCACCGCGGAATTCAAGAACATGGAGTTCTTCTACTTCCACAACTGCCTCTACGAAGGCGTGTGGAAGGACAACAAGCGCCGCTGGTCGGACCGCACCAAGACTTGGGACATCCTCCACAAGTTCGGCCACGATTACAAAGTGATATTCGTCGGCGACGCGGCGATGAGCCCCTACGAGATCAGCCATCCCGGCGGTAGCGTCGAACACTTCAACGAGGAAGCGGGCGCGGTGTGGATGCATCGCGTGGCGCAGACCTACCCGGCCACCGTCTGGCTCAATCCCGTGCCGGAAAAGCAGTGGACCTATTCCCAGTCCACCAAGATGATCAAGGACCTGATCGGCGGCAGCATGTACCCCCTGACTCTCGAGGGACTCGACGGGGCCATGCGCGAACTCACCCGCAAGAAACACTGAACTCCCGGAGGCAAGAGTTGAGCGAAGCGATCCTCTCGACACGCACGGCGGAGGGTCGCCATGACCTCGTGCTCAACCGCCCCGACAAGTTCAATGCCTTGTCCGAATCCGTCCTCGCCGCACTGAAGGCGGAGCTCTCCCACATCGCCGCAGACGATGGCGCGCGCGTCGTCGTCATCTCCGGCGCAGGCAAGGCGTTCTGCGCAGGACATGACCTAGCCGAGATGCAGGCCGACCGCCGCCTCGATGCGTATCGCCAGCTCTTCGCCGCCTGTACCGAAGTCATGGAAGCGATCACCGCGCTGCCTGTTCCGGTCATCGCCCGCGTCCACGGCGTGGCTACGGCGGCAGGATGCCAGCTGGTTGGCGCGTGCGACTTGGCCGTCGCATCCGAAACCGCGCGCTTTGCCGTCTCGGGCATCAACGTCGGCCTGTTCTGTTCGACGCCAGCCGTCGCACTCAGCCGCAACGTGCCCGCCAAGCGTGCGTTCGAGATGCTGGTCACCGGCAAATTCATCGACGCCCGCACCGCCGCAGACTGGGGCCTCGTCAACACTGTAGCCGCCCCCGAGGACCTTGATGTTGCGGTCGACGATCTCGTGGCCACGATCGTCGCCAAGAACCCCGACGCCATCCGTCGCGGCAAGGCGCTGTTCCATGCCCAGCGCGAACGCCCGCGCCGTGAAGCCTACGACCTTGCCTGCGAAGTCATGGCGCAGAACATGATGGACGAGAACACCGACGAGGGCATAAACGCATTTCTTGAAAAGCGCCCGCCAGTCTGGCGCAAGAACTGACGGCAGAACTGTCCAGATCGTTGGCAATTTGTATTGTTCCCACCGGAAATCCCGTTACTCGTCGGCATGACTGAGGGGGATTTTCCATGAAGCTGAAGAATACTCTGGCGTGCCTTGCTGCGGCCTCGCTGGTTCTGCAACCCGTGGCCGCGCTGGCAGCAGATGCCCCGCCTCCCCCGGCAACCGCCAAGGCCCCCGTCGGCCCTTCGGCCTTCGTACGTTGCGACGGCTTCCCCAACAAGGCCTCGACACTCGGGACCGTCGCCCGCCTCGTCGCCATTACCGCAGTGATCGGCCTGCTGCTGCCGCAACGCGAAGCCTATGATCCGAAGAAGCGCGAAAATGGCGCGGATGGCGTGAAGGCCTGCGACGAAGCGCTGTCGGGTGCCGAACCGGCCAAGGACGGTGGTCGCCGCATCGAACTGATCTTCGGCCGCGCGATCCACCGCATGGAGATGCAGGACTGGGACGGCGCAATCGCCGATATCAACTCGGTCAGCACCGACCAACCCGATCTCACCGCCACGCTTGCCTACAAGCAAAGCCTCGGCCTGACCGCGATCGAGCTGCGCGCCATGGCGCTGACCGGCAAGGGCGATTTCGCCGGTGCCCACGCCCTCGGCCTCGAACTGGCCAATCAGGCTCCCTTCGACATCAAGGCGCAATTGTCGTCGTTGCAGTATCTTGCCCTGGCGCGCTCTTACGGTCCCGCCGAGATGGTCGTCTACGATCAGGCCAGCCGCGCCTTCCCGCTCGCCCTGCTGGATCGTGCAGCGGCGCGCGCCGTCGATGGGCGGTTCCTCGAAGCGGCGTCCGACTACAAGGCCTTCTCCGACCTCGTCGGCAGCATCCCCAAGGCGCGCGGCTATCCCTCGCTCGCGCGTTCGGCCATCGCCTATCGCCTCGGCGGGAATGCCACCGAGGGCGACAAGCTCCTCAAGCTCGCCCTCGCCGCCGCCGAAGCCGATGCCGCCCAAGGCAAGACCGATACCCCGGTCACCGCCGCCAACGAGGCGAACGATCTCTACGCCATTCTCGTAGCGCTCGATTCAGGCCAGGCGATGCGGGCGCGCACACTCTTCTCTGCGCGCACGCGCTGGCCGACCATTTCTGCCGGTCTCGTGGCCGGGGTCGCAGCGAGGCTCGAGACGGTCGGCACCGCAGCAGAGCGCGCCAACACGCCGATCCCCACGGCCAAGGAAGTTCTTGCCGCCGATCAGGCCCGCGTCGCCGCGCAGATCAACAACACCGGCGATGACAACTCCGACCGGTTCGATACCTATCGCTGGGCCTTCGCCCAGACCGACTTCGGCAAGTTTGCGGCAAACGTCTGGAAGACCGACAAGTCGCGCTACGTGACCACGCCGAAGAAGGACATCGAGTACGGCGAATTCGTCGACACCTCCCGCAACGGCACCGGCACGCCCGCAGGCTATGCCCTGCTGCTGCATCTGGCGCTGCTCACCAAGGCTCGCGGCCACAGCCATTTCATGATGATGCCGGCCCAGTCCACGGTCTATCGCGGCATGTTCCGCACCGGCACGCCGGGCGATGGCAAGGTCTTTGCCGAAATGGCCTACGATCCGGACAAGGTCATTGCCGCCCTCTCCCCGCTGATTCCGCAGCCTGTGAAGAAGTAACGATCCCGGCCCCCAAAGCCTTAGCGCGCACAAAACGCGTATTGCCCATCGACGCCTGATCTCCATTCTCCGGCAAAACCCGAAACGGTTGCCGGAGACCTGGACGATGAAGCGCCGCCTTGCTGCTGCCTGCCTGTGCCTGACCATCCTCGCTGCCGGTCCGGCTCCGGTCTCGGCGCAGGAGGTTGTGTCGGCAGCGAAGCCGCTGGTCGCTCCGGATTTCAGGGTCCCTGTCGAGACCATCGGCCCCGGCTTCAGGCTCGTCCCCCTCGGCCCCGATCTCGTGAAGATCGATTTCGAGGCCTACATGTCCTCGATCGAGCACCTGCAGCAGACCTTCACCCGCAGCACCGCCTGGCCGCATCCCGGCATCACCGACGCCGAAGCGATGGTCGACATGGAGACCGAGCAAGCCCGCTTCGCCCACCGCAAGTCGTTCGCCTATGCGGTCCTCACGCCCGACGGCAAGCGCGAGCGCGGCTGCGTCTATGTCCAGCCCAGCCCGGTCCCCGGCTACGGCGCGGTAGTGCGGATGTGGGTGACGAAGGCGGAATACGACGCCGGTTTCGATGCGCAGCTGCAGGCGTGGGTCATGCAGTGGATGACAAAGGACTGGCCCTTCGCGAAAGTCGCCTATCCCGGCCGCACGATCAGCTGGGATCATTGGGACGCGCTGGTTCCTCGCAAGGCACAATAGCCCATCCGCCAAATCCTTGACTCCCTCAAAGCATCTGCCAGCCTTCGCCCGGATCGATCAGCGGGGGTGATCGTGGCAGGGCATACCTTGGAAGACCGCAAGCTGGCGCGCCGCGCGGTCATTGCCGCGACCACCGGCAACGCGCTCGAATTCTACGATTTCATCACCTTCAGCTTTTTCGCCATCCAGATCGGCAAGGTGTTCTTTCCCTCGGAAGACCCTTTCGTCAGCCTGATGGCCTCGCTCGCCACGTTCGGAGTCGGCTTCATCGGTCGTCCGCTCGGGGCATGGGCAATTGGCGCATGGGCCGACCGGCATGGCCGCAAGCCCGCGATGCTGCTGAGCATGACCCTGATGGGGCTGTCGGTGGCCGTGCTTGCCCTCACCCCGTCCTATGCCAGCATTGGCGCAGCAGCCCCGGTGATCGTGGTGCTGGCGCGCCTGATGCAGGGCTTTGCGCTTGGCGGCGAGGTCGGCTCGGCCACGACCTACATGTTGGAAACCGCGCAGGATCATCGCCGCGGCTGGTCGATCAGCTGGCAAGGCGCGAGCCAGGCCATTGCCTCCTCCGCCGGATCGCTGGTCGGCCTAGGTCTCAGCTTGGTCCTCACGCCCGAACAACTCACCGACTGGGGCTGGCGCGTGGCGCTGCTGCTCGGCACGGTAATCGTCCCGTTCTCGCTGTGGATCCGCCGCTCTCTGCCCGAAACCATCCACGCACCGGACCATCTGCCCGCCGGCCACGTTCCTGCCGGAGTGTGGCGCACGGTCATCCTCGGCGCGATGATGATCTCCGGCGCCACCATCGCCACCTACCTGTTCAACTACATGGCGACTTACGGCCAGAACACGCTCGGCTATTCCGCCAGCGTCTCCCTGGGCAGCACGCTAGCGGTCAACGTCGCGCGCTTCTTCTCGATCCTGCTCGGCGGCTGGATGAGCGACCGTTTCGGGCGCAGACCGCTGATGATCTGGCCGACACTCGCCTTCACGCTGGCGATCGTCCCCGCTTACGTCACGTTGACCGGCGCGCACGATCCGGCAATGTTCATTGCCGTCAACGGCCTGCTCGCCTTCGTCTCGACGCTGCCGAGCGGCGCCATCTACGCCGCCATTGCCGAAAGCCTGCCCAAGGCCAGCCGCGCCCGCACTTTTGCACTGGTCTATGCCCTGCCCGTCACGTTTCTCGGCGGTTCGACACAACTGGTGATCACCTGGCTGCTCAAGGTCACCGGCAATCCGATGGCCGTCGCGTGGTACATGGCGGGCTCGGCCTGCGTTGCGCTGCTGGCCATGGTCCTGATCCACGAGAGCGCCCCCGCCCGAAGCAAGGCTGCCCCCGTTTGATCAATCTGGCCTGATCAATAGAGCAGGAAGCGCCCCCGCTCCTCGATCCACGCCGCTTCATCGGCCCCCGCAATCGCATCCAGATCAGCGGGAACGCTGGCCGCATCGTCCACCCATTCGCGCAGCGCCGTGCCGCCGTTGATCACGTCGATCGCCAGCTTGTCGAACACGTACTCGTAAGGGAAGTCGCGCCAGATCGGGTAGTCGGGATAGAGCCTGCGGATCGCCTTGAACGCCAGCGCCTGCAGCCGCCACGGACGGAACGCGTGGTGATCGTAGAAGGCACCCTCGGCGTGGATCATCAGCGCGCTGCACAAAGTCTTGGCGTGCTTGTGGAACGTCGGCTCGAACCAGCATTCGCGGATCGCGCAGCCCTGCATCCACTGCGGCGCAAAGGCGCGCATTTCGGCAAGCACGGCCTTGGCATCCACATCCGGCGCACCGAACAGCACTTCCAGCGGTCGCGTCGTCCCGCGCCCTTCGGAAAGCGTCGCCCCCTCGATCATCACCGTCCCGGCATAGGCCCGCGCCATGTTAAGGCTGGCGGCATTGGGCGATGGGTTGACCCAGATCCGGCTCTGGGGCCAACCGAAACCGGCGCCCTCAGGCTCCCAACCTTGCATCGTGATCACGCGATAATCCACGTCGAGCCCGAAGTGCTTCACGAACCACGCGCCCATCTCGCCCAGCGTCATCCCGTGCCGCATCGGCATCGGCCCTGCGCCGACGAAGCTCTCCCACCCCGGCAGCAGCGTGGTCCCCTCCACCGGGCGACCCGCCGGATTGGGCCGGTCAAGCACCCACACCGCCTTGCCTGTCCCGCTCGCAGCTTCGAGCAGATAGAGCAGCGTCGTGACGAAGGTGTAGATGCGGCAGCCCAGGTCCTGCAGGTCAAACAGGAACACGTCCGCCGTGTCCATCATCTGCGCGGTCGGGCGGCGCACTTCGCCATAAAGGCTGAACACCGGAATCCCATAAGTCGGGTCCAGCTCGTCCGCCGTCTCGACCATGTTGTCCTGCTTGTCGCCCTTCAGCCCATGCTGCGGCCCGAAAGCAGAAGTCACGTTCACCCCCGCCGCGATCAGCGCGTCGAGCGAATGGACAAGGCCCTCGGTCACCGAAGCCGGATGGGCAACGAGCGCAACGCGCTTGCCTTCAAGCGGCTTCCTCAGGGCGGGGTCGGCAAGCAGCCGGTCGATACCGAATTTCATGGCGCGCTCGGTGCCTCAAGGTGGCTTGCGAAGCAAGATCCGTGGTGGAAATCGGGCCGGTCCTCGCGGTGCGCGATGGCCCAGTAGGACTTGTGCCCGCCCTCCTCCTCGATCACCGCCGTCAACCCGATCTTTGCCGGAAGCCGCGACAGCGCGGCAGTCGGCATGGCAACGTCGAAGATCAGCACTGACTGCCCCCGGCGCGGCGTGCACACCGGCGCGCGGGGCATCGCCCTTTCCGCCATGCCCTCGCGGTAGCCCGAAAAATCGTAGGCCGCCCATTGCTGCGACGGGGAAAAATTGAACTCCGCATAGCCCTCGCCATCAGGAGCCCTGACGAAAAGCTCGAAGCAGGTCGCCTGCCACAACCCGTCTGCGCGCGCGCGCCCCGCGAAGGCAGGAAGCACAAGCCGCTGCGCCCCTTCCACCCGCCAGCGCAGCGTCAACCACTGCGCATCAACGGAAAGGACCCGCGCCTCGACCGAGGCAACTGCAACAGGCGGATGAGAGGGATGGCTGGACAAGCTTGGCACAAGCATGGAGTAAGCGGAGGACGGGAGACATTGCAATGACGGGACTTCGCACATTCACCACTCTTTGCGGTGCCGCGCTGGCGCTTTCCGCCGGCGAGGCGGTGGCGCGCGAATTCCCTATCGGCGGCGGGATCAGGATCACCCTCGGTGACAGCTGGACCGGCACGTCGATGCAGAACCCGGCAATGCGCTTCCCCGGCATGAAGGACATGATGGACGATGCCACCGAAAGCCGCCTGCGCGGCCCCGGCTCCGGCGTGCTGGTCTCCTACATGAAGTTCAAGACCGACAAGCCCGCCAAGGACGTCGCCATCGACGACGGTGCAAACGTCGCGAAGTCGGCAAAGACGATCTACGGCTCGCAGGCCGCCGAAGCCGAGCCGGTTCCAACCGTCCACCGCAACGGCGATACGGTGCGGGCCTATGTCACGCTTCACCCCAAGCCCGGTGCGGGTTTCAATGTCGCCCCGGGGTACCCTACCGGCTGCGTCACCACCGGTACGATCCGGCTCGGCGCAGCAATCCACAACGTCTCGATCGCCTCCGAAAGCTGCGAGAGTGCCGGCCATCAGGAAGCGGTCGCCGCCATCTTCGAAGTGGGCGCACAGTAATCCCGCCATCCAACCCCAGCCGGGCACTTTGTTTGCACGTACGGTCGTGCTAGGCGCGCCGCACTATGACGAACTACACCTCATCGCTCCTCCGCCTGCTCGACGAGCGCGGCTACATCCACCAGCTGACCGATGCCGAAGGGCTCGACAAGCTGGCCAGCGGGGGCGTGGTGCCGGGTTATATCGGCTTTGACGCGACCGCGCCGTCGCTCCACGTCGGCAGCCTCGTGCAGATCATGATGCTGCGCCGCCTGCAGCAGGCCGGGCACAAGCCGATCGTCCTGATGGGCGGCGGCACGACGCGGATCGGCGATCCCACCGGTCGTGACGAGAGCCGCAAGATGCTCTCCGACCAGACCATCGAGGACAACATTGCCTCGATCTTCACGGTCTTCGACAAGCTCCTCAAGTTCGGCGATGGTCCGACCGACGCGGTCATGGTCAACAACCACGACTGGCTCGGCAAGCTCGGCTACATCGAACTGCTGCAGGAAGTCGGCACGCATTTCACGGTCAACCGCATGCTGACCTTCGATTCGGTCAAGCTGCGGCTCGAGCGCGAACAGCCGATGACCTTCCTCGAATTCAACTACATGATCCTGCAGGGCTACGATTTCCGCCATCTCAACAAGGAGATGGGCGTCCGCCTGCAGATGGGCGGCTCGGACCAGTGGGGCAACATCGTCAACGGCATCGAACTGACCCGCCGCAAGGACGGCAAGGAAGTGTTCGGGCTGACCACTCCATTGCTGACCACGGCGGACGGCAAGAAGATGGGCAAGACCGCCGCCGGCGCGGTCTGGCTCAACGAAGACGCCCTGCCCGCCTGGGACTTCTGGCAGTTCTGGCGCAACACCGATGATCGCGACGTCGGCAAGTTCCTGCGCCTGTTCACCGACCTTCCGCTTGACGAAATCGTGCGCCTCGAATCGCTTCAGGGCAGCGAGATCAACGCCGCCAAGGTCGTTCTGGCCAACGAAGTGACCCGGCTCGTCCGTGGCGAAGAGGCTGCCAAGGCTGCCGAGGCCACCGCTTCCGCCACCTTCGCGGGCGGGGGACTCGGACAGGACCTTCCCGTTCTGGACCTATCCGAAGACAGCATCGGCATCATCGATGCGCTGGTCGGGATCGGCTTTGCTGCCAGCCGGGGTGAGGCCAAGCGCCTCATTGCCGGTGGCGGCGCCAAGGTCGATGGTCAGGCCGTGACTGATGAAGGCCAGGTTATCTCCTTGTCTTCAGGCGAAATTCGCATCTCTTCGGGCAAGAAGAAGCACGGCATCCTGCGCCGCACCTGACGCTGGGCAGAGGCTCCGGTTTCGCATTCGATAACGGCAAAAGCCTGCCGGTTCCGGCAAGCCTTTGCCGGGGCTTTACGAATTGTTCGCCAATTCGGAGCTATATCCTTTGGCACAGTCACTCATGCGCTAGGAGGAACGATGCGCGGCGGAGCCCAGCTTTCAGTCACCGATCTGCGCCGTTCGACGCGGCATCCGGTGAATCTGCCCGTGATCGGCGAGCATCGCGCGCTCGGTGACATCATGCTGCATTTCGCCAATATCTCGACCACCGGGTTCATGGCGCATGGCGCGCAGGACCTCGGCCGCGGAGAGCGCGTCACGGTTCGCCTGCCCGTAGTCGGCCGCATCGAGGCATTTCTGGTCTGGACCGACGGCGATCGCGCCGGATTCCAGTTTGAACGCATCATCCGCCTCGATGATTTCAACAAGATGATCCGCTCGCTCCAGCCCGGTCCCCGCTCGCGCAGCCAGGGCTGACGCGCCACCGGATCCACCCTGCGAAACGCTGACGAACCCCAAATTTTTGCTTTCTTGGCATCGCGGCAAAGGGCTGGCATTGCACGCGGGTGACCAGCCTGACACCCGATCCTGCCGCGCCGACACTACCCGGCTCCCCCCTCGCCATTCCGGACTACCGGCGCTTCTGGATCGCCCGATTCTTCTCGGTCCTCGCGACTTCGGGCATGGTCGTCATCCTCGGCTACCAGCTTTACGATGTGGCGCGCGGCCAGTACGGCATGTCCATCGCGCAGGCGGCATTCCAGCTCGGCCTGCTCGGCCTTGCCCAGTTCCTGCCGCTGTTCCTGCTGACCCCGGTCGCCGGCGTCGTGGCGGACAGGTTTGACCGGCGCAACGTTGCCGGCCTTTCCACCTGCATCGACCTGACGATTGCGCTGACTCTGGCCAGCTGCACCTACCTCGACCTGCTGACGCTGCCCCTGCTGTTCGGCCTCGGCGCGCTGCATGGCACTGCTCGCGTGTTCATCGGCCCGGCGCTTTCCTCGGTGGCGCCCAATGTCGTGCCGGCCGAACTGATGCCGAAGGCGGTGGCCATCAATTCGATGGCCTGGCAGACCGGCTCGGTCCTCGGGCCGGCTCTTGCCGGGCTCCTCTTCGCCGGCCACGCCTCCCTGCCCTACTGGACCGCGACGGTCTTGCTGGCGCTGGCCGCCTTCTGCATTTTCGGCATCCGCAAGCTGCCGCCGCCGCCCGGCAACCGCGACACGCATCCCCTGCGCCAGATCCGCGATGGCCTCAGCTTCGTCTGGAACGACCGTTTCCTGCTCGGCTGCGTCACGCTCGATCTGTTCGCCGTCCTCCTCGGCGGCGCGACCGCGCTGCTCCCGGTGTTCGCCCGAGACATCCTGTTCCTTGACGGCAAGCCGGTCGGCGCGGACGGCCTCGGCCTCCTGCGCGCCATGCCGAGCCTCGGCGCGGTGCTGGTCGGCCTGGTGCTGGCAAAGCGCCCCATCGCCCACAACGTCGGCAACAAGATGCTGCTCGGCGTCGTCGTCTACGGCCTGTTCACCATCGGCTTCGGTCTTTCGACCAACTACTACCTGTCGCTGCTGATGCTGATGGGCGTCGGTGCAGGCGACATGGTCTCGGTGTTCATCCGCAACACGCTCGTCCAGCTGCACACGCCGGACGACGTGCGCGGCCGCGTCTCGTCGATCTCAGGCCTTGCGATCTCGGCCTCGAACGAACTGGGCGAAATGCAATCCGGCGTGGCAGCGGCACTGATCGGCGCGGTCGGAGCCGTCATCTTCGGCGGCGTTTCGGCTATAGTCGTTACGGGCGCATGGTTCTTCCTTTTCCCCGAATTGAAGAACGCACGAACCTTTGCAGCGCGATACAGATAGTCCTAGGCTGTAAGTCAGACTCCAACCAATCCCTTCACCAAAGGAGCAAGCGACATGAGAGCGGATTCCATCCTCGCCACTATCGGCAACACCCCGCATGTTCGCCTGTCCCGCCTGTTTCCCGACCACGAGGTATGGGTGAAGAACGAGCGCGCCAATCCCGGCGGCTCGATCAAGGACAGGATCGGCCTCGCCATGATCGAGGCTGCCGAGGCTGATGGCAGCCTCAAGCCCGGCGGCACCATCGTCGAGCCGACCTCGGGCAACACCGGCATCGGCCTCGCCATGGCGGCCGCGGTCAAGGGCTACAAGCTCGTCCTCGTCATGCCCGAATCGATGTCGCTCGAACGCCGCCGCCTGATGCTCGCCTATGGTGCCACCTTCGACCTCACCCCGCGCGAAAAGGGCATGAAGGGCGCGATCGAGCGTGCCCGCGAACTCGTCGAATCGACCGAAGGCGCATGGATGCCCCAGCAGTTCGACAACCCGGCCAACGTCGCCGTCCACGTTCGCACCACCGCGCAGGAAATCCTCAAGGACTTCGCCAGCGAACCGATCGACGTGCTGATCACCGGCGTCGGCACCGGCGGCCACCTCACCGGTTGCGCCGAGGAACTCAAGAAGCACTGGCCTTCGCTCAAGGCCTATGCCGTCGAGCCGACCCTCTCGCCAGTCATCTCCGGCGGCCAGCCCGCCCCGCACCCGATCCAGGGCATTGGCGCTGGCTTCATCCCCGGCAACCTGCACACCAAGTCGATCGACGGCGCGATCACCGTCGATCCGGCCGATGCCAAGGAAATGGCCCGCCAGTGCGCGGCCAAGGAAGGCATCCTCGTCGGCATCTCCTCGGGCGCAACCCTGGCGGCGATTGCCCAGAAGCTGCAGAGCCTGCCCGCCGGAACCCGCGTCCTCGGCTTCAACTACGATACGGGCGAACGCTATCTCTCGGTGCCGGACTTCCTGCCGGAGTAAGTCCGATGGCGGTCGAACAGGTCGATTACGCCGACGGCGACGTGGCCCTCACCGGCTTTCTGGTAAAGCCCGAGGGCCCGCCCCGCGCCGCCGTGCTCGTCCTGCCGACCATCGCCAACTGCAACACCCCGATGATCCGCCGCGCCCACATGCTGGCGCAGGCGGGTTATCTGGCGATGATTGCCGACTTCTACGGCGTGCAGGTCCGCGACTTCGATCACGCTCGTGAACTGGCAGGCCCCTTGCGCGCCACCAGCGAAGGCTACCGCCAGCGCCTGCACGCAGGCCTCGACGCGTTGACCGCACTAGCGGAAGCGCAAGGCCTGCCGGTTGCCGCCATCGGCTTTTGCATGGGCGGGCAAGCCGCGCTGGAACTCGCCCGCGATGGCGCCGATATCGTCCTCGCCGCCAGCTTCCACGGCCTGCTCGATACGCAAGCCCCTGCCCGGCCCGGCGCGGTCAAGGCGCGCATCCTCGTCTGCCATGGCGACGCCGACCCGATGGTGCCGCGCAGCCAGGTCATGGCATTCTGGGAGGAAATGGACGCGGCCGCAGCCAACTGGCACTTCCACAGCTACAGCGGGGTCAAGCACGGTTTCACCGATCCCGGCAGCGACGCCCGTGGCATGGCCGCCATCGGCTATGACGCCAGCGCCGACCGCCAGAGCTGGTCAGCGTTGATGGAACTGCTGGACGAAGTGCTCGACTGATCAGGGAGGCGCTTGGCGCCTCCCTGCCTACGATTAGGCGATCGCCAGCTGTTCCGGCGTCAGCGCCATGATCGTCTCGCCGCCGGCTTCCACCTGACGGCGCAGCGCCCCCGCTTCGGTGGTGTAGCGCGTCGCCCAGTGGCGGGCGCAGGTCAGCTTGGCCTCGTAGAACGCCTTGTC
Source organism: Novosphingobium jiangmenense (assembly GCF_015694345.1). GTDB lineage: Bacteria > Pseudomonadota > Alphaproteobacteria > Sphingomonadales > Sphingomonadaceae > Novosphingobium > Novosphingobium jiangmenense. The sequence continues at coordinate 309,441 of NZ_JADQDC010000002.1, forward strand.
CTCGGCACCATCGGCAATCGCCGCAGCCGCAACCTTGGCCATGCGCAGCCACATCAGGCCGAGCGAGACGATGCCGGTCAGCGTCATGTAGGCATAGGCGCCCGCGCCAAGGTTGTTCGGATTGGCCATGGCGTTCTGCATGAACCACATCGTCGCCGCCTTGAGTTCGCCGTTCGCCTTGGCAAGCCGCTCAGCCACCAGCTTCACCGTCTCGTCCGAAGTCTCCTCCGCACACTCGGCATCGATCAGCGCAAAGAACGCCTGGATCGCACGACCACCATTCAGCGCCAGCTTGCGGCCGACGAGGTCCATCGCCTGAACGCCGTTGGTGCCTTCGTAGATCATGGCGATGCGCGCATCGCGCACGAACTGGTCCATGCCGTTCTCGGCAATGTAGCCATGGCCGCCCCAGACCTGCTGCATGTCGGTGGCGACCTTGTAGCCCATGTCGGTGCCATAACCCTTGATCACCGGCGTCAGCAGGCTGATCAGGTCGTCGGCCATCTGGCGCTCTTCCGCCGTTGCCGCCTTGTGCGAAAGGTCGACCTGCAGGGCGCCCCACAGGCACAGCGCGCGCATGCCCTCGATGAAGGTCTTGGCGTCCATCAACATGCGGCGCACGTCCGGATGGACGATGATCGGATCGGCCTTGGCCTGCGGGTCTGCCGGCCCGGTCAGCGCGCGGCCCTGGCGGCGGTCGAGCGCATAAGCAAGGCCGTTCTGGTAGGCGACTTCAGCCTGCGCCAGCCCCTGCATGCCCACGCCAAGGCGCGCGGCATTCATCATGATGAACATCGCGGCAAGGCCCTTGTTCTCCTCGCCGACCATCCAGCCCTTCGCCCCGTCGTAGTTCATCACGCAGGTGGCGTTGCCGTGGATGCCCATCTTCTCCTCGATCGAGCCGACCGAGACGCCGTTCTTCTCGCCCAGCGAGCCGTCGTCATTGACGATGAACTTCGGCACGATGAACAGCGAGATGCCCTTGCTCGATTCCGGCGCACCCGGTGTCTTGGCAAGGACGAGGTGGATGATGTTCTCGGTCAGGTCATGGTCGCCCGCCGAAATGAAGATCTTGGTGCCGGTGATCGCATAGGAGCCATCGGCCTGCGGCTCGGCGCGGGTCCGGATCATGCCGAGGTCGGTGCCGCAGTGCGGCTCGGTCAGGTTCATCGTGCCCAGCCATTCGCCGGTCACCATCTTGGGCAGGTACTTGGCCTGCTGCTCGGGCGAGCCCTTGGCGATGATTGCCGAGATCGCGCCGTTGGCAAGGCCGGGGTACATCGCGAAGGCCTGGTTGGCTGTGGCGAGGTACTTCTCCATGATGAAGCCCATCACGTGCGGCAGGCCCTGCCCGCCATATGCCTCAGGCGCGGAGAGCGTGCCCCATCCGCCTTCGACGTATTGACGGTAGGCATCCTTGAAGCCGGTCGGCGTGGTCACGCTGCCATCGGGATGACGGGTGCAGCCTTCCTTGTCGCCCGAAAGGTTGAGCGGCGCGATGACTTCCGAAACGAAGCGTCCGGCTTCCTCGATGATCGCATCGGTCATGTCCGGTGTCGCGCTCTCGAAGCCCGGCAGGTTGCCGTAGCTTTCCAGGCGGATCAGTTCGTTGACGACGAAGCGGGTGTCGCGGGTGGGCGCGGTGTAGATCGGCATGTGGTCCTGTCCCTTTGAGCGTCCGGCCTTCAGGCCGTCGGATCGCGGCCTTCTGACCGCTCCTTGGCGATGACGAGATCGACGAAGCTGGTCAGTTCATCGATGGTCGCAGCAATGTCCGCCTGCTGACGGCGCAAGTTCTCGATCCGCTCGCGACACTTGGCGATGGTGACGCGGCGCTGTTCGGCGCGGCCATCACCCATGTCGTAGAGGTCGATCATGTCGCGGATTTCGGCGAGGCTGAAGCCCACGTTCTTGGCGCGCATGATCCAGGCAAGCCGGGCACGGTCCCGCTTGGAATAGATGCGCGACAGGCCGATCCGCTCCGGCGCGATCAGGCCCTCGTCCTCGTAGAACCGCAGGGCGCGCGCCGTCACCCCGAACTCGCCCGAGAGGTCGGAGATGGTGAACTGGTCACGCTTGAGCGCATCGGGCTGATCGAGATGCCCGGTATGCTCGTTCTGTACAGACGGATCGCGAGTCGCTGTGGCGGCATGCTGTGACATGTCGCCAAGCTAACTAACCTTTACGTAAGCGTCAATCGACTATGCGTTCCAGCGTCCCCTCGGGCGTAACCCGCCGGTAGAAGCACGTCGGCGCCAATGTGTGGCAGGCCGGACCCGCCGCCTCCACGCGAAGCTCCAATGCGTCCTGATCGCAGTCCACGCGAATCTCGACAATCCGCAGCACGTGCCCGGAACTCTCGCCTTTCATCCACAGCTTGCCGCGCGAGCGGGAGAAGAAGTGCGCAAACCCCGTCTCGAGCGTCTTGTCGAGCGCCTCGCGGTTCATGTGCGCCAACATCAGCAGGGCATTCGTGCCATGGTCGACAGCCACCGCCGTAAGCAGCCCGTTTGCATCGAATTTCGGCATCAATTCAGTACCCTGCTCGCGCAAGGCGGTATCGCTGGTGGTGGACAAGATGATCACTGCCTTTTCTGGACCGCCATTGCGTGGCGGATTTGTTGCAGGATAACCACACAGGGTGGCAAAATCCATAAGGCCGCGCACAATCCGCTTTCGCTGGCCGCATGAATGGGTGATGAAGAGACAGCGGTTTGAGGGAACTGCGAACTGAACCGCCAGCCCGCAACCGGGCGGCAATGGACGTAGCGCCAACGTTCAGGGAACACTTGATGAGGGGCCGGTCAGCCGCCTCGCCGCAGGCCCAAAGGGCCGCGGGAAGCCGGACCGGAAGGTGAGGGTAAAAAGCGGGACGGTCAGGGGGCCGTCGGTATCGCGGTCAACGCGGACGCCGCAAGATTTTCGTCACGAGGACGCCCGGGGCTTCGGTTCCGGGCGTTTCCTTTTGAATCAGCCCTCGCTTTCGTATCCTCCCGCTGAGAGAGGCGCTTCGCGAAGACCGTCAAGCGCTTCATCAAGGACGCGCGAGAAGCAGGCGATCCGCACTTCCGCCACCTTGGCCTTGCGCAGGGCAACCATGCAGGCGTCGGTCGTCGCGCCGCTGGTCATCACGTCGTCGACCAGCAGCACGCGCGCTCCCGCCAGCTCGGCCAGACAGCGAGGATTGCACTGGATCGCGCCGCTCAGTGCGCGGGCGCGAGCCTTGCGGTTCAGGCCACCCAGCGAAGGCGTCGCCTTGGCACGGACGAGAGCGTCTACCAGCAAGCGCTTGCCAGTTAGCCGCGCCACCTCCCTGCCCAGCAAGGCCGACTGGTTGAACCCGCGTTGCATCAGGCGCCAGCGATGCAGCGGCACAGGCACCACCAGCCAGTCGCCCTCCAGCCCGCCAAGCCGGGGCAAGATCATCCGCGCCATCATCGGCACCAGACCAATCTTCCGGCCATGCTTCAACGCCAGGACCAGCGCCCGCGATGGCTCGTTGTAGAGCGTCGCCGCTGCGATGCCGGAGTGCTTCGGCGGCTCGGCCATGCAGGGCGCACAGATCAGATCGGCTTCGATGCCGTGCTGCTCGCCCATCGGTCGCTGGCACAGCTTGCAGCAGCTTCCCGTCGGCACAACCAGCGTATCCCAACACGCGAGGCAAAGCCCACCATGCGCCGCGACCGGACTGCCGCAGAGCGGGCAACGCGGCGGGAATACGAAGTCCACCATAGGCGTGAGAATGGTTGAAAGCTGCATGGGCGGTATCGTCGCACGAATGCCCCTCTTGGCAAGACGGGCGGACAAGGGCACTGCCCGGAAATGGCCAGTACACCTCCCGTTATTTTTGCTCCAGAACGGCGGAATGCCGTCCGCCGCCGCATGGCGCACCTGCAGATGGCGCCGGACGCCCCACGCTATATCCACGGGGATATGGCCGAGGACGTGCTGGAGCGCCTGTCTTTCCTGCGGCACGAGCCGCGCCGGGCGCTCGTGATCGGCGACTGGACGCATGCGATCGGCGCCGCGCTTGAGGCCACCGGCGTAACTGTCGACCGCCGTGATCCGGCACTCGGTGACCGGCTCGTCGACGAGGAAGCGCCCTACCCTGCCCCTGCCGGGTACGACTTCATCGCCAGCATCGGCACGTTGGACACGGTCAACGACCTGCCCGGGGCGCTGGTGCATCTGCGCCGCGCTCTTGCCGATGGCGGACTGATGATCGCCTGTTTCCTCGGGGCGGGGTCCTTGCCGACGCTGCGGAGCATGATGCTCGAAGCCGATGACGACCGCCCCTCGCCACGCATCCACCCGCAAGTGGACGTGCGCGCAGGGGGCCAATTGCTGCAGCGTGCAGGCTTTGCCGATCCGGTGATCGACAGCCACCACATCGACGTGCGCTTCCGCTCGTTCGCGGGGATGATCGCCGACATCCGCGCGCAGGGCCTGAGCAACAGCCTTGCCCGGCCCGGAACACCGCTGGGCAAGGCCGCCCTTGCCCGCGCCCAGGCAGCTTTCGATGCGCGCAGGGATGCGGACGGCAAGGTGACCGAGCGGTTCGAGATCCTGACGCTGAGCGGCTGGGCCAAGACTCTCCGTCCGCCCAAGTTCTGAGCGGACTTCGGGGAAGCTTCAGAAGGCCACGTTGGAGTGTTTCCCCGGGGAAACACTCCAAATAGGTTATCAGCTCAGTGCTGCCTGCGCCGCGGCAAGGCGGGCAATCGGCACGCGATAGGGGCTGGCCGAGACGTAATCGAGGCCAGTCTTCTCGCAAAACGCGATCGAAGCCGGGTCGCCGCCATGTTCGCCGCAAATGCCAAGCTTGATGTCGGGACGCGCCTTGCGGCCACGTTCTGCAGCCAATTCAACGAGTTGGCCGACACCTTCGATGTCGAGGCTGACAAACGGGTCGCGCGGGTAGATGCCCTGGTCGACGTAGGGGTTGAGGAAGCGCGCGGCGTCGTCGCGGCTCACGCCCAGCGTCGTCTGGGTCAAGTCATTGGTTCCAAACGAGAAAAACTTCGCCTCCTCGGCAATCTCACCCGCCATCAGCGCCGCCCGCGGCAGTTCGATCATGGTGCCGACCATGTACTCCAAAGTCCGCCCCTTCTCGGCAAAAACCTCGAGCGCGACCCGGTCCACCAAGGCGCGAAGGATCTCGAGTTCCTTGCGCGTGGCGACGAGCGGGATCATCACTTCGGGGATCGGCGCCTCGCCGCTCTTGTCGGCGACGTCGCAGGCAGCTTCGAAGATGGCGCGGGCCTGCATCTCGTAGATTTCGGGGAAGGTGATGCCGAGGCGGCAGCCGCGATGGCCGAGCATCGGGTTGAATTCGTGGAGTTCCCCGGCGCGGCGCTTCAGGTGCTCAACGCCGAGCCCGGTGGCTTCGGCAAGTTCGGCGAACTCGGCATCGGCGTGGGGCAGGAATTCGTGCAGCGGCGGATCGAGCAGGCGGATCGTGACGGGCAGGCCCGCCATGACCTCGAAGATCGACTGGAAGTCGCTGCGCTGCTCGGGCAGCAGCTTGGCGAGCGCAGCGCGGCGGCCTGCCTCGTCCTCGGCGAGGATCATCTGGCGGACGGCGCTGATGCGACCTGCCTCGAAGAACATGTGCTCGGTGCGGCACAGGCCGATGCCCTCGGCGCCGAACTGGCGCGCGACCTGGCAATCGAGCGGGGTTTCCGCGTTGGTGCGCACCTTCATGCGGCGGTGCTTGTCGGCCCAGACCATCAGCGTGCCGAAGTCGCCGACCAGTTCCGGCTCCACGGTGGGCACGAGGCCCGCCATGACATCGCCGTTCGAGCCATCGAGGGTGATGATATCGCCCTCCTTGACCTCGCGGTTGCCGATCTTCGCGGTACGGCTGGCCATGTCGATCGAAACGCCCGATGCGCCCGAGACGCAAGGACGGCCCATGCCGCGCGCGACCACGGCGGCGTGGCTGGTCATGCCGCCGCGCGCAGTGAGGATGCCCTTGGCCGCGTGCATGCCATGGATGTCCTCGGGCGACGTTTCGACGCGGACGAGGATCACGGCATCGCCCCGCTCGGCGCGGGCCTGTGCAGTATCGGCGTCGAACACCACTGCACCCGAAGCCGCGCCCGGCGATGCGGGGAGGCCCTTGGTCAGGACGTCGCGCGGCGCCTTGGGATCGAGCGTGGGGTGCAGCAACTGGTCGAGCGCCATCGGATCGATGCGCTTGATCGCGGTCGCCTCGTCGATCAGGCCTTCAGCCACCATGTCCACCGCCATCTTGAGCGCGGCCTTGGCGGTGCGCTTGCCCGAGCGGGTCTGCAGCATGAACAGCTTGCCCTGCTCGACGGTAAACTCGATGTCCTGCATGTCCTTGTAGTGCTTTTCGAGCAGTTCAAAGACGGCGGCGAGTTCGGCGTAGGCCGCGGGCATCGCCTCTTCCATCGACAGCGGCTTGGCCCCGGCCCGTTCGCGGGCAGCGAGCGTCAGGTACTGCGGGGTGCGGATGCCGGCGACGACGTCCTCGCCCTGGGCATTGACCAGCCATTCGCCGTAGTAGGCCTTCTCGCCGGTCGCCGGATCGCGGGTGAAGGCGACGCCGGTGGCCGAAGTATCGCCCATGTTGCCGAAGACCATCGCCTGCACGTTGACGGCGGTGCCCCAGTCGTGCGGGATGTCGTTGAGCTTGCGATAGACCTTGGCGCGGTCGCTCTCCCAGGAGTCGAACACGGCGCCGATGGCACCCCAGAGCTGTTCGTGCACGTCCTGCGGGAACGGGCGGCCGAGCTGGTCTTCGACGATGGCCTTGTATTCGCCGACGAGCGCCTGCCAGTGTTCGGCACCGAGTTCGACATCGTTGAAGAAGCCGTTGTCTTCCTTGACGATTTCCAGGGCGTCTTCGAAGCGGTGGTGATCGAGGCCGAGCACCACGTCGGAATACATCTGGATGAAGCGGCGGTAGCTGTCCCAGGCAAAGCGCGGATCGCCGGAGCCTGCGGCGAGGCCTTCGACGGTCTGGTCATTGAGGCCGAGGTTGAGGACCGTGTCCATCATGCCCGGCATCGAGACGCGTGCGCCCGAGCGGACCGAGACGAGCAGCGGGTTGGTGGCATCACCGAAAGTGCGGCCGGTGGCCTTTTCGATATGGGCGACGCCATTGGCGACGCCTGCGCGCAGGGCATCGTCGAAGGTCTTGCCGCTGGCGTTGTAGGCCGTGCAGACTTCGGTGGTGATGGTGAAGCCCGGGGGGACCGGCAGGCCGATGCCCGCCATTTCCGCAAGGTTCGCGCCCTTGCCGCCGACGATGGTCTTGTCCTTGGCCCGCGCGTCCGAAGACGATGCGCCGCCGCCGAAGTGGAATACGTATGCGCTCATTTCGCCACCAAGGCTCCCTGCGTCAGTCTGTTCTTGCCGGATAGGGCCGGATTCGGCGCGTCGCCGATTTTTGGCCTTTACCCTTCTATTCGCGAAAAGTCCGCAACTTTGTGCACTGCAGCACGAAAACGGTCAAGCAGCGCCAAGCGACTGGAACGTTTGTTAGCGTCTGCATCATTGACCGTCACCTGATCAAAGAACGCATCGATCGGCCGGCGCAGGGTCGCCAACGCAGCCATTGCTGCAGTGAAGTCCTCCGCAGCGATTGCCCCTGTGGCCTGCGGTTCGGCAGAGTTCAGCGCATCGACCAGCGCCTGTTCGGCAGGCTCGCGGGCGTAGTTGCATTCGGGATGCGAGAACTGCGCGGCAACGCCTTCGAGGGCGGGATCATCGACCAGCACGAGCGGGTCTTCCTCGCCGGTTGGAGGCACGACACCCTCGCCTTCGGACCCGGCGTTGGGGTTGGCGGCGAAGCCTTCCTTCTTGAGGATGTTGGCGGCGCGTTTGTAGCCTGCGAGGAGGTTGGTGCCGTCCTCGGTGCCGACAAAGGCCTGCAGCGCGTGGACGCGGGCGAGCAGGCGGACGAGATCGTCCTCGCCGCCCAGCGCGAACACGGCGTCGATCAGGTCATGGCGGACGCCTGCTTCGCGTTGCTGGACTTTGAGGCGGTCGGCGAAGAATTGCCGCACATGCTCAAGGCCGTCTGCGACTGCCAACCAGTTGTGTCCGCCAATGCTTGCCCAACCTCGGTAAAGGCCCTCGATCGACCAACGAAGACCGAGTTGGATTTGCAGGGAAAGAATGCCCAAAGTTGCACGTCGCAACGCGAACGGATCCTTAGATCCAGTGGGCAGTTCGCCGACAGCAAAGAACGAAAACAGCGTATCCAGCTTGTCCGCCAGAGCTACGGCCACGGTCACCGGCGCAGTCGGCACGTCGTCGCCCTGGCCGACTGGCTTGTAGTGATCGCGGATGGCGTCGGCTACGGCGTCGGGCAGACCTTCGGCGCGGGCGTAGTAGCCGCCCATCAGACCCTGGAGTTCGGGGAATTCGCCGACCATTTCGGTGACGAGATCGGCCTTGCACAGGCGGGCGGCGAGTTCGGCCTGGTCGGCCAACTCTTCCTTCGTCACCCCCGCGGAGGCGGGGGTCCACTCTGGCGCTGTGTTTGACGCTGGATTCCCGCCTTCGCGGGAATGACGAAGGTTTTGGTTGGCGAGTTCTGGTTTTACGATGCCTTCCTCGACCAGCCAGCGGGCCAGCTTGGCGACGCGCTCGACCTTGTCGGCGACGGTGCCGAGCTTTTCGTGGAAGGTGATGCGGGAAAGCTTCTGCGCCTGCTCGGCGAGCGGCTTCTTCTTGTCCTGCTCCCAAAAGAAGCGGGCGTCTGAAAGGCGCGCGGCGAGGACCTTGCGGTTGCCGTCGACGATGGCGGCGCCGCCGTCCTTGGCCTCGATGTTGGCGGTGCAGACGAAGGCGTTGGCGAGCTTTCCGGCGCTGTCGCGGCAGATGAAGTACTTCTGGTTGACGCGCGCGGTGAGCTGGATGACTTCGGGCGGAACGTCGAGGAAGGCTTCGTCGAAGCGGCCGAGCAGCGGGACGGGCCATTCGGTGAGGCCGGCGTTCTCGATCACCAGGCCTTCGTCCTCGACCAGCACGAGCCCTGCGGCTTCTGCAGCGGCCTTGGCCTTCTCGCGCACCATGGCCTCGCGCTCGACATGGTCGACGATGACGTGGCAGGCGCGCAGCTTTTCGGCGTAGTCGCTGGCACTGCCGATGGTGATCTCGCCCGCATGGTGGAAGCGATGGCCAAGGGTAGCGTAGCCGGACTTGATGCCACCGATCTCACACTCGACCAGATCTTCGCCGAGGATGGCGACGATGCCGGAGAGCGGGCGCACCCAGCGCAGGCTTTCCGTGGAAAGCGATGCCGCGCCCCAGCGCTGGCTCTTGGGCCAGGGAAAGGCGCGGATGATCGCGGGGACGGCTTCGGCGAGCACGTCCCTGGTGGCGCGACCAGGCTTTTCGGTGACGGCGAACCACACGCCGTCGCGCTCGGTCAGCTGGTCACGGGTCAAGCCGGTCTTGCGCAGGAAGCCTGCGAGCGCCTGTTCGGGCGCGGAGGTCTTGGGGCCCTTGGTTTCCTCGGACACGGCCTCGGTGGCCAGCGGCAAATCGCGGGCGATCAGCGCGAGGCGGCGCGGGGTGGACCAGACGGTGATGTCCCCAGCCTTGAGACCCGCGGCGTCAAGCTGCTTGCGGAACAGCTTTTCAAGATCGGCGCGGGCGCCTGCCTGCATGCGGGCCGGGATTTCCTCGCTGCGCAGTTCGAGAAGGAAATCGGTCACTTGCTCCACTCCGGATACTTCGCCGCCCACTGATCGGCGTTCTTTTCCATGTAGGCCTCGCACGAACCGCGCGCGAGATCGCGGACGCGGCCCATGTAGCTGGCGCGCTCCTGCACCGAGATCACGCCGCGGGCCTGCAGCAGGTTGAACAGGTGGCTGGCTTCGATCGCCTGCTCATAAGCGGCAATGGGGACGCCGGCATCGAGGCTGCGCTTGCACTCTTCCTCGGCGCGGCGGAAGCCTTCGAACAGGCTGTCGGTATCGGCGACTTCGAAGTTCCACTTCGACATCTGCTTCTCGTTCTCGAGAAACACCTCGCCGTAGGTAACGTCGTGATTGTTGAACTTCAGGTCATAGACGTTGTCGACGCCCTGGATGTACATGGCGAGGCGTTCGAGGCCGTAGGTCAGTTCGCCTGCGACGGGCTTGCAATCGAAGCCGCCCATCTGCTGGAAATAGGTGAACTGGGTGACTTCCATGCCATCGCACCAGACTTCCCAGCCGAGGCCCCATGCGCCCAATGTGGGGGATTCCCAGTCGTCCTCGACGAAGCGGATGTCGTGCACCAGCGGGTCGATGCCGATCTCGGCGAGCGACTGCAGGTAAAGCTCCTGCAGGTTTTCGGGGCTCGGCTTCAGGATCACCTGGTACTGGTAGTAGTGCTGCAGGCGATTGGGATTCTCGCCATAGCGGCCGTCGGTGGGGCGGCGGCAGGGCTGCACGAAGGCGGCGTTCCATGGCTCGGGCCCGAGCGCACGCAGGGTGGTGGCGGTGTGGAAGGTCCCTGCCCCCATGCGCATGTCATAGGGCTGAAGGATCAGGCAGCCCTGCTCGCTCCAGAAAGCGTGGAGGCGCAGGATCATGTCCTGCAGGCTCAGGGGGGCGCGGGGAGGCATGAGTTTTGTGTCGGCCATGGTCGCGCGGCTTTGGCCGATGAGGGCCGCCAAATCAACCGGGAACCACCACCTCGGCCGCCATGTCAGGTTATCTTGACATTAGTCAGCGAATCGCGACATATTGTCAGCACAACCTGACATATGGACAGGTCAGCATGACATGAATAACCGATTGAGAGTTTTGCGCGCGGAGCGGCAGTGGAGCCAGGCCGACCTTGCCCTGAAGCTCGACGTGTCGCGCCAGGCGGTGAACGCGATCGAGACGGGCAAGCACGATCCCTCGCTCCCCCTCGCCTTCCGCATCGCGCGCCTGTTCCAGCTTCGTATCGAGGAGATCTTCGATGATGGTTTCCAACATGACTGACGATCAGATCGACCCGCCGGCGATGAGCCTCGGCAAGCTTGCCATGCGCATGTTCGGCGCGACGGTGGCGGCAGTGTTCTTTTCCGGCGCTGCGGTCGGCCTGATCGATGCGCTTGGCAGGGAGGAGCAGGTCAAGCCGATCGGCTGGGTGATCATGGGCGTATTCGTTGCCCTGACGCTTGGCGCGTTCTGGTTCGCCTGGGTCAGCGCGCGACGTTACTATCGCGAGAACGGCCCGCTTTCGCCTCGGGCACGGCGCGCGACGATCAGCGCGGTGGTGGCAAGCGGAATCGGGCTCGTAATGGGAGTGTGGATGAGCTTCGCGGGCGACGCGCCGGACCAGCCGTTCGACGTAGCCGCCGGGCCTCTGCCCGCAGGCGTTGCTGCGGCGCTTATCGCCGTCATCGTTCTCGTCATCGCGCCGGTCACGTGGTTCTGGCACCGCAACATCGACGAGCATGAGGAGCAGTCCTACCGCACCGGGGCCTTGATCGCGCTCTACTTCTACAGTGCGGCCGCGCCGATCTGGTGGCTGGGCAACCGTGGCGGGTTCCTGCCCGCGGCCGATGGAATGACGATCTACCTTGCGACGATGGCTGTGTGGGGCGTGGTCTGGTTCCGCCAGCGCCATCTCTGACGCGACACTCGCAAACCTTCATTTCCCTGCAACCTGTTTACGGGCACAAGGAGCCTGATGATGAAACGCGCCTATCGTACATTCACTGCCGCAATCGCGCTCGCCGCCTTTGCCTTTGCCGGGACGGTTCACGCCGAGGCACCTGCAGCCAAGCCCGCTGCCGCCGCCCCAGCGCCCAAGCAGATGAAGCCCGCTTTGTGGAAGGTCGCCGATGCGGACACGACGATCTACCTGTTCGGCACGATCCACGCCCTGCCCAAGGGACTGGTGTGGCTTGACGGGCCGGTAGGCAAGGCGCTCGACAGTTCGGGCGAGCTGGTCACCGAGATCCCGGAGGTTCCGGCGGCCGAGCAGCAGAAGACGGTGATGGCGCTGGGCCTGCTCAAGGGCGAGACGCTGCGCTCGATGATGCCCGATGCCGATCGGGCGGCTTATGAGGCGCTGCTGACCAAGCTGAAGATCCCGGCAGAAGCGCTCGATCCGATGGAGCCGTGGCTGGCGGGGATCACGCTGGGCGTCCTGCCCTACAAGCTGGCCGGATACGGCGCCGAGGATGGCGTCGAGGCGGTGCTGCGCAAGGCGGCGGTGGCCAAGGGCACGAAGCTTGGCGCGCTGGAGACGGTCGAGTACCAGCTCGGCCTGTTCGACCAGTTGCCGCGCGAGGCGCAGCTCAAGTTCCTCGGCGAGGCGGTGCGCGATTTCGACAAGAGCTTTGCCATCATCGGCACGATGACCGATGAATGGGGTTCAGGCGATCCCGAAGGCCTGGGCAAGCTGATCAACGAGAACATGGACGATCCCGAACTGGCCGAGACGCTGCTTTACCAGCGCAATCGCAACTGGGCTTCGTGGATCGCCAAGCGGCTCGATCAGCCGGGAACGGTGTTCATCGCGGTGGGCGCGGGGCATCTGGCGGGGGCGCGAAGCGTGCAGGACCTGCTCAAGGCGCAAGGCCTTGTCGCTACCCGCGTGCAATGAAGCAGATCTCGCGCTTTCTTCCACGCCTGCTGTGGGCGGTGGTTCCGGCGCTGCTGCTGGGCATGGCGGTGGCGTGGCTGGAGCACGGGAAGCCTGCGCCCGCGCCGGATACGCGCGTGGCGCTGTGGCAGATCGAGGACAAGACCGGGGCGGTGCGCGGCTACATGTTCGGCACCGTCCATGCCCTGCCCCCTGACACGCAATGGCTGCGTCCGGCCATCGGCGAGGCCTTGGCGAAGGCGGACCGGCTGGTGCTCGAGATTGCCGAGCCGCTGAACCAGAAAGTGGCAGGCGAGGCGCTGGCGGATCTGGCAGGAACGGAAGGGCTGCCTCCGCCCTCGCAGCGCCTTGCGCCTGCCTATCGCGCCAAGTTGGCCGAGGTCTATCGCAAGCTTGGCCTTTCGGATGCGGACTTTGCCAATACGGAAAGCTGGGCGGTGGCGCTGCAACTGGCGGCGATTGCCGGGCAGAAGGCAGGCGCCGATCCTGACAGCGGCGCGGAGCCAGCCTTGCGCAAGCTGGCCGGAAACAAGCCTGTCGCGGGGTTCGAGACGATCCACAGCCAGTTCGGCGTGTTCGACGCCCTCCCCCCTCGCCAGCAGCAGGTGCTGTTGCAGGAAGTCACGGTCGAGGCGGCGAGCGACAAGGACGAAGAGGCCGACATGGTCGCGCTGTGGCTCAAGGGCGATGACCTTGGCATTGCGCGCGAGGCGAACGAGGGTTTTCTGGCCGATGCCGGGCTGCATCAGGCTTTGCTGACCGACCGCAATCGGGCCTGGGCGGATCAGCTGGACGCAATGCTGAAGGGGGGCGCGAAGCCCTTCGTGGCGGTGGGCGCGGCGCACCTTTCGGGGTCGGACAGCCTTCAGCGCCTGATGATGGCGCGTGGATGGACGATCAAGCGGGTGCCTTAGGCGGGGATTGATTTCTTGCATTTCCGGCCAAACCCGCTAAGGGCCGCCGCTCCCCTGTCATGGTCATCCCTGGAGGCGTGGCGGAGGAAGTGTGATTAACTCAGCTGAAGGTACTGACAATGAGCGAAACGCTGCATCTGTCGGCCGAGACGCGCGATCGGGCTGGCAAGGGAGCCTCCCGTGCACTGCGTCGCGAAGGCCGCACCCCCGCCGTGATCTATGGCGGCAACGAAGAACCCATCGCGATCCACCTTGAAGAAAAGGCGCTCAACAAGGCGCTGGGCACCGGCCACTTCTTCAACTCGGTCGTCGAGCTCACTGTCGGTGGCCAGACCATCCGCACCCTCCCCAAGGACGTCGCCTTCCACCCGGTGACCGACCGTCCGCAGCACGCAGACTTCCTGCGCGTTTCGAAGGACTCGGTCGTTCACGTGGACGTGCCGGTGGCCTTCATCAACGAAGAGAAGTCGCCGGGCCTCAAGAAGGGCGGCATTCTCAACGTCGTTCGCCACGAGCTGGAAATGATCTGCGCTCCTGACGCGATCCCCGACGACATCATCGTCGACGTTTCGGGTTACGAAGTCGGCGATTCGATCCACATCAGCGCCGTCACCCTGCCCGCAGGCGTGAAGCCCGCGATCTCGGACCGCGACTTCACCATCGCGACGATCGTTGCCCCCTCCTCGCTGAAGAGCGAAGAAGGCGACACCACCAAGGAAGGCTGATAGCCGGACTTGGGTCCCGCTCCGGCAGGCGCGTGAAAAAGCAGCCCCTTCCGCCGCGTGCGGGAGGGGTTCTTTTTTTGTGTGTCGTAATCTGGCAGGGCACACAGGCCTCGCAACCAAGGAAACCTTACGCACATGCAACTCTGGGTCGGCCTCGGAAATCCCGGACCGCAATATGCGCTCCACCGGCACAATGTCGGCTTCATGGCGCTGGACACGATTGCCGAGGTGCACAACTTCGGGCCAGTGCAGAAGAAGTTCCAGGGCTGGCTGCAGGAAGGCCGGATCGGCAACCAGAAGGTGCTGCTGCTCAAGCCTGCCACCTTCATGAACGAGAGCGGCCGTTCGGTGGGCGAAGCGATGCGCTTCTACAAGCTGGGCATGGACGCGCTGACGGTGTTCCATGACGAGCTGGACCTGGCACCGTTCAAGGTCAAGGTGAAGCAGGGTGGCGGCACGGCGGGGCACAACGGGTTGCGCTCGATCGACCAGCATCTCGGCGCGGACTTTCGCAGGGTGCGGCTCGGCATCGGCCATCCGGGGCACAAGGACCGCGTGACCGGATACGTGCTCGGGGCCTTCGCCAAGGCCGAGCAGGACGACCTGGTCGACATGCTGGGTGCGATAGCGTCAGAGGCGAACTGGCTGGCGGCGAAAGATGACGTTCGCTTCATGAACGACGTGGCCTTGAGACAGCAGCACTGACCGGCGGGAAACAATAGCGAAACACAATTCGTCGCCTTGGCTTACACAGGCTCCGGCACAATTTGGCGTTAACCACGCAAAATCCTGAAAAACAAGAGTTGGCACCGGTTTTGCAGAGCATCGACCAGACCGTAATTTACCAACGGGGGTTAAAATGAACATTCGCTCAACCGCTATTGCCGCAGTCACCCTTGCCGCCATTTCCGCAGCCACGCCCGCGCAGGCGACGTGGTGGCTGAAGCACAAGCATTATTGCAATTGCGGCCACAGTGGCGGGTCGAGCCTGTGCGGTGGCACTACGACATCGGGCGGCACGACCAGCACTTCGGGAGGCACTACCACAACCACGTCGGGCGGTACGACCACGACCTCGGGCGGGACCACGACGACCTCAGGTGGCACCACCACCACTTCGGGCGGGACCACCACCACGTCGGGCGGCACCACCACCACGTCGGGCGGCACCACGACGACCTCTGGCGGGACCACGACGAGCACCTCCGGTGGCACTCAGGTGCCTGAACCCGGCATGCTGGGCATGATGGCGCTCGGGCTGCTCGGCGTGGGCTATGCCCGCTCGCGCCGGATCAAGCCGCGCGCCTGACCGGCTACGGTAAGGTATGCGCAGTCTGGCTCGCGGTCATGATGCTTCGCGCAGGTGATAGCGGGCCAGTGCCTGCCGGAAGATGACGTTGTCCGGTGCAGCTTGCACGGCCTGCTGCAACATCGCAATTGCGGCGGGCACGTCTCGCCCCGCCCTGACCCGAACCAGACCGGCCATGTAGCTCGTATCCGGATCGTCCGGCCTGAGCGCTCTGGCTCTGTCTGCAGTGCGGATCGCCTCGTCCGCCCTGCCCTGATGGCTCAAGGCCAGGGCGAGGCGTTTGAGCACTTCGGCATCCTCGCCCTGTTGTGCAAGACGGGAAAACACGTCGACGGCCTTGGGCCAGTCCTCACGGACGAGCGCGGCATTGCCTTCGGCAGAGAGCGCCTTGACCATGCCTCGACGGGCATCGGCAAGACGCGCTCGATAGGCCGTTGCTTCGGGAAGACCGGCCGCTTCCGCCGCCTTTGCAGCAAGTTCCAGTTCGCGCTGCTCTGCCATGACGCTGCTGGCAAGCGGCACGACCGTGGCATGGGCAGCGCGGGCATCGCCGGTGGCCAGTTGCGCTTCGGCCAGCATGAGCCGCGAGAACGGATTGTTGGGCGAGCGGGTCAGCGCGCGCTGGAACAGGGCCCTGGCCTGCTCGGGATGGCCGGTGCGCAGCATCGCCTCGGCATAGCTCAGGCCGTTGGCCGACAAGGGATCGAGCGTGCGCTCCTCCCTCGCGAGCAATGACCGCACCGTCGACCAGTCCCCCTTCATCGCGGCGAACTGGACCTTGAGGTCGCGGACGCGCGGATCGTCGGGCGCGATCGTGGCGGCGCGGTTGGTCATGGCCACGGCTTCGTCGAGCTTGCCTTCGAGATCGAACACGGTTGCGCGCGCGATAAGGGCGTCGGGCACCTTGGGGTAGCGCGCGGCGGCCTTTTCGAGCAGACCGTGCGCCTCGGCATGGCGGCCGCGCCGCGCTGCAAGGTCCGCACCGAGCATGAGCGCATCGAAGCCATCCGGTTGGAGCCGCGACAGAGCGGCGATCTGACTGGCGGCGCCATCGAAGTCGCCAGCGCCGATCAGGAAGCGGGCATAGTCTCGCAGCAGCAGCGGGTCGGCGCCGACGGCAACGCCACGGCGCAGGGCCGCCAGCGCGCCCGAAGCATCCTCCTTTGCGAGCAGAGCGGCGGCGCGCACGCGCTCCGCATGCGAGCTTGCCGCAGAGCCGAGCAGGGCCAGGGCTGCGTCGGGATTGCCGCGCAGGAGTGCGGCTTCGGCCCGGATCGGCATGAGGTCCGCAGGCGTGGCTCCTGCCCGCTCGAGCCGATCGGCTGTCGCCGCAGCCCCTTCGCCGTCACCCAACCGCAATTGCACGTCTGCGAGCAGGCGCAGGGTAGCAGGGTCGTCGCCTTGCTCGGCCAGTGCCGCCACGAGATCGACGCGCGCTGCAGCCAGTTCCATTCCCGCAATTTCCTGCCGCGCGCGGGCTATGCGGTCGGCGGGACTTTCCCCGCAGGCGGACAAGGTCAGGAACAGGGCAAGGGCAAGACGAGTGCGCATTGCGCGAGTCATGCCAGCGAGCGCTGAATCTTTGGTGAAAGCGGGTGGCGAGAGCGGCGGTGCACCTGTCGGAAATGCTTACGCTCGACACATCGTTAATCATTACAAATGGCTGAATTTCGCAGTTGGCACAGTCATTGCGTTAGTAACGGTTAACCGAATTCCGGTTCATGGGAGCAGTTTCGATGACCTTCAGGAAAGTTCTTGCCGGCCTTGCTGCCAGCGCGGCAATGGCGATCGCATCGCCTGCCTTTGCGGATTCCGTGACGCTCGGCTCGGGCGACATCGGCACCAGCTTCACGCTCAATTACAACGGCTTTTCAGGCGGCACGACGATCGACGGGCTGACCGGCTCGACGACGTTCAAGCTGACCGGGATCTCGGGCAACGACTACACGTTCGACTACTCGGTTTCGAACACCAGCTCGGCCCCGGTGACGGACTCGCGCATCTCGAGCTTCGCGTTCAACACCGATCCGAACATCTCGTCGGCGACCAGCACCGGGGCGTTTTCCTACACCACGCTGTCGTCTAACTACCCGAACGGCATCGGCACGGTCGATGTCTGTTTCAAGGATGCGCAGACCGGCAGCTGTGCGGGCGGTGGCAGCGGTGGCCTGACCCTTGGCCAGACCGGCACCGGCTCGTTCACCTTGAGCTTCTCGCAGCCGGTCAGCTCGCTTACGCTGAGCGACTTCTATGTCCGCTACCAGTCGATCGCGGGCGTGCCCGGCATCAGCTCGGCCAGCGGTTCGGGCACGCTCAGCAGCACGGGTGGCTCGACCGGTGGTACGCCGGTTCCGGAGCCGGGCATGCTCGGCCTGCTCGGTGCGGGCCTTGTCGGTCTGGCTCTCGCACGCCGTCGCCAGTCGGCACCGCAGCGGCTTGCCCTCGCCGCCTGAGCGCACTGCAACGGTTCTCGGAGGGGAGTCGGCGCGAGCTGGCTCCCTTTTCGTTTGTGCTCAGCCTTTTTCGGCGCTGCGCAAATGGGCAGCGATCGTGGCGTTGCCCGGAGCCTTGGACGCAGCATCGCGCAGCAATGACAGGCCGCGCGCGGGGTCCTTGCCGCTCTCGACCAGCAGCCAGCCCAGCGTATCCATCACCGAGGCACTGGTCGGGGCAACTTTGTAGGCGCGCTCTGCGAACTCGAGCGCCTTGGTCTTGTTGCCGACCATGCCCTGCGCATAGGCCATGTTGTTGAGGACGAGCGGGTTCTTGCCGTCGGTGACGGCGAGCAGGCGTTCGTAGGCGGCGATCGCGTTGCCCCAGTTGGACTGTTTCATCGCGGTGTCGGCTTGCGCGAGCGTTGCTGCCATCGCCTGCGCGGAGGGGAACTTTGCCTTCTCCGCCAGCTTTGCCGCATCGGGATCGCCGGAGGCTTCTGCCGCCTTGGCCAGCAGGCGCAAGTCCTCGGCATCGGCAGTCTGGACTTCGGCGAAGGGGCGCATCGTCTCGACCGCGCCGCGCGGGTCGCCTGCGGCAAGTTGCGCCTTGGCGAGTTCGCGGCGCAGCGTTGCGCTGCCGGGATTGCGGGTGAGCAGGGGCTGGAGCTTGGCGCGGGCCTGTTCGGGCTGCTTCAGCTGAACCAAGGCCTGCGCATAGAGCACGGTCGCCTCGTCCTTGCCGACCAGCGAAGCTTCGTTGGCCTGCAGCACGCTGCGGACGGTCTGCCAGTCGCTGCGGGCCGCGGCGGCCCGGGCCTGGAGATAGGCAACCTGCCCCCCGCCCTTGACCTCGGCCAAGGCTTTCAACACGCCCTCCATGTCGGCCGTGCGACCGAGATCGCCCAGCACTGCCGCCTTGCCCGCCAACGCAGCGAGATTGCCGGGGTAGGCATCGACGGCGGCTTCGTAGCCCGCGAGTGCCTGCGCCAGGCGGCCTTCGGCGGTGGCGACTTCGGCATCGGCGAGGAGCGTATCGATCAGGCCCGGGTCGGCTGCCTTGGCGCGGTCAGCCAGAGCGCGGGCCTGCTTGACATCACCGCCCATCAGCATGAACCGGGCATAGTCCGAGAGCAGGCGGGCATCGGGCTTACCGGCGGCACCGGCCGCGAAGGCCTTGGCCGCACCTTCGCGGTCTTCCTTGGCCAGCAGTGCAAGCGCGCGCAGGCGTTGTGCGCTGGCCGAGGAATCGGAGCCGAGGACGGTGAGCGCCTCGTCCGCCATGCCGCGCAAAAGGTTCGCCTCGCCCAGTAGCAGGGCGAAGTCGGCAGGGCGTTTGCCTTCGGGGAGTTTGGTCAGGGACGCCTCGGCGGCGATGCCATCGCCCATGGCCAAGGCGTTGCGGGCGTGGAGTTCGAGCAACGCCGGATCCTGTGGATTTGACTCAAGTGCGGCGGCAAGATCGACCTGTGCGGCGCGATAATCGTGCGCATCGAAGGCCTTGCGGGCGCGGTCTGCGCGCTCCTGGGGGCTGTCGGTACAGGCCGCCAGCAGGAGCGGCAGGGTCAGGAACGCCAGCTTCTTCATCGCAATTTTCTCCACGCGTGAAGGGCTTAGTGCGCCCAATCCCTGAAATTTCCGTGAAGGTTTCCAAATCCCGTGCGGCCCGCTAAAGGCGCGGCCAGCCAAGGAGTTTGAAGATGGGTTTTCGTTGCGGGATCGTCGGCCTTCCCAATGTCGGCAAGTCGACGCTGTTCAACGCGCTGACCGAGACGCAGGCGGCGCAGGCGGCGAACTATCCGTTCTGCACGATCGAGCCGAACGTCGGCAATGTCGGCGTACCTGACCCGCGGTTGGACAAGCTGGCGGCGATTGCCGGAAGCCAGAAGATCATCCCGACGCAGCTTGGCTTCGTGGACATCGCAGGGCTTGTCCGTGGTGCGTCCAAGGGCGAAGGCCTTGGCAACCAGTTCCTCGGCAACATCCGTGAAGTGGACGCGATCGTTCACGTGCTGCGCTGCTTCGAGAATGATGACATCCAGCACGTCGACAACAAGGTCGATCCGATTTCCGACGCCGAGACGGTCGAGACCGAACTGATGCTCTCGGACCTCGAAAGCCTTGAGAAGCGCGTTCCTGCCGCCGAAAAGAAGGCCAAGGCCGGCGACAAGGAATCGAAGATCATCGCCTCCGTGCTTGGGCAGGCGCTCGAACTGCTGCGCGAAGGCAAGCCCGCGCGTCTGACACAGCCCAAGGACGACGAGGAAGCGCGCGTGTTCCGCCAAGCGCAGCTGCTGACCGCCAAGCCGGTCCTCTATGTCTGCAACGTAGAGGAAGAGAGCGCAGCGAACGGCAATGCGTTTTCAGCCCGCGTATTCGAGAAGGCCAAGGCAGAGGGCGCCAATGCGGTGATCGTCTCGGCCGCCATCGAGTCCGAACTTGTGGGAATGGATCCCGAAGAGCGCTCGGTCTTCCTCGAGGAAATGGGTCTGCACGAGACCGGCCTCGCCCGCGTGATCCGCGCGGGATACGAACTGCTCCACCTGATCACCTTCTTCACCGTCGGCCCCAAGGAAGCGCGCGCGTGGACGGTGCATCTGGGGGCGAAGGCGCCCGAAGCGGCAGGTGAAATCCACTCCGACATGCAGCGCGGCTTCATCCGCGCCGAGACCATCGCCTATGACGACTTCGTCAGCCTCGGCGGCGAAAGCGCGGCGCGCGATGCGGGCAAGCTGCGGCAGGAAGGCAAGGAATACGTGGTGAAGGACGGCGACGTCCTGCACTTCAAGTTCAACGTCTGATCCTCAGGCTTCGAAAGCGGCGATGATCGGGCATGGCCCGGCGTCGCCCCTGGCGCATTCGCGGGCTAGCTTGCGCAGCGACTGGCGGGCGGTTTCGAGGCGCGCAATCTCCTGATCGATGGCTTCAAGCCGGGTCCGCGCCATTTCGCGAGCGCGCGGACGGTCGTGCCCTGCATCCAGAGCCAGCAATTCGGCGATTTCGGAAAGGGTGAAGCCTGCGCCTTGCGCGCTGCGGACGAAACGCAAGCGGCGCAGGTCATCGGGGCCATAGTGTTTCTGGCCCTGTCGGCCGCTGCGGCTGGGCCGGGGATCGTCAAGCAATCCCTTGCGTTGATAGAAGCGCACTGTCTCGACGCCGACGGCGGCGCCCTTGGCGAGCTCGGAAATCGTCATTGCCATGCCGCTTGACTCCGTACCGTGGTACGCAGGTTATAGGTCCTCGCATGACAAACGCACAGACCCCGAATCGAACCGCCGTGCTCTATCGCATGGTCATGCCCAAACACGTCTGCCCCTATGGCGTGAAGGTGAAGCACCTGCTGGAACGGCAAGGCTACAAGGTGGAGGACCACTGGCTGCGCACGCGCGAGGAAACCGACGCGTTCAAGGCGGCGCATGGTGTGAAGACCACGCCGCAGGTGTTCATTGATGGCAAGCGCATCGGCGGCCATGACGACACGCGCCGCTTCCTTGGCCTGAAAGTCGCCGACCCGGATGCAGTGAGCTACGTGCCGGTGCTCGCCGTCTTTGCCATTGCCGGTGCGCTTGCCCTTGCCGTGAGTTTCACGCTGTTCGGCACGCCCTTCACGGGGCGCGCGGTCGAATGGTTCGTGGCCTTCGCGATGGCGCTGCTGGCGATGCTCAAGCTGCAGGACGTCGACCGCTTTGCGACGATGTTCCTCGGCTATGATCTCCTGGCGCGGCGATGGGTGCCTTATGCCTACCTCTATCCGTTCGGCGAGGCGCTGGCGGGCGTGCTGATGGCAGCGCGGGCCCTGCCTTGGCTTTCCATCCCGATCGCGCTGTTCATCGGTACGATTGGTGGCGTTTCGGTGTTCTACGCCGTCTATGTCCAGAAGCGTGAACTGAAATGCGCCTGCGTCGGCGGTTCGGGCCGCGTCCCGTTGGGCTTCGTCTCCTTGACCGAGAACGTGGTCATGGTCGGCATGGCGCTGTGGATGCTGCTGATGCCCGCGATGAGTTGAGGCACCGCAAGGCTGTCGGCGCGTTCCTTGCCCGAACCGGGAAAGAGGAGCGCGCTGGTGGTCGACAAGTCGGAGAAGGTGGTGTGGCTGGCTCGGGTGGGCTTTGCCGTGCGCGGTCTGGTCTATTTGCTGCTGGGCTATCTTGCCCTGACCGCGCGCAAAGCTGACGTCGACGATGGCGCAGGGGATACCTTCCGCGTCTTGAATGCCATCCCCGGTGGCCCGGTGGTGCTGTATGTCGCAGCGGCGGGATTGGTCGGCTATGCGCTCTACAGGTTGTCGGCCGCGCTGTTCGATATCGAGCGCAAGGGCACCTCGTGGAAAGGGCGCGCCGCCCGTGTCGGCTATCTGGCCAGCGCCGTGGTGCATCTGGTCATGGCGTGGACGGCGACGCGCATCGCCAGCGGCGCGCGTGGGGCGGGCAAGGATTCGTCGGCGCAGATGGCCGGTGGCGTGCTCGACATTCCCTTTGGCGAGACGCTGCTGGGCGTTGTCGGCGCGGGCCTGCTCATGGCCGCGCTGCTTCAGGCGCGCAATGCGGTGACGGCAGGGTTCATGCGGCATGTCTCGTCCCGCGCGCCTGCGTTCACGTGCTGGGTGGGGCGCGCAGGACATGCCGCACGCGCCGTGGTCATGGCGCTTATCGGATGGTCCCTGCTGCGCTCGGCGTGGGTAGGGCAAAGCCGGGAAGTCGTGTCGCTGGGAAAGGCCATCAACAATCTGCGGGACATGGGCCTCGGATTCCATCTCGTCGCAGCAGGCCTGCTGCTGTTCGGAATTTTCAGCCTGATTACCGCGCGTTATCGCATCATTCCCGATCCCGCTCCGCCCATGAAGGGCTTGCGCGCAATCCGGATTTAATCGCGCGATTGACTTTGCGTTTCGGAGCGTCGAACCTGCACCGATGATGTACTTCGAAGATATCGAGCCCGGCGCGATCCAGCGGTTCGGAAGCTATGCCGTCAACCGCGAGGAAGTGATCGACTTCGCCTCGAAGTATGACCCCCAGCCTTTCCACCTTGACGACGAAGCCGCGGCCAAGACCCATTTCGGGCGGCTTTCGGCAAGCGGCTGGCACACCTGCGCGATGACCATGGCGATGCTGGTGGAGAACCTGAAGGAGCGCAAGCAGGCGGGCCTCGGTTCGCCGGGGCTGGACGAGATCCGTTGGCTCAAGCCGGTCTATCCCGGCGACACGCTCAGCGTGGAGACCGAGATCGTCGACAAGAAGCGCAGTTCATCGCGCCCGGAGATGGGCAGCTTCCGCTCGAACGTCAGGGTCTACAATCAGGACGGCGTGGTGGTGATGACGATGAAGTCGATCGGCCTGATCCGCACAAGGGACGCCTGACGCTTCAGATCGCCTTGCACTGCACGTCGCCGGTCGCCTCGTAGACCGGACGTTCGAAGGCATCGGTCACGACCATCTTGCCCTTGAACTGCTCGGTCGTGCCGACCGGCGTGACCGGCCCGGTCGTGGTCAGCGTGACGGCATTCTCCTTGCCGGTGTAGCGCGAGAAACTGCCCTTGGGCAGCTTTGCGGAACCGGCATCGGGCGCGAGAACCTGAACGTGATCGCCGTACTTGATCACGCCACGCTTGTCCTGCGCCAGGAGCACAGCGCCGAGACCGCCACCGTCGGCAACGAAAGCGCAGCCGGTGCCGTGGAGCTTGTTGATGGTGATATCGGGGTAGAGGATTGGCTGGAGTTGCAGCGGCTTGACCGGAGGCTTGCCGTCCTGCGCGGCCTCGACGGCGGCAATCGCTTCGGCGTCGGTCGGCTCCTTTTCGGAGCAGGCGGCCAAGGCGAAGATGGACAGCGAAATCAGGGCCAGACGTCCGTGCAGCATCACTTTCTCCCGAACAGCTTCTCGATGTCGCCGTGCGCCAGCTTGACCCACGTCGGGCGGCCATGGTTGCACTGGCCGGAGCGGGGCGTCACTTCCATTTCGCGCAGCAGGGCGTTCATTTCGGCTACCGAAAGCTGGCGGCCTGCGCGGACCGAGCCATGGCATGCCATGGTGGCGAGGACCAGGTCGAGCTTTTCGCTGAGCAGCAGCGCGTCGCCGTGGTGGGCAAGGTCATCAGCGACGTCGGCAACGAGCTTGGCCGGATCGCCCTTGGCCAGAGCAGCAGGGACGGAGCGCACGAGCATGGCGTTGGGGCCGAAGCGTTCGAGAGCGAGGCCGAACTCGGCAAGCTTGGGCGCGGCTTCCTCAAGCCGGTCGCAGGCGACTTCTTCCAGTTCCACGACCTCGGGGATCAGCAGGGCTTGCGCGGACGCGGTGCCCTGCCCTGCCCCGGCAGCGCGCAGGCGTTCGAGCACGAGACGTTCGTGGGCGGCATGCTGGTCGACAATGACCAGGCCGTCCTCTGCCTCTGCAACAATGTAGGTGTTGGATATCTGGCCTCGGGCGATGCCGAGGGGATGACTTGTCGCGTCGACGACGGGTTCGGCAGCGACTTCGGCTCGTCCTTGCAGCGGGGCCAGGACCGACTGCTCGTAGCCGCGCCAGGCCTGTCCGGCGTCGGAAACGCGCGCCTCGGGCCGCCATGGCTGGCTGAACATGCTGCCCTGTGAGGCAGGCGGCGGCGGAGCGATGGGTTCGGCCTGCCATGCTGCCATCGCGCTGGCCGAGGGAGCTTGTGCGCTGCGCTGGTCGCCGGTCGACAGGGCGTGACGCAGCCCCGAGACGACCATGCCCCGCACCAGTGCCGGATCGCGGAAGCGGACTTCCGACTTGGCGGGATGGACATTGACGTCGACCTCGCTGGCCGGAACCTGCAGGAACAGCGCGAGCACCGCGTGGCGGTCACGCGCGAGCATGTCGGCATAGGCGCCGCGCACTGCGCCGATGAGCAGGCGGTCCTTCACCGGACGGCCGTTGACGAACAGGTACTGGTGGTCGGCCACGCCGCGGTTGTAGGTCGGCAGGCCGGCGATGCCGGTCAGGTGATAATCGCCGCGGAAGAGATCGACCTCGACCGAATTGCCGGCGAGTTCGCGGGCGACAAGCTGGGCCACGCGGGCTTCGAGGGTTTCGCCGGCCTGCACGTGCAGCGCGCGGCGGCCATCGTGTTCCAGCGTGAAGCCCAGGTCAGGCCGGGCCATCGCAAGGCGACGGACCACGTCCGATGCGGCGGCCCATTCCGAGCGCGGGCTGCGCAGGAACTTGCGGCGGGCGGGGATCTTCTCGAACAGCTGTTCGACCCGCACGCGGGTGCCCGGTGGAAGAGCGGCTGGTCCTTCGGCGACCAAAGCGCCATTGTCGACGACACGCTTCCAGCCATCGGCGCTGCCTTGTGGCCGGGATTCGATAGTGACGCGGGCGACAGACGCGATGGACGGGAGGGCTTCTCCTCGGAATCCGAGCGTTTCGACCATCTCGATCGCTTCATCGGGGAGCTTCGAGGTGGCGTGGCGTTCAAGGGCCAGTTCGATCTCGTCCGGGCGCATGCCGCAGCCGTCGTCGGAGACTTCGATCATGGCGAGGCCGCCCTCGGACAGGCGCACGTGGATGTGGCTCGCGCCCGCGTCGATGGCGTTTTCGACGAGTTCCTTGAGCGCGCTGGCAGGGCGCTCGACCACCTCTCCGGCAGCGATGCGGTTGATCAGGGTTTCGGGGAGGCGGCGGATGACTCGCATGGTCTGATCGAGCCTAGCGCCGAAGCCGATTTATTTCGAGACAAGCGGTGAAGTTATCCGTCCAAACCCGCACAAACCCATGGGCTTTGCGCGAATCGCCTGCTAGGAAGCCGCCTTCCCGGGCGCACTTTCTGGAGGGGTCTGGCGCTAGCCCGTGCGCCAAACCGCAGATTATCACGGATTCTTAGATGGCTTCGATCTTTTCCCGATTCTTCAAGTTCGGTTCCCAGAACATCGCGATCGACCTCGGCACCGCCAACACGCTGGTCTATGTGCAGGATCGCGGCATCGTGCTGAACGAACCTTCCGTGGTCGCCATCGAGACGATCAACGGGATCAAGCGGGTCAAGGCCGTGGGCGACGATGCCAAGATGATGATGGGCAAGACGCCCGACAACATCGAAGCGATCCGCCCCTTACGCGACGGCGTGATCGCCGACATCGAAGTCGCCGAAGAGATGATCAAGCACTTCATCCGCAAGGTGCACGGTTCGAAGAGCCTGCTGCGCTATCCGGAAATCGTGATCTGCGTCCCCTCGGGCTCGACCAGCGTCGAACGGCGCGCCATCCGTGACGCGGCGAGCAATGCCGGGGCAAGCCAGGTCTACCTGATCCTCGAGCCGATGGCTGCGGCGATCGGGGCCGACATGCCGGTGACCGAACCGGTCGGCTCGATGGTGGTCGACATCGGTGGCGGCACGACCGAAGTCGCCGTGCTGTCGCTGCGCGGCCTTGCCTATACCACCTCGGTCCGCGTCGGCGGTGACAAGATGGACGAGGCGATCGTCTCCTACGTGCGCCGCCATCACAACCTGCTGATCGGCGAAGCCACGGCAGAGCGCATCAAGAAGGACTACGGTATCGCCACGGCTCCGGCCGACGGCATCGGCGAGACGATCCACATCAAGGGTCGCGACCTCGTCAACGGCGTGCCCAAGGAAATCACGATCACGCAGGCGAACATTGCCGAAGCCCTGTCCGAACCGATCGGCGCAATCGTCGAAGGCGTGCGCATCGCGCTGGAGAATACCGCGCCCGAGCTGGCCGCGGACATTGTCGACCAGGGCATCGTGCTGACGGGCGGCGGCGCGCTGATCCGCGGTCTGGACGAGCATCTGCGCGAGGAGACTGGCCTGCCGGTCAGCGTCGCCGAAGATCCGCTGTCGTGCGTCGCGCTCGGGACCGGCCGCGCGATGGAAGATCCGATCTATCGCGGCGTGCTGATGACCGCCTGACGATTTTCGGGTATCGCAAGCATACGGGTTGCATCGCGGCGCATGTCTGAGCGCCGGATTGAAGGGGTTTGACGGATGGCGCGGTCGCAGGACCGGCGCCCGGGCTATTCGCGCAGGGCGCAGTACGGCATATTCACCGGCTACGTTGTCGCCATTCTTGGCGTCGTGGCCGGAGTTGCCGTGCTCGTGACCTCGCTGGTCAATCCGGATGCCTTTTCATTCGCCCGCAGCGCCGCTGCCGAAGCGGCTCGCCCGCTGGGCGAAGCCGGCGCCGAGAGCCGGTCCACCGGACAGGGCGTGTTCGCTGCGATCGGTGCCTACTTCAACGCCGGACGGCAGAACGCCGAACTCCGCCGGGAAGTGGAAGCTGCGCGCGCCAATGCGATCTCGATGCAATCGCTTCGCGACGAGAACCGTCGGCTCAAGGCGCTGCTCGGCATTGTCGAACCGCAGCGCCAGCCTGTCGCCACCGTGCGTCTGATCGGCTCGACCGCTTCCAGCACGCGGCGCTTTGCCATCATCGATGCCGGGACATCGAGCGGCGTGCGTCCCGGCCAGCCAGTCCGCGCCGCGTCAGGACTGATCGGCCGCGTGATCGAGGCGGGTCCGGGGACGGCACGCGTTCTGCTGGTGACGGACCCTGACAACGTCGTTCCGGTAAAGCGCGCGCGCGACGGGCTGACCGCGTTTGTGCAAGGAGCATCGAACGGCAGGATCGACATCCGCCTGATCAACCAGGGCGTAAATCCCGTGAAGCAGGGCGATGTCTTCGTCACCTCCGGTTCGGGCGGTCTCTATCCCCCCGGCATACCGGTTGCGGTGGCAACCGAGCCCCACCGTGACGGCGCAACCGGACATCTCGCTGCCGATCCCGCGGACAACGAATTCGTGATCGTGGAACCGGCCTACAGCGGTGAAGCCCGCGCGCTTATCGAGCAGATCGAGAAGGACGGCGCGAAGAATGCCGCAGGCGAGCCCTGATGCTCGGCCCACTGCGGGGCACGCCTGAGGAAATCGCGCGCAAGCGGATCAACCGCGAACCGTGGCCGGTGCTGGCAACCGGGTTGCCGTGGGCCACGATCATGCTTGCTTCCATGGCCAGTTTCTCGCCGGTGATCTCC
Organism: Novosphingobium jiangmenense; assembly: GCF_015694345.1. Taxonomy (GTDB): domain Bacteria; phylum Pseudomonadota; class Alphaproteobacteria; order Sphingomonadales; family Sphingomonadaceae; genus Novosphingobium; species Novosphingobium jiangmenense. The sequence goes on from NZ_JADQDC010000002.1 coordinate 337,399, forward strand.
TCGGCCCCGGTCATGCCTCCCCTCGCCTACATGATGCTGCTTGCCTGGCGCATGATGCGGCCAGGAATGCTGCCCTTGTGGGTCGGGCTGCCGCTCGGCTTCTTCGACGACCTCTATTCCGGTATGCCGTTCGGATCGGGAATTGTGCTGTGGTCGGCGACGATGCTGGCGATGGAAGTCGTTGACGAGCGGTTTCTGTGGCGTGGGTTTGCCCAGGACTGGCTTGCGGCGAGTGCGCTGATTACAGCGTACCTGTTCCTGAGTTCGGTTCTGGCAGGAATTGCCACAGGCTATCCCTTGCCCATCGTGATCGTGCCGCAATTGCTGATGTCGCTGGTCCTCTATCCGGTGGTGACGCGTCTGGTAGCGCTGCTGGACCGTGTCCGTCTGCTGCCGCTGAAAAGGATCTGACGATGCGGCAGAAGCTGCCGGTGACATCGGCAATCCTGACCAACCGGTTCGAGCGGCGAACTTTCGTGCTTGGCGCACTGCAGGGCGGGGTTGGCCTGCTTCTGGCGGCGCGACTGGGCTATCTCGCCGTTGCCCAGAACGAGAAGTACCAGGCGGCGTCCGAGAGCAACCGGGTCAACCTTACGCTGATACCGCCACGGCGCGGTTGGGTGCTCGACCGCTTTGGCAACGCACTCGCCGCTAATCGCGCAGACTTTCGCGTCGACCTCATCCCCGATCGCGTCGACGATCCCGACAAGACGATGGCGACGCTCGCAGGCCTGCTTTCGCTGCCGCCCGACAAGGTGCGCGACATCCGCGACAAGCTCGACAAGGCTCGCGGGTTCCAGCCCGTCGAAGTGGCATCGAGCCTTGATTGGGACAAGTTTGCTGCGGTGAGCGTTAGACTGCCCGAATTGCCGGGCGTGATTCCGCAGCGGGGCTATTCACGGTACTATCCGGCAGGAGCTTCGGTAGGCCATCTCGTTGGTTATGTCGGTGCGGCGTCGGCCGAAGACTACGAAAAGGAGCGCAATCCGCTTCTGATCACGCCGGGCTTCAAGATCGGCAAGGACGGTCTTGAGAAGCACTTCGAAGCGCGCTTGCGCGGCGTGCCGGGAGCGCGCCGCGTGGAGGCCACGGCATCTGGCCGCATCGTGCGGGACCTTGGCACCCGCGAAGACGTACCAGGCAAGCCAATCGCGTTGACGATCAATGCCGGGCTTCAGGACTATGCGGCGCGCCGCATCGGTCTGGAGTCCGGCTCGGTCGTGGTGATGGACTGCGAGACCGGCGATATTCTCGCCATGGCCTCGATGCCGAGTTTCGATCCGAACAGCTTCTCGGACGGCATCGGCCGCGTCGAATGGAAGATGCTGTCCGAGGACGACCACGTACCGTTGCGCAACAAGGTGCTGCGCGGCCTTTACCCGCCGGGTTCGACGGTAAAGCCGATGGTCGCGCTGTCGTTTCTGGAAGCTGGTCTCGACCCCAATGCTAGCGTCGGATGCGCTGGTGGCCTCCGTGTGGGCAACCGCGTGTTCCATTGCTGGAACCGTCGCGGCCATGGCTCGGTCGACATGGCCAAGGGCATCTACCAATCGTGCGACGTGTACTTCTACCACTTCGCGCAGCAGATCGGGATGGACAAGATCGCTGCAATGGCGCGCAGGCTGGGACTGGGGCAGGAATTCCCGATGCCCTATCCCGGCCAGTCCTACGGCACCGTGCCCGATCCGGCGTGGAAGCTGCGCAAGTACAAGAAGGAGTGGGCGGTTTACGACACCGTCAACGCCACCATCGGGCAAGGCTACATGCTGGTGAACCCTCTGCAACAGGCGGTGATGGCTTCGCGGATCGCTTCGGGGCGCCAGGTGATGCCGAAGCTGCTGCTGGACCGGAATGCGCCGCCGGTGAAGTCCATGGGTTTCTCGCAGGAGCACCTCGACTACATCCACGCGGCGATGAGCGAAGTGGTCAACGGACGCGGGACAGCTGGCAAGGCGCGCATTCCGGTCGACAACGTGCTGCTGGCGGGCAAGACCGGGACGGCGCAGGTCGTCGGCCTCAACATCGCCAATGGCAAGAGCGGCGCTTGGAAGTACCGCGACCACGGGCACTTCATCTGCTTCGCGCCGTTCGACAAGCCCAAGTATGCCTGCGCCGTGGTGATCGAGCATGGCGGCGGATCGGGCGCAGCCTATCCGATTGCGCGCGACGTGATGACCTACATCTTCGCCCCGGACAAGGCGATGGCCGTACTGGAGGAGTTCGAGAAGCAGTGGGGCGGCAACGTGCAACAGCGCATGGCCGCCCGCTACAACAGCTTTGCGGCGAAGTATGGCGAGTCTGCACCCAAGCCGGTGCCGGACGACGAGGATCTGACCGAGCAGGTCGAGGAGGGGCGCAAGCCGGCCGAAGAGCCGGCGACTGCGCAGACCGACGCTGCAGCACCTCCCCCCGAGCCTGAACAGCCTGCCCCCGCGGTTGCCGCACCGCCACCGCCTGCCCCTCCGGCCACCGCGCCAGCAGGAGGCCAGTGATGCCAAGAGCCTACGTCCCTGCAGCCATCGCCCGTCAGCCCTGGGGCGTATTGCTTCCGCTCATGGCTCTCGTCAGCTTTGGCGCTGCGGTGCTGGATTCGGCGGCTGGTGGACGCTTCGAGACGTGGTCGATGTCGCACTTGCTGCGCTTTGTCGTGTTCCTGATCATGGCCATGGTCATCGCGCGGTTGCCGCAGGAACTGTTCCGCAAGATGGCGCTGCCGGTTTACGGGGTGCTGTGCCTGCTGCTGGTGCTGGTGGAACTGATCGGCGGGATTGGCGGCGGGAGCCAGCGCTGGCTCAACCTCGGGTTCATGACGCTGCAGCCTTCGGAGCTGATGAAGCCCGGCATCGTGCTGGTGCTGGCGTGGTTCTATTCGGTGCTGCCGATCGGGGAGACGCAGAGCTGGCGGGCGCTGTTTCCGGCGGCGGTGCTGCTGGGCATTCCGGCGGGGCTTGTCATGCTGCAGCCGGACCTCGGAACAGGCCTCGCCATCAGTTTCGGTGCGGTCGTCGTGATGTTCCTGGCGGGCCTTCCGCTGCGCTGGTTTCTTGGCGCAGGCGCGGCTGGCCTGGTGGCGGCCCCCCTCGCCTTCTTCTTCCTGCTGCATGATTATCAGCGCAACCGCGTGCTGGTGTTTCTCGATCCGGAAAGCGATCCGCTGGGCACCGGCTATCACATCACCCAGTCAAAGATCGCCATCGGCTCTGGTGGGCTGATCGGAAAAGGTTTCGGCAACGGATCGCAAAGCCATCTCAACTACCTGCCTGAATCGCACACCGACTTCGTGTTCGCGACCATGGCCGAGGAATGGGGGATGCTTGGCGGACTGTTCGTGCTCGTCGTGTTCTGGCTGATCTTCCGCTGGGGCCTGAAGGTCGCCCGCAACGCCCCAGACCGCTTCTCGCGCCTGCTTGCGGCGGGCATGACCATGACCATCTTTTTCTACATGTGCATCAACCTGATGATGGTCATGGGCCTGGCGCCCGTGGTCGGCATCCCGCTACCGTGGATGAGCCATGGCGGCTCTTCGATGATGACCAACATGATCTGCGTCGGCACGATCATGGCCGTGGAACGGTGGAGCCGCGCCGGTCCGCGAAGCCTGTCCTGAAAAACGCAAAATTGGGGCTTGGCAGGGCCGATAAAATCGTTATTGGGGCGGCTCCCGAACGGGAATGCCTGATGGCATGGACGCATAGCTCAGTTGGTAGAGCAGCTGACTCTTAATCAGCGGGTCCTAGGTTCGAGCCCTAGTGCGTCCACCACCATCGCTTTTCCCTCGCCGCCACCAAGCGGCTTCTTGACGGGTACGGACGCATAGCTCAGTTGGTAGAGCAGCTGACTCTTAATCAGCGGGTCCTAGGTTCGAGCCCTAGTGCGTCCACCATCCTCCACCTCTCCCTAACGCCAATTACCGCCGCGATTTTCCACGCCTAGACCTCCTGCACAACGAACAGGAGAGTGTGCATGGAGCGGGTTACGCTGTGGGGCTGGATCGATTTCGAAGGGAAGGATGCCGCCGAGATTGTACGTGGTGGCGCGCAATACATTCTACCCACTTACGAGGAGCCGGGCTGCATCCACTATGTCTGGAACGCGGATCCGCTCAAGCCGGATCGTATCTGGGTCTACGAGGAATGGGAAACCGTAGGCGCTTTGGCAGATCACCTTGCCGGACCGCTCTATCGCGCGATGGCTGGCTACTTGGCCGACGCCGGCATGACTGGCGCCGAGGTCGACAAGTATCTCGCTGTGCGCAAGCAGCCGGTCTACGACGGATCGGGCCTTCCCAAGGCGTCATTCGATTGAGTTGACCATAAAAAGCGCCGGAACCCGCTGGGTCCCGGCGCAAGGTTTTCGCGTCTGGTTCGACGTCGAAGATCAGAACTTGAAGCCGGCGGCGACGCCGTAGCGACGCGGTTCCAGCGTGAAGATATTGGTGAACAGACCGGAAGACTGGTCGGTCACGTAGAGACCGGTCGTGGCGTTGTTGTTGGTGATGTTCTGGATGTAGCCCCGGAGGTACCAGCGGTCTTCCTTGCCGTTCAGCTGGATCTGGGCGTTCATGACCGAATAGCCCTTGATCCGGTTGATGTTGCCGTTGAAGATCGTGCCGTAGCTCTCGCCGGTGTAATTGATGTCGAAGCGCGGCACGATCGTCATGTCGCCCATTTCCAGCGTGTACTGGATACCGGCCGACCACTTGAACTCGGGCGCCTGCGGCAGTTCGTTGCCCTTTACGTTCTTTTCGATGCCCGAGCTGACCCGGATGCCACCGAAGGCTGCACCTGCGGCACCGGCAGCCTGCGCTGCAAGAGCGCCGCAGATGGAAAACGCGCCGGTCGTGTTTGTGCCGGGGATCGGGGTCGTGGGTCGCAGACCAATGCCCGCATTGATGGCGTTGACGAAACCATTCGCCGCCGCCGCACTGGCACCGGTAACGGCGCAGTTCGAACCGAGCGTGATGTCCTTGATGATCACCGTATCGGAGCGGCCCGCCGAGACATCGCGGGTATCGACGAAGAACTGATCCCCGACCACCTTGGTCTTGAGGTAGCTGGCCGACATGTTGACCAGCAGGTTGCGGGTCGGCGCCATGATGGCTTCGGCCTCGACGCCGTAGATGTTGGCATCGATGTTGTCGTTGACCGAGGTACGCGCGGTGATGCGGCTGAGCTGAAGGTCCTTGTAGCGGTAGTAGAACGCCGAGAGGTTCAGCTGTAGCGCACCGAAGCGGTTCTTCGAACCGATTTCGAAGGCATCGACCGATTCAGGCTTGAAAGAGTCATTGACCGAACCGACCGAGAGCGGCGGGTTGATGCCGCCCGACTTGTAGCCACGCGAGTAGGAAAGGTAGACGAGGTTGTCAGGAGTGATCTGGTAATCGAGCACTGCACGACCGGTGAAGCGACCGAAGCTTACCGAGCGCTCCTGGAACGGCTGAACGCCTGCTGTCCCCTTGTCGAAGTCAGCCGTGGCGTAGTTGAGGGCTTTCTCAAGCGATTCCGCACCGACGACGGCGTAGATCGCATTACCACCGGCAAATTCGCTCGACAGACCGTCGCTGAGCAAGGTGGTTCGAGCCCGGGTGAACTTCTTGTCGTGGTTGTAGCGAAGGCCGAGAGTCAGCTTAACCTTGTCGTTGAACTTGAAGTAGGTCTCGCCGAAGATGCCGTAGCTGTCGAGAATACCCTTGTCGGTATTGCTGCGGAAGAACGGCGAAGGACGGAACACAGCCTGGGGTCCGAACGCGCCGGTGCTTGCAGCAGCAGCGCCGAGGAGACCGGCAGCGTAATCTAGTCCAAACGAGTTGACGTAGTAGCTGTTGTTGGTCGTCACGCCGCGAAGGTAGTTCGCGCCGATCAGGAAGTTGAACATTCCGTCGAAGTCGGAGTCGATGTGCGCTTCACCGGCGTACTGCTGGTAGGTCTGGCTGGATTCATCGAAATCGAGCGAGGTGTTGGCGCAGATTGCCTTGTTACCGGCACCGTAGACGCCGACGTTGTTCGGGTCGATGTCGGACTGGCAGATCTTGCCGGTCGGGCCGTTCGGGATCAGACGCGCCGCGATCGGTGCGAAAGCAAAGCCGAGAGCCGGGTTCTGGGCGAAAGCAGCGAGCGCAAACAGGCCCGGATTGCCGACGAGGCTCCGCTCGACAGCAAGGTTGTAGTCAGTGCGGCTGCGAACCTCGTTGCGCGAGTATCCTGCGGTGACGTTAAGCGTCAGGCCTTCGCCAAGCGACTGCTGCAGCTTGCCCTGGTAGACCTCTTCCTCGGCGAAATAGGTGGGCAGATAGTCGATGTTGACGGTGCGGACGTCGGCAGGATTGACCGCGCCCGAGAAGTTGTCGCCATCATCGGCGTAGATGCTGCCCAGCCCGAGCGGACGGAATGCCGGCGAGACGGCGATCCCCAAGAACTCGCGCGAAGAGAGAAGCGCGGCCAGCGTGGAGTCCGCATTGGTCGTTTCATTGGCGAGCTTGTCGGGCAAGCATCCGAGAACGCCGGTCGGATCACGATGGCAGAGCTGCTTCTGAACGCGGCTGCGGCTGTCGTTCTCGCGGAAATAGTAGGCCGAGAGATCGATCGTGGTGTCCGGGCTCGGCTCCCAGCGCAGCGAGCCACGCAGCGCGTACATGTCGCGACCGTCAATGCGGCTGTTGGTGCCGATGTTGTAGGTGTAACCGTCGCGGCGGTTGTACATGCCCGACACGCGCACGCCGAGCGTTTCGCCGAGCGGCACGTTGAGCATCCCTTTGACGCGGACCGAGTTGTACTTGCCGTAATCAGCTTCGCCAGCCGCGCCGAACCCGGAAAGGTCGGGCTTGGCGGTGATGATGTTGACCACGCCCGACGTCGCGTTGCGACCGAACAGGGTGCCCTGAGGCCCGCGCAAGACTTCGATGCGTTCGAGGTCGAAGAACTCGGTTTCGAACAGGCGGCTGGAGACCATCGGCATGTCGTTGAGGTGAATGCCGGTCGCCGCGTCGCACGAGACGCCGACGCAAAGATCGCCGATGCCGCGAATGGTAAAGCTGGACGACGTGAAGTTCGTCTTGGTGAAAGTGACGTTCGGCAGCGAGAGCTGCAGGTCGGAAGAGTTCTGGATCTGCTGCTTGGTCAGGTTTTCGGCAGAGAAGGCGGAGACCGCGATCGGCACGTCCTGAAGCGACTGCGCCTGGCGCTGTGCCGTAACGATGATTTCCTGCAGACCGACGCCTTCATCGGCGGACTGCGGTGCATTCTGGGCGAAAACCGGTGTTGCGACGGCTGCGGCGCACACGCCCGCAAGCAGGGAAAGCTTGCCCCTCATTGTCAGACCTCTCTCTCCAGCGGCCCCCGTCATTGATCGCGGGTGGCCTGGAGGACAGGACATAACTTCAGCAATTCTTTGTCAACCGGATAATTAAAAATACGGCATTCCGTAGGGGAAGCTGGTTGCATGCGCGACCAAATCATCGACGTTTCGCATGAAAACGCATCACATCATGATGCGCGCGCAACGATACTGACAACACCATGATGTCAAACTTGACAGATCATGGCAATAAAAACGGACGCTCTGCGAATCAGTCAGCCGCGCTTTCGACATCCGGATGCATGCGGAAGGCCATGGCCATCGCGGTTGAGTGCCACTAAGGGAACCGCTGCAACCGTATCAGTTCCGCAGTATTCGAGGACCAAGTGACATGGCGAAGTTTCTGATCGTCGAAGCCCGTTTCTACGACCATCTCAACGATATGCTCGTTGCCGGCGCCAAGGCTGCCCTGAAAGCTGCAGGTCATTCGGCTGAAGTCGTGACCGTTCCCGGCGCGCTGGAGATTCCCGGCGCGATCGCTCTGGCCGACCAGTCAGGAGACTATGACGGCTATGTCGCGATCGGCGTCGTCATCCGCGGCGAGACCTATCACTTCGAAATCGTTGCCGGAGAAAGCGCGCGCGGCATCATGGCCCTGACGATGGACGGGATGGCCATCGGCAACGGCATTCTCACGGTCGAGAACGAAGCGCAGGCTCTGGTCCGCGCCGACCCGGCGCAGAAGGACAAGGGTGGCGAGGCGGCCAAGGCTGCAGTGGCCCTCCTCGCCTTGCGCGAACGCTGGACCTGAAGCCCAGGGTCAGGACCTAGAGAGGCGCGCAGGAATCGCCCCGGCGCGCCTTGTCGGCCACCTCGAACGCGGCTTGCGTCGGCGCCAGCCTGCGGTCGAGGATGATGCCTCGGGTCGTCGGGGTGTAGATTACGGGGTCATCCCCCGGGTGCACCAGTTTGCGCTCCTTCTGGAGGATGAACCGGATGCCTTGCGGACTGTGGATGGAATCCATGACCGCGACATTGTCGGTGTTCCCGGCGAAGACCGATACCGACACGTAACCCCCGCCCGGGGTTGCCGGCACATCGACGAGGATCGGTCCCTTCGACAGATCGTATACGCAGCTGGCATAGGCCAGGTCTGGTGACGGCCTTACCACCCAGCGCGAGGCCGAGGTCGTACGGTCCGAAAAGCGGAACGCGTTGATGAGCTTGCCGTCCTCGGACAGCTTGCTCATCGCCAGATGCATGATGGCGTTCGGTGCTGCCAGTATCGTGCCCACATGCCCGACGCCGACGGCTGCGACGAAAGCCAGCAGATAGCGCAGTCCCGGCTTCATTGCGGTTCTCCGCAGGATAGGCGTTCGACCTTGGGGAAAGCGATCGTCCCGAAGTCCCGCTGGGCTTGCTCGGACGGATTGTAGATCCGCAAGGTCAAGTCGAAGTTGCCGGCCTTGCGAGTAGAAAGCCATGGCATTGCGGGATTCCGCGCTGGTCCGGCTTCGGCTTCCCAAGCGCCGCTTGCATCGGGCCGGACTTCGGATGCGTCGACGGACAGTGCATCGTCCGAGTTCTGCGGAAGGTAGTCATCGGCCGCGTAGGCGGTGATCGACCACCAGCGTCCCGGCAATGGTCCGCCTGAAAGCCGGTAATGACAGCCTTCGCGCAATGGCTCGCCCAGATCGTCGACTTTGCGCGTGAAATAGATTGCCTGGCTGCGGTTGAGCGCAAGCAGGCCGGTCAGCGCCACGCGCGCCCTTAGCAGGGGGCCAGCCTCGCTCGATCCTGTCACGCGACTGCCGGCCCAGCCCATGTGCTCCTCGCTGCCCATGCCGAAGTGCTTCATCGAGACGAATGCCGACGCTGCGCCGACCGCAAGGCCAAGCGCAACCACGCCCGCAAATCTGATAGCCGCCTTCCGCGCGCTAGCCGGCATCGAAGTACTCCTTCAGCCCCCATGGCTCGTAAGGCCCGATCACCAGTTGCTCGAACCCGCCGATGCCGGTTTCGCCATCGCTGGTGGTGACGCGCGAGATCATCTGTACGTGAAGGTTCTCGAGGCTTGGGGCCATCGGATCGAGCGTCGCCAGCAGGAGGTCTTCCCGCTCGACCGCCAGCACGCCGTGGTGCAGGCCATGCCCCCATTTCGGGCTGGTATAGCCCAAGCCGCGCATCTGGAATCGCACCAAGGGCTCGAACGTGACTTCGAGCGGGCCTTCGGGGCGTTGCACTGTCAGCGTGCCACCGGCCGGCCAGCGCGTCCCCGGCTGCATGGGAGACGACAGGGTGCAAGAGGGCGTTTCGTAGAACCCATCATGCCCTGCCCCGTCGGGCGCAATCACCGCCCGCGTGTTCCAGGGCGCGCCGTGGCGATCTGCGTTGACGTGAAAGAACAGGCTGCGATCCGGCAGATTGACCGGGGTCCATTGCCAGAAAAAGCTGCTGACCACCCCGTGGCCGTGCGGCTGGGCATCCGATGTGCCGACCGGACGCACGCCCCAGCTGCGGTCTCGCGTCCCGCACGTGCCGGGCGCAAGGTCGATACGTTTGCCGTCGACCTCGATCCAGCCGGTGTAGTGGCCGTTCTGAGTGAGGCGCGTGTAGTCCATGAACGTGCGCGGACCGATGCGGTAGGTAAAGCGCGGTTCCTCGATCGGGAAGGCGCGGCCGGTGAAGGTCAACTCGGCATTCAGCCCTTCCCCGCTGACCTTGACGCGAAGGACCCTGAGCGGCTCGACGACTTCGATGCTGATGGGGCCTACGGTGAGGTCAAACCGCTCCATCTGCAGTTCGCGCGAGGCGTGGAGATTGTGCTGAACGCCGTCGCGGATGCACGAGAAATGCGCATCGGCTACATTGAGATGCGGATAGATGCCGAAGGCGACCGCGAAGAAGCCGGAGCCATCAGGCGCGTAGCCGTTGAAGAAGTAGCGATCGTAGAAGTTCCGGTCGGTTCCGGCATAGGCCACCGGCTCCGGCGTCTGGTGGAGCGGAAAATCATCACCTTTGGTCAGCATCAGGCATGCTCCATGCGACGCTTGAGGGCGCCGAGACTGTCATGTTCGAGGGCAAGCTCACAGGCTCCTCGCGCCATCGAGAGGAAGTTGGCGTCCCCGCGCTCGGTCCTGACGACGAAGGCGGCGCTGAACACGGCTGTGGACACCCCGTGCAGTGCGCCGATGCAGTAATCGTCCCAGATCGCGTCGACCGTCAGCGGGACGCCAAGCCGGGTCATCTCTGTGCAATAGGCTTCGAGAAGCGCCCGCTCATTGGGGCGCCGTAATTCGGAGCCGATCCCGCAGCCGAGGAAATAGCCGATGTCGGTCAGCCCGCAGCCGACCGCCGATGTCTGCCAATCGACCAGAGCAACCGGTTCCGCTCCCCCGCGAATTCCGAACAGCATGTTGTCGAGCCGAAAGTCGCCGTGGAGGAAGCAGCGGCTCGAATGCTGGCGGTCGAACCAGAGATCGAGGTTGTCGTTCAGCGCTTCGCACACCGCCATGAGTTCGGGTGCAAGCAAATCGGCGTAGCGCTCGCGAAAGACGGTCTGCGCTTGTGGGTAGAGCGCCCTTAGACTGGCGCTGGCTTGCGGATCGGGCTGCAGCCATTCCGCATCCAGAACTGCGTGATTCCGCGTCGGCGCATGCAGAGCGGCCGCCTGAATCATCGCATCACGAGCCTGAGAAAGGGTACAACCTTCAAGTTGATTGCCCGCTTCACAGGGACCGAGATCCTCGAACATCAGGACGAAGTCGCAGCCGTTCGGGTCAAGCATCGCCGCATAGGTTCGCGGAACCCGCATCTTGGTCAGCGAAGCGACCTCGCGGTAGAACATGACCTCGCGCGAGTAGAGCGAGAATGCGGCGGCGGTTTGCCGGCTGGTCGGATCGCTGGAGGGAAACTTGATCGCGACGCTCGCAGGCGCACCTTTGCTCAGTCCGGCGTACTCCAGTGTGAAACGCGCGGTATCACCCACCTGCCCCGTGCCGATCGATTGCCATGCGAAGCGGGCAATACGCGCATCGCCCAGCACTCCCGCGCGAGAAAGCTGCGCTTCGAGCCAGACCGCATCGACCTCGTCGGGTCGCGTTGGAAAATCAGCCATCTCGTTCTCCCACCGGCAGGCTGACAGAGAGAGCAAGGCTTTGGAAGTGGAATTCAAATGACCGATTAAGTCATGCTGGAGGAACCGGTTGCCGACCCGCCGGTTCGGAAAGGTCCATATCCCGGTTCAGGAGCCAAGCATGGACGGCCCGATTGAGTGGTTCGCGGCCATCGGAAAGATAATTGCGGCAGGCCTGGTTGCGGCAGATATCGGCCGCCGCTGGACAGGCTGGGGCTTCGTGCTTTTCGTGGCCGTGGCGCTGTCATGGATCGCATCCGGCATGATCAATGGCGCGGCTTCCCTGGTCATTCAGAACGGCGCACTCGTGATCATCAACGCATGGGGCGTGTGGCGTTATCTGCTTAATCCGGAGCGCGGCGCGAACTCAGGTAAATGACCCGGAGATTGCTCCAAATTGGCGCGAGCAGTTCACACAATCACTCTGCAAGACACTGTTCCATATACTTTTTGCCGCAAACGACCCGCAGATAAGGACAAATCCTTAGCCCAATACCGGATGGTTACCGCCATTTGCCCGGTCGATGTCTTAATTGAGGCCGCAGGTCGATCGGTCCCGAACAGCGCCTTGGGGAATGCGCAGCAGGGAAATGTGAATGGGCAAGGAACAGATGAGAGCAAGAGCGCGGCGCCTGATCGGCGTGGCGAACGAACTGTTGGCACTCGCGCACGAACTTGAAGCAAGGGAGTGCGACGGGCTGCAGGATGAGCCCGTGGCGGTCCAGTTGCCCAAGGACAATCCCTCGTGGGCCGACCTTGCGCGATCTGCCTATCGCGACCGTAGGCGGCGATCCAACATCTTCGGCGACCCGACGCTGTTCGGTGAACCGGCGTGGGACATCCTGCTCGACCTGTTCATTGCCGCCAAGGAGCGCAAGCGCCTGCCCGTGACCAGTGCCTGCATTGGCGCAGCGGTACCTGCCACGACCGCGCTGCGGTGGTTGACCGTGCTGGAAGAAAAGGGCCTGATCGTTCGCGAGAACGACCTGAGCGATGCGCGTCGGGTCTTCGTGCGGCTGTCGTCAGACGGCTACGAAAAGATGGTCAGCTACTTCGCGGAAATGGCGAGGGAACAGCGCAACGATGACGATCTGCAGTTTGCCGCGCTGAAAGCTGCGCTTTGAAAAGCAGGAAGGGGCGGCTCCCGCGTGAGAGCCGCCCCTTCCTTAGCGATTAGCGATCGATCAGGCGCCGAGGCGGCCGAACGCGGCCTTGCCTGCGTAACGGGCCGAAACGCCGAGCTCTTCCTCGATGCGGATAAGCTGGTTGTACTTGGCAAGACGGTCGGACCGCGCAAGCGAGCCGGTCTTGATCTGGCCGCAGTTGGTGGCGACGGCGAGATCGGCAATCGTCGCATCCTCGGTCTCGCCCGAACGGTGCGACATGACCGCAGTGTAGCCGTTGCGCTGCGCAATCGACACGGCTTCCAGCGTTTCGGTCAGCGAGCCGATCTGGTTGACCTTTACCAGCAGCGAGTTTGCGAGGCCCTTGCCGATGCCCATCTCGAGGCGCTTGGGGTTGGTCACGAAGAGATCGTCACCCACCAGTTGCACGCGCTTGCCGACCTTCGAGGTGAGCGCGGCCCAGCCCTCGAAATCGTCTTCGCTCATGCCGTCTTCGATCGAGATGATCGGGTAGGCGTCGCACAGGGCGGCAAGGTAGTCCGCCATGGCGTCGGGCGAGAGCGAGAGGCCTTCGCCACTGATCTCGTACTTGCCGTTCTTGAAGAACTCGGTCGCGGCGCAGTCGAGCGCGAGCATCATGTCCTCGCCCGGCTTGAAGCCAGCCTTCTCGATCGAGGCCATGACGAAATCGAGCGCGTCGCGCGTGCTGGCAAGGTTCGGTGCGAAGCCGCCCTCGTCGCCCACTGCAGTGGCAAGACCCTTCTCGTGCAGGCCCTTCTTCAGGGTATGGAACACTTCCGCGCCCCAGCGCACCGCTTCGGCCAGCGACGGCGCGCCGACCGGCATGATCATGAATTCCTGGAAGTCGATCGGATTGTCAGCGTGCTCGCCACCGTTGATGATGTTCATCATCGGCACCGGCAGGACGTGAGCAGAAACACCGCCGACATAGCTGTACAGCGGGAGACCGCGGGCATCGGCAGCGGCCTTGGCCACGGCAAGGCTGGTGCCAAGGATCGCGTTGGCGCCGAGGCGACCCTTGTTTTCGGTGCCGTCCAGCTCGATCATGGCCAGATCGATATCGCGCTGGTCTTCGGCGTCCATGCCCAGAATGCATTCGGCGATGTCGGAATTGACCGCAGTGACGGCCTTGGTCACGCCCTTGCCGAGGTAGCGCGCCTTGTCACCATCGCGCAGTTCGACGGCTTCGTGCGCGCCAGTCGAGGCGCCCGAGGGAACTGCGGCGCGACCGAAGCTGCCATCTTCGAGAAGAACGTCGACTTCGACGGTGGGATTGCCACGGCTGTCGAGAATTTCACGCGCATGGATGTCGATGATCGCGGTCATGGTCTGCTCCCTGCAGGATTGGCGAAAAGCGTTCGCCAAAGTTTGGCGCGGCTCCTATCGGCTGGAACCGTGACAGGCAAGCCGCGTTTGCAGTGCAACATACCTATCCGGGCCAAGGAATTGCGCCAAGGCCCTTGCATTCGCCTGCAAGGCTCTAGCAAGATGGCGCAGACTGCCCATATCGAGGGTCCAGACTCGCGAGAACAGCCGAAGGGAAAAGCAACATGGCCGACACCACGATGAACCCCGCAGACGCCCCCAAGAAGCGCTCTTCGAAGAAGGCTGTCGAACAGGTTGCCGCAACTGCCCCTGCAGTCGACGCCACCGTTGAATCCGCCAAGGGCCGCTTTACCAAGGCGATCGAAGAGGCAAAGGCTGGTGCCGAGGCGCTCAAGGGCGAAGCGCTGGAAAAGGGCGCTGCCTACAAGGCCAAGGTCAGCGGAACGACTGCCGACTGGGTCGACGAAGCCAAGGTCTATGCCGGGCAGGCCAAGGAAAAGGGTGCCGCCCTGGCCGTCGAAGGCAAGGCTCGCGCGAGCGATGCGCTCGGTACGCTCGGCAAGACGATATCCGACACTGCGGCAACCATCGATGAGAAGCTTGGCGTGCAGTACGGCGACTACGCTCGTACCGCCGCCCGCTCGTTACAGGAGACGGCGGCCAAGCTGGAAGCCAAGGACCTCGCCGAACTGGGCGACGACGTGAAGGAATTCGTCCGGAAGAGCCCCGGCGTGGCCATCGGCGTGGCTGCCATTGCCGGCTTTGCCATTGCCCGCATGCTCTCTGGCGGATCGGACGACTGACGGCGCCGGGCGTCTCGGTGCCGATGCGATGAGCGAACAGGACAATATCTGGACGCCCGATCCCCCTTCGGCTGAAGAAGGGATCGGGCCAGCCATCAGAGCCTTGATCGAGGACGGTCAAACCCTGGTCGAGGCAGAGATTGCCTATCGCAAGGCGCAAGCCGCCTACGGCCTCGGCGAGGCCAAGACGATTGTCGTATTGTTGCTGTTCGGCTTGGCCTTCGGATTTTTCACGTTGCTGGCGATCGTCGTGGGACTGTTGCTGGCGCTTGCCCACTATGTCGGGGTCTGGGGCTCTCTGGCCATTGTCGGCGGCGGACTGGCTATTCTTGCCGCGCTTTGCCTCGCCCGGGCCCTGAAGCGGATCAAGACCGCAAAAGCAGCCCTGAGCGGCGGGAGTGCGGCATGAGCGCCCCGGCAGCAGTGGCTTCGGCAAAGGCCCTCCGCGACGATGCGCTTGCGGTTTTCAAAGGCGATCTCGAGATCGCCAAACTGGAGGTTTCTCCGGGACGCGTGAAGGAACGCGCGATGGACGAAGCCGTTGAGATGCTCGACAGCGCTCGGGCGATTGCGGAAGAAAACAAGGCAGTCATCGGGGCGACCCTGGCCGCACTTCTGGGCTGGTTCTTTCGCGAGCCGATCCGGGAGCTTGCCGAGCGCCTGATCGACAAAGTCCGATCTGGAGATTGAAATGAGCGAAGAACTGCAAGCAAACGGCGCGGAAAGCCTGCGCGACAAGGTCGATGCGGCGAAGTCGCGACTGGCGGAGCGTACGGCCAGTTCGAAATCGGTACAGACCGTGAAGGGCCTGATCGAGGAGCATCCGGTCGCTTCGGTTGCTGCCGGCATCCTGCTCGGCGCGCTCGTCGCAAAGGCGCTTCCCTCGCTTGGCCGCGGTGGCAGCAAGGCGAAAGATGCCGCGGATGATGCGGCAAACTCGCTACGCAAGAGTGCGACTGGGCTGGCTGCCGTCGCCGGAAAGCTTGCCGTCGATTACGCGATGCGCGCGCGTGAAGCAGGCCGGGATGGCTTGCACAAGGTCGAGGAAGTCGGCGGCGTTGTCGGCGAGAAGATTTTCGAAGGCACCGACGATGCCCGCCGGAAGGCCAGCGACCTTTCGGAAATCATCCGTTCCGCAGCCATTGAAGCCAGCGAAGCGGCGCTGCGCAAGGTCAACGAACTCGCATCTCGCGTGAAGCCTTAAAAAGGCGGCAATTGCGACGTTCGCACGACTTGCGCGCGGCTCGTCTTTTTGTCAGTGGCGCACACGAATCCTCCCCAAAGGAAAGTCGCCAATGCAAAAGCTGCACCTCGTTATGGGCGGGCGGGTCAAAGACCCCCAGGGCCTCGAATTCCAAGACCTGAAGGCGATCGACGTTGTCGGCGTATTCCCTGACTATGCCAGTGCCGAAGAAGCCTGGCGCGGGGCCGCGCAAAAGACGGTGGACGATGCCGAGATGCGCTATGTGATCGTGCACCTCCATCGCCTGCTCGAACCGGCACTGCCGAAGGACTGAGCAGGTTCACGAAAAAGGCCCCGGATCGCTCCGGGGCCTTTTTTGTTGGCGGCTGCCGATCGCTCAGATGAACTCGATCTTCTGGACAAGGTAGAACTTGTCGCCCGAGGGCACGGTGACCTCGATCTCCTCATCGACCTTGCGGCCGATCAGTGCCTTGCCGAGCGGCGAGTTGTAGCTGATCATGCCCTTCTTCGCGTCCGCCTCGTACGGGCCGACGATCTGGTACTTCACCGGCTTCTCGTCGTCATCGAGCAGCGTCACGGTGGCACCGAAGATGATCTTGTCACCTGAGAGCGTCGCAGGATCGATGATCTGCGCGCGGCTGACACGATCTTCGAGGTCGGCAATGGTCGCCTCGACCTGACCCTGACGTTCCTTGGCGGCGTGATACTCGGCGTTTTCCGAAAGGTCGCCGTGAGCGCGGGCTTCTTCGATTGCGTCGACGATCCGCGGCCGCTCCTCGCGCAGCGCTTTCAGCTCGGCAGTCAGCTTTTCGTAGCCTTCCGCAAGCATCGGCAGCTTTTCCACACTCGCCATTCGCAACTCTCTTTCCTGTCACGCCCCGGCTGCCGCTACGGCAACCGAGGGAAAACCTGCCCCCGCCGACCGGCGCCGCATGCGCCGAGCCGGACCAGTCTCATGACAATGCCGGGGGACTAATAAGGTTCAAGCATAATAGTCCTGCAACGAACGTACTTCAAGTTCGGCAGAGCGAAGTGCCTCGATCGCCTCGACCGCGGCTACCGAAGCAGCCGCCGTCGTGAAGTACGGAACGCGCGAGTTGAGCGCGGACGCGCGGATCGACTGCGAGTCCTTGTGGCTCTGCCAGCCTTCGGTGGTGTTGAAGATCAAGGCGATGTCGCCATCGATGATCCGGTCGACGATGTGCGGACGGCCCTCGGCGACCTTGTTGACGCGTTCGATGATCAGGCCCGCGTCGGTCAGATAGCGCGCGGTGCCGCCGGTCGCGACGATCTTGAAGCCGAGGCCGATGGCCTTGCGCACGGCGGGCAGGATAACCGGCTTGTCGCTGTCCTTGACCGAGACGAAGATCGTCCCACCCTGCGGCAGCTTAGTGCCCGCGCCCAGCTGCGACTTGGCGAAGGCGACCGCGAAGGTCTTGTCCACCCCCATGACTTCGCCGGTCGACTTCATTTCCGGCGAGAGCACCGGATCGATGCCGGGGAAGCGTGCGAACGGGAACACGGCTTCCTTGACCGCCATGTAGTCGATCTCACGCTTGATCGCGGGCAGATCGGCCAGCTTCTCGCCCGCCATGACGCGCGCGGCGATCTTGGCGATGGGCGTGCCGACGGCCTTGGCCACGAACGGCACGGTGCGGCTGGCGCGCGGGTTGACCTCGATGAGGTAGACTTCGCCGTCCTTGATCGCGAACTGGATGTTCATCAGGCCACGCACGTTGAGACCGCGAGCGAGCAGGACGGCCTGACGCTCCATCTCGGCAATGATGTCGGCGGGCAGGCTGTAAGGCGGCAGGGTGCACGCACTGTCGCCCGAGTGGATGCCGGCTTCCTCGATGTGCTGCATGACACCGGCGACGGTCACGTCCGTGCCATCGGCCAGCGCATCGACGTCGCACTCGATCGCATCGCGCAGGTACTGGTCGATCAGGACCGGGCTGTCGCCCGAGACCTGCACGGCGGTGGCGATGTAGTCGTCAAGCTGCGCCTGGCTGTCGACGATTTCCATTGCGCGACCGCCGAGGACGTAGCTCGGGCGGATCAGCACGGGGTAACCGATGCGGCTGGCAACGGCGACGGCTTCGTCGCGGCTGCGCGCGATGCCGTTCTTGGGCTGCTTGAGGCCAAGCTTGGCAACCAGAGCGGCAAAACGCTCGCGGTCTTCGGCAAGGTCGATCGAGTCCGGTGAGGTGCCGAGGATCGGGATCCCTGCGTCCTGCAGCGCCTGCGCCAGCTTGAGCGGGGTCTGCCCACCGAACTGCACGATCACGCCAACGAGTTCGCCCTTCGACTGCTCGACGGCGAGGATCTCCAGCACGTCTTCGGCCGTCAGCGGTTCGAAGTAGAGACGATCCGAGGTGTCGTAGTCGGTCGAGACGGTTTCGGGGTTGCAGTTGACCATGATGGTCTCGAACCCGGCATCACCCAGCGCGAAGCAGGCGTGGCAGCAGCAGTAGTCGAACTCGATGCCCTGCCCGATGCGGTTCGGACCGCCGCCGAGGATGACGATTTTCTTGCGGTCAGTGGGCGCGGCCTCGTTCTCCGGCTCGCCGAACAGCGCGCCTTCGTAAGTCGAGTACATGTAGGGCGTGACTGCTTCGAACTCGGCCGCGCAGCTGTCGATCCGCTTGAACACCGGGCGCACGCCGAGCTTGTGGCGTAAGCTGCGCACTTCGCTTTCGCTGGTGGCGCCGGCCATGGCCGAAAGCACATCGTGCAGCAGGCCCGAGCGCTTGGCCTGGGTCTCACCCAGACCACCGGCAACGCCGATGCCGCGCACGGCCAACGTGGCGAGGCGCTTGTCCGAAAAGCCCATGGCCTTCAAGCGGCGCAGGCCAGCCGCATCGTTGGGCAGGCCATCGCGCTGGATGATCTGCTCGGCTTCCACGATCTCGTGGATGTGGCGCAGGAACCACGGCTCGTACTTGGTGACGGCATGGACTTCGTCGACCGACAGACCCTCACGGAACGCCTGCGCGATCACCAGCAGGCGATCGGGCGTGGCGCGGGCGAGTGCGGCGGTGATCTCGTCACGGCTGGCGCCTTCAAGGCCGACGACACGGTTGAAGCCGTCAAGGCCGGTTTCAAGGCCGCGCAGAGCCTTCTGCATCGATTCCTTGATATTGCGACCGATCGCCATGACCTCGCCAACCGACTTCATCGCAGTGCCGAGCAGCGGCTCAGCGCCCTTGAACTTTTCAAAGGCGAAGCGCGGGATCTTGGTGACGACGTAGTCGATGGTCGGCTCGAACGCGGCCGGGGTGGCCCCGGTGATGTCGTTCATGATCTCGTCGAGCGTATAGCCCACGGCAAGCTTCGCCGCGACCTTGGCGATCGGGAAGCCGGTGGCCTTCGAGGCCAGCGCCGAGGAACGCGACACGCGCGGGTTCATCTCGATGACGATCAGGCGGCCGTCCTTGGGGTTCACCGCGAACTGCACGTTCGAACCGCCGGTTTCCACGCCGATCTCGCGGAGCACCGCGATCGATGCATTGCGCATGATCTGGTATTCCTTGTCGGTCAGCGTCAGTGCCGGGGCGACGGTGATCGAGTCACCGGTGTGGACGCCCATCGGATCGACGTTCTCGATTGAACAGATGATGATGCAGTTGTCCTTCTTGTCGCGGACAACCTCCATCTCGTATTCCTTCCAGCCGAGGAGCGATTCCTCGATCAGGACTTCGGTCGTGGGGCTGGCTTCGAGGCCGCCCTTCACGATCTTGACGAACTCTTCCTTGTTGTAGGCAATGCCGCCGCCGGTGCCGCCCATGGTGAAGCTGGGGCGGATGATCGAAGGCAGGCCGGTGCGCTCAAGGATCGCAAGCGCCTCGTCGATGGTGTGCGCCACGCCCGAGCGCGCGGATTCGAGGCCGATCTTGTCCATCGCTTCACGAAATCGCTGGCGGTCTTCGGCCTTGTCGATGGCATCGGCGTTCGCACCGATCATCTGCACGCCATACTTCTCGAGCGTGCCATCGTTGAACAGCGCCAGCGCGGTGTTCAGCGCGGTCTGCCCGCCCATCGTCGGCAGCAGCGCATCGGGGCGCTCCTTCTCGATGATCTTGGCGACGACCTCGGGCGTGATCGGCTCGACATAGGTCGCGTGCGCCATGTCCGGATCGGTCATGATCGTCGCGGGGTTCGAGTTGACCAGGATGATGCGATAGCCCTCTTCCTTGAGCGCCTTCACCGCCTGCGTGCCCGAATAATCGAACTCGCAAGCCTGGCCGATGATGATCGGCCCGGCGCCGATGATCAGGATCGAGGAGATGTCAGTGCGTTTGGGCATTGTTAATCCGATATCGTTGTATACATTGATTGCAGTGCAATCAGTCGAGGTAAGCGATGGGTAGTGTGACGATCCGCAATATTGCCGACGCGGTGAAACGCAACGCGCGGCTGGCCGCTGCAGCGAATGGCCGTTCGCTGGAGGCCGAATTGCGCGCGCTGCTTGAACGAACCTATGCCGAGGCGCACGACGCCCATGTAGCGCGCATCAAGGCTATGAGCGGTGCGGAATTCGTTGACCATTTGATCAAGGTTGCCAACGGCGCGGGTGAAGGCGTCTTTGATGAAGTCGAAAACGAAGAACTGCGGGAATTCGACCTTTGATCCTTGCAGACACGAATGTGCTGAGCGAGACCGCCAGCCTTCGCCCAAACCAGCAGGTACTCCGGTGGATCGCCGCAAACCTGTCAAAGCTCTATATACCAACGCCAGTGCTGGCCGAACTGCGCTATGGCTGCGAAAAGCTGCCGCAATCGAACAAGCGCCGGGAATTGGAAGCGTGGCTGGCGAACCTGACAATACAATTCTCGGACCGAATTGTTGCCTTTGACCAATCATCTGCGGAAGCCCACGGCGCAATGCGCGCACACTTGAAGGCTGCTGGCAAACACTGCCCTGCAAACGACAGCTATATCGCCGCAATCGCACTTGCCCATGACTGCCCCGTGGCGACGAGAAACCAAAGTGATTTTGCCTGGACCGGCGCAGCACTGATCGATCCGTGGAACGCATGACACACCCGTCCGTCAACGGCCCGGCGCCGATGATCAGGATCGAGGAGATGTCAGTGCGTTTGGGCATTATTGGTTCACCGGCTCAAAAGTCATATAAAGGGGGCGGTACGTAGGCTCAGAGGCCATATTCGAAAGCGGCGATGGAGGGGGCTCACCTTTCACAGACGCTTGTGCTTCGTCGAGCAAACATTGGAATTCGCTAGCCGACATATCCTCAAGCCGGACACTCGCCTGCTCCATACCTTCCGTTGCCGAATCAATTTGAAATTTCGCTATCTTGCACTTGGCGACAGCCATTGTTGGAGTGTGCTGCTCAAGCCTTGTTCCGTCTATTTTTGGCGCCGCTTCATTCCATGCCTGTCCACGGATCTGAATTGCAGAACCTGAATAGGGATTAGCATTCTTGGCGTATAACCAACCGATGTATCCTGACAGAACCGAAGTCAGCACCATCATCAGGATAACACGCCGATTGGTCACCCCAACATCCCCACAAACTTCTCGAACAGATAGAAACTGTCCTGCGGCCCCGGCGAAGCCTCCGGGTGATACTGCACCCCGAACGCCCGCTTGCCCTTCACCGCGATGCCGCAGTTCGAGCCATCGAACAGCGAAACGTGCGTTTCGATCACGTTCTCGCCCAGCGCGCCCGGTGCGTTATCCACCGCAAAGCCGTGGTTCATCGAGGTGATCTCGACCACGCCGTCTGCCATGCGCTTGACGGGGTGGTTCGCGCCGCGATGGCCCTGATGCATTTTGGTGGTGCGGGCACCGGCAGCGAGCGCCAGCATCTGGTGGCCGAGGCAGATGCCGAAGATCGGCATGTCGGCCTCAAGCAGCTTCTGGATCACCGGGACGGCATAGGCGCCGGTCGCCGCGGGATCGCCGGGACCGTTCGACAGGAACACGCCATCGGGCTGGAGCGCGAGGATCGTTTCGAGCGAGGTCTCGGCCGGAACCACCGTCACCGCCGCGCCCGCCTTCACAAGATTGCGAAAGATGTTGTCCTTTGCGCCGAAGTCCATAGCGACGACATGCGGGCGCCTGTCGTGGGGGCTGCGGCCGAAGCCCTTGCCGAGGTGCCAGACCGAGCCTTCCCAGCTCTCCTGCCCGTCACGCGTGACGACGCGGGCAAGGTCCATGCCTTCAAGGCCCGGCCAGGTTTTCGCGCGCTCGATCAGCGCAGGAATGTCGAATTCGCCCTTGGGGTCGTGCGCGATCACCGCGTTGGGCGCACCGCTCATGCGGATGCGGCGGGTGAGCGCGCGGGTGTCGAGCCCGGCAATGCCGATCTTGCCCTGCTTTTCCATCCACTGCTGGAAGGTGCCGGCAGCGCGGAAGTTGGCCGGAGCGGTCACGTCCTCGCGCACCACGCAGCCGACAGCGCCCGGCGTGTCATGGCTTTCCATGTCTTCCGGATTGGTGCCGACGTTGCCGATGTGCGGGAAAGTGAAGGTCACGATCTGCGCCGCGTAGGACGGATCGGTCATCACTTCCTGATAGCCGGTCATCGCGGTGTTGAAGCACACCTCGCCAACGGCTGCGCCGGCAGCGCCGAAACCACGTCCCCAGGCAACAGACCCATCGGCTAAAACAAGGACTCCCGTCGCACCATCTGGTTGAGGCGCGTGCGAAAGTGCGGGGTCGGCCATGATATGGGGCGCTCCGTTGGCAGGGGTTCTGGCGATGTTGCTAAGGGGCGGCGGTTAGACCTGCATTGCCGCAGCGTCAACCTAGCGATTCCCGAAAGTTTGGCCTAGATAGGAGGTTTCCCGCCTTTCCGGCGGACAACTCCACGGGAAATACGATTACATGATCCGCGATACCATCAAGGCCGCGCAGGTTTCTGCCATGAAAGCGGGCGACAAACCCCGCCTCGCCGCCGTCCGCCTGATCCTCGCCAAGCTCAAGGACAAGGACATCGAACTGCGCACGGCCTCGGCGGTGCCTGAGGATGACGTGCTGGTCACCGACGTGCTGCAGAAGATGGCCAAGCAGCGCCGCGAATCGATCACGCTCTACGAACAGGGTGGCAGGCAGGAACTGGCAGACGTCGAGAAGGCCGAACTCGCGGTCATCGAGGAATTCCTGCCGCAGCAGATGAGCGAGGACGACACCAAGGCCGCCATCGCCGGAATCATCGCCGAGACCGGCGCTGCCGGCATGAAGGACATGGGCAAAGTAGTTGCCGCACTGAAGGCAAAGCACGGGACGCAGCTAGACATGGGCAAGGCGAGCGGTCTGGTGAAGGCGGCGCTTTCGGCCTGATCCCGACATGGCTCTCACCCCGCAATGGCTGGACGAACTCCGGACCCGCATCTCGCTCTCGGGCGTGATTGGGCGGAGCGTTCGCGTCACCAAGGCGGGGCGGGAGTTCAAGGCGTGCTGTCCGTTCCATAACGAGAAGACGCCCAGCTTCACGATCAACGACGAGAAGGGCTTCTACCACTGCTTCGGCTGCGGTGCCCATGGCGACGTCATCCGCTGGATGACCGACCATCAGGGCCTGCCCTTCATGGAAGCGGTCAAGGAACTGGCGCTGCAGGCCGGCATGGAAGTCCCCGCCCCCGATCCGCGCGCGGCGAAGAAGGCCGAGCAGCAGAAGTCATTGCACGATGTGATGCAGGCGGCGCAGGACTTCTTCGTGCGTTGCCTGGCCGAAGAGCGCGGCAGCGAGGCCCGGCGTTATCTCGCCTCGCGCGGGTTCCCGGCGCAGATCGTGCGGGACTTCGGGTTCGGCTTCGCGCCGGACAGCCGCACCGCGCTGAAGGAAGCGCTGTCCGGATTCTCCGACGAGATGCTGATCGAGGCAGGGCTGAGGATCGTGGTCGAGGGCAAGGAACCCTATGACCGCTTTCGCGGACGCCTGATGCTGCCGATCCTGGACCCGCGCGGGCGGGTGATTGCGTTCGGTGGGCGTATCCTGACGGCTGAAAAAACGGACGCGCCAAAGTACCTCAACTCGCCAGACACGCCGCTCTTTGACAAGGGCCGCACCGTCTACAACCTGCACCGCGCTGGTCCTGCCTCACGCCAGAGCGGGCGGGTGGTTGTGGTCGAAGGCTACATGGATGTCGTCGCTCTTGCTGCAGCCGGAATTGGCGAGGCTGTCGCCCCGCTCGGCACCGCCTTGACCGAGCATCAGATCGAACGTCTGTGGCGCCTCGTCGAGACGCCGACGCTGTGCTTCGACGGCGACAGCGCCGGGCAGCGTGCCGCGATGCGCGCCATCACCCGCGCCCTGCCCTTGCTGCGCCCCGGCCACTCATTGCGCATCGTCACCTTGCCCGCAGGCATGGACCCGGACGACGTCGTCAAGAAGCAGGGGTCCGCAGCAATGGAACAGCTGCTGGCAGAGGCCCGCAGCCTCGTCGACGTGCTGTGGGAAGCCGAGCGCGATGCTGCGCCGCTCGCGACCCCGGAGGACAAGGCAGGTCTCAAGGCCCGCCTGCTCGCGCACTGCGAGACGATCCAGCATCCCGACATCAAGTCGCTCTACCGCCGCGAATTGACCGAGCGTTTCGGCGAACTCGCCTTTGCTCGCAAGGAACGCGCGCCGTTCCAATCCCGGCAAGGCAATGCACCTCGCGGCCAGGGTCAGCTGTGGAAGCCTGCCCCTCCCCCGCTCGCCGAACAGGACAAGGCCCGGATGCTGCGCATCGGCACAGGGCCAAGCACCAGCCTGCTCGCCGCAGTGATCGATGGACTGATCTGCCACCCGCAGCATATTGCGCGGCATTCCGACGCGCTCGCGCGACTTCAGCCAGACAATCCAGACACTTGCGCATTGATCGATGCGCTCCTCGTCCAGGCGGATGGTGCCCAACCGCTTGAAAGCAAGGCCTTGCGCACCATATTGCTGGAACGAGGGCTTCGGCTCCCGTCGGCGCAGGACTACGCCGGAATGCGATTCGGCTTTCTTGGCAGCGGTGGTGATTCGGCAGGCGATGAACTTGCCGAGGCAATTGCCCTCCTTGTCGAGCTACCAGCCGTCGAAGAGGCGCTGGGAGCTGCGACAAAACGCCACGAAGCGGAGTTTTCCGACGAAAGCTTTGCCGAGCAGCAGAGATTGTTGCAGCGAAGGCTGGCATTGCTTGCCCGTTTGGGGCAAATGGGCCGTGCTCGTGCTGCGTTATAATTATAGCAATAGGCGCAACCGGGTCTGCCAAGGCCCGGCTCTCAGATGGTGGTACCGGGGTTAAATGGCTTCGAACGACAAGACCGATAGCGGCGATGCTCCGCTGATCGACCTCAACGATGCATCGATCAAGAAGCTGATCGCGCGCGCCAAGCGCCGCGGGATCATCACCTATGACGAGCTGAACGAGGCCCTGCCCCAGGACCAGATGTCTTCCGAGCAGATCGAGGACATCATGGCCGCGATCTCGGAAATGGGCGTCAACATCGTCGAGAGTGACGAGGACGCGGTCGATCCCGAAGAGCGTGCGCAGGACGACGAGCTTGACGAGGCCGAAACCGTCGAGGATCGCCCCGACGTCATCAAGCGCAAGGAAACGGTTGAGCGCACCGACGATCCTGTGCGCATGTACCTGCGCGAGATGGGCGCGGTCGAACTGCTCAGCCGCGAGGGCGAAATCGCCATCGCCAAGCGCATCGAAGCCGGTCGCGACACAATGATCATGGGGCTATGCGAAAGCCCGATCACCTTCCACGCAATCATCCAGTGGTCCGACGCGCTGAATGCCGGGGAGATGCAACTGCGCGAGATTCTCGATCTCGACGCGATGCTTTCCAAGGAACCGCAGCCCGAGAACCTGTCCGAAGACGGCGAGGAAGCCGAGCCCGAAATCAGCGAGGCGACCGCCGGCCCTACCTTCAAGGAAGAGGAAGACGTCGAGGAGGAGGAAGCCTCCGACGACGAGGACGACGAACTGCGTGAGCGCCGCGCCCGGCCGGCCGAGGAAGAGGAAGAGGACAACACCCTCAGCCTCGCCCAGATGGAAGCACAGCTCAAGCCTGCCGCCCTTGAGCGATTCGCTGAAATCACCTCGCTGTTCCGCGCCTTCGAAAAGATTCAGGCCGAACGCCTCGATGCCCTTGGCAATGGCAACGATTTCCCTGCCGCCAAGGAAACGCAGTACCAGAAGCTGCGCGAAGACCTGACCGCGCAAGTGGAATCAGTGCAGTTCCACGCATCGAAGATCGAATACCTCGTCGACAACCTCTACGCTTTCAACCGCCGCCTGACGACGCTTGGCGGCCAGATGCTGCGCCTGGCCGAGCGCCACAAGGTGCCGCGCAAGGACTTCCTCGACATGTACGTCGGGCACGAGCTCGACGACGGCTGGCTGCAGGCGCTGGCCGGTCGCGACAAGAAGTGGGCTGCGTTTGCCGCGAACGAGGCCACTCCGGTCGAGCGCATCCGCGCCGAAATCGCTGACATTGCCGCTGCAACCGGCATGTCGCTCGGCGAATTCCGCCGCATCGTCAACATGGTCCAGAAGGGCGAACGCGAGGCGCGCATCGCCAAGAAGGAAATGGTCGAGGCAAACCTGCGCCTCGTGATCTCGATCGCCAAGAAGTACACCAACCGTGGGCTTCAATTCCTCGACCTCATTCAGGAAGGCAACATCGGCCTGATGAAGGCGGTCGACAAGTTCGAGTACCGCCGCGGCTACAAGTTCTCGACCTATGCCACCTGGTGGATCAGGCAGGCGATCACGCGCTCGATCGCGGACCAGGCCCGCACGATCCGCATCCCGGTCCACATGATTGAGACGATCAACAAGCTGGTCCGCACCAGCCGCCAGTTCCTGCACGAGCAGGGCCGCGAGCCGACGCCCGAGGAAATGGCCGAGCGTCTGTCGATGCCGCTCGAGAAGGTTCGCAAGGTGATGAAGATCGCCAAGGAACCGATCTCTCTGGAAACGCCGATTGGCGACGAGGAAGATTCGCACCTCGGCGATTTCATCGAGGACAAGAACGCGATCATCCCGGTGGACGCGGCAATCCAGGCAAACCTCAAGGAAACGGTCACCCGCGTCCTTGCCAGCCTCACCCCGCGCGAGGAACGCGTGCTGCGCATGCGCTTCGGCATCGGCATGAACACCGATCACACGCTGGAAGAAGTCGGCCAGCAGTTCTCGGTGACCCGCGAACGCATCCGTCAGATCGAAGCCAAGGCGCTGCGCAAGCTCAAGCACCCGTCACGCTCGCGCAAGATGCGCTCGTTCCTGGATCAGTGAGCAAGCGAACACGAATGACCTTGTTCAAGACCTTCGCAATGGCCGGCAGCGTAATGCTGTCGGCCATTGTCGTTCCTGCCGCCACGGCTGCCGAGCCGGCAGCATCCACAGCGCCACCATCCGACGCGCTTGATCCTGCGAAGCTGGAGGTAGCGCGGCAGATCATCGCCACTGGCTATCCGGTCGACAAACGCGAAGCGATCTTCAGCAACGCCATTGACGCGATGCTCGTGCAGATGCGTTCGACCATGTTGTCATCGCTGAAGAACGATCCCGGCGCAGAAAAGCTGGTGAACGCAAAGGTCGACAGCTTCATTGGCGAAAGCAAGACCATTCTGAACGGGCACATTCCAGCGCTGATGGATGCCATGGCGCAAGCCTATTCGCGTGAGTTCTCCCTTGCCGAACTCACCGAACTCAAGGCTTTTGCGGACACGCCAGCAGGCCAGCATTTCTTCCTGCGCAATTCCGCCGTCCTGAGCGATCCGAGCTTCCGGGCCGCGAACGAAGCCTACATGCGCGAGCTCATGCCCACGATCGACAAGATGCGCGATGCGATCGTCCGCGATCTTACGGCATATTTTGCGAAGAATCCGCCCAAGCCGTCGTCAGGTAGCTGAGAACTTCGCTCAATCGACCCTATAAACCGAAAGGCGGACCGTGTTCGCAACCTTGCCGCCATGGGCAAGGAACAGCGCGCGGTTTACCCAGCGGTATTCCGGATGGCCGCTTTCCAGCCGGATGGCTGTGCGCATATAGTATTCGCGAGGACCGACCTGTTCACCCGCCGCGATGCGCGCGTGAACGTCTGCCGAGGCATGGCGGATGCCCTGGCTGATCACTTCGATCACAGCGCCCTCGGCGGTCTCGATAGCATAGCGCGCGTCGAGGTCAGCGATCCCGTCGGTCGAGACAGTTTGCCAGTCCGCGCCTATCGGCAAGATCCGGCCCGACAGCAGCGGCCCACTGGCACTGCCGCCCACGATCGGAATGATCCGGCGCACGCCGGGCGGACAATCGCCCATCTCATGCGGGCGCGAGAGTTCGACAACGAGGTCGGTTGCGTGGCTCAGCGAAATCGTCACGCAGGCACCCGCGCTACTTTTGCGCCTTCAGGTATCGTCCGGGGGGCGGCGTTCAGCTTGTCTTTCGCAAAACCCGCTGCCTGCTGATAGGCCAGCATGAAGGCGCTGCGCTCGGCTGCCGGTATGACATCGTCGATGTTCTCGAACTGTCCGCCGCAACGCTCGTCGACCATGTTGAGCAGACCGAATGGCCCTGCCCCGCGATTGCGCATGGCGACCTGGCCAATGGGGCCGCAGAACTCTGCGTCGAACTGCGCCAGTGCCTCGGCTGCGACACCCTGCTCGATCATGATCCGCCCGATCTGCCGTGCATCGACGATCGCCTGGGACGCGCCGTTGGATCCCGTGGGGTACATCGGATGCGCCGCATCCCCCATCAGTGCAACCGGTCCATCGACCCAAGTCGGCAGGGGATCGCGGTCGATCATGGGGTTCTCGTAGGCCACGTCCGATTTCGCCAAGAGCGCAGGCAGATCGAGCCAGTCGTAGACAAAGCCGTCGAACTCGTGCGCGAACTCGGCCAGCCCGACCGGGCGGAACCAGCCGGACTTCGACCAATCGTGACTGGTGTCAAAGGTCTGTTCGGCGATCCAGTTGATGTCGGACAGGCCATCGGCGTCCGGGTGCGAGATCGGGTAGATCACCACGCGATGCCGACTCGTGCCGAGGCCGACGAACGACGAACCAGAGCGAATCGGCACCCCCTTGGCCGTTCCACGCCACATGATCGTGCCGCCCCAGTGGATCGGGGGCTGATCCGGATGCATCTGCGCGCGGATCGAGGAGTGGATGCCATCTGCACCGAACAGCAGCGTCCCGTTCACTTCTTCGACCGACCCGGATCGATCTTCGACGAATGCGGTGACGCCGCCATCACTCGCCTTGCGATAGCCGGTCACCTTGCTGCCCAGCCGCACCGCATGCTCGCCCAGCCGTTCGATAACCTTGCGGTAGAGCATCATGTGGAACTCGCCACGGTGCACGGCATACTGGTGCCAGTTATAGCCGGCGAGCTTGCCGCGCGGCTCCGAATAGATTTCGCGACCATTGAGCCCAACCAGCGCCCATTCACGCGCGGGAATACCGACCGCGTCCATCTCCGCCTCGCCGATCCCGAGGTCCTCGAGTTCGCGCACCGCGTTGGGTTGCAGGTTGATGCCGACGCCCAACGGCTTCAGTTCGCGCACGGATTCGAACACCGTGCAGGTGACGCCGATCTGGTGCAACGTCAGTGCAAGCGTCAGCCCGCCGATGCCGCCGCCTGCTATGAGCACATGTTCCCCGCGCATTCCGCCAACCCTGTCCGATCCCGAATTTGGCGGCTCTAGGCGCACGGAGCGCCGCCCGCAACCGGCACGAAGCTCCCACCTGTTAGGATGAGCCCCATCGGGCAGATTTCCCCCCGCGATTTGCGGTGGCTTGTTGCGCTGCAAGAGCCTAAAGGCGCGCCAACGAATCCCCGAATACCGCTGTCGAGTAACGATCCCCATGCGTATCGCCATCGCTTCCGATCATGCCGCCGTCGACCTCAAGGCCGAGTTGAGCGAGTACCTGATCGGCCTCGGCCACGAAGTTGCCGATCTTGGACCTGAGACCGCCGACCGGGTGGACTATCCCGACTACGGCTACAAACTTGCGTCGGTCATCGCGGAAGGCATCGCGGAGCGCGGGGTCGCGCTGTGCGGCTCCGGCATCGGCATCTCGATTGCCGTCAACCGCGAACCGGCCTGCCGCTGCGCCCTGGTTTCCGAGCCGCTTTCAGCCGCTCTCGCCCGCGAGCACAACGATGCCAACGTCATCGCCATGGGCGCACGCCTGACTGGCGTGGACATGGCCAAGGCCTGCCTCGATGCTTTCCTCTCCACCGAATTCGGCGGTGGCCGCCATGCTGGCCGCGTCGAAAAGCTTTCCAACCCCGCAATCTGAAGGAGCCACAGAGATGACCACCGCCACGACAGCGCCGGAAATCCGTAAAGCCGGCTTCTTTACCGAGCATCTCGAGACGGCAGATGCTGAGGTCTTCGCCGCGATCAAGGGCGAACTGCACCGCCAGCAGACCAAGATCGAATTGATCGCTTCGGAAAACATCACCAGCCGCGCCGTGCTCGAGGCGACCGGCTCGGTCTTCACCAACAAGTATGCCGAAGGCTACCCGGGCAAGCGCTACTACGGTGGCTGCGAGTACGCCGACATCGTCGAGAATCTTGCGATCGAGCGCGCCAAGAAGCTGTTCGGCTGCAACTTCGCCAACGTCCAGCCCAACTCGGGCAGCCAGATGAACCAGGCCGTGTTCCTCGCCCTGCTTCAGCCGGGCGACAGCTTCATGGGCCTTGACCTCAACTCGGGCGGCCACCTCACCCACGGTTCGCCGGTCAACATGAGCGGCAAGTGGTTCAACGTGATCCCCTATGGCGTGCGCCCGGACGATCACCTGATCGACATGGACGAGGTTGCCCGCCTCGCCCGCGAGCACAAGCCCAAGCTGATCATCGCCGGTGGCACCGCCTATTCGCGCACCTGGGACTGGGCTGCCTTCCGCGCCATTGCCGATGAAATCGGTGCGTGGCTGCTGGTCGACATGTCGCACATCTCCGGCCTCGTCGCCGGTGGCGCGCACCCCTCGCCGTTCCCGCACGCCCACGTGGTCACCACCACCACGCACAAGTCGCTGCGCGGTCCGCGTTCGGGCGTGATCCTGACGAATGACGAGGATCTCGCCAAGAAGTTCAACACCGCCGTGTTCCCCGGCATGCAGGGCGGCCCGCTGGTCCACGTCATCGCCGGCAAGGCTGTCGCCTTCGGCGAGGCGCTGCGTCCGGAATTCAAGGCCTATGCCCACCAGATCGTCAGCAATGCCAAGGCTCTGGCCGAAAGCATCAAGGACGCAGGTCTCGGCATCGTTTCGGGCGGGACCGACAACCACCTGATGCTGGTCGACCTGACGCCCAAGGACGTCACCGGCAAGGCTGCCGAAAAGGGTCTCGATCGCGCCTGGCTCACCTGCAACAAGAACGGCGTGCCGTTCGACAAGCGCTCGCCCTTCGTCACCTCGGGCATTCGCCTCGGCACGCCGGCGGGCACCACCCGCGGTTTCCGCGAGGAAGAGTTCCGCACCATCGGCAAGCTGATCGTCGAAGTGGTCGACGGTCTTGCACGCAACGGTGAAGAGGGCGATGGTCAGGTCGAACAGCGCGTGCGCGATCGCGTGGCGGAGCTTTGCGCGCAGTTCCCGATCTATCCGGAGCTGTAAGCCTATGAACGACCAGGACGATCTCGCCGCCCGCGCCAAGGAGGAAATCTCCGGCATGGCCAAGCAGGGCATGGCCCACCCATCGACCAAGCCGGTGCTGACCGGTGCGGCGATCGGTGCCGTCGCCGGTGCGCTCCTCCCGGTCGTTTCACTCCCCCTCGGCCTCGCCGTCGGCGCAGGCTTCGCCTTCTGGCAGCGGATCAAGCGCTGATCGCATGAGATGCCCGTTCTGCGCCCACGATGACAGCCAGGTAAAGGACAGCCGGCCGAGCGAGGACAACACCTCGATCCGCCGGCGCCGCCAGTGCGAAGGCTGCGGGGCGCGGTTCACCACGTTCGAGCGCGTGCAGTTGCGCGAGGTCGTCGTGGTCAAGAGCGGAGAGCGGCGCGAGCCGTTTGACCGTTCCAAGATCGAACAATCGGTCTCGCTCGCCTGCCGCAAGCGCCCGGTGACGCAAGAACGGCTCGATCAGCTCGTTTCGGGCATCCAGCGCCAGATCGAGACGATGGGCGACGCCGAAGTTCCGTCCAAGATGATCGGCGAAATGGTGATGGAAGGGCTGCGCCAGCTCGACAGCGTCGCCTACATCCGCTTCGCCAGCGTCTATCGCGACTTCACCGAGGCGCGCGACTTCGAGGAATTCGCCTCGAGCGTTCAGGAAGTGAGTGGGCGCACCTGATCATGAGTGAAGCCGAGCAGCGTCAACCGGTCATCGTGCTGGTCCGTCCACAGCTGGGCGAGAATATCGGCAAGGCCGCGCGCGCCATGCTGAACTTCGGGCTCGTCGAAATGCGGCTGGTTTCTCCGCGCGATGGCTGGCCCAACCCGTCAGCAGGCCCAGCCGCCGCTGGTGCCGACAGGGTGCTTGAGAACGCACAAGTCTTTGAAACGCTGGCTGAGGCGGTCAGCGATTGCTCCCACGTCTACGCCACGACCGTGCGCAAGCGGGGCGTTACCAAGCCGGTGCTGACCCCGGAACAGGCCGCGAAGGACGTCATCGCAGCGCCGGGCCGCAGCGCGATCATCTTCGGCCCCGAACGCTCCGGCCTCGAGACCGACGACGTCGCGCTTGCCCGCGCCATCATCACCGTGCCGATCAACCCCGAGTTCGGTTCGCTGAACCTCGCCCAAGCCGTGATCCTGTGCGCTTACGAATGGTCCAAGCACGTCGATCTCGTGCAACCCACGGTCGAGGACATGCTGCCCCCTGCCCCGCAGGAGGAGTTCGAGGGCATGTTCGAACAGCTGTGCACCATGCTGGAGCCGCGCGGCTACTTCGAACCCGAAGCTCGCGCTGCAGCAACCCGCCGCACCTTGCGCACGATGCTGACCAAGCCCGGCTGGAACCATCTCGAGGTGCGGACGATGCGGGGCGTGCTGAGCGCACTTCGCCGCAAGGAAGGCTCGAAGCCAGGCGACGAACCGCGCAACTGACTTCAGTCGTTGATCGCGCGATTGCTTCGTTGTGCCTGGATGGCTTCCGAGGCATCCATCAGGCGGTCCCAGAAATCCGTGACGAGGGCGACCGGAATGCCGAGTTCAAAAGCACGCCTGCGAATCAGCGAAAGCTGCATCTTGCGCTGATCATCCGAAGCCGCTGTCGCACCACCAGCTTCGGCAGCCAAACCAAACCGTTGTGACAAAAGGGAAAGTATCTGCAGGTCGATCGACTCCACCCCGTCGGAAACGCTTTCCAACGGTTGTGACTGGTCGGGACGAGGCGGCCTCTCGTGCATCATTCTCGATTGCACTCCAGATTCGCCGCCCTGTCTATGGCTGGTGCCCTTGACAAAGCCCTAATTCTCTGTTCTTGGCCGAGCTTCGCAATTGGCCCTGCACTCCCGGTGAAGCGGTGGCCGCACTTCGCAATCGGCAAAGTGGTGCGTGTCCGGGACTTGAAGCATCGGCGCATTGCCGGTGCAATGCAGATTGAAAGGCAGCGCATGTCCAAGCGCAAGGCATCCAAGTACAAAATTGACCGCCGTCTTGGCGAGAACATCTGGGGCCGTCCCAAGTCGTCGGTGAACCGCCGCTCGTATGGCCCCGGCCAGCACGGCCAGCGCCGCAAGAGCAAGGTCTCGGACTTCGGCATCCAGCTCCGCGCAAAGCAGAAGCTCAAGGGCTACTACGGCGACGTGACCGAGAAGCAGTTCAAGCGCACCTACCAGGAAGCGTCGAAGATGAAGGGCGACACCGGTCAGAACCTGATCGGCCTGCTCGAACAGCGCCTCGACATGGTCGTGTATCGCGCCAAGTTCGCGCCGACCATCTTCTCGGCCCGTCAGGTCGTTTCGCACGGTCACATCTACGTCAATGGCGTGAAGTGCAACATCGCTTCGCGTCGCGTTCGCCCCGGCGACGTGATCAGCCTCGGCAAGAAGGCCAAGGAAATGGCCCTCATCGCCGAAGCGCAGTCGCTGCCCGAGCGTGAAGTTCCCGACTACGTCGCCGCCGAAGGCGACAAGGCCACCTTCACCCGCGTTCCGACGCTGGACGAAGTGCCTTATCCGGTGAAGATGGAACCGAACCTGGTCGTCGAATTCTACTCGCGCTGATCGGTTTTCCAACCACTGCGAAACACGGAAGAGGCGGGGCGCAAGCTCCGCCTTTTTCATATTTGCAAACAGGATGTTACGTGTCGTTTCGCGGCTGAAATTTGCGGATCTGCGGGGAACCCGCAAGGGTTCTGGCCATTGGAGAGGCATGCCTCTCTATCGTTTCGTCACCCCACATCGCATCGGCAAATGGTATCCGGACCTGCTTACGGCACAGAAGCAGGCCTTCGCCATCGGCGCAGGCTTTCTGGATGAGCGTACTGGCGAGTTCTACGCGTACAGGGACACGCGGCTTGAGACGCATGACCCCATCATGCATGAAGGGTCAGAGGGTATCGCCGCCTAGCGCGCGAAATAGTTCCGCCGGAAATCTGCAGCAAAGGCAGCGAAGCGTCCTTCGGCGATTGCCGCCCGCATGCCTGCCATCAGCTGCTGATAGAACCACAGGTTGTGTTCCGTCAGCAACATCGCACCGAGCATCTCACCCGACTTGTGCAGATGATGCAGGTAGGCGCGGCTGTACTTCGTGCAGGTCGGGCATGGGCAACGCTCGTCAAGCGGACAAGTGTCTTCGGCATGCTTCGCGTTGCGCATGTTGAGCGGACCATTCCAGGTGAACGCCTGCCCGTTTCGCCCAGAACGTGTGGGCAGCACACAGTCGAACATGTCGACGCCGCGCTCGACCGCTCCCACCAAGTCGTCCGGCTTGCCGACACCCATGAGGTAGCGCGGACGGTCAGCCGGCAGCTGCTGCGGCGCAAAGTCGAGGGTCGCGAACATCGCCTCTTGCCCCTCGCCCACGGCCAGGCCGCCGATGGCGTAACCATCAAAACCGATGTCGGTCAGAGCATCGGCACTGTATTTGCGCAGGCCTTCATCGAGCGCACCTTGCTGGATGCCAAACAGCGCCGCACGTTCGGCATGTTCGCCACCAGCATCAAAAGCGTCGCGGCTGCGCCTTGCCCAGCGCATCGACATTTCCATCGACCTGGCAATGACATCGCGTGGCTGATCGGCGCGGGGGCACTCGTCGAAGCACATGACGATGTCGGAGCCCAGCAGCCGCTGGATCTCCATCGAACGTTCCGGGCTCAGCAGATGGCGCGATCCGTCGAGGTGGCTGGCAAAGGTCACGCCCTCCTCGGTGATCTTGCGCAGGTCCGAAAGGCTCATCACCTGATACCCGCCGCTGTCGGTCAGTATCGGGCGATCCCACCCGCCGAACTTGTGCAAACCGCCAAGCCGCGCAACGCGTTCGGCTCCGGGGCGCAGCATCAGGTGGTAGGTGTTGCCGAGGATGATGTCGGCCCCGCTGGCGCGGACGTCTTCCATCTTCATTGCCTTGACCGTCGCAGCGGTGCCGACCGGCATGAACGCGGGCGTGCGAATGTCGCCGCGCATCATGCGGATAGTCCCGATGCGCGCCTTTCCGTCGGTGGCGTGGATATCGAAGGCAAAGCGGGTCATCGTGCGGCAATCTCGGCAAAAAGAGTGTTGCGGCCCTTAGGCGCAATCGCCAAAGCGCGCAAATGCCAGACCTGCTGTTGCTTGAACCCGCCCACCTCGACCTCTGGTTCTATCCGGCGCTGACGTGCGTTGCGGTGCTCTCGGGCTTCATCGACGCCGTGGCGGGCGGCGGCGGGCTGGTGATGATGCCGGTGCTGCTGTCCACCCCCCTGCCCCCGCATGTCGTGCTCGGCACCAACAAGATCCAGTCGATGTGCGGCACTTCGATGGCGACGTGGCGTTACCACAAGGCGGGCCTGTTCAGCTTCCGCAAGAGCGCACCGACCGCGGCACTGGTCTTTGCCGGAGCGATGGCAGGATCATTGGCGATTCAGCACCTTAGCGCCGATGTCCTCAAGCTGGTCGTGCCTGTATTGCTGATTTCAGTAGCCCTCTACACCGTCTTCTCGCCCGGCATGACCGACGAAGATCGCAAGGGACATCTGTCAGAACGCGGCTACATGCCGGTGGGGGCGGGCGTTGCGTTCTACGATGGATTCTTCGGCCCCGGCGCCGGGCAGTTCTTCGCGACGACGCTGGTCGGCTTGCGCGGCATGGGACTGACACGCGCGACTGGGCTTACGAAATTCCTCAACGTCACCAGCAACATAGCCAGTGTGATCGTGTTCAGCATCGGCGGGCAGGCGATGTGGATCCTCGGCCTATGCATGGGCGCTGGCGCGATGACCGGGGCGTGGATTGGCTCGCACTACGCCACGAAATTCGGCGCGAAGGTTATCCGTCCGCTGCTGGTGGTGGTCAGCATCGGACTTACGGCTCGCCTTGTATGGGGTTGGTTTTCCTAGGGATTCCAGACCAGCGGGATCGCGGTGCAGGCACCGACGTTGCCGCCCTTCATGGTGACCGGCTTGTTCGGATCGAGCCTGACCTCGGGCATGCCCGCGAGCCATTCTTCAAGGAATACAATCACTTCCATCCGCGCAAGGCCTGCGCCGACGCAGCGGTGGGCGCCGACGCCCATCGTGGTGTGGCGGATCGGGGCCATGCCACGGTCGAAACGGACCTCCTCCGGCGCGGAAAAGCTTTTCGGATCAAGGTTATGGAGCACGCTGGGGAGGTAGACGAGGTCCTCTGTCCGGATGGTGACGCCGTCAATCCGGATATCTCCAACTGCATTGCGACTCACGGCAACTGTCGGGTATCTCCGCATCAACTCATCGGCAACTCCGGGCAACTCTCCGGGGTGATCGCGCATCCATTTCTGGTCCTCGGGATGCCTTGCCAGATGGAACGCAACCATCCCGATCATCGCAGCGACTGTGTCGAGTCCACCGAACAGAAGATTGCGACACATGCGCCGCGCCTCGTCCACGGTCCACGGCCTGCCGTCGACCGGTTCGGACAGGATGCGGCTGAACAGGTCGTCGCCGGGCTGAGCCATGCGCTTCTCGATGAAGGGCCAGAGGTAGTCGTCGGCGGCCTGCTTCAGCTGCTCCACCGTCATCGATCCGTCGGGGCGCGTGAGCTGGACGCCGAGCTGGCGCAGGCGCGGGCGGTCTTCGAGAGGGACGTCGATCAGGGTGAGGAAAATGTTCAGGGGCAGGATTTCGGCGAAATCGCTGACGAAATCGCACTTTCCGCGCGGACGCAGGCCTTGGATGAGTTCACGGGCCACTTCGCGCACCTTGGGTTCGAGCGCGACGACGAAGCGGGAGGCGAGGCCTTTCATCACCGGGGTGCGATAGGCCTTGTGTGCCGCTCCGTCCTCCTGCAGCGGGATGAACTGCATGACTTCCCCCAGCCCTGGCGTCACCGCAAGGCATTGATTGGACAGCCTTTCGGCATCGCCCCACAGCTCGCGTACAACGTCTCCGCGCGCCGCGATCCAGTGGCCGCCGTTGGCCGTGGTCCACACCAGACCGGGACCGTCCAGCAAAGTCTTCCACGCCGCGAAGTAATCGCTCTCCACGCCCGGCGGATTGAAGATATCGAAATCGACCACGCGGTCGGCCGGAACGTGTGCCGGAATCATGCTATCCTCCCGTATTCTCTGCTTGCAGGCTAATGGACCGGAGAGGACCGCAAACTGCGCTTTGTGGCAGGCATGCGAACGAAGCAGTCGAGACAGGAAGGGCAGCCACAAAAACGACAAGCCGTTGCTTGACAGCGACAAAACATTTCTCACAACGAGAAACGTGGCTGGGCAATGCGGCGGGGGGCTGCGCCTTGGATGTAACTGTTCTTCGCGAACCATCCATGCTGCCTGGAATCCGGGCAGAATGGGAAGAATTGCACGCAAGGCATGGCAGCGGATTGCAGTCGACGAGCCCCGCTTATTGTCTGCTGGCCCTCTCGCTCGCCTTGCCGGAAAACGCCTCGCCAGCGTTCGTGACAGCACGGAAAGAGGGTAAACTCTGCGGCATCTGGCCCATGTGGCTGGTGAACGAAAGCGGGCGCAAGATCGCACGGCATGTCGGCAACGGCTCGTCGGAGGAGTATGCCGGGCCTCTGGCTTGCGATGATGCCGCCATCACTGCGATGCTGAAGACGGCGCGTGGGCTTTGCGATGTCCTTCATGCCACCAATGTCAGTCCGGAATCGCCGTTGGTGCGGGCGGCGAAGGGCTGGCGGGCGCACGCTGCGCTTGTTCTCTCACCGGTAGCGCGATGCAGCGAGGCTGGTTCGTGGGACCGGTGGCTTGCCGGCAGAACGCGAAGCTTCCGACAGGGCTGGCGCTGGCAGAAACGCCGCTTGGCCGCGCTTGGGGACGTGCGTTTCGGCAAGGTCGAACTCGCCGAGATCGACGATTTCGTGGACCAGTTGTTCGAACTGAAGTGTCAGTGGCTCTCGGAACGGACGGCGCGGAGTTCCTGGCTGCAGACTCCGCAGGCACGCCGGTTCGCCAAGGCCGCGATGGCCGATCCGCAGACGGGACTGGCGGGACATGCGATCTGGAAAGGCGCTCGGCTGGTGGCTGGTGGATTGTGCCTGGAAGGCAAGGTCCACGACTACATGGTGACCGCATACGATCCTGTTTACGCACAGCATTCGCCCGGACACGTCCTGACCGGCCTGTGCGTTGCGCGCGCTATCGAGCAAGGCTGCGATTTCGACTTCCGGATCACCCATGATCCCTACAAGATGCGATGGATCGACGAGTTTGCCCCAAGCTTCACCGTTACGTTCGCCAATAGCGTCCCTGGCTTGATGGCTTTACCAAAACTCTACATGAGGGACGTCAGGCGATGGCTGTCACGCCTGTACCGGAACGGCTTGCGCAGGGCTATGGCACGATGAGCGCCCTGCCCCGCAATGCGCCCAGTTTCAGGGTTGAAGAGATCGACTGGGGTGCAGTCTCCGCCACGGAGTGGGACACGGCCATCCAGTCGGCGAGAGGGAGTTACCTGCTAGCACATCGGCGCCTGTCCATCTGGCGCCGGTCGCAGCGGGCGCGTGGCGCCAAGGTCCGCGTGCTGAAGCTGCTGGCGAGCGGACAGGAAGCGGGGCTGTGCATCGTGCATTCCCGCGACAATATTCACACCTTGCGCGAGAGGCTGCTGCTGTTTCCGGGACAGGAAATGTGGTGGGCGCCTGCGTTGTCTGCGGTGCTGGAGCACATTGGCAGCGGCACCTATCGCTATGGCCCATCAAGTTCGGTCTCACCTAGCAGAGCGTCAGAGCTTGGTCTTGTCTCGGGCGTGAGCATTACCGATGCGAAGCCTTACGCGGTCCAGGCCGTGGATTTCAGCCGGTATGGGAGCTGGAACGAGTATCTCTACGACCTCAAGCCGGGCATCCGCAACGAATGCCGCCGTGCCGAGACAAGGCACGATCTCGAACTCGTCGCCACGTCTGGCCGCGGCATCTGGCGGGCAATCGGACGATTTGTCCTGCAGTTGCATCGCCAGCCACACCGCAAGGGGCGTCGGCTGGCCGAGTTGCGACAGGTTCTGAGCCTCATCCTGTCCACGGCTACGCTGCGGACCTCGACCGTGATGTTCACTGCCGCATCAGGGAGCGAGGCGCTGGCAACGCAATACCATGTCGATTTCGGCAGTGATCGCTACTACGCCGCCGGGGCGGCAACGCATATGCAGCCCAGCCCGGCGTGGTGGCTGACGATCCAGGCCTTCAAGGATGCGTGGGAGCGGAACCCGAATGGCCGGGTGATTCTGGGCTCGTTCTATCCCCACCTGCATGACGGCAAGACCGGCGAAGGGCTGCTCGACTTTCGGAGGCGTTGCAGGGCCATCTCCTTCGAAAGCGAGATACTGGAGTTCAGATTTCAGCGGGAGGAAGATCAGCCCGTCTGAAAACCGGCAGGCTTGTTCACGCAGGCAGCAGCAAGCTGGAATCGCCATAGCTGTAGAAGCGGTAGCCATGCGCGATGGCGTGGGCATAGGCCGCCTGCATCCGATCCAGCCCCATCAGCGCGCTGACCAGCATGAACAGCGTAGATTTGGGCAGGTGGAAGTTGGTCATCAGCCCGTCGATGGCGCGGAAGGTGTAGCCGGGGGTGATGAAGATCGAGGTGTCGCCTTCAAACGGGCGGATGACCTTGTCCTCGCCCGCTGCGCTTTCGAGCAGGCGGAGTGAGGTGGTGCCGACGGCGATCACGCGATTTCCCGCCGCGCGCGCCGCATTGAGGCGATCTGCCGTGGCGGCGTCGATCGTGCCCCATTCGGCGTGCATCTGGTGATCCGCGGTGTCGTCGGCCTTCACCGGCAGGAACGTACCGGCGCCCACGTGCAGGGTGAGGGTTTCGGTGCAGATGCCTCGGGCCGCAATCGCTTCCATCAGGCGCGGGGTGAAGTGGAGCGCGGCGGTGGGGGCGGCGACGGCCCCGTCCTTGGCCGCGAACATGGTCTGGTAGTCTTCACGATCCTGCTCGTCCGTCGGTCGCTTGCCTGCGATGTAGGGCGGCAACGGCATCTGCCCTGCCCGCTCGAGCAGGACTTCGACCGGCTCTTCGCCGGGGAAGAACAGGGTCCAGCTGCCATCGGCAAAGCGGCTTTCGGCGTGAGCGGTGACGCCAGCGCCGAAGCGGATCTCGTCGCCCTCGCGCAGGCGCTTGCCGTTGCGGACGAAAGCCTGCCAACGGCGCAGGTCAATGCGCTTGTGGAGGGTGGCGCCGATACGGGCTTCGCCACGCTGACCTTCGAGTTGGGCGGGAATGACGCGCGTATCGTTGAACACCAGCACGTCGCCGGGGTTGAGCAACGACGGCAGGTCGAGCACGGTCAGGTCCCTGAACGCGCCTTCCGCCCCCACGCCAAGCAACCGCGCGGAATCGCGAGGCCGAGCCGGACGCAGGGCAATGTTTTCCTGAGGCAGTTCGAAGTCGAAAAGGTCAACGCGCATGGGCGCGCCCTAGCCGCAATCGGGCGAGGATTCGAGACCCCTTAGTTTGACTTAGAATTGCTGAGCATGTCGGCCGTGATTGCGGCAGGCGCTGCTGGCGCGACGGGCGCCGGGGCTGCCTTGTTGTCAGCGGCAATCGATGCCTGGACGATCCTGGTCGGGTTCTGCGGCGGTTCGCCACGCACGATCGCGTCAACGTAGTCCATCCCGGCGATCACGCGGCCGAAGTTCGTGTACTTGTGATCCAGCGCGAAGCGCGGATAGAACACGATGAAGAACTGGCTGTTGGCCGTGTTCGGCTCGTTCGTGCGGGCCATCGAGACCGAGCCGCGGACGTGCGGGATCGCGTTGAATTCAGCCGTGAGATCCGGGAGCGGTGAACCGCCCTGCCCGGTACCGGTCGGGTCACCAGTCTGCGCCATGAACCCATCGATCACGCGGTGAAAGATGATGCCGTTGTAGAAGCCCTGACGCACCAGAGTCTTGATCCGCTCGACGTGATTGGGCGCCCATTCGGGCATAAGGCGGATGGCGACGCGGCCACCGTTCGACAGATCGAGATAGACGATGTTCTCGCGGTCAACTGTCTGATCGGCGTTGACGACATAGTTCAGGGGCTTTGGCGCGGGCGCGGCAGCTTCTTCCTGCTTGTCCTTGGCCATGGCAGGCGAGGCAATCAGGGCAGCGCCAAGCGCGAGTGCGGTGAGAAAGCGCGAAACCATGGAACAGTCGAACTCCGGATAGTCTGCAGCGCCGATAGGCTTCTCGCGCTGTCCCTGCAATGAACGATTGCCGTTCTATGTCTGGAAAGAAGACGGGTCAGTAGTCGCCGAGGCGACCGCGCTGCTCTACCCGGGCAACGACCTCGTCACGGATGGTCGGGGTCACGAAATCGGCAATCTCGCCACCGAACAGCGCGAT
Source organism: Novosphingobium jiangmenense (assembly GCF_015694345.1). Taxonomy (GTDB): domain Bacteria; phylum Pseudomonadota; class Alphaproteobacteria; order Sphingomonadales; family Sphingomonadaceae; genus Novosphingobium; species Novosphingobium jiangmenense. The sequence goes on from NZ_JADQDC010000002.1 coordinate 379,190, forward strand.
TTCCTTGACGAGCTTCGAGGCGATCGGCTGCAGGCTGACGTCGGCCATAAGGAACACGGTCTCGATTTCCGAATCGAGCTGCTGGTTCATGCCGGCCATCTGGTATTCGTATTCGAAGTCAGCCACCGCGCGCAGGCCGCGCACGATCACCGAGGCGCCCTGGGCGCGGGCGAACTTCATCAGCAAGGCGTTGAAGCCGACGACCTCGACGTTGTCGATGCCCTGCTCGGCCACTTCGCGGGTGACCATGGCCATGCGCTCTTCCGGCGTGAACATCGGGTTCTTCGACGGATTGGTGGTGACGCCGATGATCAGCTTGTCGACCAGCTTGGCGCCGCGCCGGATGATGTCGAGGTGGCCTAGCGTGATCGGGTCGAACGTGCCCGGATAGACGCCGATGCGCTGCACCATCAGTGATTCCTCTCGACAATGAAGCGCGCCAGTTCGCGCAGGAGATCGGCTTCGGGGCCGTAGCTCGCCAGAAACTCGATCGCTTGATCAACCAGAATGCGGGCCTGTTCGCGGGCGCGTTCGGCACCGAGCAGCGACAGGAAGGTTTCCTTGCCCTGGGCCTCGTCCTTGCGGAGCGCCTTGCCGGCGGCGGCTTCGTCGCCCTCGGCATCGAGCAGGTCGTCGGCGATCTGGAAGGCGAGGCCGATGTCGCGGGCGTAGCCCCGCAAGTGCGTGCGGCCTTCGGGCGGCACCTTGCCGAGGATTGCGCCCATTTCCACCGAGGCCGACAGGAGCGCGCCGGTCTTGAGCTGCTGCAGGCGGGTGACGGTGGGGAGATCGAAGCTGGAGGTCTCGGCGACGATGTCCATCATCTGCCCGCCGCACATGCCGTTCATGCCGCTGGCGGTGGCGAGCGTCCGGATCAGTTCGATGCGGGTGAACGGATCGCCGCTGGTGGCGGGATCGGACAGGACCTCGAACGCGAAATCGTGGAGCGCATCGCCTGCGAGGACGGCGGCGGCATCGTCAAACGCGAGGTGGACGGTGGGCTTGCCGTGACGCAGGGCGTCGTTGTCCATGCAGGGCAGATCGTCGTGGATCAGCGAATAGACGTGGATCGCCTCGACCGCGGTGCCGACGCGCACGGCGGCATCTCGGGACACGCCGAACAACGAGGCGGTTGCGCAGACCAGTAGTGGGCGGACGCGCTTGCCGCCGCCGATGGTGGCATAGCGCATGGCCTCGACCAGCCGGTCGCGCGGGTCACCGGGAACGGGCAGGAGCAGGTCGAAGCTCTTGTCGATGTCTTCGGCGATGGCCTTCAGCGCAGGCTTGAGCAGACCGGTTTCGGCCATGGCGGGTGCTCCGATCAACCCTGGGTTTCGTCGAACGGGCGCAGGCCCTGCGGCTTTCCGTCACGGTCGGCGACGATGGCCTCGATCCGTGCCTGCGCCGCATCGAGGCGCGCCTGGCAGTGCGCTCGCAAGGCATCGCCGCGGGCGTAGAGATCGATGGATTCATCCAGCGGGGCATCGCCGCTTTCCAGCCGCCGAACGACGGTTTCGAGTTCCTTCAGCGCCTCTTCGAAGCTGAGGCCAGCGAGATTTGATGCAATGTCAGGTCCGGTTCCCATTGGGGCAGCATTGACGGGGCCATGGGGCGCGGTCAAGCTTCGATCCGCAACAAGCCGGGGACCCGAGGCCATGCAATACGTAATCGCCTATGTCGCAGCCGCCGTGGTGTTTGGCGCGATGGATGCCGTGTGGCTGGGCTGGGCCGGGTCGAAGCTCTATCGGCCTGCGCTGGGCGATCTGCTGGCGCCGCAGTTCCGGGCGGGACCGGCGGTCGTGTTCTATGTGCTGTATCTCGCCGGGATGGTGTGGTTCGCGGTCCGGCCGGGCCTTTCGCAGGGGCTTGGCGCAACGGCACTCAATGCCGCGATCCTCGGTGCGATGTGCTACATGACCTATGACCTGACCAGCCAGGCCGTGCTGGCGCGGTGGCCCGTCCACGTGACGGTGATCGACGTGATCTGGGGGACCTTCGCAACGACAGTGGCGGCTACGGTCGCGACATGGGTGGCACTCAAGTTCGCCTGACAGGACTAGCCTAAGGCGCGCCACATCGCTAAGGCGCGCGCCATGTCCGAAATCACGCCAGATGTCGTCGCCGCCCATGGGCTGTCCGAGGAAGAGTACCAGCGCGTCCTGAACGCGCTCGGGCGCGAGCCGAACCTTGTCGAGCTCGGCATCTTCTCGGTCATGTGGTCGGAGCATTGCTCCTACAAGTCGAGCCGCATCCATCTCAAGAAGCTGCCGACTTCGGCGCCTTGGGTGATCTGCGGTCCTGGCGAGAATGCGGGCGTGATCGACATCGGCGACGGTCAGGCCGCCATCTTCAAGATGGAGAGCCACAACCACCCTTCGTACATCGAACCCTATCAGGGCGCGGCGACCGGCGTTGGCGGCATCCTGCGCGACGTGTTCACGATGGGCGCGCGCCCAGTGGCGAACATGAACGCGCTGCGCTTTGGCCGACCCGACCATCCGAAGATGAAGCACCTCGTGCAGGGCGTCGTCGCGGGCATCGGCGGCTATGGCAACTGCGTGGGCGTGCCGACGGTGGGCGGCGAGACCAACTTCCACAAGGCCTATGACGGCAACATCCTCGTCAACGCGATGACCGTGGGCGTGGCCGATACCGACAAGATCTTCTATTCGGCGGCAACCGGCCTCGGCAATCCGATCGTCTACGTCGGCTCCAAGACCGGGCGTGATGGCATCCACGGTGCGACCATGGCCAGCGCCGACTTCGACGAGAAGTCCGACGAGAAGCGTCCGACCGTGCAGGTGGGCGATCCCTTCACCGAAAAGCTGCTGATCGAAGCCTGCCTCGAGCTGATGGCGACCGATGCGATCGTCGCGATCCAGGACATGGGCGCGGCTGGCCTCACCTCCTCATCGGTCGAGATGGCGACCAATGGCAAGGCCGGCATCATTCTCGACATGGACAAGGTGCCGTGTCGCGAAGAGGGCATGACGCCTTACGAGATGATGCTGTCGGAAAGCCAGGAGCGCATGCTCATGGTGCTCAAGCCCGGCAAGGAAGCCATGGCCGAGGCTATCTTCCGCAAGTGGGAGCTGGACTTTGCCGTGATCGGCGAAGTCACCGACACCGGCCACATGGTGCTGAAGTTCAAGGGCGAGACGGTCTGCGACATTCCGCTGGGTCCGCTGGCCGAAGACGCACCGCTCTATGACCGCCCTGCCCTGTCGCTGGCAGATTACAAGGCTTGGGCCAACGTCGCGCCGCTGGGTTCGGTGCCGGAGAGCGCAGACCTTGGCGCTGATCTGGTCAAGCTGATCGGCTGCCCGGACCTCGCCAACCGTCGCTGGATCTTCGAGCAGTACGATTCGCAGGTTGGCGCAGACACGCTGCAGAAGTCGGGCGGCGATGCTGCCGTGGTGCGCATCCATGGGTCGAAGAAGGCGCTGGCGATCAGCACCGACTGCACCCCGCGCTATTGCTATGCCGATCCTTACGAAGGCGGCAAGCAGGCCGTGGCCGAAACCTGGCGCAACATCTGCGCCGTGGGCGCGCGCCCCCTTGCGATCACCAACTGCCTGAACTTCGCCAACCCTCAGCGCCCGGAGATCATGGCGCAGATCGTTCAGGCGCTCAACGGCATGGGCGATGCCTGCCGTGCGCTTGATTACCCGATCGTATCGGGCAACGTCTCGCTCTACAACGAATCGAAGGCCACCGGCGGTGGCTCGGCCATTCTCCCGACACCTGCGATCGGTGGTGTCGGGCTGATGCTCGATCACGAAATCATGACCACGGTCGCGTTCAAGGACGATGGCGACGTGATCTGGCTGGTGGGTGGCGAAGGATCGCACCTTGGCCAGTCGCTTTACCTGCGCGAAGTGCTTGGCCGCGAAGATGGCGATGCGCCTGCGGTCGATCTGACGGTGGAGCGCAAGAACGGCGAGCAGGTGCGCGAGTGGATCGCGGCGGGCAAGCTGACCGCAGTTCATGACATCTCGGACGGTGGCCTGTTGGTGGCGCTGACCGAAATGGCGCTGGCCGGTGGAAAGGGTTGCTCGCTTGACGTCACGCTGAACACGGCGGCGGCGTTTGGCGAGGACCAGTCGCGTTATGTCGTGACGACCAAGGCTGGCGACGTGCTGGAAGGCGCAACGAAGCTTGGCACCGTTGGCGGTTCGCAAGTGGCGGGCGTCGAACTGGCGACGCTGCGCGAGGCCAACGAAGCGTTCTTCCGGGACTGGATGGAAGCGTGACGCGCGGGTCCATCCGCGTCGGCATCGGCGGATGGACCTACGAACCTTGGCGCGGCGGGGCCTTCTATCCGGAAGGCCTGCCCCATAGGCGCGAGCTTGAGTTTGCAGCTTCGAAGCTGACCTGCATCGAGATCAACGCGACCTACTACCGGCGGCAGAAGCCGGAGAGCTTTGCCCGCTGGGCAGCCGCAACGCCCGATGGTTTCCGTTTCAGCCTGAAGGCGCTGCAATACACCATGCGGCGCAAGGTGCTGGCCGACAGCAAGGAGATCGTCGACAAGTTCCTGAACCAGGGGTTCACGGCACTCGGCGAGCGGCTAGGCCCGATCCTTTGGCAGTTCCGTGAGGGGAAGCGGTTCGAACGCGAGGACTTTGCGCGTTTTCTCGATCTGATCCCGGATCGGCAGGACGGTGTAGACCTGCGGCATGCGATCGAGGTGCGCGACCAATCGTTCTGCGATCCGGCCTTCCTCGACCTCTGCCGCAATCGCAACTTCGCTGTGGCATCCACCGACAGTGCAGAGTTTCCGCAGATCGACGAGCAGACCGCGGATTTCTCATACGCGCGGCTGCAGCAGTCGCATGAGGGTTGCGAGACCGGCTACGCCCTCGCCGCGATTGACGAGTGGGCAAAGCGCGGCCGGGACTGGGTGCGGAATGGCCGCGACGCCTACGTCCTGTTCATCGCCGGCGCGAAGCATCGCAACCCTGCCGCCGCGCAGGCGCTGATCGCAGCGCTCTGACTGTCAGGCGGCGAGGTTTGTCGCTGCGTTTTTGCCCAGCAGGTCATAGGGATCGATGCCCATGCCGTGCCAGATGGCATGGGCTTCCTTGTAGCGCCTGGCGGGGGTGATGTTCAGGCGCTTGCGCACTTCCTCGATCGGCAGAGGCAGCAGTTCGGTGATCGACTGTTCGCACAGGCGTGGGCAGGCCTTGCCGAGGCGCTGGCCTTCGCGGACGGCGCGCAACACCGGGGCGCTGCGGCGGGTCTGCTTGTTGATGTTCAACCCCGCGAGGTAGCCGATGAACAAGTGCGCGGGGCTTGGCTGCTGTCCGTATGTGAAGGCAAGCACACAAGCCTCACCCAGCGCATCGCGGCCATAACCGGTGAGGACGTGCAGCATGTCGTGCACGTCGCGCATACGATTGAGGTACCACAGGAACTGGTCCTCGAAGTGCTCGCGCTTCGCGGCAAAGCGGTCGAACTCGTCGACCAGCCCCTGGGCGGTCAGGCCTTCACTTTCCATGAAGTCGCAATAGGCGTGGGCGAGCGATCCCTTGGGCGTCTGGCGCAGGGCAGCGTGATCGTCGAGGATCGCCGGAAGATAGGGCTCGGTCGCACGAAGCGCCTGACCACGCTCGCTGCGCAGGAAAGCCTCGGCCCGCCCGCGCAGGTTCCGCCACGGCAGCGCTTCGAAGATGTGGAACACCTCTTCGGTGTTTTCCTTGTCCTTCAGGAGGTTCTGGAAGTGATGCCACGCCTTGAGCGGCTGCATCCGCATCTGCGGACGACGCTCGTCGTAAATGGGCAGGTCGGCACTCAACGCACCGGTCATGGCGTTCACGGCGATTCTCCCGGAATTCTTGTCCCGGCAATACTAACAGCCCTGTAAATAGATCGTCAATCGCCTGCGCTGGCGCAACGCTTGCCTGCGAAACATCGGCGGTGCAGACTGCGGAAAACGCGGGGAGACGGGCACATGGCTCGCAAGTGGCCGATGGCGGTCGGGTTGGCACTTTCGTTGCTGGCATTGATGGCCGGTCTGGAAGTGGGGACAACGCAACATGAAAGCTGGCACCTTGCGGCGCGATGGACCGCCCGCGTCGGCTTTCCGATCTTTCTGATGACCTACCTCGCCTCGTCGCTTCTGCGGCTCTCCCCTGCCCCGTGGAGCCGGGCGCTGGCGCGCGATCGAAGGTGGTGGGGGCTAGGATTTGCAGCAAGCCATTCGGTGCATCTTGTGGCGCTCACCATAGCCACCAGCCTCGACCCGGAGCCGCGCACGTTCGCATCGCTGATCCCGGGCGGCACAGCCTATGTCTTTATCCTCGCCATGGCGCTGACCTCGAGCAACGCGGCGATGCGTGCCATGGGACGGAACTGGAAGCGCCTGCACACGGCGGGCATCCACGTGATCTGGCTGATCTTCACGCTGGCCTATGCCAAGCGCATACCGGTGCCGGAGACGCGGGCCATCGGGCTCACCATGACGACTCTCGCACTCGCCGCCCTGCTGCTTCGATTGATGGCGCGGAAGCGTCGCGGGGCGCCCGCATTCGCCTGATCAGTCGAAGACCCAGTCCTGGCGAGCAATGCCGAGCAGGGAGAGGACCGAGGTCAGATCGCCCCGATCGATCCAGCCATCTGCCGCGGCACGCGCCTTGGGCTTGGCGCGATAGGCGATGCCATAGCTGGCTGCCTCGATCATCGGGATGTCGTTGGCGCCATCGCCGGTGGCAAGACTGAAGACTTCGCCGCCCAGGCGCTCGGTCTCTTCGAGCAGGACCTTCTTCTTGACCGAGCTGTCAACGATCCCGCCGACTAGGCCGCCGGTCAGCACACCTTCATGGAGGCCGAGGCGATTGCCGACAACCCGGTCAAAACCGAGCAGTTCTGCCACGGGATCGGCAAAGGAGTGGAAACCTCCGGTCACCAGCACGGTGTGACAGCCGCGTGACTTGAGCGTGGAGACCAGCGTGCGCGCGCCGGGCATCGGGCGGATGCGTTCGTCGAGGCACTGGGTGATCGCGGCCTCGGGCAGGTCCTTGAGCAGGCCTACGCGTTCCCGCAAGGCGGATTCGAAATCGAGCTCGCCCTGCATCGCGCGTTCGGTAATGGCGGCGATGCGGTCCTTCAGGCCCGCGAAATCGGCCAGCTCGTCGATGCATTCCTGCCCGATCATCGTCGAATCCATGTCCGAGACGAAGAGGTTGGGCACTTCGATCAGGCCATCGGACAGCAGCAGGTCGCTCTCGGGGAAGCACTGGTCGAGTATCTTGCGGATGCCGACCGGATTGCCCTCAACCACTTCGAGTTCGAGCACGTCGTCGCAAATGTCGAGCATCCCTGCACCGGCCACTTCCCAATCACGCGCCTCGATCATCTCCATCGCGAGCGAGAGATTGTCACCAAGCGTCTCCGGGTCTGCTATCAGGCGCGCGATGATCAACGGGGAATCCTTTTCGACTGAGGCAGCGGGCAAGCCGCGCGTGGCGCTAATCGCAGGGCCGACGGCAAGCGGCAAGAGCGATCTGGCAGTAAAATTGGCACTGCAGCTTCGTGCAGAAGGCCGCACGGCGGTGGTCATCAACGCCGACAGCGCGCAGGTCTATGCTGATCTGCGCGTGTTGAGCGCAAGGCCATCAGAGGAGGAGATGCAGGGCGTGGCGCATGTCCTGTTCGGCGCATGGGATGGCGCGCAGGCCTGTTCGGCAGCTGACTGGGCCAACGCGGCCAAGGCAGAGATCGCTGCGGCCCATGCGCGCGATGCCATGCCGATCCTTGTTGGCGGGACCGGCATGTACATCAATACGCTGCTCCACGGCATTGCTCCGGTGCCGGAGATCGACCCGATCGTTCGTGCCGAGGTGCGGGCCTTGCCTGTCGAGATGGCCTATGCAGCGCTGCGCGAAGAGGACCCGGCGCGCGCCGCGCTGCTCGGCCGCGCCGATGTGCAGCGTGTGACCCGGGCATTGGAAGTGGTGCGTTCTACAGGGCATTCGCTGGCGCATTGGCAGCAACAGCGGGTCGGCGGGATTGGCGATGCGGTGGACCTTGCGCCGATCATTCTCCTGCCGGAGCGCCAATGGCTCTATCAGCGTTGCGATCTTCGGTTCGAACTGATGTGGCATGGCGGTGCTGTTGCTGAAGTCGAGGCCCTGCTCACACGAGGCCTGCCCGAATCGCTGCCGGTCATGCGGGCCATCGGCGTGCCCGAGATCGCGGCATTCCTGCGCGGGGAAATGTCTCGCGAACAAGCCATGGCGGCGGGTCAGCAGGCCACCCGCAACTACGCCAAGCGGCAATATACCTGGCTGAGGAACCAGAATCCGGGTGACTGGCCACGAATCGCGTACGAAAATTCCATTGACTTCGCCACCGCAGCAAGTTTATTGCGCATTTAGCCGCTTGACACCACATTTTGTGTCAAGTAGCAAACCGTCAATTGCCTGATCCATCTTGCATGTCGATCAAGCACCCGAAAGGGAGAGACGGCCCGGCGCGGTTAACACTGCAGCCGGGCCGAAATTTTTGTTTTTCCGGCGTTGCATCGGGGGTATCGGCCCGGCACGCGAAGAAGGATGAAGTAACGTGACAAGCGAGCGCAGCGGCGCCGAGATCCTGGTCGAAAGCCTTGTCGCCAAGGGCGTCGAATTCGTGTTCGGCTACCCCGGCGGCGCGGTATTGCCGATCTACGATGCGCTGTTCGGCGATGAACGCATCCGCCACATCCTCGTTCGCCATGAGGCCGGCGCGGCACATGCTGCCGAAGGCTATGCGCGTGCCACCGGCAAGCCCGGCGTCGTGCTGGTCACCTCGGGCCCGGGTGCGACCAATGCCGTCACCGGTATTGCCGATGCCTTCATGGATTCGATCCCGATGGTGGTCATCACCGGTCAGGTTCCGACCGGCCTGATCGGCTCCGACGCGTTTCAGGAAGCCGATACGGTCGGCATCACGCGCCACTGCACCAAGCACAACTATCTGGTGAAGGACCCTTCGCAGCTCGCCGCGACGATCGACGAGGCGTTCCGCATCGCTACCGAGGGCCGCCCCGGCCCGGTCGTGATCGACATTCCCAAGGACGTCCAGATCGCCACGGCGGCGTGGAGCAGCGCGGCACCGCAGCAGCGCAACCGCTATTCTCCGCAGACCGAAGGTGGCGCGAGCGAGATCGCCGAGGCTATCGAGATGATCGCTAAGGCCAAGGCTCCGGTGTTCTACACTGGTGGCGGCGTGATCAACTCGGGTCCCGAAGCCGCGCGCCTGCTGCGTGAACTGCAGTCGCTGACCGGCGCGCCGGTGACCTCCACGCTGATGGGCCTTGGCGCATTTCCGGCGGATCATCCGGCGTGGCTCGGCATGCTTGGCATGCACGGCACGTATGAAGCCAACCTGACGATGAATCAGGCGGACCTGATTGTCTGCGTTGGCGCGCGCTTTGATGACCGCGTTACCGGCCGCCTCGATGCCTTCGCGCCGAACAGCAAGAAGATCCACATCGACATCGACCGCGCCTCGATCAACAAGACGGTGCGTGTGGACCTGCCGGTGATCGGCGATTGCGGCAAGGTGCTCGGCCAGTTGATCGAAGCCTGGCTGGAGCGCGGCTACAAGGCGCAGGACCTGACCGGCTGGTACGCCCGCATCGACGAGTGGCGCGGCCGCAAGAGCCTTGCCTATCCGCGCAAGTCCAAGCTGATCATGCCGCAATACGCGGTCGAACGGCTGTACGAACTGACCAAGGCGCACGACCCGATCATCTCGACCGAAGTCGGCCAGCACCAGATGTGGGCGGCGCAGTACTTCCACTTCATGAAGCCGAACAAGTGGCTGACCTCGGGCGGTCTGGGCACGATGGGCTACGGCCTTCCCGCCGCGATCGGTGCGCAGGCCGGCTTCCCCGATACGCTGGTGATCGACATCGCCGGCGATGCCTCGATCCAGATGAACATCCAGGAACTGGGCACCGCCACGCAGTATCGCCTGCCGGTGAAGGTCTTCGTGCTCAACAACGAATGGATGGGCATGGTCCGCCAGTGGCAGGAACTGACCTACGAAAGCCGCTATTCGAACTCGTACTCGGACAGCCTGCCCGACTTCGTGCGCCTTGCCGAAGCCTATGGCTGGAAGGGCATCCGCATCACCGACGAGAGCGAGCTCGACGCAGGTATCCAGGCGATGATCGACCATGACGGTCCGGTCTTCGTCGATTGCCTCGTCGCGAAGGAAGCCAATTGCTTCCCGATGATCCCGTCGGGGGCTGCGCACACAGACATGATCCTTTACGGGGACGAAGTGGCAGGCACCATGGACGACGAAGCCAAGGCGCTGGTGTGAGGACCCCTGAGATGATGCACATTGCCCAAGAGGCGCAGGAGCGCCACGTCCTTACCATCACGGTCGACAACGAGGCCGGCATCCTCGCCAAGATCGCAGGCCTGTTCACGGCGCGCGGCTACAACATCGACAGCCTGACCGTGGCCGACATCACCGACGGGCACGATGTCAGCCGCATCACCATTGTTACCCACGGCCCGCCGCCGATCATCGACCAGATCCGCGCGCAGCTTGAGCGTCTCGTCCCTGTGCACAAGGTCACCGACCTGACCGAGGTCGGCCCCTTCGTCGAGCGCGAACTGGCCCTGATCAAGGTCTCGGGCAAAGGCGAGAACCGCGTCGAGGCGCTGCGTCTGGCCGACGTGTTCCGCGCCAAGGTGGTCGACACCACGACCTCGAGCTTCATCTTCGAACTGACCGGAGCGCCGGACAAGATCGACAGCTTCGTCGCGCTGATGAAGGAGCTTGGCCTCGTCGAAGTCGGCCGCACCGGCATCGTCGGCATGATCCGCGGCGCAACTGCCGCCTGAACCATTCACTCATCCATTCACGAATTCATCAAAGATTGGGAACGACATGAAGGTCTTTTACGACGCAGACTGCGATCTGAACCTCATCACGGACAAGAAGATCGCGATCCTCGGCTACGGTTCGCAGGGCCACGCTCATGCGCAGAACCTGCGCGATTCGGGCGTGAAGGAAGTGGCCATCGCGCTGCGTCCGGGTTCGGCCAGCGCCAAGAAGGCTGAAGCCGCCGGCTTCAAGGTCCTTGCCAACGCCGACGCGGCTGCCTGGGCCGACGTGCTCATGATTCTCGCACCTGACGAGCACCAGGCCGCGATCTACGCCGACGACCTGCACGCCAACATGAAGCCCGGCGCAGCCCTGGCTTTCGCCCATGGCCTGAACATCCACTTCGGCCTGATTGAAGCGCGCGCCGACATCGACGTGATCATGATTGCCCCCAAGGGCCCCGGCCACACCGTGCGCAGCGAATACCAGCGTGGCGGCGGCGTGCCCTGCCTGATCGCCGTCCACCAGAACGTGACTGGCAATGCCCATGACGTTGCCCTCGCCTATGCCTCGGGCGTTGGCGGTGGCCGCTCGGGCATCATCGAAACGAACTTCCGCGAGGAATGCGAAACCGACCTGTTCGGTGAGCAGGTCGTTCTGTGCGGCGGCACCACCGCGCTGATCCAGGCCGGTTTCGAAACTCTGGTCGAAGCCGGTTACGCGCCGGAAATGGCCTACTTCGAATGCCTCCACGAACTGAAGCTGATCGTCGACCTGCTTTATGAAGGCGGCATCGCCAACATGCGCTACTCGATCTCGAACACCGCCGAATACGGCGACATCAAGACCGGTCCGCGCATCATCACCGAAGAGACCAAGAAGGAAATGAAGCGCGTCCTCGCCGACATCCAGGAAGGCCGCTTCGTCAAGGACTTCGTGCTCGACAACCGCGCCGGCCAGCCGGAACTCAAGGCTGCTCGCGGCCTCGCCAAGCGCCACCTCATCGAGGAAACCGGTTCGAAGCTGCGCGCAATGATGCCGTGGATCGGCGCGAACAAGCTGGTCGACCAGTCCAAGAACTGATCGCACCAGACTTTGTGGAACAGGTGAAAGGGCGGCTTCGGCCGCCCTTTCCATTAATGGCCCACTCGCATCGACGAATGCAGTGGACGCCGAAAATGTGATCTATATCACTCCGATCCGGAGATAATGATCACACGATTCTACCCCTTTGCGCTCGCAGCGATCTCGCTGACTGCAGTCTTCACCCTGCCCGCTCAGGCTTTGGCGGCTGGCAGGGACATGGCTTCTCGACCGGCAGCGCCACCCGCAAGGGCAGAACCACCATCGCAGGACACCTGCGGACAAGGACCAGCGAAACGCCTGCTCGGAACTGTGGTCACGCCGCAGGCCAGAACCACGCTTGTCCGGGCTGTCGGTCACGACCGTATCCGTGTGATACGCCCTGGCTCCATCATCACCCAGGACTTGCGCAGCGACCGGCTGAATTTGATCGTTGATGACAGCGGACGTCTGCTGACCGCGCGCTGCGGTTAAGGCGCTTGCTGAAGTCTCACGTATGGTTGCGTTGCCGCTACGACGGCGGGAGTTTTGCTTGCGTCCGCGATAGCACTTTGGCAACCAAAGCGCTCCTTAGCCTCCCCAAGGAGATCCCCATGCCGAAGCTTACGCGCATGCCGCGCGCCCTCATGCTCGCTCTGCCTCTCGCCCTTGCCGCTGTTGCTGCCCCGATGGTTGCGCAAATGCCCGAAGCGCCCGGCAAGGCAGACAAGGCTCGCGTCGTTGCAGGCAGCTATACTGCGGACGCTGGTCACTCGCTGGTCGGCTGGCGCGTCAACCACTTCGGCTTCAACGACTACTTCGGCCTGTTCGGCGACGTGACCGGCACGCTCGATATCGATCCGGCAAACCCTGCGGCAGCCAAGGTCTCGGTCAAGATCCCGGTCAGCAAGGTTGTAACCGTCAATCAGGCGCTGACCGCACACCTGCTCAAGCCTGCCGCCGACGGGAAGCCCGCTGATTTCTTCGGCGCGGCGCCTGCCGATGCCACCTTCGTTTCGACCAGCGTCGCCCCCGGCGCCGACGGGATGAGCGCCAAGATCACCGGCGACCTCACGCTCAACGGCGTGACCAAGCCGGTGACCATCGACGCCACTTTCGCCGGTGCTGGGACCAACCCGTTCTCCAAGGCCGCAACAGTCGGCTTTCACGGCAAGGCCACGATCAAGCGTTCGGATTTCAACGTGAAGTACGGCATTCCCTTCGTTTCGGACGAAGTGAAGCTCGATATCACGGCGGCCTTCGAGAAGAAGTAAGCGCCTAAGGCATCAGGGAAAACGCAGCCCGGAGTTCATTCACGAAAGCTTCGGGCTGCTCCCATGCGGCAAAGTGACCACCCTTTTCCAGTTCGCCCCAGTATACGAGGTTTGAGCACGTCCGCTCGAACCATTTCCGGGGAGCGGGAATGATCTCTTTGGGAAATGCGCTCGCTGCCACAGGCAGGTCGATCTGCACCGGCGCGAAGCTGCCGAAGCTTTCCCAATAGAGCCGCGCCGAGGAAGCGCCTGCCGCTGTCAGCCAGTACAGCATCAGGTTGTCGAGCATGTCGTCGCGGCTCAGTGCGTCTTCTGCGCGACCAGCATTGTCGGTCCAGGCCCACATTTTCTCGTAGATCCAGCCGGCGAGGCCGACCGGGGAATCGACAAGCCCGTAGCCGACCGTCTGTGGCCGCGTGGACTGCTGCTTCGAGTAGCCGGAATCCCAGTCCTGATAATGCTTCAGGCCTGCCAGCGCCTTGAGTTCATCCGCTCCCGGTGCGGCGAGGTCCTCGGGCAATGGGCGTGCGATTGGCATGTTCAGGTGGATGCCGCTGCACCCTTCAACCTTCATCGCACCGATCGCCGTCGTAACGGCAGAGCCCCAATCACCGCCCTGTGCCAGCCAGCTGCCGTAGCCGAGCCGCGCCATCAGCACGCCCCAGCTCTGCGCGATCTTCTGAACGCTCCAGCCTTTGACGGTGGGTTTGCCCGAGAAACCGTAACCCGGCAGGCACGGGATCACGAGATGGAAGGCATCCTGCGCTGTGCCCCCGTGCTCTTCGGGCCGGGTCAGCGGGGCGATGCAGCGGCGAAATTCGAGAATGGATCCGGGCCAGCCATGGGTAAGCAGCAGCGGCCGGGCTTCGGCATGGGGTGAGCGCACATGCAGGAACCGGATCATCACGCCATCGATCTCGGTTTCGAACATGCCCCATTCGTTGAGCATCTTCTGACAGGGGTACCAGTCGTAACCGTTACGCCAGTAGGCAACGATATCCTGCAGGGCAGCCAGAGGCGTCCCTTGCGACCAATCGTCGACCGTTTCCTGCTCTGGCCACCGGGTCATGTCGATGCGCCGATGCAGGTCGTCGATCGCGCTGTGCGGTACATCCACGACGAACGGCGCAATATTCATGGCTTCTCTCTCCCGGATTGTTCGCATTCATTCTGGACAAGCGGCTCGCGATTCACCATAGGCTTGTCGCATGATCGCTCGACTGGACCTTACCCTGCGACTTATCCGCCCTTGGGCGTGAGCTGACGCGTCGGTCCGTCCCGGCGCGCACGGCGCCCAGGGGTTGAAAACCAGAACCGACGAAATCCAGATCATTCGAGTAATTCCATGACCATGCTCAAGAACCCTTCGGCCAAGTACCGTCCGTTCCCGCTGATCGACCTGCCCAATCGCCAGTGGCCCAGCCAGACGATCACCAAGGCGCCGCGCTGGCTCTCGACCGACATGCGCGACGGCAACCAGTCGCTGATCGATCCGATGGATGCAGAAAAGAAGAGCCGCTTCTTCGACCTGCTGCTGAAAGTGGGTCTGAAGGAGATCGAGGTCGGCTTCCCTTCGGCCGGTGCCACCGAGTACGACTTCATCCGCGGACTCGTCGATTCCGGGCGCATCCCCGACGACGTGTTCGTGCAGGTGCTCACCCAATCGCGCGAGGACCTGATCAAGACCTCGTTCGAGAGCCTTGCAGGCGCAAAGCAGGCCATCGTCCACGTCTACAACGCGGTATCGCCGCTGTGGCGCAACGTGGTGTTCGGCATGGACAAGAAGGACGTGCGCGAGATCGCCATTGCCGGTGCCAAGCACCTGCGCGATCAGGCTGCCCGTTTCCCCCAGACGGACTGGCACTTCGAGTACAGCCCGGAGACGTTCTCCACCGCCGAACTCGATTTCAGCATCGAATGTTGCGAGGCGGTGATGGAAATTCTCCAGCCGACAACCGACAAGCCGATCATCCTCAATCTGCCCGCAACGGTCGAGGCGGCGACGCCCAACATCTATGCCGACCAGATCGAGTACTTCTGCCGCAATCTGCCGAACCGCGACCGCGCGGTGATTTCGCTGCACACCCATAATGACCGGGGCACCGGCGTGGCAGCGGCCGAACTGGGCCTGATGGCGGGCGCGGATCGCGTCGAAGGCTGCCTGTTCGGCAATGGCGAGCGGACGGGCAACTGCTGCCTCGTCACGGTCGGCCTCAACATGTATACGCAAGGGATCGACCCGGAGCTGGATTTCTCGGACATCGACGAGGTGATCCAGACGGTCGAGTACTGCAACCAGCTGCCGGTACACCCGCGCCATCCCTATGGCGGCGAACTGGTGTTCACGGCGTTCTCGGGTAGCCACCAGGACGCGATCAAGAAGGGTTTTGCCGCGCAGGAGCAGCGCAACGACGAGCTCTGGGCCATCCCCTACCTGCCGATCGATCCAGCCGACCTCGGCCGCAGCTACGAAGCGGTGATCCGCGTCAATTCGCAGTCCGGCAAGGGCGGCTTTGCCTGGGTGCTCGAGCAGGATCAGGGCCTCAAGCTGCCGAAAAAGATGCAGGCCCACTTCTCGCGCCATGTGCAGGAGCTGGCCGACGAACTGGGCCGCGAACTGCAGGCCGCAGACATCTGGGGCGTGTTCCGCAAGGCCTATCGCCTGGATGCGCCGCAGCACTTCCAGCTGGTCGACTACGAGGAAGCGCGCGGTCCGGACGGTACGCGGATTTTCGCCGGCAAGATCGAGGTCGATGGCAAGCTGCAGTCGGTCTCGGGTCGTGGCAACGGGCTGATTTCTTCGGTCGTCGCCACGCTTAAGGATGGCTTCGGCGTCGAGATCGACATCACCGACTACTCCGAACACGCCATGGGCGCCGGCAGCAATGCGCGAGCCGCCGCTTATGTCGAGTGCAAGACCGCCGATGGTCGCACGATCTGGGGCGTCGGCATCGACGAGGACGTCGCCACCGCGAGTGTCCGCGCCGTCCTCAGCGCTGCAAACGCCGCAGCTTGACCTTGTGCAGGCGGTCCGCCGGGCCGCCTGTTCAATCGGGCAGTTAAATCAGGCTTGCCCGCGCCAACCTATGCGCCATAGTCCAGTCCGTGCCCGCAAGAGGCGCGCAACGGGACAGGACTTATGGCCGAAGAAGCGATTCTCGAACCCGATCTGCCGATCGTCGATCCGCACCACCACCTGTGGGACCTGCGGCCGCTGATCGCGGCCTTTCCCGAGCCACGGCACCCGTTCATCGAGACGCTGACGCATTCGGCGTACTACACGTTCGACCAACTGCTGGCCGACGCCCGGGGCGGGCACAATGTCGTCGCCACCGTCTACATGGAATGCGGCGCGTTCTATCGTGCCAGCGCCGAACCGGCGATGAAGCCGGTGGGCGAAGTCGAGTTCGTCAACGGTGTTGCCGCTCAGGGGGCGAGCGGACTCTATGGCAGTTACCGCCCCTGCGCCGCGATTGTCGGTCATGCCGACCTGCAACTGGGCGACGGAGCACGGCCGGTTCTTGAAGCCCTTACAGAAGCAGGCAACGGACGGTTTCGGGGCATTCGCCATCAGGGCGCCTGGGATGCCAATCCAGACGTGCTCGGTCCGCCGTTCCATGCTCCGCCCGAGCTTTATCTCTCGGACAGGTTCCGGGAAGGTTTCCGCCACCTCGGCGAACTTGGCCTGACGTTCGATGCCTGGCTGCTGGAGCCACAGCTCGGCGATGCCCTCAACCTTGCCCGCGCCTTCCCGGATCAGCCGATCTGCCTCGATCACTGCGGCACCCCGCTCGGCATGTCGAGCTACCACGGCAAGCTGCACGAACGCTTCGACATCTGGCGCAGCATGATCCGGCAGATCGCGGAATGCCCCAATGTCACCATCAAGCTTGGCGGGCTGGCCATGGCGTTCTGCGGCCTTCCCGAGCAGGGACCGATGGCAGGACTGTCCTCCGAGACTCTCGCAGCGATGTGGCGTCCCTACATCGAGACCTGCATCGAAGCCTTCGGGCCAGATCGTGCAATGTTCGAAAGTAACTATCCGGTCGACAAGTGGGGCGCGAGCTACAACGTGCTGTGGAACACGTTCAAGCGCTTGGCGCACGGTGCCTCGAACGCGGAAAAGCGCGCGCTGTTTGCAGGCACGGCCGCCCGGTTCTACGGCATAGAGGACGTGCTGCCATAACCGCCTTTGACAAGCGCCGCCGCTTGACCTAGCCACTTAACCAACCGATTAAACGCATCCTCAAGGACACGAGCCGAATGCCTCTTCCCCCGCTGTTCGCCAACCTGCGTCTGCCCGTCATCGCCTCGCCGCTGTTCATCATCTCCTGCCCGGAGCTGGTGATTGCGCAGTGCAAGGCAGGCATCGTCGGCTCGTTCCCGTCGCTCAATGCGCGGCCGATCAGCCAGCTCGACGAATGGCTGCACCAGATCACCGAGGAACTGGCAGCCCACAACCGCGCGAACCCGGATCGCCCCGCCGCGCCGTTCGCCGTCAACCAGATCGTCCACAAGACCAACAATCGCCTCGACGAGGACATGGCGCTGTGCGCCAAGTGGCAGGTGCCGATGCTGATCACCTCGCTCGGCGCACGTGAGGACGTTTATAGCGCTGCGCACGGCTGGGGCGGCATCGTGCTGCACGACGTGATCAACGATCGTTTTGCCCGCAAGGCAATCGAGAAAGGTGCGGACGGCCTGATTCCGGTCGCCGCCGGCGCCGGGGGCCACGCAGGAGCGCAATCACCATTCGCCCTGATGCAGGAAATCCGAGAGTGGTTCGACGGTCTTGTCGCCCTGTCAGGCGCAATCGCACATGGCCGCTCGGTGCTTGCCGCACAGGCTCTTGGCGCCGACTTCGCCTATATCGGCTCGGCCTGGATCGCCACTGAGGAGGCCAACGCCAATGCAGCCTACAAGCAGGCCATTGTCGACAGCCGGGCGGACGACATCGTCTATTCCAGCCTCTTTACCGGCGTGCACGGCAACTACCTGCGCTCCTCGATCGTCAATGCAGGGCTCGACCCCGACAACCTGCCCGAAAGCGATCCCAGCAAGATGAACTTCGGATCCGGCGGCAATACCGAAGCGAAGGCTTGGAAGGACATCTGGGGGTCTGGTCAGGGTATCGGCGCCGTCTCGGCAGTGGAGCCCGTCGCTGTCAGGGTAGACCGGCTGGAAAAGCAGTATCGCGAAGCTTCTGCCGCGCTCTCGTCGGCATCTGCGCCGTTTCTCAAGTGATCGAGGCCTAACTCGCCAGAGCGACAGTGGCAGTGTCTGACCAGAACAGGTCTGCCATTTCGTCAAGGTGGCGAAAATCGAGCGCTGGATCGCGGGTGTTCAATGGCACCCGCGACCAGTTGCGCGGATCAAGAAAACGTCGGCGCAACGCTCGCTGCAAGAGATCGAACCGCATCAGCGCGGCATAGTCTGCGTTCCGGTTCCGGGTTCTCTCACGCGACCAGTCCGCCTCGATCTGGCCAATTCGTTCGATTACGAGTTCGTTGTAGGCCCGATGCGGACCACGATGGAGCGGCAGACCAACACGCATCGCTTCCCGTTCGGACGACGGCAGCAACTGCCCGTTCCGACGGAAATCGTGAATTGCGGCACGTTCGATGCCAAGGGCGCCGATCATCTGGCGCAACCCGCCCAGTTGCAGGACCTGGCGCGGGATCAGGTGGTGTCGCTGCTGTTCCGGCTGGTAGCTTGAATCTCCAGGGACATTGACCTTCCCGAAGGGCAGGCCATCCCGTTCTGTCCGGAAATGGTCCAGTTTCAAGCGCACCGTGCAACGATACGGTCACCCCCTTCCACCTCAAGAAGGACTGTCCCCGAACCGGCAAGAACTGCTTGAGAAGGTTGCACCACTGGTCCGTGCGCCACCAGCCAATCAACCAGCCTCATGGCAATTCGTGCAAGCTCTGGGGCGCTGGCCGGATGAGCGGGCAGAAGCAAAAACTCCTGCCCCATCAGAAAGTTGAGGCCTTCAGTGCGCAAGGAGCCGTCGCTCTCCCGATGCATGGCCACAAACGCAGGTGCAGGGAACGGCCCGCCTTCAAGCCAAGGGCCGATCGCGCGAGCAAAAAGATCCGGTTTTATGACCAAATGGGCGGGAATCCACGAGATTGCGAGGGCTGGCCCGACCTTCGAAAGTTCGTTCAGAAGCATTGCCGCGATTCTAATCACGGGCAGCAGGCGGTCTGCTCCGGCAAGATGCGGACCGGGTGCCAGGGTGAGCCAGTGCTTTCCCGCAACATCCTGCAATCCCAACCCAACCGCACTGCGGATGTCTGGCGCTGAAGCGGGGTTACCTTCACGCAGGCCGCGAAGGTCGAAGGTCAGGCCATTGCCGAGAACCTCTGCCCATCCCTCCGACTTTTCCGGGGCATGCGACACAAAGTACCTAAGGCCGGTATCGGGTCCGGCCAAGACTTCTGCCAATGATGGCAGCCTTTCAGGCTCGTACATGAGCGCTGCGACGGGCGCGCAATCTGCAGACCGGTCACTCGCGTTCACTAGCCCACCTTTCAGTCATGCCACACGACTTGCACAGCGTTCCGGAACCGTCGAGTCGCACCCGGTCCAGAAACGATCCGTTCGGCAGTCTAGACCGAATTGTTTCAGAATACCCCCAGCGCCAGACCGGCCGCCAACGCCTGTCCCAGATTGTGACAGTCTTGCAGAACTTGCGAGGACAAGGTCTTTTCGGAAAGGATTTCTTCGGGAGTCTGCGCTTGCGTGCAGACGATCATCGGTTCGGTCACACGTCGCAGCCGCCAACCTGCGGCAATTCTGTCAATCTGACGGGTGGCACCGGTTCCATCCGAACCGGCGGCAATCATCGTGCCGTAAGCCCTCCCCTCGATCCGGCCGAGCAGCGGATAGTAGCACTGGTCCAGGAACGCTTTCATTTCGCCTGTCACCGTGCCGAGGTTTTCCGGGCAACAGAACAGATAGCCCGATGCCGACAGGAGATGCTCCGGCCCCGCCTCGGCTGCCTCGACCAGACGACACTCACCTGCGGCCTGCGCGCCCTCTGCTGCCGCCGTAGCCATCGCCCGCGACGCGCCCGTGCGACTGTGCCAGACGATCAGCAATGCGGCGTCAGAGCTTTCAACAGCCATCGCCACTCCCGCCCGGAATGCCGAGTGCGCCGCCTACCGCCCCGCCGAGCAAGCCGCCCAGCCCCTTCTTCTTTGGCTTGCATTGGGGCTTGGGAGGCTCTTGCCCTGTTGCGGAATTGGCGCCGGGAAAGCCTTCCACGCCGACGAGGAAACCGGTCGTCGAGCGATGGCGGATGCGCGCGGTCCACTCGGGCACCCACTTTGCCTTGGGATCGGCTGGCCGTGGCGGATAGGCGAAGCCCTCCTCCGGCCCATAGGCGTGAAGCGTGCCGTACATGTAATCCGGGGCGGCGGCCTTCACCTCGGCCGGGACGGTGCAGGTGGTGGTCTGTGGCGACATCACGGTCTTGTCGGCCACCAGCCGCGCTACTGTCGATGGTGCGAGCCAGTCCGACAAGCCACCACCGAACTGCCTTGTCGCGCTCGACGACCACCAGACGATGTCGGCCATGTCCTGCCCTTTCGGTGCCTGCTTTCCGCCGATGATCATGGCATAATACCCGGTCGCTTCGGCAACTGCGCCCCAGCGCAGCAATGTGGCGCCAGACCCGATCGCGCTGCTCGAGGCATTGAGGGGACCCATAAAGTCCCTGGTCAGGCTGAAGCTCAACTCCGGCGCATAGTTGGACACGATCCGATGCGCTCCGGGCAAGGCCGAATCGGGCTTGGCGGATTTGCCATCGTCGCTCGGCCAGGTGCCGTAAGTCTTGCTCGATGCGGGAGAGACCCAGCGATCAACAGGCACGGCAGTCGACCACAAACCGGGCGGGACTTGCCCTGCAGCCAATTTGCTGAAGTCGATCACGACGGGCTGGCCTTTGGGTGCATGTTCGCCACATCCCCAGAAGATAAGCATGCGCCCCTTGGGTCGCTGGAATTCCGCGTTTCCGGGCTCGGCTGGCTTAGTGACTGGCGTCTTGAGCAGGACCGACTTGCCGAGCTTTGCTCCGGCCGGCATGAAATGCTCAGCCTTGGGCTTCCCGTCCGCGGCTGCGCGCGACGAACCGAGATCGAGCCACAGCATGTGCTGGGCCCGTGGACTCCCGCCCATCGCCATGGCCATGGCCGCACCCATTCCGCCACCACCAGCGCCCATTGCGCCGAAGCCCGACATTGTCTCTGCCCGCATTTCGTATCGCGCAACCGGAGCGCTGGACTGCTGGGCGAACACCCCGACCGCAACTCCACACAGCAACACTCCGGCAGAAGCGAGATATCCAGTTCTGACACGCATTTCGGCATCCTCCTGAAGGACTTGCGGCCGTTTTCCGACCGCAGCAGACTCAGTGCGACCCTATGCGCCGGGGACTCGTTGCGGGTGGTGCGCTTCGACACACCCCGCCCCTTTCCGCAGACAGCGCCATGGTATAGCGCAAAGCGATGATTCCGGTCACTGCGATTACGCACTCCCTTTCTGGACAAGCCTGGCGCTGGCGCGGCGGCAACATGGACCTCGGATTGGGCGGAGGTGCGGACGATGCCATCGTCACCCAGCTTCTGCTCTCGCGCGGGGTCTCGATCGACGATCTGGAGCGCCATCGCCGCCCGACCTTGCGGGATTTTCTGCCTGACCCTTCGCTGTTCCGCGACATGGACAGCGCCGCCCGCCGCATTGCCGATGCCATCGAGCGCCGCGAGAAGATAACGATCTACGGCGACTACGACGTTGACGGGGCGACCAGCGCGGCGCTGCTGATCCTGCTGCTGCGCGATCTGGGCGTGGACGCGGGTCACTACATTCCGGACCGCCTGCTTGAAGGCTATGGCCCCTCGGGCGAGGCCCTGGTCAAGCTGGCGCAGGAAGGCAGCGAGCTGATCGTGACGGTCGACTGCGGAGCGATGGCGCACGATGCTCTCGCTGCTGCGGCCGAGACCGGTGTCGACGTGATCGTCGTCGATCACCACAAGTGCCCGGCCGAACTCCCTCTGGCGGCCGCGCTGGTGAACCCGAACCGGCTGGACGAATGCGATGAGGCGGCGGCGCACGGTCATCTTGCAGCGGTCGGCGTTGCCTTCCTGCTGGCCGTCGGGCTGGTCCGCGAATTGCGCGGGCGTGGCTTTTTTGCCAGCCGCCCCGCACCAGACCTGATGCGCCTGCTCGATCTGGTGGCGCTGGGCACCGTGGCGGACGTTGCACAGCTCAAGGGCCTCAACCGTGCGTTCGTGGCGCAAGGCCTTAAGATCATGGCGAGGCGCGAGAACGTGGGCCTGTCCGCCCTGATCGACGCAAGCCGCCTTTCGCGCGCGCCAACCTGCAGCGATCTAGGCTTTGCCCTCGGGCCGCGCATCAATGCCGGTGGGCGCGTGGGCGAGGCAACGCTGGGGGTGCGCCTCCTGACGACGCAGGACCCGGACGAGGCTCGCGAGATTGCCGCACAGCTGTCACGCCTCAACGAAGAGCGCCGCGCGATCGAGCAGGAAGTGCAGGAGGCTGCCGAGGCGCAGATCGCCTCGCAACACAACCGTGCGGTCATGGTTCTGGCCGGGCACGGCTGGCACCCCGGCGTGATCGGCATCGTGGCCGGGCGAATCAAGGAGAAGACCGGCAAGCCCTCGCTCGTCATCGCGCTTGATGCTGACGAGGCGGGGCACGGCAAGGGTTCGGGCAGGTCCATCGCCGGGGTGGACCTTGGCGCGGCGATCATCGCCGCGCGAGAGGCAGGCCTGCTTGTAGCCGGCGGCGGCCACGCCATGGCTTGCGGCCTGACGATCGATCCGGCCCGACTTGATTCGCTGGCCGACTGGCTGGACGAGCGCCTGGCGCGCGACGTTATCGGCGCGCGCGCCTCGCAATCGTTGTTGCTCGATCTTTCGCTCACTCCGGGAGGGCTGAGGCCTTCTTTGGTGGAGACGCTGGAAGCTGCAGGCCCCTTCGGCATCGGCTGGCCCGGACCGCGTGTCGCAGTGGGTCCGGTCCGGCTGGTCAAATGCGACCTTGTCGGAACCGACCACGTCCGCATGGTCGCCGCCGGGGCTGACGGGCATTCGTTCAAGGCCATCGCGTTTCGCGCGGCGCAAAGCGAGATGGGCCAGGCCCTGCTGCATGGTTCTCGCGGTCGTACGTTCTGGCTCGCAGGGCGCGCGAAGATCGACGATTGGGGCAGCCGGCCCGCCGCCGAACTCCATGTCGAAGACGCCGCATTCGCCGACTGAAATTTTTCTGCAATTCGATGCTTGACGCCCCGCGATACTCCCCTTAGAGGCGCGGACCTGCCCAGCGGCGCAAGCCCAGTGGCCCCTTCGTCTAGCGGTCAGGACGCGGCCCTTTCACGGCTGAAACACGGGTTCGATTCCCGTAGGGGTCACCACTTGCTTCCCTTCTCCGGAAGGTGAAGCGGCAGCGCAACGCCATGGCCTTCCAGCGGAATGGCCCCTTCGTCTAGCGGTCAGGACGCGGCCCTCTCACGGCTGAAACACGGGTTCGATTCCCGTAGGGGTCACCACTGTCGTTGCGCGACCGATGCTTGGTATCTCCATTAGCACTTGCCGACCAGAACGCTTCGATTAGGCTCACCGCCTCATCGCAGAGGTGCGCAATGTTCGATTTTCTTCGCAAGCAGTTCGTCGACGTTATCGAATGGCTTGAACAACCGGGCGAACTTGCCTGGCGCGTGCCTTTCGCCGATCGCGAAATTCAACACGGCGCACAGTTGACGGTACGCGAGGGCCAGATTGCGGCTTTCGTCAACGAAGGGCGCGTGGCCGACTATTTCGGGCCAGGATTGCACACGCTCGAAACCGCAAATCTGCCGCTGCTGTCCAATCTGATGAACTGGGACAAGGCGTTCAAATCGCCGTTCAAGTCTGACGTGGTGTTCCTGTCGCTCAAGGAGCAGCACGGGCTGAAGTGGGGAACTGCCCAGCCGGTGACGGTGCGCGATGCCGAATTCGGAGCACTTCGCCTGCGCGCGTTCGGCTCCTATTCGTTCCGCGTGAATGAAGTGCCGCCGTTCGTGTCGCGCGTGCTCGGGACGCTGGAGGGCGTGGCGGTGGCATCGCTCGAACCGCAGTTGCGCGCCGCGATCCAGACGGCGATGGCCACAGCGCTGGGCGGCAGCGGGATCGCCTTCCTCGATCTCGCGGCCAATCAGCAGGCATTGTCGGATCGGATCAAGGCCGAAGTCGACAAGGCCTTTGCGCAGTGGGGCCTGACCTGCCTGTCGTTCTACGTCGAGAGCGTCTCGCTGCCGGAAGAGGTGCAGGCCCATCTCGACAAGGCCAGTTCGATGCGCGTGCTCGGCGATCTTGGCAACTACACTCGCTTCCAGGCTGCAGAGGCCATCGAGGATGTGGCCAATCAGGACGGCGGCGGGATGGCCGGAATTGGCGCCGGCGTGGCTGCAGCCACGGCATTGGGCGGGGCAATGGCGCAAGGCCTTGGCCAGTCCGCGCCTGGACCTTCTGCTCCGGAAGAAGACCCCCTCGCCACGATCGAGAAGCTCCACAGGCTCGTTACCCTTGGCGCATTGAGCCAGCAGGAATTCGATGCCAAGAAGGCCGAACTGCTCGCGCGCATCCGCTGATCGCGCCCGCGCCTTGGGGGAAAGCGACACGTGCTGAACTGCCCGTCGTGTGGAGCGCAAGTGCCGGTGCGGGGGGCCTCCCTGCCCTATGCCACCTGCCCCTACTGCCGGACGCTGATCCTGCGACAGGGCCTGAATGTCGAGGAGATCGGCAAGGTTGCCGTCCTTCCGTTCGATGTCTCGCCGATCCAGCTTGGCACCACAATCGGCGCGGAAGGTCGAAAGCTGACCGTGGTTGGCCGTGTGCGCTGGGCATGGGACGGCGGATCATGGAACGAGTGGCTGGCGCTGGCAGAGACAGGTGCGCAGTTCTGGCTGGCAGAAGCCGCCGGGACTTTCATGCTCACCGCCGAATGGCCCCAACTGCTGGATCGACCGGAGGTGCAGGCTTTTGCGAATGGCGGCACCATCAACACTGGCGACGCGATCGAGGTCGAGGGTCGACAGTTGTTTGCCAGCGACGTGAAGCAAGTCGAATGCCTCGGAAGCGAGGGTGACTTGCCGATCCCGACGCAGATCGGCACACGCATGACCAGCGTCGATTACCGTTCCGCCAGCGGCGAAGTGCTCTCGCTCCAGCGCGACGAGCGCAGTACCACGGCCTGGTTCGGGGATAGCTGGGACCTTGTCAGCTTGAAGCCTGGCAACTTGCGTGCAATCGAAGGGTGGACAATCCCCGGAGAGATGCGTTGACCGGCGGCAAGGCAATTACATGCCCGGCCTGTGGCGGCACCATCGAAGTGCGGGCGGCAGGGTTCTCGGTCAATCTGGTTTGTCAGAATTGCGGCTCGATCCTCGATGTCTCGCGCCCCGAGGTGGTATTGATCCGGCGTCACGAGAGGGCGCGGACCCGCTTCGCGATCGAGATCGGGAAGCGGGGCACGCTGTTCGGGCAGGAATGGGAAGTGGTCGGCGCGCTGCGGCGCAAGGATCAGATCGCGATCTGGCAGGAATTCCTGCTGTTCAATCCCTACCTCGGCTATCGCTGGCTCGTCGCGGCAGATGGCGAATGGCAGTTCGGAACGCCCCTCGCCGATCGTCCGCAGGGAGACAGGAACCGCGTGTTCTGGCGCTCCGACAGCTTCAGCCGCCTCGGCCGCGACCAGACGTTTTCTACGACGGCAGTGGCAGGCGAATTCTACTGGCGCGTAAAAGCTGGCGATACTGCGACGGCGACGCTGTTCCAGTCTGGCGAGACATTCCTCTCGCGCGAGATCTCGGAAGGCGAAGAGAACTGGACGCAACTCGTTCCGGTCGAGCAATCCGACATCGAGCAATCATTCGGCCTCGACCGGCGCCGGCTGCCGAAGCGCAAGGCACCGAGCGGGCTGATGCAGTTCAAGGCCGAGCCGGGCCTCGAGCAGGATGACCTTGGTCGCATGTTCTTGCTGGCATTCGCCGCAGCGATACTGGCCGCAATTGCCATGGCCGTGCTGGCAGGGCCAAGCACCAGGACGAGCACGATGGTCCAAGTGCCCGTCGGCGGGCAGATAGCGCCGATCAAGGTCGGGACGATCACGGTTCGCAGGCCGTGGCAGTTCGTGACGGTCAACGCCGATACGAACCAGTTCGAAAACCGCTGGGTCGATCTCGAATACAACCTGGTCGACCGTTCGAGCGAGCAATCGATCGACGCGTATGGCCTCGTCGAGCACTACGCGGGAAGCGATTCGGATGGTCCGTGGACCGAGGGTAGCCACCACGGCGACACCATGTTCGGACATGTCCCGCAGGGGACCTACGATGTCTACGTCAGCGGCTCGGCCCACGGCTGGCCGGTCGACCCACTCCCCAACGATGCTTGGGGGCAGGTAGAAACCATCAATGTCTGGGTCGAGGCAGAGACCGGTACGATGTCGTGGGGCATGTGGTGGACTCTGGTCATCGCGCTGTTCGCATGGCCGGTCACGATCCTGTGGTGGAGGCATCGCGACAAATGACCAGACGGCTTCTTCTCTTTGCCGCGCTCTGCTTTTGCCTGCTCGCCGCAGCGCTCTACGCAGCCTTCAACGCTTACTCGTTCTTCAGCGATGACGAGGATCGCCCCGTCGCCTCCGGCCACGCCGGCCCCACCCACAAGTGATAACCGGATCCTGAAAGGAGCCTGTCCATGCTCACCCTCGATGTCTTTCTTGCCACGATGATCTATGCCGCACTCGGCATCGTCATCTTTATCGTCAGCTTCGTGCTGGTCGACCGGCTGACTCCAGGCGAGTTGTGGCGCGAGATCATCGAGCGCAAGAACATGGCAGTGGCCCTGCTGGCGGGCGCGGTTGCCATCGGTATTTCGAACATCATTGCCGCTGCCGTGCATGGATGAAGCACCCGTTGCTGCGGGCGAGGATGGCGAGAGAGCTGCTCCTGCCTCGCTTGCGGTCATCCTGCTGATCTCGGTCCTCGTCGTTGCCACCTGCGGACTGATCTACGAACTGCTGGCCGGCACCCTTGCGAGCTACCTTCTGGGCGACAGCGTCACCCAGTTCTCGACCGTCATCGGCACCTATCTGTTCGCGATGGGGGTCGGCAGCTGGCTGTCGCGTCACGTCCGGTCGAACGAGATCACAGTGTTCGTGCGGGTGGAGATCCTGATCGCCGCGCTGGGCGGGTGGTCGGCGGCGGGGCTGTTCCTGCTGTTCCCGCTGGTCGGCGACTTCCGCGTCGCTCTCTATGCGCTGGTCATGGCCATCGGCGTGCTGGTCGGACTCGAGATTCCGCTGCTGATCCGCATCCTGCGCCACCGCTTCGCTTTTCGCGAGCTCGTCTCGAACGTGCTGACTTACGACTACGTCGGCGCCCTGGTTGCCTCACTGCTGTTCCCGCTGATCCTCGTGCCCAAGTTGGGCATGATCCGCACCGGCTTCGTCTTCGGCCTCGCCAATGTCGGCGTGGCCATCGCCTTGCTCGTCGCGCTGCGACGGCAGGAGCGCGTGGGGCGCGACATGGTGGCCGCGCTGGTCGTCACGGCCTCGCTCCTGACCGGCCTCGCCTTTGCCGACAGGCTGCAGCGCTGGAGCGAGGTGGCGTTCTACAACGAACCGGTGGTCTATGCCCGCTCGACGCCATACCAGCGCATCGTGCTGACGCGGCAGGGCGGCGATCTGCGGCTGTATCTCAATGGCAACCTGCAATTCTCCACGCGCGACGAGTACCGTTATCACGAAGCGCTGGTCTGGCCCGTGCTGGGGCGCGTCGCCGCTCCCCGGCAGGTCCTGATCCTGGGCGGAGGAGACGGCCTTGCCGCGCGCGAGGTGCTGCGTGATGCCCGGGTTGGCCATGTCACGCTGGTCGATCTCGACCCCGAAATGGCGCGGCTTTTCCGCGACACGCCGCAACTGGCACAGCTCAATGCCGGCTCTCTTGCCTCCCCTCGCCTGACCATGGTCAACGCCGATGCCTTTCGCTGGGTGCGCGAGGAAACCGGGCAATTCGATGCGATCATCATTGACTTTCCCGACCCGACCGAATTCTCGCTCGGCAAGCTCTACACGGAGAGCTTCTACCGCGAGGTCGCGCGGCTTCTGGCACGCGATGGCGTGATGACCGTGCAGAGCACCTCGCCGCTTATTGCACCGCGCTCCTACTGGACGGTTGCCAGCACACTTGAGGCCGCCGGCCTGACCGTGCGCGGATATCACGCCTATGTGCCCAGCTTCGGCGAATGGGGCTTCACCATGGCTGCGCACGCGCCCATCAGCGATGGAGTGCGCCTGCCTGCGCACCTGCGCTACCTGACGGCTGCCAGCGAGCGCGCAATGTTCGACTTCCAGCCCGACATGGCGCGGCGCCCTGCCCCGGTGAACCGGCTCGACAACCAGGCACTGGTGCGCAGCTTTGCCGAGGAATGGGGCCGCTATGAAGGTTGAGCCGACCCGGCGTCAGGTGCTGGAAGCGGCGACACTGGGCGGCGGAGCCATGCTCCTGGGAGGTTGTGCGGCCAGCGCTCTTCCAGGCTCGCTTTCTGGCGCGGATTGGCGGCGAGGCCACTTGGTGCGCGACGGAAAGTTTCCTGAAGCCACTGGCCCAATCGAGGACGTCGACGTCCTCATTGCCGGGGGCGGCGTATCGGGCTTGGCCGCGGGCTGGCGATTGGCGGAGGCGGGGTTCACACGCTTCACCTTGCTCGAACTGGAAGACAGGACCGGCGGCAACGCGCGCTCGGGCCGTAACGCCACCAGCGCTTATCCGCTTGGCGCGCATTACTTGCCCGTGCCCAACCGCGAAGCGCGCGCTTTGCACCATATGCTCAAGCAGTTCGGGATGATCGTGGGCGAGGAAAGGGGTGCGCCGGTCTATGACCCGCTGCAACTCTGCGCCGATCTCGAGGAGCGCCTGCTCTGGCGCGGCAAGTGGCAGGAAGGATTGTTTCCCCAAACCGCACTTTCCGCGGACGACAAGGAACAATACGCGCGATTCACTGCTGGGATGGCAGCTTTCCGAGCAGCCAAGGGCGCCGATGGCAAGCCCGCCTTCGCCCTGCCGATGGCATTGTCGAGTTCCGACCCCCAGTTTCGTGCACTTGACCAGCAGAGTTTTGCGCAGTGGCTGGATGCCAACGGCTACCGATCGTCTCTGCTGCGTGCCTATCTGCGTTACTGCTGTCGCGATGATTATGGCAGCGAACCCGAGCATGTCTCGGCCTGGGCGGGCATCCACTATTTCGCCGGTCGTCGTGGCTGGGCCGCGGGCGAGGACGGCGACCGCGAACTGACATGGCCCGAAGGGAACGGTCGCCTCGTGGGCCTGATGGCAAGGCGGATTGTCGGAAAAATACGAACCGGGCATTCCGTGTTCCGTGTTGAACGGGTTGATGCCGGGGTCGTCGTTCACGCCTTCGATCATGGCATCAGTCGGACGCGACGCATTCGCGCCAGAGCCGCAGTTCTGGCCATGCCGCATTTCGTGGCTCAACGCGTTGCACCGCAATTCGCTGCCAAGGGCGATTTCAGCTACGCCCCTTGGGTCGTCGCCAACGTCACGGTGAACCGCCCGCCCGAGGGCAAAGGGGCGCCCCTGGCGTGGGACAACGTCTCGGCGGCAAGCGAAAGCCTCGGCTACGTCGTTGCCACGCATCAGACCTCATCGGCCGACGGCGGACCGACCGTGCTGACCTGGTATCTTCCGCTCAGCCGCGAGACCCCGAGGCAGGCGCGGAAGATCCTGATGACACGCTCGCTGGAAGCGTGGCAGGAGGTCGTGCGGGATGACCTGCTCGCCATGAACCCCGACCTTGCCGGAGCCATCGAGCGGATCGACGTGTGGCAATGGGGGCATGCAATGGTTCGGCCGACGCCGGGCTTCCTGTCGGAACCCGCCCGCTTGGCTGCCACCGCAAGTTCGGGGCCGGTCTGGTTCGCACACTCGGACCTCTCCGGGCTTTCCCTGTTCGAGGAAGCGCATTATCGCGGCGTGGTTGCCGCCGAGAGCGTGCTGGCGCATCTCTCGCATCCGTTCGAAAGCCTCGTCTGATGGCCCACCCGCCCGGCACCAGCATTCACCTGATCGCGGACCTGTCTGGATGCCAGAAGCTGGACGATCTCTCATATATCGAAGAGGTCCTCCATGCTGCGGCCGAAACGGCGGGCGCTACGGTGGTGGGGGTCCACCTTCACCATTTCGGCCCGGGCATGGGCGTGACCGGCGTTGCCGTTCTCGCGGAGTCGCACATCTCTATTCACACTTGGCCGGAGACCGGGGTAGCAGCCGTCGATCTCTTCGTATGCGGCAAGTCCGCCGATGCCGACGCGGGTTTGGTGGCAATGGCCAGAATGCTTCACGGCACCATCGTCGCGCGCCACGCGGTGCGAAGACTTGAAAGTTCAGCAGGTTGAAACGGGACGATTGTGACACTCGCCCGCCACAGCTTGCGCCCGCTACCTCCTCTCGCCTATCCGCACTGCAACGAAGCCGACACAAGGATCGGCGATTCGCGGGCAACAACAATCCACACGGCATGATTCGATGAAGGGCCTGTCGCTGCCTCTTCCCAGCATTTTCGTCGCCTTGTGCGCGAGCGTTGTCATGTTCCTCGGCGGCGCAGGCTTCTGGATGTCGCTCGCCATTCTCGTGGTCTGGCTGGCAACACTATGGCTGGCGCGCCCCGAACCGGTCGTGGAAACGCTCGACCGGGACGACGGCAGCGTGTCGCGTCAGGCGATGGTCGAACTGGTCGAGCCGTTTGGCCTGCCGGTA
The DNA here is from genome assembly GCF_015694345.1 of Novosphingobium jiangmenense. Taxonomy (GTDB): domain Bacteria; phylum Pseudomonadota; class Alphaproteobacteria; order Sphingomonadales; family Sphingomonadaceae; genus Novosphingobium; species Novosphingobium jiangmenense. The sequence continues at coordinate 410,195 of NZ_JADQDC010000002.1, forward strand.
CTCATGCTCGATGGCCAGCGCATTGCTGCAGCCAATGCTGCAGCACGCGAGGAACTCGGCGCGCACATCGTGGGGCAGGACGCCCGGGTCGCCTTGCGCCATCCTGAAGCGATCAACCTGCTCAAGAAGCCGCAAGGGCGCGCTCTGGTGCGTGGACTGACCGGCGCACGTTCGATCTGGCAGGTCAGCCGCGTGCCGATCGACGAACGGTTCTCGCTGATCGAGATGATCAACCGTACCGCCGAGGCGGACATCAGCCGCGCGCATACCGACTTCGTCGCCAACGCCAGTCACGAACTGCGCACGCCGCTCGCCTCGATCATCGGCTACATCGAGACGCTGGCGGACCCGGATGCCAAGGTCGATGCCGCCACTACAGCGAAGTTCCACGCCACCGTGCTGCGCGAAGCCCGCCGCCTGCAGAGCCTTGTCGAGGACCTGATGTCGCTTTCGCGCATCGAGGCGGAGAAGCATGAACTGCCTCGCGACCGGATCGATCTCGGCCAGATGGTCGGAACGATCGCGAGCGAAACGGCTATGACCATGGGCGAAGGACGCGTGATCGCCCGGGCGGACGAAGGTGTCGTTCTTGGAGACCGGCAGCAGCTTGACCAGCTCGTCCGCAATCTGATCGACAACGCGCTGAAGTACGGGGATCCGGCACAACCGGTCAGCGTCGATCTTGCGGTCCATGGCACCGAAGCGGAACTCGTCGTGACCGACAAGGGCGAAGGCATCCATCCCGATCACCTGCCTTATCTGACCCGCCGCTTTTATCGCACCGATCCCGGCCGCAGCCGTGCCGCAGGCGGCACCGGGCTTGGCCTTGCCATCGTGAAGCACATCGTAGAACGCCATCGCGGCAAGCTGGACATCGCCTCGACCCTTGGCGTGGGCACCACCGTAACAGTGCGCATCCCGCTGGCGCCCGCGACAAATGTTTCTGAAGATTGACGCCGCCTTCCACGACTTGTCATAAACCTGTCATGGAACCGTCGCATTGGGCCCTTGCCAACACGGATGAAGGCTACAGACCCATGTCGATGATTCGCATCATTTCGCTCTCCGCCGCCGCTCTCGGCGCGCTTGCCCTTGCCGGTTGCGGCAGCCAGGAAGCGGCCACCCGCGACCAAGTTCGCGCCGTCGGCTCGTCCACGGTTTACCCCTTCGCGAAGGCGGTTGCCGAATCGCTCGCCAAGTCTGACCCGTCGCTGAAGTCGCCGATCATCGAGTCGACCGGTACCGGCGCCGGCATGAAGCTGTTCTGCGCCGGCGTCGGCGCGCAGCACCCTGACATCGAAAACGCCTCGCGCCGGATGAAGAAGTCCGAATTCGAGGACTGCCAGAAGAACGGCGTCAAGGACATCGTCGAGATCCAGGTCGGCCTCGATGGCGTCGCCTTTGCCGAAGCACAGGGTGGTCCCGGCATCGCGCTGACCCCGGAAGACGTCTACAAGGCGCTCGCCAAGAACCCCTATGGCAAGCCCAACACCGCCAAGACCTGGAAGGACGTGAACCCCTCGCTCCCGGACGAACCGATTCTCGTCTATGGTCCGCCGTCGACTTCGGGCACGCGCGACGCGCTCAAGGAACTGATCCTGACAAAGGGCTGCGACGAGAACGCCGAAATGAAGGCGCTCAAGGACAGCGACAAGGACAAGCATGACAAGGTCTGCGGCGAAGTGCGCGATGACGGCGCCTATGTCGACGCCGGTGAAAACGACAACCTGATCGTCCAGAAGATCGAGGCCAACCCGAAGGCTATCGGCATCTTCGGCTATTCCTACCTCGAAGAGAACAAGGGCCGCATCAAGGGTCTGACGATGAAGGGCGTCGAGCCTACCTACGCGACGATCTCGGACTTCAGCTATCCGGGCGCGCGTCCGCTCTACATTTACGTGAAGAAGGCGCACCTCAAGGCAATTCCGGGCCTGCAGGCTTTTGTCACCGAATGGTCAAAGCTTTGGGGCAAGGATGGCGCGCTTGCCAAGCTCGGCATGGTGGTCGCACCGGACGATGTGCTTGCGGGCAGCGCGAAGGCTGTTAACGACCTTCCGGTCCTTGATGGTTCGCAGCTGAAGTAAGAATTGGGGGTAATACCGGGGTCATGTCGCCAGCCATCCTGCTTTTGCTCGCCTTCGGGTTGAGCCTTTTCGGTTGGCTGGCGGCACGTTCCCGTGCCTGGGCTTTCCGCAAGGCCGCCCCCGGCACCCGCCTCCATTCGCTTCCCAACTTCCACGGCTGGTACGTCGCGCTCTGGATCGGCGTGCCAGCCCTGCTTTTCGCCGTGCTGTGGAATGCGATCAGCCCGATGCTGATCACCAGCCACGTCATGGCCGATCCTGCAGCGTCGCTGCTGCCCGGCTTCGGGTTCGAGCGCGAGACAATGCTGGCTGAGGCCCGTGCGGTCGCCGAGGGCCGCGCCTTCGGCGTCTTCAACGAAGAAGCGCAGGGCCTGGTCGCGCCCTACCGCGCTGCCATCACACTCTACGACTCCATCGGCCTTGTAGTGACGATCCTCGTCGCATTCGCTGGTGGCGCCTTCGCTTTCCTGCGCCTTAAGCCTGATTTCACGGCCCGCACCCGCGTCGAGCGCGCGGTCATGGGGCTGCTGCTGATCGCCTCGCTGGTCGCGATCCTGACGACGATCGGCATCATCGTCAGCCTCGTGTTCGAAACCGTCCGCTTTTTCGGCATGGTCTCGCCACTGGACTTCCTGTTCGGGACGCACTGGTCGCCCGATCCGATGAGTTCGGGCACGCCGGACGGAGCCGACTACGGCGCTATCCCGCTGTTCTGGGGCACGATCTACATCGGTGCGATCATCGCCATGATCGTCGCCATCCCGCTCGGCCTGATGAGCGCCATTTTCCTCACCCAGTATGCCAGCAACGGCGTGCGCAAGGTGATGAAGCCGCTGCTCGAAATCCTCGCAGGCGTGCCCACCGTGGTCTACGGCTACTTTGCCGCGCTGACTGTCGCTCCGATGGTGCGCGATGCGGCACAAGCCATCGGCATTTCAAGCGCTTCAACCGAAAGCGCCGTGGCGGCAGGCCTCGTCATGGGCGTGATGATCATCCCGTTCGTCTCCTCGATGGCTGACGATTCCATCGCAGCCGTGCCGCAGGCCATGCGCGACGGCAGCCTGGCCATGGGCGCGACGACTTCCGAAACGATCCGCAAGGTGCTGATCCCGGCCGCGCTCCCCGGCATTGTCGCGGGCGTGATGCTGGCCGTCAGCCGGGCAATCGGCGAGACAATGATCGTCGTCATGGCTGCGGGCGCCTCGGCCAACCTTACCGCCAATCCCTTTGAAAGCATGACCACGGTGACGTTCCAGATCGTTGCCATGCTGACCGGTGAAGGCAGCTTCGACCATCCGGCAACGCTCTCCGCGTTCGCGCTCGGCATGGTCCTGTTCCTTGTCACCCTAACGCTGAACTTCATCGCCCTGCGCGTGGTGAAGCGCTACCGCGAAGCCTATGAGTGAGCCTGCGATGACCGAGACTCTTTCAGACGTTCAGGCGCGCAGGCGGGCGCTGATGGACAAGGGGTTGGCGCGTCGCCGCGCCGCCGACAAGCGCTTCCGCTGGCTTGGTTTTGCCGCCGTCGCTTTTTCTGCGCTGATGCTGGCGTTCCTGCTTATCAAAATGAGTTCGGCCGGCATCGCCGGGTTCCAGCGCAGCGAAGTGCGGTTCGACATTCCGTTGGCGGGCGCGATGCAGATCGACGCGAAGCGCCTCGCCCAACCCGATCCGATGGGCGGGCTCGAACTTGCCGGACTGGAGAAGGTCGTCGAAAGCGCAGCGAAGAACGCTCTTGGCCCTGAAGCGGATGATCTTGTCGGTCAGGGTGCGTGGCGCGAAGTCGCAACGGCAATAATCGAGGATCCCTCGCTACTTGGCAGCACGTACAAGGCGTCGCTTCCGGCAAGCGATGATCTTGCCAGCGCCCAGCGCGGCGAAGGTGAACCGGCGATGCAGCAGCTCGCCCGGAAGCTGGCCAGCGAAGGCAAGCTGGTCCGTGTGTTCGACAAGGGCTTCCTCAGTCGCTCGGATGCCACCAGCCCGCAATCCGTCGGCATCTGGGGGGCACTCAAGGGCTCGATCCTGACGATGTTCATCACGCTCGTCCTGGCCTTCCCGGTCGGCGTGCTCTCGGCGCTCTACCTTGAGGAATATGCGCCGAAGAACCGCTGGACCGAATGGATCGAGATCTCGATCAACAACCTTGCCGCCGTCCCCTCGATCATCTTCGGCTTGCTCGGCCTGGCCGTGTTCCTCGCGCTGTTCCCGCATTACCGCTCGGCCCCGCTGATCGGCGGCATGACTCTGGCGCTGATGACCATGCCGGTCATCGTGATCTCGGGCCGCAATGCGATCAAGGCCGTTCCACCCTCTATCCGTGACGCCGCGCTCGCCATCGGCGCGAGCAAGGTGCAGGTCGTGTTCAACCACGTCCTGCCGCTCGCCCTGCCCGGCATCCTTACCGGCACGATCATCGGCATGGCCCGTGCGCTGGGCGAAACCGCGCCCCTGCTGATGATCGGCATGCGCGCGTTCGTAGCCAGCCCGCCCTCGGGCTTCACCGCACCGTCCTCGGTGCTGCCGGTGCAGATCTTCCTGTGGTCCGACGAGATCGACCGCGGCTTCGTCGAGCGCACCAGCGCCGCGATCGTCGTCCTGCTCGTCTTCCTTCTCCTGATGAACGGCCTTGCGATCTACCTGCGCAACCGTTTCGAAAAGCGGTGGTAAAATGAACGCTGAAGCGATCCAGACAGCGGTGAAGGCCGACGACAAGCCTTACTTCGACGCGCCGTCGAAGATGAGCGCGAAGAACGTCTCTGTCTTCTACGGCGAAAAGCGCGCGATCGACGACGTATCGATCGAGATCCCGCAGCGTTATGTCACTGCCTTCATCGGCCCATCGGGCTGCGGCAAGTCGACCTTCCTGCGCACCCTCAACCGCATGAACGACACTATCGCCAGCGCGCGGGTCGAAGGCGACATCCTGCTCGACGGCGAGGACATCTACAAGTCGGGCATGGACGTGGTGCAACTGCGCGCCCGCGTAGGCATGGTGTTCCAGAAGCCGAACCCGTTCCCCAAGTCGATCTACGAGAACATCGCCTATGGGCCGAAAATCCACGGCATCACCGGCAGCAAGGCCGAGCTTGACGAGATCGTCGAGCAGTCGCTGCGTCGCGCCGGTCTGTGGGACGAGGTCAAGGATCGCCTGAACGACAGCGGCACTGCACTGTCCGGCGGTCAGCAGCAGCGCCTGTGCATCGCCCGTGCCATCGCCGTCGATCCCGAAGTGATCCTGATGGACGAACCCTGTTCGGCGCTTGACCCGATCGCCACGGCGCGCATCGAGGAACTGATCGACGAACTGCGCGGCCGCTATGCCATCGTCATCGTCACCCACTCGATGCAGCAGGCAGCGCGCGTTTCGCAACGTACGGCGTTCTTCCACCTTGGCAAGATCGTCGAATACGGCAAGACTTCCGACATCTTCACCAATCCGCGCGAGGAACGGACGAAGGACTACATCACCGGGCGTTACGGGTAAGGGGAAGAGATGGTGGCCGAACATACCGTCAAGGCATTCGACGAGGACATCACCCGGCTGCGCGGCCTGGTCGCGGAAATGGGCGGCCTGGCCGAACTGTCCGTATCAGAAGCCATGGACGCGCTGCTACGCGGCGACCATGACCTGGCCGCTGGCGTCATCGCGCGCGACAAGCGCATCGACCAGCTCGAGGCCGAAGTCGACAAGCTCGCCATCCGCGTGCTTGCCTTGCGCGCGCCGATGGCGGACGACCTGCGCGAAGTCATTGCCGCGCTCAAGATCGCCGGCGTGATCGAACGCATCGGCGATTATGCTAAGAACATCGCCAAGCGCGTCGGCATCATCGAGGGGCGCAAGCGCTTCGAGCCGCTGACCCTGATCCCGGCAATGAACGATCTGGCCGCCGAGATGGTCCACGATGTGCTGACGGCGTTTGCTGCACGTGACCCTGTCGCTGCGGCGGAAATCGTGCAGCGCGATGCAAAGGTGGATGCCTTCTACGATTCGATCTTCCGCAATCTCGTTTCCTTCATGGTCGAGAACCCCGCCACGATCAGCAGCGCGGCGCAGCTCCTGTTCGTAGCTCGGAACATCGAACGTATTGGCGACCATGCCACGAATATCGCGGAAATGGTCTATTACGCCGCCACAGGGGCAAACCTGCCTGACCGCGAGGAAGTGTTGCCTCCGGCGTGATCGCACCTTTTCCTGTGCAGTCACAACGCGGTAACATTCGTCGTGTCTTGGCAAGCTGACCGTCAAGGAGGTTTGCGTGCCTGCTCCGAAGTTGCTGCTGGTTGAAGACGATACCGCCCTTGCCGAACTGGTCGAGTACCGGTTTCGCGGCGAAGGCTACGACGTTCGCACCACTGACGATGGCGACGAAGCCCTGCTCCTCGCCGCCGAGGACGCGCCTGACCTCGTCCTGCTCGACTGGATGATCGGTGGCACCAGCGGCATCGAAGTGTGTCGCCGCCTGCGCCGCAACAAGGCAACGGCGCACGTTCCGATCATCATGCTCACCGCCCGTTCGGACGAGGACGACCGCATTCGCGGGCTCGAGATCGGCGCGGACGATTACGTCACCAAGCCGTTCTCTCCCCGCGAACTCATCGCGCGCGTGGGAGCCGTGCTGCGCCGTGTTCGCCCGGCGTTGGCAGGCGAAATCATTACTGTCGGCGATCTCTCGCTCGATCCGACCGCTCACCGCGTGATGCGCCGCGGCTCACCGATGAAGGTCGGCCCTACCGAGTTCCGCCTGCTCAAGCACTTCATGGAGCACCCCGGTCGCGTGTTCTCGCGCGGACAGCTGCTTGATGCCGTGTGGGGCAGCGGCAGCGACATCGAACTGCGCACGGTGGACGTCCACATCCGCCGCCTGCGCCAGGCCATTGCCATTCCCGGCGCGGCCGATCCGGTGCGCACCGTACGCTCCGCCGGTTACGCGCTTGAAGGCGTCTGACGCCTACTTGTCGATCCGGATCAGCTGGGCGTTATAATCAAGATCGCCCGATGGTTCGGTGCAAGGCCCTTCGCGCCGAAACACGCAATACTGCTGCTCGAACAACGGCTTCTTCGGCGACATGCAGCCGACGAAACGGTAGGCTGAGGGTAACTCGCCCATATGCTCGGCGGGCGCTACGGCGACATTATAACGCGCCTGCGCCTGAATCGCGATCCTGGGGGCATCCAGTCCGTCGATCAGGAGCACCTGCCCCTTGCGGTTGAGCACCGCGCGCGAAACGAACGGAACGTCGCGGATGCGATAGGTCGCGAGCCCACAGAAGCCCGGCTGGCTGCGCACGGTCCGCATCGCCCGCAGGGGCGCCTTGCCGACTCCCCAGTTGATCACGAAGGGTTCGGTTGCAGCCACTTGCACCGAAGCCGCAAGCCACAGGCCGAGGAGGACAGCAACTCCCGTCCGGCCAAGCTCGCGCTTGCGCCAGGTCGCGATCTGCCGAGCCAAGTCCACCGAACCAATTGCTGCCAGCAATACGATCAGCAGGACTGCCAGCAAAATGAACCGATACTCCTTGTGGCCAATCGCCGAGTGTATAGCGATCACTGCAAGCGCTGTTGCGCCGAGCATCGGATAGCGCTTCAGCCCAAGCAGCGCAGAAGGCACCAGCAGGACTGCAATCCACTGCCACTGCCAGACGAGCACCTGCAGATACCACTGCGGCGCCTCCACGCCGTAATCATGGCTGCGATCCGCAACAACGTTGGCGAAGACGTTGTTATAGATCCACAGCAGCGGCGTTTCGCCCATGGCAAGGTTGGCCAGCGCATCGCACAGGACGCCGCCCGCTGCGCCGATCAGAAGCGGAGGCCAAACGCGTCGGAAATCGCCCCGACCTGCCCAGAGGAACGGAATGGCCAGCGCTGGTCCCAGTGGAAATCGCGTAATGAAGCCGAGCCCGAGCAGGAACGCTCCGGCCAGGGCATCGCGCCGTTCTGCCGTGTCGCGAAACTGCACAAGCAGCGCCAACCCCGGCAGGATCGCGAGAACGGAAAAGGTGTCGCTTGACGTGCGCGAAGCAAAGTAGGCGAAATCTACCCAGACTGCTGCGACGAACGCGGCCGTTATGGCATGCGTTTTGCTGATCCGGGCGCCAAGCGACCACCCGGCCCAGACCGTTCCCAACGAAGCCAGCGCCATACACAAGCGCGGCAGCACCAGATGCAGTTCGCCCGCAGGGTCGAGCGCATGCCCGAGCCATACCGGCCCGACCATGACGAGCGGAATGAACCAGCTGCGAATGCCGAGCCGGATATCCCACGTGCGGATCCAGTCGCCGGTGATCAGGCCGTAGGCCGGCTCGATGTACTGCCAGATCTCGTCGGCGTGGTGATAGACCGTGAACAGCGAGATCGGAATGCGGAGCGCGAGGGCAAGCACCAGCAGCCACGCCAGCGCCGGGTCTATCCGCCGCTGCCTGATCCCGCCGTTGCTGCCAGCCCCCCCAGCCACGGTCAGTGCGAGAAGTAGGTCGTCAGATCAAGGTCGGCTACGGTGATCCAGCCATTGAAATAGTTCGCATAGAAGAACACGAACATGACTGCCGAAAGGATCGTCGCGCGGATGGATATCTTGCGTGGATCGAAGTTGCCGGGTGCACTGTCAGCCTGGCCGAGCACCTTATCCTGGCCGAGCTCATCATGCGTGCGCACGCCGAATGGCAGGACGATGAATGCGGCCATGACCCAGAAAAGACCATAGATGGCGATGATCGACGTGATCTTCATGGGCTTCAGCTTTCCCGCAGCAGCACTTGCACGACAGGTTTCTTGCCCGACCAGCGTTGTCCAGTGCGGCGGACCGCCAACCTGACAGCTTCGGCTACCGCCACGCGGTCGCGCTTGCGGTCACCCTTGAGGCCCTTCACCGCCTGCGCCGCCTCGACCTTGGCCTCGGCAACAAAGGCTTCCATGTCCTCATCCAGCGGAATACCGATCGAGGCCACTTCGACGTCGGAAACCAATTGACCATCGTGGCGCACGGCCAAAGCAGCAGTGATCAGGCCGTTCTGCGAAAGCTTCCGCCGTGCGACGACGCCCTCGCCATCGGCAGGCGCGATGATATCTCCGTCGAGCACCAGACGCCCGGCACGCTCTTCCGACAACTTCTTTGGCCCATCGGGTGCGAGGCGGATCAGATCACCGTTCTTCTGAAGGATCGCCTTGGGGATGCCTTCGTCCAGCCCCAACTGGGCTTGCTCGGCCATGTGGCGGATTTCGCCATGCACTGGCACGAGTATCTCGGGCCGGATCCAGTCATAGAGCGCGACCAGCTCGGGGCGGCCCGGATGGCCGGAGACATGGATCATCGACTGCCTGTCGGTCACGATCCGCACGCCCTTCTCCACCAGCACGTTCTGGATGCGACCGATGGCGAGTTCGTTTCCGGGAATCTGGCGGCTCGAGAACAGGACGACATCGCCCTTCTCAAGCCGCACCGGATGCTGATCGCCGGCGATACGCGCCAAGGCTGCACGGGGCTCACCCTGCCCACCGGTCGCCAGCACCAGCAGTTCGCCGCGTGGAATGTCCATCGCATCGTCCATATGGACGAGGTCCGGGAAGTTCTTGAGGTAGCCGCAGGACTGCGCAACGCGAATGATGCGATCCAGTGAACGTCCAGCAACGCACAGCTTGCGGTTGGTGGCTTCCGCCACTTCGCCCAGCGTCTGCAGGCGCGCAACGTTCGAAGCAAAGGTGGTGACGACCACGCGACGCCCCTTCTGCGCTCCGACCGCTTCGAGCAGCCCCGCCCGCACCTCGCCTTCCGAACCGGATGGCTTGGGATTGAACACATTGGTGGAATCGCAGACCAGAGCCAGCACGCCTTCGTCGCCGATCGCGGTCAGCTCTTCTTCGGTCGCCGGAGTGCCGATGCGCGGCTCGTCGTCCAGTTTCCAGTCGCCGGTGTGGAAGATCTTGCCATGGGGCGTATCGATCAGCAGTGCATTGCCCTCGGCAATCGAGTGCGCCAGCGGCACATAGCGGATGCCGAACGGTCCCAGCTCGAAGCGGTCAAGATGGTCGATGACATTGAGTTCGACCTCGTCCTCGATCCCCGCCTCGACCAGCTTCTCGTGCACCAGCTTGGCCGTGAATGGCGTCGCGTAGAGCGGCACACCCAGGTCTTGCGCGAAGTACGGCACTGCACCGATGTGATCTTCGTGCGCGTGGGTCAGCACAATGCCGACGAGATCGTCGAGCCGCTGCTCGATAAAGTCGAGATCGGCAAAGACCAGGTCGATGCCTGGATAGTACGGATCGGCAAAGGTCATGCCGAGATCGACCATCAGCCACTTGCCGTCACAGCAGTAAAGGTTGACGTTCATCCCGATCTCGCCCGATCCGCCGAGCGCGAGGAAAAGGAGTTCCTTGGCAGGCTTCACGAAACAGGCACTCTTTCAGCAAGGATCGCGAGGCCGTCCAGTGTCAGGTCGGTATCCACGTGATCGAAAATCTCGGTATGCTCATCGAACAGCACGGCAAGCCCGCCTGTCGCGATAATCTTGGCTGGTCTGCCGATCTCCGCTCGCAGGCGCGAGATCAGGCCTTCCATCATGGCGACATAGCCCCAGAACACGCCGATCTGCATCTGGTCCTCGGTATTTCGCCCGATGACTCTGCGATTATTGCCCTGTGGAGGAGCGATCGCAATCCGCGGCAGCTTAGCGGCTGCGGTCACGAGCGCATCGAGCGACAGGTTGATCCCCGGCGCAATGATGCCGCCCTTGTACGCTCCGTTGAAGTCGACGACATCGAAGGTCGTTGCCGTGCCGAAATCGACGACGATCAGATCGCCGGCGTACTTTGCGTGAGCCGCTACGGTATTGACCGCACGGTCGGCGCCCAATGAGCGCGGTTCATCAACGTCAGCCTCAAAACCCCATTCGACCGGCGCCTGACCGGCGATCAGCGGGTCAAGCCCGAAGTACTTCTGCGACAGCACCTCAAGGTTGTGCAGCGCACGTGGCACGACTGTCGAGATGATGATCCTGCTCACGGCCTTTGGATCGAAGCCCTGCAACTGCATGAGCTGCAACAACCAAACCGCGTACTCGTCAGCCGTCCGGCGAGGATCGGTGGCCACGCGCCAGCGCGACTTGATCTCCCTGCCCTCGAACAGCGCGAAGACGATGTTGGTATTGCCGACGTCAACCGCCAGAAGCATGGGAACCCACCATATCTATGTCGCCCGCGTGGATGGCACGGACCGCCCCGTCCGCCAAGCGAAGAAGGGCAACACCGTCATCATCGATCCCGGCAAAAGCCCCCATGATAGTGCCGTGGTCGCTATCCTTCACCGAAACAAGCGTCCCTGTGGGCAAGGCTCGCGAAATCCATTGCTGGCGCAGCAGCGGCCATTCGCCAAAGTGCCAGCGATCCACCGCATCGCGCAACCGCGCCGCAAGATCGGCGGCAAACTGGTCCCGCGAAATCTCGATGCCGAAATCGCGCAACGCAGCGGTCGCACGGTCGGGCACTTGCGGAGCCTGCGCCAGATTGACGCCGATCCCGACGACAACCGTTTCGCGTTGGCGCTCCAGAAGAATGCCTGCCAGCTTGGCTTTGCCAACCAGCAGATCGTTTGGCCACTTCAGCCGGAGATCTGCCAAGGCCGGAGCAATTGCACTGACAGTCTCGTGCACAGCCAGCCCGGCAACCAGCGCCAGCGTCTGCGGCAGCGGATCCGAACCGCGCAGATTGACGACGGTCGAGCCCATGAAGTTGCCGAAGCCGTCGCTCCACGCACGCCCTGCCCGCCCGCGTCCGGCGCTCTGCCGGTCCGCCACCAGCCAGCCACCCTCGGCCAAGGACTCTCCCCCGCCAAGGCGCGCGAGCAGCGCACCATTTGTCGAGGCAATGTCGGCGACGGTTTCGATCAACTGATCAGCCGACCGGGAACAGCGCTGCAGCAGCGTAGTTCGCCAACGTGCCGACGCACTTGGTTCCGAGGTAGCCAAGCGGCGAAATCGCCAGCGTCGACAGGACCAGCAGCACCGTGTGCGACGTTTCGCCTGCGCCCTTCACCACGTCAGCCGGTTCGTCGAAGTACATGACCTTGACGACCTTGAGGTAGTAGAACGCGCCGATCACCGAGGCAGCGATACCGATCGCGGCGAGCACGATCATGTCTGCCTGGACCGCAGCCTGGAACACAACAAACTTGCCCCAGAAGCCGAACAGCGGCGGAATGCCGGCAAGGCTGAACATCACCGATGCCATCGCCAGCGCAATCCACGGACGGGTCTTGGAAAGACCAGCCAGATCGGAAATTGCCTCGACCTGCTCGCCGTTTTCGTCGCGCAGAAGCAGAACGGCAACGAAGCCCGCTACCGACATCGCCACATAGATCGCGATATAGACCAGCATCGCCGAGGCCCCGGCGCGGGTCGCCGTGGCAAGGCCGATCAGGATGAAGCCGACATTGTTGATCGACGAATAAGCCATCAGGCGCTTGATGTTGTTCTGGCCAATCGCGCCCAGCGCACCGATCACGATCGACAGCAGCGCCATGAAGATCACGACCTGCTGCCAAGCCTGCGCTTGCCCACCAAACGCCTCGAACGCCACGCGCATCAGCAGACCAAGCGCCGCAACCTTGGATGCCGTCGCAAAGAACGTGGTCACCGGCGTCGGCGCGCCTTCGTAAACGTCGGGCGTCCACATGTGGAACGGCGCGGCGCTGATCTTGAAGGCCAGGCCTGCCAGCATGAAGATCAGGCCAAAGGTCGCGCCCGTAGGCAGCCCGCCCGCAAGCGCCGCGTTGATCCCGGCGAAGCTGGTCGTGCCGGTGAAGCCATACGTCAGGCTCATGCCGAACAGCAGAATGCCCGAAGCGAGCGAACCCAGCACGAAGTACTTGAGTCCCGATTCCGCCGAACGTTCATCGGTGCGCAGCGACGATGCCAGCACATAAGAGGCAAGGCTGTTCAATTCGAGGCCGATGTACAGCGCCAGCAGATCGCCTGCCGAGACCATCATCCCCATGCCGAGCGAGGCGAAAAGCACGAGCAGCGGGAATTCCGCGCGCATCGCCCGCGCCTTGTCAAAGAACGGCTGCGCGATGATCAGCGTCACGCCAGCGCTGGCATAGATCAGCAGCTTGGCGAACGCCGCAAAGGTATCGGCCCGATGCTGCCCGCCAAAGGCCGAAACCTCAGCCCCCATCGCCTGTCCCCACAGCGTCGGCGCGGTCAGGAACGCACAAGCCGTCAACACGGCCACGGCTGCAATCGAGATCAGGCGCGAGGCCTTGTCGCCACCCCATCCCGCCACCATCAGCAGCACAAGGCCCGATACGGACAGCAGAATTTCAGGCGCAGTCAGCGCCAGCGAACGGGCGAAGTCCATCAGTGTGCCTCCCCGTGCGCCGCTTCGTGGGCAATTGCCATCGGTTTTCCAGCAGTTGGTTGGGCATCGCCCTTGGGCTTGGCCTGCGCAAGGCGCGCGTCGAGCGCGGCAATGTCCTTGCGCATCGGGGCGATGAAGCTTTCGGGGTAAACCCCCATCCACAGAACCACGGCGGCCAGCGGCACCATCATCGCCCACTCGCGCTTGTCGAGATCAGGCATCGCGGCGGCATCGGCGTTCTTCTGCTCACCATAGGCCACGCGACGGTAGAGGTAGAGCATGTACGCTGCTCCGAGGATGATCCCGGTGGTGCAGATCAGCGCCACCCAGCTGGAAATCTGGTAGATCCCCAGCAGCGACAGGAACTCACCCACAAACCCACTCGTGCCCGGCAGGCCAATGGAGGCCATCGTGAACAGCAGGAAGAACACGGCGTAATAGGGCATGTTGATCGACAACCCGCCGTAACGCGCAATCTCACGCGTGTGCAGGCGATCGTAAATCACGCCCACACTGAGGAACAGCGCGCCTGCCACCAGACCGTGGCTGAGCATGATCAGCATCGAGCCTTCGAGGCCCTGTTGATTGAAGGCGAACAGGCCAACCGTCACAATCGCCATGTGCGCAACCGACGAATAGGCGATCAGCTTCTTCATGTCGGTCTGCACCAGCGCGATCAGCGAGGTGATCACCACCGCCGCCATCGACATGAAGAACACCAGCGGCGCGAACTGTGCCGAAGCTTCCGGGAACATCGGCAGCGAGAAGCGGATGAAGCCGTAGCCCCCCATCTTCAGCAGCACGCCTGCAAGGATCACCGAACCACCGGTAGGCGCCTGCACGTGCGCGTCGGGCAGCCAGGTGTGCACCGGCCACATCGGCATCTTCACCGCAAAGCTCGCAAAGAACGCCAGCCACAGCCAGGTCTGCGCCTGTGCCGGGAAGTTGTAGGCCATCAGCGTCGGAATGTCGGTCGTGCCTGCCTCGTTCACCATCCAGAACATCGCGATCAGCATCAGCACCGAGCCGAGCAGCGTGTAGAGGAAGAACTTGTAGCTGGCATAGATGCGGTCCACTCCGCCCCACACGCCAATGATCAGGTACATCGGGATCAGGCCGGCTTCGAACATGATGTAGAACAGGAAGATATCCTGCGCCGCAAAAACGCCGATCATCAGCGTTTCCATGAGCAGGAACGCCGCGTAATATTCGCCCTGCCGCTTGTCGATAGACGTCCAGCTGGCCCCGATGCACACCGGCATCAGGAACACGGTAAGCGCAATCAGCAGCAGGGCAATGCCATCGATGCCCAGCTTCCACGAAAAGCCAGCGAACAGGGCGGCGCTTTCCGTGAACTGCCACTGCGCGCCACCAATGTCGAACTGCGCCCAGAGAATCACCCCGAGCACGAAGTCGATCAGCGTTGCGACGAGCGCGACGGAGCGCGCCTGTTCGCGCGGCACGACGAGGCAGGCCACTGCCGCAACCAGCGGCACCAGCAGCATCAGCGAGAGGATCGGAAAACCGTTCATTGTGCGATCACCCAGCTGATCGCGCCGACAAGGCCGACGAGCATGACCAGCGCATAGCTATAGAGATACCCCGACTGGAGCTTGGCGGCAGCACGGCTGCTTTGGGCCACGACCCATGCGGCACCGTTCGGGCCGAAGCGATCGATCACGCCTTGATCGACAACCTTCCAGAACACCCGGCCCAGCCAAATCGCGGGAACGACGAACACGTAGTGATAAAGTTCGTCGAAGTACCACTTGTTGAGCAGGAACTTGTAGAGGAACCCGAACTGATCGACGAACGCCGCCGGGAACTTTGTATTCTTGATATAGGCATACCAGGCAATGAGCAGGCCGGTGGCCATCACGCCAAACGGCGCCCACTTCACCCACGTCGGCACTTCGTGCATCGCGTGTATCAGGTGTTCGTCGAACACCAGCGAACCCTTCCAGAAGTGGCCAATGCCTTCGCTGACGAAGCTGTGGTGGAACACAAAGCCCGCCAGCACCGCGCCCACCGACAACACACCCAGCGGAACGAGCATATTCAGCGGACTTTCGTGCGGGTGATAGCCCCCGGTTCCATCACTGTGAATGCCGTCGCTATGCTCGCCGTGATGCGCGTGCGCGTGGTCATCGTGGCCGTGCGCATGATCGTCATGGCCATGACCGTGCGCGTCATGGACCGCGTGCTGGATGTGCTCCGACTGTTCCCAGCGCGGCTTGCCGAAGAACGTCAGGAAGACCAGACGCCACGAATAGAAGCTGGTCAGCAGCGCGGCGAAGATGCCCATGAAGAAAGCGAAGTGACCGAGTTCCGTGCCCTTGGCATAGGCCGCCTCAAGGATGGCGTCCTTGGAATAGAAGCCCGCAAAGCCGAACACATCGACAACGCCGACGCCGGTGATCGCCAGCGTGCCCATCATCATCGCCCAGTACGTCAGCGGAATGCTTTTGCGCAGGCCGCCATAGTACCGCATGTCCTGCTCATGGTGCATTGCGTGGATCACCGATCCTGCGCCAAGGAACAGGAGCGCCTTGAAGAAGGCGTGCGTGAACAGGTGGAACATCGCCGCGCCGTAGGCCGAAACGCCCGCCGCGAAGAACATGTAGCCCAGTTGCGAACAGGTCGAGTAAGCGATCACGCGCTTGATGTCGGTCTGCGTTGTGCCGACCGTGGCCGCAAAGATGCAAGTCATGGCGCCGATGAATGTCACGAAGGCGAGCGCCGTCGGGCTGACTTCGAACATCGGCGAAAGGCGGCAGACCATGAACACGCCAGCGGTCACCATCGTTGCCGCGTGGATCAGGGCCGAAACCGGGGTCGGCCCCTCCATCGCATCGGGCAACCAGGTGTGAAGGCCAAGCTGCGCCGACTTGCCCATCGCGCCGATGAACAGCAGGATGCACAGAACGGTCATCGTATCGAGGCGATAGCCCAGGAACCCGATGGTCGATCCGGCCATGCCGGGCGCGGCTTCAAGGATTGCCGGGATAGACACGGTGCCGAACACCAGAAACGTCCCGAAAATACCCATCATGAAGCCAAGGTCGCCCACGCGGTTGACCACGAAGGCCTTCATCGCGGCGGCGTTTGCGCTCGGCTTGCGGAACCAGAAGCCGATCAGCAGGTACGAGGCAAGGCCCACGCCTTCCCAACCGAAGAACATCTGCACGAGGTTGTCGGCGGTCACCAGCATGAGCATGGCGAAGGTGAACAGCGAGAGATACGCGAAGAAGCGCGGCTGGTCCGGCTCCTCGCTCATGTAGCCCCACGAGTAAAGGTGGACGAGCGCCGAGACGCTGGTGATGACCACCAGCATGACCGCCGTCAGCGTGTCGACCCGCAGCGCCCACGAGAAGTCGAGCGCGCCCGACTTCACCCAGTGCAGCACCGGGGTCACGCTCGCCTCGGCGGTCCCGCCGATGAACGAGAGGAAGATCGGCCACGACAGTGCGCAGGAGATGAACAGCGCGCCGGTCGTCACGACCTTCGAAGGCACCGCGCCGAGCTTCTTGTTGCCGAGGCCTGCAATGATCGCTGCCAGAAGCGGCAGAAATACGATGATCAGGATGGAAGACATTGGTTCAGCCCTTCATCCGGTTGACATCGTCGACGGCAATCGTGCCGCGGCCACGGAAGTAGATGACGAGGATGGCAAGCCCGATCGCGGCCTCGCCCGCAGCCACCGTCAGCACGAACATCGCGAAGACCTGGCCGACAAGGTCGTGCAGGAACGCGCTGAACGCGACGAGGTTGAGGTTCACCGAAAGCAGGATCAGTTCGATCGCCATCAGGATGATGATCACGTTCTTCCGGTTGAGGAAGATGCCGAGCACGCCGAGCACGAACAGGATCGAGCTGACGACGAGGTAATGTTCGATGCCGATCATCAGATCTGGACCCCCTTGCCCACTTCCGGCTGGAGATTGACGGTCGCCTCTTCGGGGCGACGCGCGTTCTGCTTGGAGATGTTCTGACCGCGCGTGTCGCTGCGCTGGCGATGGGTCAGCACGATCGCGCCGATCATCGCAACCAGCAGGACGATGCCCGCCGCTTCGAACAGGAACAGGTAGCGGCTGTAGAGCAGCGCGCCGATCGCTTCGATGTTCGAGGCATCAGCCGCCTGCGCCGAAGCGCCATCGGCCTTGCCGAGCGCCACCGAACCCGCACCACGCACGATCAGGCCAACGAACAGTTCGACGAACAGCACCGCCGCGAGCGCGAGGCCCAGCGGAAAGTTCTTCACGAACCCGGCGCGCAGTTCGGCAAAGTCGATATCGAGCATCATGACCACGAACAGGAACAGCACCGCGACCGCACCGACATAGACGATGACCAGCAGCATCGCGATGAACTCTGCGCCCACCAGCACCATGAGGCCGGCAGCGTTGAAGAACGCGAGGATCAGCCACAGCACCGAATGCACCGGATTGCGCGCGAGGATCGTGACGGCACCGCTGAAGATGCAGAGCGTGGCGAAGAGGTAGAAGGCAAACACCTGGATCATGAGCGCGGCCCCCTAGCGATACGGCGCATCGGCTTCAAGGTTCGCGGCAATCGCCCGCTCCCACTTGTCCCCGTTCGAAAGGAGCTTGGCCTTGTCGTAAAGCAGCTCTTCGCGCGTTTCGGTCGCGTATTCGAAGTTCGGCCCCTCGACGATCGCATCGACCGGGCAGGCTTCCTGGCAGAAGCCGCAGAAGATGCACTTGGTCATGTCGATGTCGTAGCGCGTGGTGCGGCGGCTGCCGTCCTCACGCGGTTCGGCCTCGATGGTGATCGCCTGCGCCGGGCAGACCGCTTCGCACAGCTTGCACGCGATGCAACGCTCCTCGCCGTTGGGATAACGGCGCAGGGCATGCTCACCACGGAAGCGCGGCGAAAGCGGGTTCTTCTCGAACGGGTAGTTGATCGTCGCCTTGGGCTTGAAGAAATACTTCAAGGTCAGCCAGTGCGCCTTCACGAACTCCCACAGGGTGAAGCTCTTGATGAGTTGGGCGGCAGTCACTGGGCCTCCTCCTGCTTCCATTCCGCGCAGACCCCGCGAAACCAGCTTTTAGCGCCTCCGGTCGCGCCCTTTGTCCAATCCACCCAAAACTCACTCTGCCGGACAACAATCGTCAGCACTTCTTGCTCTCCATTTGGCAGATCTTTCGTCAGCTTGTTGTGAACGACAGTCATTCCGCCAGCCCGAAGACCCAGGCCGCCATGCATGCTGCCCTCAAAGCTTCCAAATTTAAGATCGCCATTCACAGAAACTGTCAAAGGTATCGTTTGCTCATCGCGCCCGTCTGTAACCTGACAGGTTGCCGAATAGGCCACTGAGGGCCAACGAACACCCGGCGAAACTGGCCCTAAAAGTGGAACCACAATCGGAAGGTCAGTAGTGCTAACTAATTGCGACATGGGCACATCGGTACGTTGAGCATGAATACAGCGGCCAGTAATTAAAGGGCCATATGCTGCCTTCCAAGATGCAGGGTAAAGATCAACGGCCCATTCATCTCCGCGATTTATAAGCGTCATGCCTAACGGTTCGCGGGGGTCATTGATAACGTAATTTCGATCCATACCCTCACGTTCGACAAATCGTGCAGTTTCAGCGACTTTGTCAGCGACAAGAACTTTTTCACCGTCAATTGAATAGCGCACGAGGATGCGCCCCGCTCCTCGCTCGTCTAAATCTATCTGAATCGACTTGTGCTGAGCTTGCGGATTTAACGCACTGCAATTCAGTGAAAGTTGGACCGCCTCCGGCGAGCTGGTTGCAGCCAACATCAAAGGGAGAAGTGAAGGCATTACACCCCATACCTCGTCGCCATGAGGTAGCCGCTGACGAGGAACACGAACAGCAGCGATACGGGCAGGAAGACCTTCCAGCCCAGGCGCATCAGCTGGTCATAGCGATAGCGCGGGACGGTTGCCTTCACCCAGCTGAAGATGAAGAAGAAGAACAGGATCTTGAGCAGCAGCCAGACCACGCCCGGCACCAGGTACAGCACTGGAATGTCGAGCGGCGGCAGGTATCCGCCCCAGAACAGCACGGCGTTCAGCGCGCACATCAGCAGCACGTTGGCATATTCGCCGAGCCAGTAGAGTGCGAAGGCCATCGACGAATATTCGGTCTGATACCCTGCGACCAGTTCCGATTCCGCCTCGGTCAGGTCGAACGGCGCGCGTGCGGTTTCGGCCATGCCCGAAATCAGGAACATCACCCACATCGGGAACAGCAGCGGGTTCGCGACGAAGCCGTTGATCAGCCAGACATGGTCGCGCTGCGCCTCGACGATGTCCTTGAGGTTGAACGTCCCGGCCCACAGCACCACGCAGATCAGGATGAAGCCGATCGAGACTTCATAGGAGATCATCTGCGCCGAGGCGCGCATCGCCGAGAAGAACGGGTACTTCGAATTCGACGACCAGCCCGCGATCACCACGCCGTAAACGCCCAGCGACGAGATCGCGAGGACATAGAGCAGACCCACGTTGATGTTGGCCAGCACCGCGCCCGAATTGAACGGGATCACCGCCCAGGCCATCAGCGCAACAGTGAAGGTGATGATCGGCGCAATCAGGAACAGGCCCTTGTTCGCGGCGGAGGGGATGATGGTTTCCTGCAGGAACACCTTCAAGCCGTCGGCGAACGACTGCAGCAGGCCCAGCGGCCCCACCACGTTCGGCCCCTTGCGCAGCGCCATCGCCGCCCAGATCTTGCGGTCGGCATAGATGATCATGGCAACGCCGAGCATCAGCGGGAATGCGATCAGCAGGATCCCGCAAATGGTGGCAATGCCCCAAGCCCACTCGTACGAGAGGCCAAGACCCATGAAGAACTCGGTCATTCCGCGGCCTCCGCGAAGCTTTCACCGTGGAGCAGTTCCGCCGAGCAGCGCTGCAGCGTCGGGCTGGAACGGGCGATGGCGTTGGTCAGGTAGCGATCCCTGATCGGATAGCCCGCGATCACGCCCTCGGCCTTGGCTCCGGCAGGAGCGGCAGGCAGCGAACCGTAATCGGCCAGACCTTCAACGCCCAATGCCGGAACTTCGGCAACCATCGCCGCGCGAAGCTGCTCGAAGCTGTCGAAGCCGACGGAGACGCCAAGCGCATCTGCCATGGCGCGCAGGATCGTCCAGTCCTCGCGGGCATCACCCGGCGCGAACACGGCCTTCTCGGCATACTGCACGCGGCCTTCCGTGTTGACGTAAGTGCCGTCCTTCTCGCTGAACGCAGCGGCAGGCAGGATCACGTCGGCAGCATGCGCGGCCTTGTCGCCATGATGGCCGATGTGGACGATCATCGAGCCAGCAAACTTCGTGAAGTCCACCTCATCCGCGCCCAGCGAGATCACCATCTTCGGCTTGGCCGCAACCAGATCGGCAATGCCGCCCGTCTGCGCGTAGCCGAGCATCAAGCCACCCATGCGGCTTGCTGCCATGTGCACGACGTTGAAGCCGTTCCAGCCTTCACGCACGAGGATGAACTGCTCGGCAAAGGCCAGACCAGCGCCGAGAGCGCCCTTGCCGAGAGCCGCGCCACCGATGATGATCGCAGGCTTCTGCGCCGTGCCGAACGCATCGCTGACTTCGGCCGGAAGGTTGCCCAGCACCGCCAGATCGTCCCCCAGAAACGTCGCCGGATAGGTCGGGTCCCACTGCGGGCCGACGATGAACACCTTCGCGCCCTTCTTCACCGCCTTGCGCAGGCGAGTGTTCAGCAGCGGCGCTTCGTCGCGGATCATCGATCCGACGATCAGCACGGCGTCGGCATCCTCGATGCCTGCCAGCGTCGAGTTGAAGTTCACCGCCGCAAGGTTCGACGCGTCATAGGCCAAGCCGGTCTGGCGGCCTTCAAGCAGCGAGGAACCCAGCGCACCGGCCAGCTTCTTTGCCGCGAACATCGTCTCGCAATCGACCAGATCGCCTGCGATCACGGCAACTGACGAACCCGGATTGATCTTGGCAACAGCCGCAAATGCCTCAGCCCAGGTCGCAGCGACCAGCTTACCGTCGCGACGCAGCCACGGCTTGTCGAGGCGGCGGCGGGTCAGCCCGTCGACCATGTAGCGACCGCGGTCGGACAGCCATTCCTCGTTCACGTCGTCGTTGACGCGCGGCAGGGCGCGCATCACTTCGCGACCACGGCTGTCGAGCCGGATGTTCGAGCCGATCGCGTCGGAAACGTCGATCGACAGCGTCTTCTTCAGCTCCCACGGACGCGCTTCGAACGCATAGGGGCGCGAAGTCAGCGCGCCGACCGGGCAGAGGTCGATCACGTTGGCCGAAAGCTCGTGCGCGGCAGCCTTCTCGAGGTAGGTCGAGATCTGCATCGTCTCGCCGCGATAGAGCGCGCCGATTTCGTCCACGCCCGCCACTTCTTCAGAGAAGCGTACGCAGCGGGTGCAGTGAATGCAGCGCGTCATCGTCGTCTTGATGAGCGGGCCCATGTACTTCTCGGTCACCGCGCGCTTGTTCTCGTGATAGCGCGAGGCCCCGCGGCCATAGGCAACTGACTGGTCCTGCAGGTCGCACTCGCCGCCTTGATCGCAAATCGGGCAGTCGAGCGGGTGGTTGATCAGGAGGAACTCCATCACCCCTTCCCGCGCCTTCTTGACCATCTCGGAATCCGTGCGGATCTCCTGGCCTTCGCTTGCGGGCAGCGCGCACGAAGCCTGCGGCTTGGGCGGCCCCGGCTTCACTTCGACGAGGCACATGCGGCAGTTGCCGGCAATGCTCAGCCGCTCGTGATAGCAGAAGCGCGGGATTTCCTTGCCGGCCAGCTCGCATGCCTGCAGGACGGTAGCGCCTGCCGGGACTTCGAGTTCTACGCCGTCGACTTTGACCTTGGGCATTATTCAGCTGCCTCTGACAGTGCTGGCCGAGCGTTCTCGGCAATCCGGCGCTCGATCTCCGGGCGGAAGTGGCGGATCAGGCCCTGGATCGGCCAAGCGGCCGCGTCACCCAAGGCACAGATGGTGTGGCCTTCGACCTGCTTGGTCACGTTGAACAGCATGTCGATCTCTTCAACGTCGGCATCGCCGGTGCGCAGGCGTTCCATCACGCGCCACATCCAGCCGGTTCCTTCGCGGCATGGCGTGCACTGGCCGCAGCTCTCGTGCTTGTAGAAGTACGACAGGCGGCTGATCGCGCGGACGATGTCGGTCGACTTGTCCATGACGATGACGGCCGCGGTGCCAAGGCCCGAGCCCAGCGCGCGCAGACCGTCGAAGTCCATTGGCGCATCCCAGATCTCGGCAGCCGGGACCAGCGGAACCGACGAACCACCGGGGATCACCGCGAGCAGGTTGTCCTTGCCGCCACGGATGCCGCCGCAGTGCTTCTCGATCAACTCGCTGAACGGGATGCTCATCTCTTCCTCGACCACGCAGGGCCGGTTCACGTGGCCGCTGATCTGGAAAAGCTTGGTGCCCTTGTTGTTCTCGCGCCCGAACGAGGAGAACCACGAAGCTCCGCGACGCAGGATGGTTGGCGCAACCGCGATCGATTCCACGTTGTTGACCGTGGTCGGGCAGCCATAGAGGCCTGCGCCTGCCGGGAACGGCGGCTTGAGGCGGGGCTGGCCCTTCTTGCCTTCAAGGCTCTCGATCATCGCGGTTTCTTCACCGCAGATATAGGCGCCCGCGCCGCGATGGACGAAGACGTCGAAATCGTAGCCCGAACCGCTCGCGTTCTTGCCGATCAGGCCGGCGTCATAGGCCTCCTGCACGGCAGCGAACAGCGTCTCGGCCTCGCGGATATATTCGCCGCGAATGTAGATGTAGGCGGCGCGCGCGCGCATCGCATAGCCCGCGATCAGCGCGCCCTCGATCAGCTTGTGCGGATCGTGGCGGATGATCTCGCGGTCCTTGCACGAACCGGGTTCGGATTCGTCGGCGTTGATCACCAGGAAGCTCGGACGGCCGTCCTTGCTTTCCTTGGGCATGAACGACCACTTCATGCCGGTGGGGAAGCCCGCACCGCCGCGACCGCGAAGGCCCGAAGCCTTGATTTCCTCGATGATCGCGTCCTGCCCGCGCTCCATCAGGGCCTTGGTATTATCCCAATCCCCGCGCTGACGCGCAGCGGCAAGGTTCCACGGCTGGAAGCCGTAGACGTTGGTGAAGATGCGATCCTTGTCCTGAAGGGCCATCTTACCACTCCCCTCGATAGTCGTGGTTGGCATCGACCATCGCCGTCAGGTTGCTGAGCGCTCCCGCCGGCTCCACCGTATAACGACCCGGAAGCTGCGTGCCAGTCTTCGGCTGCTTGCCCGCTGCCAGCTCGTCAAGGATGCGCTCCATGTCGGCGGCGGTAAGGTCTTCGTAGTTGTCGTCGTTGATCTGGACCATCGGGGCCGAGGCGCAGTTGCCCATGCACTCGACCTCGGTCAGCGTGAACATGCCGTCCGCCGTCGTGTGGCCCTTCTTCAGCCCCTTGCCCTTGCAGGCAGCGAGGATGTCGTCAGACCCGCGCAACATGCACGGCGTGGTGCCGCAGACCTGCACGTGGAAACGGCCAATCGGCGCAATGTTGTACATCGTATAGAACGTCGCCACCTCGACCACGCGGATCACCGGCATGTCGAGGTACTTGGCGATGTATTCCATCACCGGGATCGGCAGCCAGCCTTGGGTGTTCAGTTCCGCCCCAACCTGGCGCTGCGCCAGATCGAGCAGCGGCATCACTGCCGAACGCTGACGCCCTGCCGGGTAGCGCGCGACAATCTGCTTGGCCTTCTCGGCATTCTCCGCCGTCCATTCAAAGCCGCCCCAGCGGGCGCGCAGTTCCGGGCTGTCCGGTTCAATGAAGCGATCAGCCATTGGTCCGCCCCCGCTTGATCAGGATGTCCTGCGCGTAGTGGAACAGCTCGAACCCGCCGATCGCAGCGATCAGCATGGGCAGCGTCTCGGTCGCCTTCGCGCCGAGCCAGAGTTCGCCGAAGTACCACGCGGCGAGCGCGAGGCCCGTCAGCATGGCCCACAGGCGCATGAGGTCAAACGTGGACTTCACCGGATAAACTCCACCCGAGAGCACTTGTCGCCCTCGAAAGAATAGACTGCGATCACATCGAACGGCTCGACCAGCGCCGAACCATCGGTCGCGGGGCCGCGCGTCACATGCTCGCGCATCAGCACGTAGTTGCCGATGGCTTGGGCCTCGACGATCTCGGCATGGTTCTGCGGCCAGCGCGCGAACGCGGCGGCAAGGCCAGAGCGCGTGCCCTCCTTGCCCTCACGCACCACATCCCCGCGATAGTTCGCCTCGCAGGCGTCGTCGGTCATGTACGAGACGTAGGTATCCACGTCCTGCGCATTGTAGGCGGCGATCATCGCCTTGGCTGTTTCGAGATTGCTCACCGGTCACACTCCCCAAACACCACGTCGATCGCGCCAATGATCGCGGTCACGTCGGGCAGCATGTGGCCTACGCTCATGAAGTCCATCGCCTGGAGGTGGCTGAACGCGGTCGGGCGGATCTTGCAGCGGTATGGCTTGTTCGAACCGTCCGAGATCAGATAGACGCCGAATTCGCCCTTGGGGCTTTCGGTCGCCACGTAGACTTCGCCCGCCGGAACGTGGAAGCCTTCGGTGTAGAGCTTGAAGTGATGGATCAGCGCTTCCATCGACTGCTTCATCTCGGCACGCTTGGGCGGCACCACCTTGCGGTCGGTGCTGGCAATCGGGCCTTCGGGCATCTGCGCAATGCACTGCTTCATGATGCGGGCCGACTGGCGCACTTCCTCGACACGGACCATGAAGCGATCATAGCAATCGCCGTTGGTGCCCACCGGCACGGCAAAGTCCATGCGGTCATAGACGTCGTAGGGCTGGCTCTTGCGCAAGTCCCACGGAATGCCCGAGCCGCGGATCATCGGACCCGAGAAGCCCCAGCGCAGCGCATCTTCCTTCGAGACAATAGCGATGTCGACATTGCGCTGCTTGAAGATGCGGTTGTCGACGACGAGGCTCATCGCGTCTTCGAACAGCGGGAACAGACGCTCGTCGATCCAGTCCGCGATGTCGGTCAGCAGCTTGAGCGGCACGTCCTGGTGCACGCCGCCGGGGCGGAACCAAGCTGAGTGCATGCGCGCGCCCGATGCGCGTTCGAAGAAGTTGAGGCAGTCCTCGCGGATTTCGAACAGCCACAGGTTAGGCGTCATCGCGCCGACGTCCATGACGTGCGACCCGAGGTTGAGCATGTGGTTGCAGATGCGGGTCAGCTCGGCAAACAGCACGCGCAGGTACTGGGCGCGCAGCGGCACCTCGATGTTCAGCAGCTTTTCGACCGCGAGCACATAGGAGTGCTCCATGCCGAGCGGCGAGCAGTAGTCGAGCCGGTCGAAGTAGGGCAGCGCCTGCAGGTAGGTCTTGTGCTCGATCAGCTTTTCGGTGCCGCGATGCAGCAGGCCGACGTGCGGATCGATGCGCTCGATGATCTCTCCGTCAAGCTCCATCACCATGCGCAGCACGCCGTGCGCCGCCGGGTGCTGGGGCCCGAAGTTGATCGTGTAGTTGGTGATGACCTCGTCGCCGGTGGTCGGCGACTGTTCGAGGCTCAGGCTCATGCGCCTTCTCCATCGGTCTTCTTCGCGCGCGTCCGCTTGGGCTTGTCGGCCGGTTCGGTTGCGCCGTCGGTGTCGGCGGTCTTCTTTGCGCGAGGTTTCTTGGCGGGGCGTGCCTCGGTCGGCTCGGGCGCGTCGGGAGCATCAGCGTCCGTCTTCACCGGAACCGGTTCGCCCTGTCCCTGCCCGGCAACCGTGCCGCCGGTCGCCGTCGAATCCGAAACCGGCTTGGCCGCTTCGGCATTCGCCTTCTCGCCAGCGCCGGTATCGGCCTTGCTGTCGGTCGTCTTCGGCACGTCGGCCTTGGCATCGCCCTTGGTGTCAGGCTTTGTCGCCACCGGAGCGGGTGCAGGCGGCGGGGTCGCGGCCTTCTCGTCACCCGGCAGCACGTAGTCCGCGCCTTCCCACGGGCTCATGAAGTCGAACTGGCGCAGGTCCTGTGCCAGTTGCACCGGCTCATAGACCACGCGCTTGTCCTCTTCCGAGTAGCGCAGTTCGACATAGCCGGTCAGCGGGAAGTCCTTGCGGAACGGATGCCCCTGGAAGCCATAGTCGGTGAGGATGCGGCGCAGGTCCGAATTGCCGGCGAAGAGAACGCCGAACATGTCGTAGACTTCGCGCTCGTACCAGCCAGCGTTGGGCCAGAGCGTGGTCACGGTCGGCACCGGCGTCGCCTCGTCGGTCGAAACCTTCACGATCACACGATGGTTCCTGGTCACCGACAGCAGGCAATAGCAAACGTCGAAGCGTTCGGCCCGGCTCGGGTAGTCGACGCCCGCTATGTCCATCAGCTGCTGGTATTCGTGCTCGTCACGAAGCAGACGCAAGGCATCTGCCACACTGTCACGCGCCACGGTGAGCAGGATCTCGCCATGCTCCTCGTCAGCCTTGACCAGCATGGCGCCGAGCGAAGCCGCCAGCGCGTCCTTCACGCCCTCGTTCGAGGACCAGCGCGGTGCGGAGTGGAGAACGGTCATTGTTCCTGGCTCCTCAGCGCTCGATCGTGCCGGCGCGGCGGATCTTCCGCTGCAGCTGCATCACGCCATAGAGCAGCGCTTCAGCAGTCGGCGGGCAACCGGGGACGTAGATGTCCACGGGCACGATGCGGTCGCACCCGCGCACCACCGAATAGCTGTAGTGATAATAGCCGCCGCCATTGGCGCACGACCCCATCGAGATCACGTACTTCGGGTCCGACATCTGGTCGTAGACCTTGCGCAGTGCCGGGGCCATCTTGTTGCACAGCGTGCCGGCCACGATCATCACGTCCGACTGGCGCGGCGAAGCGCGCGGGGCGACGCCGAAGCGCTCCATGTCATAACGCGGCATGTTGACGTGGATCATCTCGACCGCGCAGCAGGCAAGGCCGAAGGTCATCCACCACAGCGAGCCGGTGCGGGCCCACTGGAACAGTTCCTCGGTGCTGGTGACGAGGAAGCCCTTGTCATTCACCTCGGCATTGAGGCTGTCGAAAAACGCCTGATCGGGCGCGGTAACCGCACCCTGACCGGCAGTAACGAGCGGGTTAGTGGCCATGTTGCTCATTCCCAGTCCAGCGCGCCCTTCTTCCAGGCGTAGATGAAGCCGATAACCAGTTCGCCGAGGAAGACCATCATGGTCGTCCACCCGGCCCAACCGGTTTCCTTCAGGCTTACCGCCCACGGAAACAGGAACGCGGCTTCGAGATCGAAGATGATGAACAGGATCGCGACGAGATAGAATCGCACGTCGAACTGGCTGCGCGGGTCCTCGAACGCGGGGAAGCCGCATTCATACTCGCTGAGCTTTTCCGCCGTGGGATTGTGGGCCCCGGTCAAGCGGGAAACGCCCATCGGCAGGAACACGAATGCCGAGGAAAGCGCCAGGGCGATCCCGAGGAAGATCAGGATCGGCAGGTATTGAGACAGATCGACCAAAGGGCTGACTCGCGAAGCTGCAGGTTCGGGTGCGCCCTAGTCCCGACAGCGCCCGTGCGCAAGTGGTGTGCATTGCGGTAAGGGCGGAATTGCCCGCCCTTTTCCCCGTCTCGTGCGAAAGGACGAACCGCGCTGGCCGTCCGTCCTTTCGTATGCCTTGCTTACTTCAGCTGCATCTTGAGGGTGCGCGCCGTCGCGGCGCCATAGGGCGGCTTCAGGCCCGCAATCTTGGCGAGATCGATCTTCGGCTGGCTGTAGACTGCGCGGGCGTGGCTGAACGAGCGAAAGCCCTCGATGCCATGATAGCTGCCCATGCCCGAAGGCCCCACTCCGCCGAACGGCAGGTCGTCCGCCGAGACATGAAAAATAACGTCGTTGACGGTGACGCCGCCGGAAATCGTCCGGGTCAACACCGTCTCGCGCTCGACCGAATCCTCGCCAAAGTAATAGAGCCCCAGCGGCCGGTCGTGCACGTTGACGTAGTCGATGGCCTGGTCGATCCGCGAATACGTCTTCACCGGCAGGACCGGCCCGAAGATCTCGTCCTGCATGACCTTCATGTCGTCGTTGACGTTGCGCAGGATCGTCAGCGGCATCTTGTTGCCGTTCGATCCCTCGAATTTCTCGTTCCCGGGATTGACCACGATCGCCTCGGCGCCCTTGGCCACGGCATCGTCGATCAGACCCGCCAGACGGTCGCGATGGCGGCGGTTGATCACCGAGGTATAGTCGTCATTCGCCAGCAGCGTTGGATACATCTGCGCCACGCTCGCCTGCACCGCGCCGATCGCCTTGTGCTCCAGTTCCTCAGGCACCAGCATGTAGTCCGGCGCGAGGCAGATCTGCCCGGCGTTCATCATCTTGCCCAATGCAATCCGCTCCGCCGCCTTGGCAACATCGGCACTGCGTCCGAGGATCGTGGGCGACTTGCCGCCCAGTTCCAGCGTCACCGGCACCAGATTGTCCGCCGCTGCATGAAGCACGTGGCGGCCGATCGAGGTGGCTCCGGTGAACAGCAGGTGGTCAAACGGCAGCGAGCAGAAGTCCTGCCCCGTCTGCGGCCCGCCGAGGATCACCGCCACTTCGTCCTCGCCGAAGAACTTCGGGAAAAGCTCCGCCATCAGTTCGGAGGTCCGCTCGGTGAACTCGCTGGGCTTCAGCATCGCGCGGTTGCCCGCCGCAAAGGCCTGCGCCAGCGGCCCCATCGTCAGCCCGACCGGGAAGTTCCACGGCGCGACGATGCCGATCACGCCCTTCGGCTCGTACCGCACCTCGGCCCGCGCCCCGAGCAGGTTGAGCGGGAAGTTGACGTGTCGCTTCTCCGGCTTGCTCCACCCCTTCATCCGTTTCTGCGAATAGCGGATCAGGCTCATCGAGGGCATGATATCGGTCAGCATCGACTGCTCGTGGCTACGATGGCCAAAGTCGGCGCTCATTGCCCTGGCAAAGTCCTCGCCATGCGCCAGCAGCATCTTCGCGCAACGCTCCAGCCGGTCATGGCGCGTTGACAGCGACTCGGGCCGCGCTGCCGTGAAGGCCTCGCGCTGCTCGCCCAGCGCGGCCATCATCTCGTCGCGCGCGGTTTCCTTGAACATCTCGCCTCACTCCCCCGAATCGGCTTATCCCAGCCCCTGCAGCAGGAAGATCGGCCATGCCGTAGCGGCAAGGCAGGTTCCCAGCGGCAGAGCCGTGTCGGCATCGATCTTACGCTTGCTTACAAGCATGACAATAGCCGCCGCGATCCCGATAATGCTGGCGCCCAGCATGGTCTCGACCACGCCGAGCGGCCCGATCCAAAGACCGATCGCACCCAGCAGCGGCGGGTCTCCCGAACCCATCCCTTCGCGCCCGCGTGCCTTCAGATAGAACCGCGCGATCAGCCAGAGCAGCAGGAAGCCGAGAGCGCCGCCGGCGATGCTGATCCCGAGCACTGAGGCATCGTCCGTCACCCTGGCCTTGGCGGATGCGACGATCAGACCGCTCACCGCCAGCCACCCGACCAGCAGGCGCGGCAGCCACAGATGCCGCAGATCGAGCAATGCCAGCAGCAGCAACTGCCACCCCAGTACCATCGCGGGGAGCACAAGTCCTTCACGCGACAGCAACAGCGAACCGATCCCGACCGCTACACCACCAAGCTCGCAGGCGAGTTGCCCGCCGCCGATGCTGCTACCACAGGCGCGACACTTGCCGCGCTGCATAAGCCACGAAAGCACCGGCAAAAGTTCAGGTATAGTCAGTGCCTTGCCACACCCGTCGCATGTCGACCGACCAGTCACGATCGAACGGCCGTTCGGCAATCGCTCCAGCGCCGCGCCAAGGAAGCTTCCCACGATCGCGCCCAGAATGGCCGAACCGACCAGCGGAACTCCGGCAGGCAGCGCCGAGAATGCGGGTTCAAGCATGCGTTGGACCAATGCCCCATTTGCCTTCGCTGCAGTGCAGCACTATGTACGCCGATGAACGCGGGAGCGCACAAGCCCGCGCATCAGCACCCAAACGCAAGGGGCCGTCAAGCCATGGCACAGTTCTCGTCAGCCGATCCCGTCGTCATCCTGTCCTATGCCCGCACGCCCATGGGCGCGATGCAGGGCACCCTCGCCGATGTCGCCGCCACCGACCTTGGCGCCACCGCCGTCAAGGCTGCGGTGGAACGCGCGGGCGTTTCGCCTGACAGCATCGAGCGCATCTACATGGGCTGCGTTCTGCCCGCGGGCCTCGGTCAGGCCCCTGCCCGCCAGGCGGCAATCAAGGCCGGCCTGCCCAAGTCGGTTCAGGCCACCACCGTCAACAAGGTCTGCGGCTCGGGCATGCAGACGATCATCATGGGCGCCGAAGCCCTCGCCTCGGGCAGCGTCGATGTCGTCGTTGCGGGTGGCATGGAATCGATGACCAACGCTCCCTACCTGCTCAAGAAGCACCGCTCGGGCGCGCGCATCGGCCATGATACGGCCTATGACCACATGTTCCTCGATGGCCTCGAAGATGCCTACGAGGCCGGCCGCGCCATGGGCACGTTCGCCCAGGACACCGCCAATGCGTATCAGCTGACCCGCGAAGTGCAGGACGAATACGCCATCGAATCGCTGCGCCGGGCGCAGGCTGCTGTTTCCGATGGCTCTTTCAAGGACGAGATTGCCCCGGTCACCGTCAAGACGCGCGCCGGTGAAGTCACGGTCGACACCGACGAAGCGCCGGGCAAGGGCCGCCCCGACAAGATCCCCTCGCTCAAGCCCGCCTTCGCCAAGGACGGGACGATCACCGCCGCTACCTCGTCGTCGATCTCGGACGGTGCAGCGGCTGTCGTCCTTGCCCGCGAAAGCGTCGCCAAGGCCGCTGGCCTTGCCCCTGTTGCCAAGGTCGTCGCTCTTGCTGCCCACGCGCAGGAACCCAAGGACTTCACCACCGCCCCTGTCGGCGCGATCAACAAGGTGCTCGAAAAGGCCGGGTGGTCGATTGCGGACGTTGACCTGTTCGAGGTCAACGAAGCCTTCGCCTGCGTAGCCATGTTCGCAATGCACGACCTCGGCATCCCGCACGAGAAGATCAACGTCCACGGCGGCGCGACCGCTCTAGGTCATCCGATCGGCGCTTCGGGCACTCGCATCGTTACCACGCTGATCGCCGCGCTCAAGAAGCACGGCAAGACCAAGGGCGTCGCCAGCCTCTGCATCGGCGGCGGCGAAGCCACCGCGCTGGCTGTCGAACTGGTCTGATCTTCCTGACAGCATAAACAAAAGACCCCGGTCGCGAGGCCGGGGTCTTTTCGTGTCAACTCGTCGCGTCAGCGTGTCAGGGCTGACCAGCCCCCCAGACCGTCGCTGCCTTGATGTATCCCTTGCGTCCATCGACGTCGAAGCTGCACCAACCCGCCTTGCAGTCGCCGATCTTGCCCATGACGCCCGGAGCCACGCGCCAGAGCAGGCGCCCGGTGCCGTCCTTGTTCTCGCGCATTGCCGTGATGCTGCCCTTGACCACGCCGGTATGGTCGCGGCTGAGGAACTGGGCCAGCATCCAGCCCCGGGCTCCGTCCGGATCTTCGACCAGACGCCAGCCACCCATGACGCGCAGTACCTTCATCGGCACGCCCTTGCGGGTGTAGGTCCAGCTGATGCGATATTCGCGCCCCGGCCCGACACGCATGTTGGCCGTGTCCTTGCGAGTCGAAACCCAGTACGGCACGCCCTCATCCGCATCTTGCGCAGAAGCCGGGACAACGGCCGCTGCCAGCGCAGCAGAGGCGATACCGGAGGAAATGGCACGGACATAACGCATGGTCATGCCCCAGCCGTCGCAAAAATACCGGGCAAGAGCAACACCGTGATGGTTACTGTCCACTACGAGTGGCCATCGCCATGCTTGACCGGAAGCCTGCGCCCGGCCTAGCTTTTGCACTATGCCGAGCTCTGCCGACTATCGCCCTACTCGCCGTGTCGAAGGCACCCCTCGGGTTGCCGTCACGCGGCGCCTCTTGCCCGAGACCGAAACGCGGATGAGCGAACTGTTTGATGTTTCGCTCAATCGCGATGACAAGGCGATGACGCGCGACGAACTGGTCGCGGCAATGCAGGCGGCCCACGTTCTCGTTCCCACCGTCACCGACAGGATCGATGCTGCGCTGATCGCCGATGCTGGCCCGCAGCTCGGGCTGATCGCAAATTTCGGCGCAGGCACCGAACATATCGACCTCGCCGCCGCCCGCGCCCGCAAGATCATCGTCACCAACACCCCCGGCGTCTTCACCGACGATACCGCCGACATGACCATCGCCCTGATCATATCGGTAGCTCGCCGACTCAACTACGGCGGACGCACCTTGCGCGCAGGCAAGTGGGAAGGCTGGGCGCCGTCGACAATGCTCGGCCACCGCCTTGCCGGAAAGACTCTCGGCATCGTCGGCATGGGCCGCATCGGCCAGGCGGTTGCCCACCGCGCGCGCGCCTTCGGCCTCAATGTCCTCTACAACAGCCGCCACCGCCTGCCGGAAGCGCTCGAGACGATGTTCGGCGCAACCTTCGAACCAGATCTCGATCGGCTGGTGGCCGAGGCCGATATCCTGTCGCTGCACTGCCCCGCCACGCCCGAAACGCATCACATGATCGATGCCCGCCGCATCGCTCTGATGAAGCCGCACGCCTACATCGTGAACACCGCGCGCGGCCAGCTGATCGAGGAAGAGGCGCTGATCGCCGCGCTGGTCGATGGGCGTATCGGTGGTGCCGGGCTTGATGTCTTCGAGCACGAACCACAGGTCGATGCCCGCCTGCTTGCCCATCACAACGTCGCGATCCTGCCACACATGGGCAGCGCCACATTCGAGGGGCGCATCGCCTCAGGCGACAAGGTCATTGCCAATATCCGCTTCTGGGCGGACGGCCACCGACCGCCGGACCAGGTGCTCGAAGGGCTGGTCTGAGCGCGTTCCAGACGCGCGAAACTGAAACCGTTCGTCGCATTTCGCACAACAAACGTTTGCGCGCGCGCTTGTGCGCTGCCGCATTGTTGCTTTATGGCCCCGCGCGGAGAGGATCTGGTGCAGCAGCGCTGCACGAGGGGGAGTGATTTGCATGCGTAGAATTCTGGCGACGGCAGTCGCCCTCGGGGCAGCGCTGCTGCCGGTGCTGGCACACGCCCAGGGTGCAGTAAGTGTCGAGGACGTGGCCGATACCGGCGACACAGCCTGGATTCTGGTCTCCTCGGCCTTTGTGCTGATGATGGCGATGCCGGGCCTCACGCTGTTCTACGGTGGCCTCGTCCGCGCCAAGGGCTTTCTTGCAGTTCTCGTGCAAGTCGGCGCAATCGCCGCCGTTGCTTCCATCCTCTGGGTCATGGTCGGCTACACACTGGCTTTCGGAGATGTCTCGGGCGGCTGGCTCGGGAGCGGCAACGCTTGGATGCTGCTCAACCTCGGCAACGTGCGTGCCAATACCGCCATCCCCGAAAACGCCTATGCGCTCTACCAGATGTGCTTTGCGCTCATCACCCCTGCGCTCATGGTCGGCGCTTGGGTTGACCGCGCGCGCTTCGGCTGGGTTGTTGCCTTCACGGCGTTGTGGAACCTACTGGTCTACGCGCCTGTCGCCCACTGGATCTGGGGCGGCGGCTGGCTGGCCACCCGCTTCGGCACGCTGGACTTCGCCGGAGGCATCGTCGTCCACACCACTGCAGGCGTCTCGGCGCTGGTCGTTGCCATGCTGCTGGGCAAGCGGGCGGGCTTCCCCAAGACTCTCATGCTGCCGCACAGCCCTGCGCTGACGATGGCCGGCGCCGCCCTGCTCTGGGTGGGCTGGTTCGGATTCAACGGTGGTTCGGCTCTCGCCGCCAACGATGATGCAGCCGCTGCGATCATCAACACCCACCTCGCCGCCTGCGTCGCAGCGCTGGTCTGGCTCGTCATCGAAAAGATGACCGTCGGCAAGCCCACGTCGGTCGGCTTCGCCACCGGAGCCGTCGCGGGTCTGGCCACGGTGACCCCGGCCGCCGGCTTCATTGCGCCGGGCTCGGCGATGCTGCTCGGCGTGGTTGCCGCGGGCATCTGTTATCCGATGATCCAGATCGTCAAGCAGCGGCTGGAGATCGACGATTCGCTTGACGTCTTCGCGGTCCACGGCGTCGGCGGCATGGTTGGCTCGATCCTTCTTGGCGTATTCATCTCGCCCTCGTTCGGCGGTACCGGCTTTGCCGAAGGCATGGACCTAGCGCGCCAGCTCGTCGGTCAGGTCCTTGGCGTCGGCATTGTCGCAGCGTGGAGCGCGATCGCGACCGTGATCTGCGCCCTGATGGTGTCGATGGTCATTCCGATGCGCGTTAGCGAAGACGAGGAGCGCGAAGGGCTCGACATCACCAGCCATGGCGAGCGCGCCTGGGAGTTCGACTGACGGTGATTGCGCGAGGGGGCGGGTGTTCCGCACCCCTTGCGCCTGCGTGAGCGGAACCATAAGCACTCTGCATGACTGCAGAAGCTGCCGCCGACCCTCCGTTGCTGGAACAGGATCTCTGCACCGGCTGCGCGGCGTGTTGTGACGGGACCATGTTCACCTATGTCCCCGTCACCCGCGAAGAGCAGGCAGCCCTTTCGGATTTGCTGACACTCGAAACGCGCGCTGACGACGCAATCTTCCACCAGCCCTGCCCGCACTCGGTGGGCCAGCGCTGCCAGATCTACGCGCTGCGCCCGCAAACCTGCCGCTCATTCCGGTGCAAGACGCTTTATGCGATGCACAAGGGTGAAATCGACAGCGCCGAGGCGTTTCGCCGCGTACGCGAAATGCTGGCATCGCGCGAACAGCTCAAGACCATGATGGAGATAGGCGAGTCCATCGCCGAAGCGCGCGACCGGCGACAGAAGGTCGCGCAGGCTTCGGCACGAACACCGGAAGAGATGGCCTTTCTGCTCAAGCTCACTGCCTTTGACCTGCTGCTTGACCGCTATTTCCGCGACAAGGGCCAGCAGATGTTCAGCAGAAGCCCCGGCAAGGCGGCTGCGGATTGAAATTCGCCCGATCGAAGGCCTTCGGCTCTTAGGTTAGCACCTCCCGAACCCTGCTGCATGTTAGTGCAGAGTTATAACTATTTTTTGCCATGACCCTGACTGAAGATAAGTAGTTATACGAGCATCCAGCCTCTATTTTCGTCGCCATGGCTAGATCGGATCTGGAATTGCCCTTGGCCAGCAGGCTGTGCCTGGCTTGCGGTTTGTGCTGCAATGGCACCGTCTATGGTTATGCCATCATCCGCGAGGATGAGGTGGAAGAAGCGGCGCGGATCGGTATGAACACGATGCGCACCATGGACAAATCCCCTGCTTTCCTGATGGCGTGCAACTGGCTGGATGGAGCCGCCTGCACCCGCTACACGCAGTGGCGACCTTCGATCTGTGGCGATTACTTCTGTCGCGTCCAGAAGCGGGCCGAGAAGCAGGACCTTACCGAAGAGCAGGCCTTCGCGCGAATTGCCAATGCCCGTCGCATGGCCGAGGAGGTCAAGGCGTTGCTGCCGGACGGTATGCCGATGTCGCAGGCCCGTCACGAATTCAGGAGACTCGCCGGCATGCACCCGAACCTCACGCCGGAAGAAAGCCGGTTCGTCGTGAAGATGTTCACGCTCGAGCGTTACCTTGATGCCGAATTCAGAGGCGCCGACCATGGACATCTCCCAGCGGGCAAAGAAGGTCCGAAGGAAGCTTGAAGCCTGCCTGGGGCCATAACCTCCAGAACCCGCTTATATTACTTTCCTTAGGGCTAATGCATCTCCTTCCACATATGGAGATTTACGAGGCCGCTTCCTAGAGTGGCGCAATGTCCCGCGCCGATGCCGATCTTTCCACTGCCAGCCGTCTGTGCCTGGCGTGTGGCATGTGCTGCGATGGCACGGTCTATGGCGTGGCCCGGCTCGACCACGACGAAATCCCGACCGCCGTCGCCAATGGCTTCCGGGCTTGCACTGCTCCGAACGGAGCCGATGCGTTCGACTTCCCTTGCAGCCACCTCGACGGCAAGGCCTGCACGATCTACGACCGTTGGCGGCCGCGAGTATGCGGAGAATACTTCTGCACCCTGCAGGAACGGGTCGGGGCTGACGAGATGACCGAAGCGCAAGCGCTCGAAACGATCGCAGCTACGCTCAAGTCGAGTGACCAGTTGCGCGAAGCCCTTCGCCCCGGCGAGACAATGGCCGAGGCGCGTGAGCGGTTCGAGACCGTGGTCAAGTCCGGTGGAACCCTGGATCCGCAGGATGCCAAGACAGCAGTGAAGCTGTTCGTGCTTGAGAAGATGCTGGACCGGCACTTCCGCAAGCAAGGCGAAGAGCGCCTGCGCGCAACCGCGCAAGGCGCTCCGGCACTCAGTCGCCGGTAAGGATCCGGTCGACCAGCTGCTTCACCGTCGGGGTGAAGTTGTTGGAATAGAACGGGTCCTGCTTGAAGCGATAGGCCGCGTGGCCTGCGAACATCAGGTTCTTGTCGATGTCGCCGCCGTGCGCGATGTCCTGCAGGGTCTTCTGGATGCAGAAGCTGCGCGGATCGGCGAGGCGACCGGTGGTGTAATCGTCATGGTCCTTCCACGACGAGAACCCGCAGTGCGACAGGCAGCCCATGCAGTCCTTCTGGTCCTGTTGGATCTCGTCGCGCTCTTGCGGCGTCACGAACACCATTGTGTCGTCAGGCGTGCGCAGGGCGTGGACAAAACCCGCGCCATGCCATTCGCGCGCCCGCGCCAGATCGTTCGGCGTCACCCAGAAGTTCTTGCCGCGCACGCCCACGTCAAGCTGCGCGGTATGCTCGCCCGCCTCGACGCGCGAGTAGGGAATCTGCCGCTCCGACCGCGCTTCCAGTGCGCGCAGGAACGGATTGCGCACGGCCGAGGAATAGAACCCCGTCGGCGAGAAGCGGTGCAGCAGCACGTCGCCCGGCTCCAGCGTGCGAAGATGGTCCTTCCACCCCTGCGGAATCGGGCTTTCCTCGGTCAGCAGCGGCCGCGTGCCGAACTGGAAGGCGATTGCGCCAAGCTCCGGATTGTCGATCCAGTCGTTCCATTCGCGCAGGAACCACACGCCGCCGGCCATCACGATCGGCACGTCGTCCGAAACGCCCTCGGCGCGCATCACGTCGCGCAGCGCCTTCACGCGCGGATAGGGATCTTCCGGCTTGCGCGGATCCTCGGCGTTCGAAAGGCCATTGTGTCCGCCAGCCAGCCACGGGTCTTCGTAGACCACCGCCGCCAGCAGGTGCGAGACCTTGTGATAGGCCCGCTTCCACAGTGCGCGGAACGCTCGGCCCGACGAGACGATCGGCAGGTAGTTTACATTGAACCGGGCCGCGATCTCGGAAAGCTTGTAGGGCATGCCCGCACCGCAGGTCACGCCGGTGACCAGCCCGCGAGTCTTCTCCAGCACGCCTTCGAGGACCGCTTGCGCGCCGCCCATTTCCCACAGCACGTTGATGTTGATCGCGCCCTTGCCCGAGGCAATGTCATAGGCGCGCTTCACCTGCTCGACCGCACCGTCGATGGCGTACTTGATCAGCTCCTCGTGGCGTTCCTTGCGCGTGAGAGCATTATAAACCTGTGGAATGATCTTGCCTTCGGCATCGTAGCTGTCGGCATTGACCGCGCTGACCGTGCCGATACCGCCGGCTGCAGCCCAGGCGCCCGAACTCATGTGGTTGGTCGCCGCCACACCCTTGCCGCCCTCGACCAGTGGCCAAACCTCACGGCCACCATAGAGAATTGGCTTCAACCCCTTGAACGCAGACATCAATTTCCTTTCAACGCGCTCGTCGCGCTCGCACCCTTGGCCGCCTTCAGGCGGCACGGCTTTATGTCGCCCGGCTCGGGACGGCTCTTCTCCGCCACGAACTGCGCGTAATACCCCGCGATCTCCGGTTTACGGTGAAATTCATCCAAGCGAAAGCCCACCGCTTCCAGTTCGCAGATCAGCAGTGCCGGAGGAATGCCATGGCGATCGGTCGAACGGTCGAGATCAACCACCACGATCTTGCCCCCCGCCTTCAATGATGGCCACATCCGCCACAGGAAAGCGTAAGGCTCGGTCACCTCGTGGTACATGTGGATCATCAGCACGCGATCGAAGCTGCGTTCGGGCAGGCGCGGATCGTCCACTCCGCCCGGCTTGATCGAGACGTTGTCCAGCCGGTCATGCTCGACGCGCGATCCCAGCCGCCGCAGCGCATCGCCATCGATGTCCTGCGCCAGCACGCGCCCATTGTCGCCGACGCGCTCGGCAAGACGCACCGTGTAGTAGCCCTCGCCTGCGCCAATGTCGGCCACGCTCATGCCCGGCTTTATTCCGGCCAGGTTCATGACCATGTCGGCCTCGCCAAGCCGGTCACGCTCCTGCTCGTTGGAAAAGGCATTGCTGACCACGCCCGAAACCGGCCGGTCGGCGGTCGGGAACTCCCGCGCGGTTTCGGGACGCTTGTCGTCAACCTCAGGCTTGCATGCGCCAAGCGCAAGCAATGCCAGAACGGCGAGTGCGACTGAGCAATGGGCCGAAGCCCGGCGCATCAGTCGTCGTCCTCCACGGTCACCTTCTCGCCAGTGACCTTCTGCGAAAGCGCCGCCGCCATGAACGGATCGAGCGCCCCGTCGAGAACCTCGGTGGGGTTGGTGCTGACCACGCCGGTGCGCAGGTCCTTCACCTGCTGATAGGGCTGCAACACATAGGAGCGGATCTGGTGGCCCCAGCCGATCTCGGTCTTGGCAGCATATTCGCCGCTCGCCGCAGCTTCACGCTTGGCCAATTCGGCCTCGTAGATGCGTGCCTTCAGCATGCCCATCGCGGTCGCGCGGTTCTTGTGCTGGCTGCGATCATTTTGGCTGGCGACGATGATTCCGGTCGGCACGTGGGTGATACGCACCGCCGAGTCCGTCGTATTGACGTGCTGACCGCCCGCGCCCGAAGCGCGATAGGTATCGATCTTCAGGTCCGCCGGGTTGATCTCGACCTCGATGTTGTCGTCGATCTCGGGATAGACCCAGACCGAGCTGAACGACGTATGCCGCCGCGCCGAGCTGTCGTAGGGGCTGATGCGCACCAGGCGATGCACGCCACTTTCGGTCTTGGCATAGCCATAGGCGTTCTCGCCCTTGATCAGCAGCGTGGCAGACTTGATGCCCGCCGCTTCACCGGCATGGTAGTCGACCAGATCGACCTTGTAGCCATGACGCTCCGCCCAGCGCGTGTACATGCGCTGCAGCATCTCGGCCCAGTCCTGGCTCTCGGTGCCGCCAGCACCGGCATGGACTTCGAGGAATGCGTTGTTGGCATCCGCCTCGCCCGCCAGCAGCGCCTGGATCTTGTCGCTGTCGGCGCGTTCGGCGAGGGCTGCGAGAGTCGAGAGGCCCTCGTTGATGGTGCCCTCGTCATCTTCCATCTCGCCCAGTTCGATGAACTCGATGGCGTCGGCCATTTCAGCGGAGATCTGGTTCACCGCGCCGATCGAGGCTTCGAGGCGACGGCGCTCGCGCATCACCTCTTCGGCCTTCTTGGGATCATCCCACAGCTTGGGGTCCTCGACGCGAGCATTCAACTCGTCGAGACGGCGCACGGCGCGGTCCCAGTCGAGGAACTTGCGCACCAGTGCCAGCGCGGCATTGATGCGATCGATGTGGGCCTGCCCTTCGGCACGCATGGAAACAGCTCCGATCAAACGCAAAACGAACTGCGCCGCTTAGCGAAGCGGGCAGGCATGTAAAGCCCAAGCGTGAAATGCGTCTGCTGTCAGACAGACTTCTTGAGCTTGCGCACGGCGGCAAGCGTCATCTTCACATGGTCGCGATAGTCCATGTCGGAATGGACCATCACGATCTTTCCATTCTTCGCGATGACATAGCTGGTGCGCTTGGTCAGCCCGGTCGATGATCCGTCCGGCTTGCGCAGGTCCACGTCGTAGGCCTTGATCAGGTCCGGGCTGGCACTGGCCACGGCAAACTTGTCGCGGCAGGCTTCGGTCGAAAACTTCTGCAGCGTCGCCACGTCGTCATTCGACATGCCGATCACCGTTGCGCCCGCCGCCTTGAACTGCGCTGTGGCCTCGGCAAAGGCATGTGCTTCCAGCGTGCAGCCTTGTGTGAAAGCCTTGGGATAGAAGTACAGGACCACCGGCCCCTTCTTCAGCGCCTGATGCAGCTTGAACGAGAACGGCTTGCCTGCCAGCGCGCCCGGCGCCGCAAAGTCTGGCGCTCGCGCACCGGTCGGCAATTCGGCAAAGGCCGGAGCACTCAGGGTCAGGGCGAAGGCTGCTGCGGCAGCGGCAAGGGTGCGGATCGTCATGCTGGCGAAGCTAACAGACCTCGCCCCCTCCCGCCAATGCCTTTGAGGACAGGCCCTCGCAGTCCGGAGATCAGTAAATTCCGCCCTGCTCTTCGAGGAAGTCCTGCTCCACCGGCGCGTCCTCGCCACCCGTATCGGGAATGCCACGCGCTGCCCGTGCCTTGCGCAAGGCATCGATCACCGCCTGCTTCGCGCTGACCTCGCCCTCGCGCGCCGTGCGCCTTGGTTCGGTGTCGGGCTTGAACGCTTCCCAGATCACCGAGGCCTTGGCGACGTCGTCCTCCGGCGTCCCGCCGAATACGCGCTTGCCCGAAACTCGGTCGATTTTGACCATGCGCACGCCTTCGGGAACCGCGAAAGGAATGTCCTTCCAGCGGCTGCGGGTTTCCTGCACCAGTTGCTTGAACACCGGTGCCGCGATGCGCCCGCCCTGGGCGTAGCCGCCAAGGCTTCGCGGCTGGTCATAGCCGATATAGACGCCCGCGATGATGTCGGGCGATCCCCCCACGAACCACACGTTGGTCGGGCCGGAAGTCGTGCCGGTCTTGCCGAACAGCGGCAAGTTGAGATCGCGCAGCGTCACTGCCGTCCCGCGCACCACCACGCCCTCAAGCATGTGCACCACCTGATAGGCGGTGCGCGGGTCCATGACCTGCTTTCCGGTCGGCTTGAAGCGCGGCATCGGCCTGCCGTCCCACTGCGCCATCGAGCAGTTGTCGCAGCGGCGGTTGTCCGCGCGCCAGATCACCTTGCCGTTGCGGTCCTGAACATAGTCGATCAGGCTGGGATTGTGCTGCCGCCCCTGGTTGGCCAGCGCGGCATAGGCGTTGACCATCTTCATCACTGTAGTGTCGCCCGCGCCGAGCGCCATCGACAGATACGGCTCGTACTCGCCGATCCCCACCGCCTTGATCGTGCGCACCACCTTGTCCATGCCGGTATCGTTGGCGATGCGCACGGTCATAAGGTTGCGCGATTGCTCGAGGCCCCAGCGCATCGTGTGGCTGCCCGCCCCGCCTTCGTTGTTGAAGTTGCGGAAGCACTTCTCGCCCAGCGCCGCGCCCTGGTAGACACAGAACGGCCCGTCGACGACCATAGAAGCCGGCGTCATGCCATTGTCGAGGCCAGTGGCATAGACGAAAGGCTTGATCGTCGATCCCGGCTGGCGATTGGCCTGTGTCGCGCGGTTGAACGAGCCGAGCCGCGCGTCGAACCCGCCCTGCATCGCCAGAACGCGCCCGTTCTGCGGGTCTTCCACCACCATGCCGCCCGAAACCTCGGGCACCGTGCGCACCGCATAGGTCGATCCGTTGATCGGCGCCACAGCTGTCACGTCACCGGGCTTGATGCTGTCAGGCAGACCGGTCAGGCTGGCAGTCTTGCCATCGGCAAAGCCGACCTTGCCCGATGATCCGCTGCGCGACAGCAGCACGCCGATCCGCCAGTTCTGGTAGTTGATCGAGATGTTGCTGGTGATCAACTCGGTTTGCCACCGGTCACCATCCACGTCGATCCGCGCGATCGGCCCGTGCCATGCGCGTCCGCCCGAATATCGCAGCAACGCCGCCCGCAGCGCATTCTGCGAAGCCGTCTGCAGTTGCGTGTCGAGCGAAGTCCGCACCCACAGGCCACCGGCATAGACGCTGTGCGGCCCGTCCTCGGCCTTCTCGCCAAACTTCTCGATCAACTGGCGCCGCACTTCCTCGAGGAAGTAGCCAGCATCGGCGGTGTAGTTCTCCGCCCGGCGCTGCTTCAGCCCCAGCGGCATCGCCTTGGCGGCAGCGGCCTGCTGCGGCGTGGCCCAGCCGTTCTTGACCATCTGGTCAAGCACCCAGTTGCGCCGGGCAATCGCCATGCCTTCGTACTTTGCTCTGCCATAGCGCTCTGGCGCCTTGGGCAGGATCGCCAGGAACGCGGCCTCATGCAGCTGCAGGTCGCCAACGTCCTTGTCGAAGTAGGCGCGCGACGCCGCCTGCACGCCAAAGCTTTGCCGACCAAGCGGTATCTCGTTGAGGTAAAGCTCGAGGATCTGCTGCTTGTTCAGCACCCCCTCGATCCGGCGCGCCAGCACCATTTCCTTGAGCTTGCGCGTGATCGAGTACTCGTCGCCGATCAGGATGTTCTTGGCCACCTGCTGCGTGATCGTCGAACCGCCGCGCGCACGCTCACCCGAACCGTACTTGGTGACGTAATCGACCACCGCCCCGGCAAAGCCGAGATAGTCGATGCCGCCATGCGTCCAGAACGTCTTGTCCTCGGCCGAGAGGAACGCGTTGATCAGCGGCTCGGGGAAATCGACGAAGCGCAGCTGCACGCGCCGTTCGCGAGCATAGCTGGAGACGATCTCGCCATCGTTGCCGCGCACCATCGTCGGCAGCGGCGGCTGATAGGTCAGCAGCATGTCAGCCGAAGGCATCGTGCGGATTACCGCCACCCACAGCACGAACCAGCCGACGAGGAACGCGCCGACGGCATAGTTCAGAAAACGGAAGCGGCGGCTCTCGCCCCACTTCTCGCGATACCACCGGGAAAGGCTACCCCACCGTGCGCGACCTTCCGCGCGGATGAGCTTGAACCGGGATTGCTGGGACGTCTCTTCGGCCATGTTGCAGGGCCTCTAGCACGCCCGCGCCGTGCCAAGCCAGAGCGAACCTGCTCAAGGCGTCGCAGTATTCTCCACCGCGACCGGCGCCACCTGTCCTTCCGCGAGGAAAATCTCGATCGCCCGCGCCACCGACCCGGCAAAGACCTTGCGCCATGCCGGGTCGCGCATCTTCTGCGCATCCTCGGCGTTGCTGATGTACCCCGCCTCGATCAGCGCCGATGGCAGGTCGAGCGACTTCAGCACCACGAACGCGGCCTCACGCTGCGGCGTTTCGTGAAAGCGCACGGCGTCCTTGCCCTCACGCACCACCAGCTCCCCGAACCGCAACGACCGCCCGCGCATCTCGCGCCGTGCCAGATCGACGAGGATCGACGAAACCGCCGCCCCCTGCCCTTCGAGATTGACGCCGTTGACGGTGTCCGCCTTGTTCTCCCGCGCTGCCAGCGCCTCGGCCACGCCATCCGAAGCCTTGTCCGACAGCGTGTAGACCGTCGCCCCTTGCGCCGTATCGTTCTGCGCTGCATCGGCATGGACCGAAACGAACAGGTCCGCGCCCAGCCGGTGCGCAATATCGGCGCGCTCTTCCAGCACCAGGAAGCGGTCGGTATCGCGGGTCATCGCCACCCGCACCTTGCCGGCGGCCAGCAAGGCTTCGCGCAAGGATTGCGCCAGCAGCAGCGTCAGCTCCTTCTCGCGCTCGCCAGCGGCCCCGCTCGCGCCCGGATCATGCCCGCCGTGCCCGGCATCGATCACCACCAGCGGACGGCTGACATCGGCCGGTCCCTCCACCGGCGGCAGCCCGACGCGTCCACTGCTCGGCGGCATTTCGATGCGCAGCACCGAACGCGGTTCGATATCGGCCAGACCTGAGGAAAACGCCGCCCACATCAGCGCCGCCGCCGCGACCGGCGCGGCAAAGACCGCGATCAGGACCCCCTTGTTCTCCATCTTGCAAGGTCTATGCCCCGCCCGCCCCCCGCCGGTCCAGACCGAAAAGGTGCATAAGGTTAACGCGGTGTTCGCGGCATTGTTTTAATTGCCGGTTTGCAATTGCGGTGCTAGCACCCATTTACCGGGGCAAGCCAGCACCGGCACATCCACGCCGAAACCGCCGGAAAGCGCACACTTGCGCCGCGGTGGGCGAGGGAAAGCCCGCTGGCGAAGATCCCGCCCACGTGGAGAGAAAGAAGCGCAAGCGCCCTCCTCCACGCGACAAGGTTGATGCCGTGATGATGAGCCGCGTTTCGTTCCTGCCTGTCTGCCCCACCGGGGCGGTCGCGGCTTGGACGCTTGCCGGCACGCGCACTTCGCCGCGAGTTGTCTTCACAGCAGACGCAAACCAACCGCCGCCGGGCGGCGAGCGACAGGGCAAGGCAGCCGATACGCTGCGCGCCG
Organism: Novosphingobium jiangmenense; assembly: GCF_015694345.1. GTDB lineage: Bacteria > Pseudomonadota > Alphaproteobacteria > Sphingomonadales > Sphingomonadaceae > Novosphingobium > Novosphingobium jiangmenense. The sequence goes on from NZ_JADQDC010000002.1 coordinate 454,910, forward strand.
CAACGCTCCGATCCGGCAAACCCCCATTCGCGAACGACATCCGCAACGGAGCAATCCGGGCCAGTGCCGTTCGTGCATCCCAAACAAACCGCGCCAGTATTCCGGGGGAAACCCTGCGGCGGCGCGGCTGGAGTAATTGTAATGACCACGCGCATGCTGATCGATGCGCGCCACCAGGAAGAAACCCGGGTGGCGGTGCTGAAGGGCAATCGGATTGAAGAGTTCGACTTTGAATCTGCTGATCACAAGCAGATCAAGGGCAATATCTACCTCGCCAAGGTAACCCGCGTTGAACCCTCGCTGCAGGCGGCGTTCGTCGATTTCGGCGGCAACCGTCACGGGTTCCTCGCGTTCAGCGAAATCCACCCTGACTACTACCAGATCCCCAAGGAGGACCGCGAGGCCCTGCTGGCGGAAGAAGCCGCCCACGCCGAGGAAGAGGCCGCCCTGCGCGCCGCCGAGGATGCCGAGGACGAAGACTACGCCGATGGCGAAGGCTACGATTCCGACGAGGGCGTGACCGAGGTCGACACTTCCGAGAAGGATCATGTCGCCACCATCGAAGGCGGCGTCGTCGAGAATGGTTTCGACCACGAAGGCGACGAGGGCGAAGACTCCGCCGAGGCCTCGGAAGAGGAAAGCGAAGAAGGCGAAGACAGCAACCGTCGTCGCGGTCGTCAGGGCCGCCGTCGTCAGGGTGGCCGTTCGCAGGGCAAGGAAGCCGACGAGCTGCGCGCCAAGCGCATGGCCCTGCGCCGCCGCTACAAGATCCAGGACGTGATCCAGCGCCGCCAGGTGCTGCTCGTCCAGGTCGTCAAGGAAGAGCGTGGCAACAAGGGCGCTGCCCTCACCACCTACCTCAGCCTCGCCGGCCGTTACTGCGTGCTCATGCCGAACAGCAGCCACGGCGGCGGCATCAGCCGCAAGATCAGCTCCTCGGCTGATCGCAAGCGCCTGAAGACGATCATTTCCGAACTGGAGCTGCCGCGCTCGATGTCCTGCATCGTCCGCACCGCCGGCCTCCAGCGCACCAAGCCCGAAATCAAGCGCGATTTCGACTATCTCGCCCGCCTCTGGGACGAGATCCGCGAACGCACGATGAAGTCGGTCGCGCCCGCACTGATCCACTCGGATTCCGACCTGATCAAGCGCGCCATCCGCGACATCTACAATCGCGAGATCGAGGAAGTCGTGGTCGAGGGCGAGCATGGCTATCGCGCCGCCAAGGACTTCATGAAGCTCCTGATGCCGAGCCATGCCAAGCGCGTGAAGGCCTATGCCGATCCGGTGCCGCTGTTCCAGCGCTATGGCGCGGAAGACCAGCTCACCGCGATGTACGATCCGGTCGTCCAGCTGAAGAGCGGCGGCTACCTCGTCATCAACCCGACCGAGGCCCTCGTCTCGATCGACATCAACTCGGGCCGCTCCACCAAGGAACACGGCATCGAGCAGACCGCGGTTGCCACCAACCTCGAAGCCGCGCGCGAAATCGCCCGCCAGCTGCGCCTGCGCGACATGGCCGGCCTCGTCGTGATCGACTTCATCGACATGGAATACGGGTCGAACATCCGTAAGGTCGAAAAGGCGATGAAGGACGCGCTCAAGAACGATCGCGCCCGCATCCAGGTCGGCCGCATTTCCGGTTTCGGTTTGATGGAAATGAGCCGCCAGCGCCTGCGCACCGGCGTGCTCGAAGCCACCACCCGCGCCTGCCCGCACTGCGACGGTTCGGGCCTCGTCCGCACCGCCTCGTCTGCCGGTCTGTCCGCCCTGCGCATGATCGAGGACGAAGCCGCCAAGGGCAAGGGCAACGTCGTCACGCTCTATGCGTCGCAGGAAGCCGCGATCTACGTGCTCAATGCCAAGCGCACCGATCTTGCCGAGATCGAGGAACGCTATGGCGTCACCGTCGAGGTAATCCCCGAGGGCGAGAACGAGGGCGCCAAGATGCGCGTCGCCTCGCGCGGGCCCAAGCCCGAATTCGTCCCCCGCTTCGAACCGATCATCGAGCCTGAAGAGGACGACATCGTCGAGGAAGAATTCGACGCAGAGGAAGAAGCCGAAGAGCAGCCCCGCCAACGCTCGCGCGATGGCGCCGAGGGCGACCGGGACGGTGACCGCGATGGCCGCCGCAAGCGCCGCAAGCGCCGCCGTGGCCGCAACCGCGATCGTCGTGACGAGAACGGCGAAACCGAAGGTTCGGGCGAAGAAGGCGACGAAGCCGAAGGCGATGAAGCTGAAGGCACGGAAACCGAGGCTGAAGGCGTCGATGGCGCACGCTCTGACGAGAACGATGACGGCAACGAGCGCGGTCCGCGCAAGCGCCGCCGTCGCGGTCGTCGTCGGCGTGGTGGCCGTGAAAACGGCGAAGGCACCGGCGAACAGGCTGACGGCGATCAGGCCGAGGGTGACACTGACGAGGGTAGCCGCCAGGCTGAACCTGCCGAAGCTCCGGCAGAACCGGTCGCTGTCGAAGCGCCAGCTCCGGCCGAAGCCGAGGCCCCTGCCGCAGAGGAAGCTCCGGCCAAGCCGAAGCGCACCCGCCGCAAGAAGGCTGACGCCCTGGTCGAAGCCGAAGCTGCTCCTGCAGCCGAGGAAGCGCCCGCCGCTGCTCCGGCAGTAGAGGAAGCCGCCGCGCCTGCGCCCGAAAAGCCCAAGCGCACCCGCAAGAAGAAGGTCGAAGCCGCTCCCGAAGCGACTGCAACGGAAGCGGCTCCGGTCGAGGCTCCTGCTGTCGAAGCGGAAGCTCCGGTCGAAAAGCCCAAGCGCACGCGCCGCAAGAAGGCTGACGCGGTCGCCTCAGAAGCAGCGCCCGCCGAGACGGTCAGCGCTGAAGCGCCAGTCGCTGCAGAAGCCGCAACAGAGGCAGAAGCTGGCGAAGAGTCCACGCCGCGCCGCGGCTGGTGGCAGCGCACCTTCGGCGCCTGATCCTTCAGGCCCCGCCAAGCTGAAAGGCCCCGTCAGCAATGGCGGGGCCTTTTGATTTCCAAGTGATCTTTCTCCCCTCCCGCAGGCGGGAGGGGTTGGGGGTGGGCATTCAAGCGCTGCGCTTGAAAGCGGAAAAGTTGGCCGGACCTACTCCCCCGTCCGGTTCCACACCAGCTTGCCACCCACGAACGTCATATCCACCTTCGTCGCCAGCAACTCCTCTGCCGGAACCGTCAGCGGATCCCGATCCAGCACGATCAGATCAGCGAACTTGCCCGGCTCGATAGAACCCTTCTTGCCCTCGTCCCACGCAAGCGCCGCAGCCTTTGCGGTATAGAGCCGGATTGCCTCCTCGCGGGTAATCGCCTCCTGCATCGCGAACTGGTGCCCGGTCATGCCCTTGCGCGTCGCCGCAGCATAGAGCCCGACCATCGGCCCGATCGGCAGGTTGTCGCTGCTCATCACCACGTTCACGCCATGCGCAATCGGCGTTGCCATCGGATTGATCCGGTCCAGCCGCTCGCCATCGAGCACCTGCAGATAGCGCCCCTCGAGGTTGTAGGTGAAATTGGGCTGCGCCGTCGTCCACACCCCGTCCGCCGCCATAGCCTTCATCGTCTGCTCGGTCGGCAGCATGGTAAAGTGCGAGAGGAACCAGCGATGGTCCTTCCTGGGATGCGCGGTCAGCACATCGTGATAGGCCGCAGCCACCGTATCGATCGCCTCGTCGCCAATGGCATGGATGCCAAGCTGCCAGCCTAGCGACGCGGAAGTCTCGACCATCTCGTGCAGCGCCGCTTCCGACATGAACGTCGTGCCCCGGAATCCCGGCTGCCCCTTGTAGTCCTTTGACGTGCGCGCCGTCGGCCCGGTGAATCCGCCGTCATAGGCGCTCTCGCCAATCGGCCCCAGCTTCAGCCGGTCATCGCCAAAACCGGTGTGGTAGGGAAACTTCTTCAGCCGCTCGGCGCCCGGATACATGATGTAGAGCGTCGCGCGCGGCAGGTTCTCGCCTTCGTCGTCATAGATCGCGCGCAATTGCTTGAAGGTATGCGCGCGCACCCCGTTGCCGCCCCCGCCAGGCACTCCGCCCTGCTCCACCGGCTCGTCATCGATCGTCGTCCAAGCCTCCATGAAGCTGGTGATCCCGAGCGTCAGAAGGTCCTTGAGCGACTTGACGTAGCTCGGCCGCATCTGCGCAGGCGTACTGGGCGGAACCAGCTTGAGGATCAGGTCGGTGCGCTCGCGCACGATGCCATTCGGCACCCCGCCGGGCCCGCGCTCGATCAGGCCACCCTCGGGATCGGGCGTATCCTTGTCGATCCCCGCCAGCTTGAGCGCCATCGTGTTGGCCACCGCGCTATGCGCCCCGGCGCGGACCAGCACCACCGGATTGTCCGGCGCAATGGCATCAAGATCGGCACGCGTAGGATTGCGCTTCTCGGCCAGCAGCGCCTCGTCCCAGCCCGAACCGACCACCCATTCCCCCGGCCCCAGCGCCTTGGCCTTGGCCGCGACCATCTGCCCCAGTTCGGCAATCGAGCGCGCCTTGGCAGGCTCGACCGAGCGCGGCGACACGCTGATCAGGTGCAGGTGCGCATCGATGAACCCCGGCATCAGCGTCCGCCCCTTGAGGTCGATCGTCCGCGCCGCAGTCCATGTCTTCGCCAGTTCCGGCCCGCCCACGGCCGCCACCTTCCCGTCCTTCACCGCCACCGCCGAACGCACCGCAAAGTCCTTGTCGACGGCGAGCACCTTGCCATTCACCAGCAGGAGGTCCGCCTGCTCAGCAATCGCGGGAAGTGGCAAAGCGGCCAGGACAAGGGCAAGCAGGCGGGCGGTCTTCATCGAAGTCACATCCTTTGTCGGCGAAGGAAAAACCAGGCGACGGCGGCAATCCCCACCGTAACCGCGCTGGCAACAAACTGCGGGCGCAACTCGGGCACCAGCGCCATGGCAACCAGCACCACCCCGATCGCGCCGATCGTCGCGTACGAAAGCCACGGGAACAGCCACATCCGCAGTTGCAGCCTCTCGGGTGCATCGGCTTCGACCTGCCGCCGCATCCGCACCTGCGCCAGGCACACCATCAGGTAGATCACCAGCATCAGCGCGCCCGAAGCGCTCACCAGAAAGCTGAACACCCCCTCGGGCGAAAGCACCGAGGCGGCCATCGCGCCATAGCCGAACAGGCTGGCAATGATCGTCGCCCGCGCGGGCACCTTGCGCCTGTTCAGCCGGATCAGCGCCTGCGGAGCATCGCCATGCCGCGCCAGCCCGAACAGCGCGCGCGACGTCACGTAGAGCCCCGAATTGAGGCACGACAGCACCGCCACCAGCACCACCGCGTTCATGATCGTTGCCGCGCCCGGAATGCCCATCAGCGCCAGCGAACTTGCGAACGGGCTCTGTCCCGGCACCACCGTATTCCACGGCTGCACCGCCACGATCAGGATCAGCGAGAGCACGTAGAACAGCAGGATGCGCAAGGCGACCGAGCCGGTCATCCGCGCGATCACCTTGGCCGGAGCCTTCGATTCCGCCGCCGCCACCGTCGCGATCTCGGCCCCGCACAGCGCGAAGATCACGGAGGTCACGCCCCCGATCACCGCGCCCCAGCCCTTCGGCGCAAAGCCGCCATGCGCGGTCACGTTGGCGAAGGTATTGCCCGCAGGCGAGGTAACCCCGAACGCCCACAGCCCCGCGATCACGATGAACCCGAGGATCGCCGCGACCTTCGCCGCCGAAAGCCAGAACTCGAACTCGCCATAGGACCGCGCCGAGAACAGGTTCACGACCGTCATCAGCGCCAGCAGCACGCAGCCGATCTGCCACACCTCGAACGGCAGCCACATCGCCAGGATCACCGCCCCGGCAATCGCCTCGATCGCCACCACGATCACCCAGAAGTACCAGTACAGCCACCCCGCCACGAAGCCCGCCAGCGGCCCCAGCCCCAGCCGCACGTGCTCGGTGAACGATCCCGCCCCCGGATGCAGCATCGCCATCTCGCTCAGCATCCGCATGATCATCAGGATCACCAGTCCGGCAAGGCCATAGCTCACCACCACCGCCGGACCGATCTGCGCGATCGAGGTCGAGGAGCCGACGAACAGCCCCGCCCCGATGATCCCGCCGATCGCGATCATCGCCACGTGCCGCGCGTGCAGCGCCGCGTCCAGCCCGTGCCGGTTCTTGTCTTGCTGTCCCCCGTCCATCTGCATTCCTTCGTGAAGCCTTGCTGCCTGCGGACAATACGTCTTTCACGCAAGGGTGCCACCCGCTGCGGTTGACCGGCGCTGTCGGCCCGGCCATGGTAGCGCAAACACAGGTATCGGGAGACGGACGTGCGCAAAGGGATTCTGCTGGCCGCAGCGGCACTTGGACTGATTGCGGGCACACCGGCGCGAGCCGCACCAGTGCTGGATTGCCCCCTGGGCAAGCAGGCCCTGTCCACGCAGTCACCGCTTGCCGACGTCCTCGCCGTCCCCGCCGCCAAGGCCGCAATCGAAGCTGCCTCGCCAGGGCTTCCCGAGGCGATGACCCACCCGTTCAACGGCCATGCCCTGCCCCCCGGCTTCGATCGCATCGTCACGCCGCGCGCGGTCATGGCGATGCTCGGCAAGAACGACGCCGCGCTGGGGGCCCGTCTCGACAAGGACCTCGCCAAGGTCCGTCTCACCACCGCCGATGTCGGCGCCCGCTGCCGCACTTACGACAACGACCGGCCCGCCATTCCCGCAGACCTGCCCCGCCCCTCGCTGCTCGTCTTCGGCAAGATCACCGGCTTCCGCGATTCCCCCTCGGTCAACGCTGCCGAAGCAGCGCTCAAGGGCATTGCCGCGCGCCACGGCTGGGGCATCGTCTTCACCGACAAGGGCGGCGTGTTCAACGCAAGGGACCTCGCGCACTTCGATGCGGTCGTCTGGAACAACATCAGCGGCGACGCCCTGACCATCCCGCAGCGCGCCGCCTTCCGCCGCTATGTCGAGCATGGCGGCGGCTTCGCCGGAATCCACGGCTCCGGCGGCGATCCCCAGTTCTTCTGGGACTGGTATGCAGACAGCCTGATCGGCGCCCGCTTCATCGGCCACCCGATGACACCGCAGTTCCAGGAAGCCCGCGTCGTCGTCGAAGACAAGCGCCACCCCGCCACATACGGCCTGCCTGCCGACTGGCGCATGACCGAGGAATGGTACTCGTTCAACCGCAGCGTGCGCTCCCTGCCGGGCGCCCGCGTGCTCGCCTCGCTGGATGAAAGCACCTACAAGCCCGGCGAAGGCTTCGGCCAGAAGCTGGCGATGGGCGATCACCCGATCGCCTGGACGCGCTGCCTCGGCAAAGGCCGCAGCTTCTACACTGCCATCGGTCATCGCCCCGAAAACTACAGCCAGCCCGAAAGCCTCAAGCTGCTCGATCAGGGCGTGATGTGGGCGATGGGCCTCAGCCCCGAAGGCTGCGGCTCCGCGGGCGACCGCGCGAAATGAAATGACACGGCGCACCCGGTTGCGCCGCACCTGCCACTTTGCCAGTCTCCTGCGATAAACGAAGGGGGATTGCGATGGGTCTGAAAGCGGTTTGGGACGCGCACGTCGTCCCGCGCATGATCAAGTGTGCCTGTGCATCACCAAACATCATGGAACTGCGCGCCGGCGTCGTGCCGCGCGCGCAGGGCCGCGTGTTCGAGATCGGCTGCGGTGGTGGCCTAAACCAGCAGTTCTACGATCCTGCCCGCGTCATCGGCTTTGCCGGGATCGACCCTTCGGGCAAGCTCCTCGACTATGCCCGCGAAGCCGCCGCCCGCAAGGGCTGGCAGGCCGATATCCGGCAGGGCGTCGGCGAGGACATCCCCTTCGGTGACGAAACCTTCGACACCGCCGTCTGCACCTACACGCTCTGCTCGGTCGACGATCCGGCCAAGGTCCTGTCCGAACTGCGCCGCATCCTCAAGCCCGGCGGCACGCTCCTGTTCCTCGAACACGGCCTCAGCCCCGATGCTCCGGTTGCCAAATGGCAGCGCCGGATCGAGCCTGTCTGGAAACCCCTGATGGGTGGCTGCCACCTCTCCCGCGCCGTCACCGCCCCGGTCCTCCAGGCCGGCTTCCAGCTCGAACACCCCGGCCACCAGTACATGCCCGGCATGCCGAAATGGGCCGCCTGGATGGAATGGGGCACCGCCACAAAGCTGCGCTGATCTTCAATCCGCCGGATTGTGCTTCGCCAGGAACGTCTCGATTGCCGAAAGCAGCGCAAGCCGGTCCGGCTCGCGAGTGAAGTAGTGATCGGCCTTGGGCAGCGAGACGAATTCAACGTTCTTGCCTGCTGCCTGCATCTTGTTGAACATGCTCTGCGATTGCCCGTGATCGACAGTCAGGTCCTTCTTGCCGTGGATCAGCAGCATCGGCACCTTGATCGCATCAATGTGGTTCATCGGTGAAACGGCGGGGAAGTCCGGCGTCATCTTCTGCCACTGTTCGCGATAGCGCTTGCCGAAAAGCAGGTCGCCGAAGTCGTTCACCTCGCGGCGCAAGTTGGCCACGCCCGCGATAGAGATCGAACAGCGCCACAAGTCGGGATCGCGCGCCGCGCCCCACATCGCCACGTAGCCGCCGTAACTTGCGCCGACCACGCAGGCACGCTTGGCATCCGCCAGCCCCTGCTTCGCTGCCCAGGCCAGCGCGTCGTTGACATCATCCTGCATGGCCAGGCCCAGTTGCCCCTCGCCTTTCTTCAGGAAGGCCTCGCCGTAGCCGGTCGATCCGCGAAAGTTGGGCTGGATCACCAGATAGCCTCGGCTCGCGATGAACTGCGCCCAATAGTCCCAGTCCATCGTGTCGTTCGCCCAAGGGCCGCCGTGCGGCAGGATCACCACAGGCAGGTTCTTCGCCTCGCGCCCCGGCGGCGTCGTCATGATCGCCTCGATCTCCAGCCCGTCGCGCGCCTTGTAATGCACCTTCTCCATCTTGCCGGCGCGCGTGCCGTTGGTCGCGCTGTTGAGATTGGCGAAGAGGTGAAGATTACCGTCGGCGGTGTCGAAGAAATAGAGCCTGCCCGCCTCGTTCGGCTTGTCCACCCGTACCAGCATCCGCTGGCGGTCGGCCGAAAGCGAGATGATCTGCGCGCGCCTGCCTTTCAGGCTTTTCTCGAAGGCCTTCTGCAGCTCGTCGAGAGCGGGATCGAGCCAGTGGAGCGGCTCGGTCGCGGCGCCGCCGAGGTAGACGCCGAGCACCTCGTTGCCCGAATCGTCGTAGCGCACGCCTTCGATGTCCACGCCGACCTCGGCCTGGTAGAGCGTCTGCACCACCGCGCCGCTGTCCCCGTCGATCTCGACCAGCGCATCGCGGCCATCGGTGCCGGGGCGCAGGACGACCATCCGGTTCGCATCGGCGCGGACCAGCAGCGGCACTTCGAGGTCATCGTAGGCTTGGCGATCCTTGCGGTCGAAGGCACTGCCCTTCTTCGCCCGGTAGAGCAGCGTCCGCGTACCCTTGGCGCGGTCGTTGGAGATCGCCCCGCGAACCACGCCCGACGTATCGGCGATCCAGTCCAGCACTTCGGCACGTGGATTGGCTTCGGTGGTATGGCGGCCGTTGGTGACGTCGACAGAATAGACCGCTGGCCAGAAATCGTCGCCCATGTAGATCGAGTTCTGTCCAGCGAGCAGGATGCGGGTTGATCCGTCAGTCGGAACCCACAGCACATCGGCGGCATTCTGTCCGCCAAGGTCCCACATCAGCTTGGTGTACTTGTCGGTCGTGCGGTTTAACGAAACCGCGCGCGAGATATAGGCCTTGTCGCCCCCGTCGAGCGGGCGGATGGCCGTGATCCGGATCAGCAGGTTATCGTTGCCGACCCATTGCATCGAGCGCACCTCGACATCGTCGGGCAGGCCCGCCTGGCTGAGCTTGCTGGTGTCGAACGGCGAAATGACGACGATCCGCTGGCTGCCGTTGACCGCGAATTGGCCGGCCACCCACATCCCGTCGGGCGAAAGCTTCGCCCCTTCGACAAACGGCAGCTGGGCATAGGCAGAAGCGGGCAACGGTGCCTGGACGGTAACCGCAACCGGCGTGGCCGCTTCGGTTCTGGGGGCGGCCTCGTCCGCCGGGACGGCTTGCGCATGAAGAATATTCGCTGACAGCAGCCCCAGCACCATGGCCGTCGAAAGTATTTGCACGATTCCCCCGTGTATTGACTGAATGCAGGCTAGAGGGATTAGCCGTCCGATCAAGTCCAACCCCAACCCTATTCATCGCTGTCCTACACGCAAGCAAAATGGCATGGTCGGGACATGCGCATGATCGAACCAACATCTCGAGTGATCCTCCCCGTTTTTCCGGAGGACAAATGGGGAGGTCGCAGTCGCCATCGGCGACTGACGGAGGGGAAAACGATCTTCACATATGCGAACAAATTAAGAACGCTTTGCCCGAAAACCGCCTGCCAAGTCCCCGGAAAGATTTCCCTGAACTCTGTAAACCCCGTAAACCCTTTTCACATATGCGAATGGAAACCGGCCGCCCTTCAAGGCTGCAACCTCTACCAACGTGCAGGCCAAAGCCCTCTTGCCCCTTGCGCTGCATTCGCTAAGGACGACTCAACAAGCCGCGCCCACGCGAAGGACAGGACAGAACGATGGCGACATTCTCGCTTCCGAAGAACTCCACGATCACCGGCAAGCCCCGCCACCATGCGGCGGCCACCAACGGCAAGATCCGCAAGTTCAAGGTCTATCGTTACGATCCCGACAGCGGCGAGAATCCGCGCTACGACACGTTCGACATCGATCTCGAACAGTGCGGCCCGATGGTGCTCGACGCGCTGATCAAGATGAAGGGTGAGCAGGATCCCACCCTCACCTTCCGCCGCTCCTGCCGCGAAGGCATCTGCGGTTCGTGCGCGATGAACATGAACGGCCGCAACGGCCTCGCCTGCACCACCGCGATCGAGGATCTCGACGGCGAAATCCGCATCACGCCGCTGCCGCACATGGAAGTGATCAAGGACCTCGTCCCCGATTTCACCCACTTCTACGCGCAGTACGCCTCGATCCGTCCCTGGCTCCAGACCGTCAGCCCCACGCCCTCGGGCAAGGAGCGCCTGCAGTCGCCGGAACAGCGCGAAAAGCTCGACGGTCTCTACGAGTGCATCCTGTGCGCCTGCTGCAGCACCTCGTGCCCGAGCTACTGGTGGAACTCCGACAAGTTCCTTGGCCCCGCCATCCTGCTCCAGGCTTACCGCTGGCTGGCTGACAGCCGCGACGAGATGACCGGTGAGCGGCTTGACGAGCTGGAAGATCCCTTCCGCCTCTATCGCTGCCACACCATCATGAACTGCGCGAACGTGTGCCCGAAGGGTCTCTCGCCCGCCCGCGCCATCGCCGAGATCAAGAAGATGCAGGCCGAGCGTCTCGTCTGATTGATCCGGTGAGTGAGCAAGCCTTCCGTTACGAACCGGCCGAGGACCACCCCGGCTGGTTCACCTGGAACCTGACCGACGAGACCCGCTTCAACGCCCAGACGATGGGCCGGATGCTGACGCGGATCGAGGAAGGCGTTGACGGCACCCGCCGCGCCCGCCTGCGCATGTTCCCGGAACGCCGCCACTCGAACCTGCTCGAAGCAGTACACGGCGGCGTCACCCTCGCGCTGATCGACATCTCGCTCTTCGCGGCGATGCGCACGCTCCTGTCGGGCGATGCCGCCGGCTCGGTCACACTTGATCTGTCGACGCAGTTCATCGGCGCAGGCCGAGTCGGCAAACCGCTTGACGCTGTGGTCGAAGTGCTGCGCGAAACCGGTCGCCTCGTCTTCCTGCGCGGCCTTGTTGAACAGGGCAACGACACCGTGGCCGCCTTCAACGGCACGATCCGCAAGCCGACCAGACGATGACCTCGGTCCTCCAGCGCTACCGCGAGCTGGTCGCTGCGGGAGAGCTCCGGCCCGATCCCGAACAGGCCGCCGGCGCCGCGCGCCTCGACGCACTTCAGCAGGTGCTGGAAACGCCCCCGCCCTCGCCCGGCCTGTTCCGCAAACTGTTCGGCGCCAAACCCGCACCACCTCCGCGCGGGGTCTACATGTGGGGCGGCGTCGGGCGTGGCAAGTCGATGCTCATGGACCTGTTTCATGACAACCTCGCCGTCAGCGCCAAGCGCCGCGCGCACTTCCACGAGTTCATGCTCGACGTCCACGCCCGCCTGCGCGAGGAGCGCAAGAAGGAAAGCGGCGACCCGATCCCGCCCGTCGCCGCCGCAATCGCTGCCGAGACGCGCGTGCTCTGCTTCGACGAGATGGTCGTCAACAACAGCGCCGACGCCATGATCATGAGTCGCCTGTTCACCGCGCTGATGAACGACGGCGGCGTCACCGTCGTCACCACATCCAACCGCGCGCCGCAGGATCTCTACAAGAACGGCCTCAACCGCGAACACTTCCTGCCCTTCATCGCGCTGATCGAAGGCAAGCTCGACGTGCTCACGCTCAACGGCCCGACCGACTACCGCCTCGAGCGCATGCAGGGCGTCGGGACCTGGCACGTGCCCGTCTGCCCCGAATCGACGGCCAAGGTCCGCGAAGCCTTCTTCCGCCTGACCGACTATCCGCCCGAAGACAGCGAGCACGTCCCGTCATGCGAACTGGACGTCGGCGGCGGTCGCATGATGCACGTGCCCAAGAGCCTGAAGGGCGTGGGCGTGTTCAGCTTCAAGCGGCTATGCAGCGAAGCGCGCGGCGCGGCGGACTACTTGGCCATCGCCCGCAATTTCCACACCGTCATCGTCGTCGCCATCCCCCGCCTCGGCGCCGAATTGCGCAACGAGACAGCGCGCTTCATCACCCTGATCGACGCGCTTTACGAGCACAAGGTCAAGCTGATCGCTACCGCTGAAGCGGAGCCAGCGGAGCTTTATGACTGGAGCGGAAAAGGCGACGACGAAGGCCGCTTCATGTTCGATCGCACCGTCAGCCGTTTGATGGAAATGCAGAGCCAGGACTATCTGGCGCTCGGCCACGGCGAGGACTGAGGGCCCTTAACAGAGCTTTCCGTAAGAATATTGCGTTAACCACGAATCGGGGCAACGCAGGGTCTATCTGCAATGGACAGGGCACTGCCACCAAACTCGGGTGGCAGTGCCTATCTATTCATGCCCCTGATTCCATAGAGAAATCAGGGAGAAACCCGGATTACTGGAAGAGCCAGCGCAGGATTTCGATGATTGCGTTCACAGCGGACATTCGTGCCTCCATCCACGATTGGAGACACATGGTTAACACCGCCCTTCATGGTTAACAACTTCTAAACGACTCCGCTTTGGCGTTGTCCCATTTTGAGAAGCCCCTGACAGAACTCGGCAAATGGTTGAGGACGACCGAGAAAATAGCCTTGGCCGACGTCGCAGCCCAGATCGAGCAACGCGCGATAAGTTGCCTCATCCTCGATCCCTTCGGCCACCACCGTCTGCCCGAGGGCATGGGCCAAGCCGATCGTCGAGCGGATGATGTGGCGCTCGCGGTCATGCGTGAGCAGCTTCGAGACGAAGCGCCGGTCCAGCTTCAGCTCGTCGCTGGGCAGGTCGGCGAGGTATGCAAGACTTGCTTCGCCGGTACCGAAATCGTCAATCGAAAGCCGGAATCCCATCGCACGAAGCTGCGAGAGGTTCTGAACCGCTGCCGGGCGATTGCGCACGCTCGATGTTTCGGTGACTTCCACGGTAAGCAGGCGCGGGTCGATGTTCCGGCGGCGCACGATCTCCGCGAAGTTTGCCACGAGCGATGGCTTGTCGACCATCTGCGCCGACAGATTTATGCTCATCTGGAAATGACGCCCTTGCGCATTCAGCGCGAGAGCCGCGGTGATCGCTTCGTCCACCACCCAATAGGTTAAGGCATCGATGCGCCCTGCGCGTTCGGCTTGCAGGATAAAAGCATCTGGCGCGATCGGACCGCGTGTCGGGTGGTTCCAGCGAATCAGTGCCTCGGCACCGCATGGCTCTCCGCGGCGCATGTCCCACTGGCTCTGGTACGCCAGCCAGATTTCGCCGTTGCGCAAGCCCTCGTCGATTCGTGCGTGAAGCGAAAGCTCCCAGCTCGCTTCGGCAAGGCGTTCGGCTTCGAAAAGCTCGACCGAGCGCCCGGAGTTCAGGGCATCGTTGGCACTGGCCAAGGCCGAATTGACGCGAGTTTGCGCGTCCAGCCCTTCGTTGCGGTCCAGGCCAAAATGGATATTCGTGTCGAAAGTGAACGCGCCGATCTGCAGCGGTGCGGAAAACAGCGCGCGCAATCCCTCAAGGTGATTGAGTTGCATCTCGAGCGGACGCGCTTCCTCGGTCCATGCAAAGTGGCCGCCCTCGCCGTTGAAGATGGCCTCGATTCCCGAACCGACCGAAAGGCGTCTTGCGATCTGGCGAGCGCATTCGCCGTGCAGGTCCTTTGGCAGCGTCGCAAGGATCTCCTCGTAGCGACCGATCACCGCGACGATCACGTCACGCCCGACTTCGAAGGGATGTGCGCTCAAGGCGAGGAGGTTGGGCAGACCGGAGGTGCTGGTGTGCTGCACCCGGCGCACGCGCAATTGCCATACGCGCGCACCACCATAAAGACAGAGGCACAGTATGGCCGCGCCGACATCGACGGTGATTCCAATCAACTGGAGCATGGGCGGCAGGACGAAGGGCACCGCTGTCGCAGCAGCGTGCAGTGCGACCTTGCGCCGACGCAATGCCATGCGGGATCCAGCGCGGACGATCAGCCAGACCAGCACCAGCAAGGGCAATTGCCCGAGCGACAATGCGAAGGGCTTGGCGAGACCTGAAGCGCCGGCGATGTCCACAGCCAGCGGGTGCAAACGCCCTTTGCCAAAATACCCGATGTTGGGCGCGTTGCCGGCCTGCGTAACCACGACCGTGCGACCGGTGAGCAACCCGGGCGTATAGGCACCGCTGAGCAGCGAATCTTCGCCAACCCTCGGGATTGAAGCGGGATCGACAAGGAAGTCCGGCTCGAAGGTCTCCTGCGCCCCGGCCTTGGCGCCGGCAAGAACAGCCGCAAAGGTCGGGTAGTCCTTCCCGTCAACCTTGACTGAATAGGGCGAAGACACCGCATAATCGAGGAAGTTGGCGTTCCACACCGAAACGACCACCGGGGCGACGTCTGACAGGGCACGCGGCGGCATGCGGAAATCACGGTAGGTAAACTCGTGATCGAGACTGCCGACTGACTGGCTGCGCACGACCAGCGACACGCCCGAGCCAAAGTCCTTGATCGTCTTCCCCAGCTGGCGGTCACCCGCAACGTCGGCACCATATTTCACCGGGGCGTCGACAAAAACCCGATAAGGCATCTGGCGGCGCACCTGTTCGAGCACGCGGGCCAGGCGAGGCGACGCTACAGTAGCGGAATCGAGATGTTCACCGTCAGCGCTCAACTCCACTATGACAGTCGAGGCGTTTGCGGGGTGCTGATTCAGCTTGTACCGGACGTTCCAGAAGACATGGTCGATCGGCGTCAGAAAATCGGTAAACGCCAGCAACGCCGGGATAAGCAGCGCGAGATACAGCGGTGTGCGCAGTTTCTTCAGCATGGACCCACGGGCGTTGTTTCAACACCGGATTAGTCCGCAATGGTGAAGATCACCTTACCACTTGATCAAACTTAATGCGCGATCAACCAAGGCGATCCATAGATTTCTGCAGCATAAGCAGCTGCCAGATCAGGCGGCTGTGGTCCGCCCGGCCCGACAGATGCGCCTGGACGACGAAATCGAGACGGCCGTTCTCGAACCAGCCTGTCCGGGCCAGGGTATCGCTCCGGGAAAGCCCCATAGCCTCACCGGCCAAGGGTCCCCGCAGCCATTGCGCAATCGGCGTGACAAAGCCCATCTTCGGCCGGAACAGCACGTCGTCAGGAAGATAGCGGCGCATGGTCTGCTTGATCAGCCATTTGCCGGTGGTTCCGCGAACCCTCGCCCGTTCCGGGAGGCGAGCGCCGAACTCGACAAGGCGGTGATCTAGCAGAGGCTCGCGCGCCTCGAGGCTCACGGCCATGCTGGTACGGTCCACCTTGGTGAGGATATCGCCGGGCATGTAGAACTTGAGGTCGGCGTACTGCGCGCGATCCAGTCCGGAACGCGCCGGGGCGTTCCTCATCAGGTCTACCAGCGATTGCTCCGCGCGATAATCGCCTCGCAAGCGCTTGAAATCTTGACTGTAAAGCGAATCGCGCAGCTCCGGTGGCGTCACCGCCAAGGCGCGGGCATAGCCTTGCTCACCGCTTTCAGCGAGGCTGAGGAACGTTGTCTTGGCCCGCAACGGACGCGGTGCCCAGTCAGCTTTCGGCCACGCGCGACCGAGCGCTCCGAACAATGGCTGGCGGATCGCCGAGGGTAGCAAGGCCCGCGCCTGTTCCTCGCGGTGCTGGAAGGTCTGGCGGCGGTAACCGGCGAAGGCCTCGTCGGCGCCGTCACCCGAAAGGGCCACGGTGACATGCTCCCGGGCCAATTCGCAGACGCGGAAGGTCGGCAAGGCCGAGGCATCGGCAAAGGGTTCGTCGAACATGCCCGCGAGCCGGTCGACCAAGGAATAATCGTCCGCCGAAACGGTGCGTTTCCTGTGCTGCGTATGATACTGCGCGGCAATACGGTCGGCGTAGGCGGTTTCATCGAGCGCACCGACGTCGAAGCCGATCGAGCAGGTCTTGACCGGAGTGGCGCTCGCCTCGGCCATCAGGGCGACGACGCTGGAGCTGTCCACACCACCCGACAGGAAAGCGCCCAGCGGAACGTCTGCCAGCATGCGCGAGGTGACGGCTTCACGCATGTGGTGCAGGAGATGCGCTTCGAGGTCTTGCGCGCTGCCCTTGGTGCGATCGGCGAAGGACACGTCCCACCACTGCACCGGCGCTGGCGGCGGTGCATCGGGGCGGAGCAGTTGGTAATGCCCGGCCGGCAGCTTCTCGACGCCCTTGAGGATCGAGCGATGGTCCGGCACGTAACCCCAGGCGAGATAATCCTCGACCGCCAGCGGATCGATCTCGCGCCGCAGCGAGGGGTGTGCGAGCAAGGCCTTGAGTTCGGACCCGAAGATCACCGCGCCGTCGGACAGGCGCGCGGTGAACAGCGGCTTCACGCCAAAACGATCGCGCGCAAGCAGCGTGGTGCGCTGGCGCAGATCGTGAAGCGCGAAGGCGAACATGCCGTGCAGCCTCGGCAGGCAGTCGACGCCCCAATGGCGCCAGGCCTCGAGGATCACCTCGGTATCGCCATCGGTACGGAAGGTGGCACCGAGTGCCTGAAGATCCTTGCGCAACTCTCTGAAATTATAGATTTCACCGTTGAATACGATCACCGCATCCTGTTCGGCGGCGATCATTGGCTGCGGAGAGCCGGCAAGGTCGATGATCGAGAGGCGGCGGTGACCGAGGCCTACGCCGGGGGCGGTCCAGACGCCTTCACCATCCGGGCCGCGGTGCGCGATGGCATCGCACATGCGCCGGACGCGGTCGGGGTCGACGGGCTTGAGGCCCTCGGTGTGGACGATACCGGCAATTCCGCACATGCGAACGCAGCCTAGCGACCGGACGCCACGCGGTCCATCCACGCATCGAGCGGACCAGTGGCGTCGATGAAGGCGCGCAGGGATTGATCGGCAGCGGGCTGGCCGGGAATGCCATCTTCCGAGGACAGGATGAGCGCTGCCGTCGTCTGCTCCCGCAGCAGCAGGCGATCGAGAATATTCTGCAGTTTCAGGTGGCTGTTGCTTCCGGTGAAGAGATTGCCTGAGCGATAGAATGTCTCCGCCAGGCGATGGACCGGGCCTGCGGTCTGGATGCGTTCGGCCTGTCCGCCTGCCACCGGCGGGGACGAGCGCTCCCACGCCCAACCGCTGTCCAAGGGAATCGCGCCCTGCCCGAAGCCGCCAGCCTCATGGCCGTCGCCTTGGGTGGCGTAGAGTGCGAAGGATACGTCGACGACATGCCCGGAGCGATCACGGAAACGGCCGAGCAGCACGTGCGAGGCGCCGGTGTGGAGCGGCTTCCATGCGGCCTGTGGCGCATAGTCGATCTGTCTCCAGCCGGGGATCTGCGGGAAATCGATCCGGGCGGGGACCTGCGCTTCCATGCGGTTGGCCCACGCACCCCAGCCGGTGAAGACCAGAGCAAGCGCCGCCATGCCGACGAGAGCGCCAGCGGGGCGGATCGACAGTGCGGCAAGCCCGGCAAGCAACGGATTCCCGGCGATCGCTTCGGCATCGACCATGCGATCGTCGATGCCGCGATCGAAAAAGCGCCAGGCCAGCGCCATGACCAGTGCCATGACGACGGCGAAGAAGATCCAGCCGTAGAAGATGTGGTCGAACCCGGCGGCGAACGCGATGCCGCGATGCTCGGCGATGAAGATCGTGCCCCAAGCGCGCACACCGTTGGCGAGGATCGGCATGGCCACGCTCAGCGCCATGAAGGCAGCGCGGCGGCTCCACGAGGCGAAGCAGACATTGGCGACAAGGGCGCCATAGGCGATCATCGCGATCAGGAATTTCACGCCAGAGCAGGCCTCGGCGACCTCGAAGTAACCGCCCGGCGTGGTGATGAACACGCCTTCGATGTGGGCGGGGACATTGGCAAGATCGAGCAGCGCCATGGTGATGCGCGCGGTGATTGTCTGCAGCGCCGGGATCAGTTCGTCGCCAGCGGGCACCAGGAACAGCATGTAGGCGAGCGGAAAGAGCAAGGCTGCCGAGACGCGCGGGCCGAGCAGGGTCAATACGCTCGCCTGCGCCATAAGCACGACGCCGAGCTGGGTGGCGAGCGAGAGGCCTGCGAAATCACCGAGGAGCCAGAGGAAGCCTGCGCCTGCAAACAGGACCAGTCCTGGCCACCAGCCTTGCGGCACCAGCTTCTCCACTTCCTTCCAGCGGAGCGAGATCAGCCAGCCGAGGATGAAGGGGATCAGCAGGACGTGGTTGTAGGTCGAGCTGTCCCACCATTGCAGGAACATCGCCTGCCAGTCGGATGCGAAGAGCGCGATGTTTCCGGCCCAGGCGAGCGCGAGCATCGACAAGGCACGCTTCCAGGTCGCAGGCAGGCTCGCCCAGCCACGCGCGAGCGGAGCTTTCAGGGCGACGTCAGGCCGCGACACGCGAGCCCTTGAGGCCGGACAGGCCTAGCAGGTCGGCCAGCGGGGCAAGCACCCCTGCCCAACCGCACTTCTCTACGACGAAAGCGCGGGCGGACTGGCCGATGGTGGCGGCGCGCACCTTGTCGTGGAGCAGACTGAGCGCCGCCTTCGCGAGGGCTTCAGTGCCATTGGCGACGACCAGTTCCTGCCCGTCACGCGCGGGGATGCCGGTGGCGGCTTCGGGCGTGGCGAGGACCGGGCGGGCCATGGCCATGGCTTCGAGCACCTTGTTCTGCACACCGCGCGCGATAGTCAGCGGCGCGACGACGAGGTCGGCTCCGGAGAGCCAAGGACGCACATCGATCACTGCGCCGGTGACGAGGGTGCCGTGAACGCCTTCGAGCGAGCGCACGGCGAGCGTCGGGGCGCGGCCGACGACATTGAAGCGGGCTTGCGGGAAGACAGCGCGGATCTGCGGCATGACTTCGCGGGCGAACATCTCCACCGCGGCAACGTTGGGTGGGTAGTCCATCTGCCCGGTGAAGGTCAGGTGCGGCCCCTCACCCGCGAGTTCCGGCGCGGGCGGCATGCCCTCAGGGTCGAAGAATTCGGTGTCGATGCCATTGCCGAGCGCGAGGATGACGGGGTCGGGGCCGGGAGCGAGCCGCTGGCGGAACAGCGTGGCTTCCTCGGGCGTGACCAGCAGGCTGGCGCTGGCGCGACGGGCCGTCTCGCTTTCGAAGCGGGACAGTAGCCGGGCTTCGCGGGTGTAGAGCAGCCCAAGCGGAAAGCGTGCCTGCTGCGCGTATGCTTCGAACTTGGCCGAATCCACGTCGACGAAGTCCATCAAGACACGGCCCGCAAAGCTGGCCGGAACATACTGCGCCATCTGGCCGGAGAAGACGTAGATCGCCGAGATCGGCCGGGTGGCGAGAAGCCTTGCCACAAAGGCCGAGATGCGCTTGTCGGCGAAAGCGGTCAGGCTGACCGGCTTGCCCGAGGCGAGCGCGTCCAGCCCGGCGACTTTCAGCGTGCGCGAGCGGCGGACGAGGCAATAGGAGGCGGCAACAGCGGCAAGATCGGGCTCGTGCCCCATGTCGCCCTCGTCATCGGCGAAGCAGGCGACGTGGACTGGCGCCAGACCCGCGATATGGCGCAGCACATGACACGAACGAATCTTGTCGCCGCGATCGGGCGGGAACGGGATGCGGTGGGCGAGGAACAGGACTTCGCTCATGCCAGCCCTTGCGCGATGAGCGGGCCGAGGCGGTTGGCGAGACCGAGCGGCAGCTTCTGCCACAATGCGATCTTGGCCTTGTAGCGCGGGCTGAGCGGATTGACGTCGCGCGGGGCCTGCCCATTGGCCGTCCACGTCGCATAGGCCAGCGGCTCCGGCGTGAAGCCCCAGTTGCGCTTGAAGTGATAGGCGCCGGTATTGACCTTCGAGCGGCCGAAATCGAACCGGTCGCATCCCCGCGCTCGAGCGTGGTTCATCAGCGCGTAGTACATGACGTCATTGGCGCGCATGGTCCGCGCCGCGAAGGTGCCGCCGCCCCAGTAGGGCATGACCGCGCCGCGGTGGTAGAGGCTCAGCACCGATGCGAGAGGCTGACCCTCGTGGAGCACGGTCAGGATATCGGCTTGGCCGCCGAAGCTATCCAGCACCATATCAAACAGGCGCTTCGGGAACACCGGCGTGCCGAGTTTGCGCACGGATTCGGCGTAGACAGCGTAGTGCATGGCGCTGTCTTCGGCGCTGCTGCCAACCCGCACCTCCATGCCATGCCCAAGCCCCCGCCGCACTTCGGCGCGCTGTTTGCGCGGGATGGCCAGGAGTTGCGCTTCGTCGTCGGCAGCCAGGGCGATGACGAAACCGGCGTGGCTGCCGGTCTTGACATGCCAGCCCTCCCCCTCCGGCAAGGGGCCACCACGAAGTTCGAGCGTCGGGCAGTTGAGGCGCACCGCCAGTTCCTGCGCGGCCACGAACAGCGCAGCATCCCCCTCGCCCACGACGCCGCCGCCAACGCCAAAGCCGGTCGAAACCAGCGCGCGGCCGAACAGCGGGGAGTGAACTTCGTGCAATGGCAAGACAGCGCGGATCGCACCGTCCTGTTCCGAAAGCAGGATGTGCGAGCGGTGGCCGGTTGAGCGCTCTACTGCGTCGAGCCATTCCAGCCGTTGGAACGCGGTCGTATCCGGATGATCGGACAGGAACCGGGCAACCGCCGCATGGTCACCGGGATCAGCCCGGCGCGCCACAGCGCTGGAAGGAAAGAACGGCGCGTTCATGCCGCGCGGCTCAGTGGGGTTCGCGCCGCCTCGATGGCAGCGACTTCGTCCATTCGGCCCCAGCGGAATTCGCGCACCAGCCGGGCCAGCTTTGCCGCCATGACATCGAGATTGGTGTAATGGCGCAGCTTCGACTTGAGCGGCGCGGCTGGCGGACGCGGCTGATCGGGGTCAATTTCCCACGGGTGGAAGTAGAACGCCGCCGGACGGTCATCGCGTTCGTTGACCTGCCGGATCGCCCAGCGCGACACGGCATAAGGCAGCAGCCGGAAGAACCCGCCACCCCCCGCCGCCATGCGACGCCCGGCGACCTCGGCAGTGGTGACCGGAATCTCGATCAGTTCCGCGCCCTCAACCGGACGGAAGGCAAAGCGCGGAGCCTCGCGCCAGCCATAGTGGTCATGCACGATCGGCGCGACCGAGGAGGAATAGACATAGCCCTGCTCGGCCAGCACCTCGTGCGCCCACGGCGTGCGCGCATCGATGGAGAAACTCGGGGCGCGATAGCCGATGACGCGTTGGCCGGTCACGTCCTCCAGCATCTTGCGCGCGCTTTCGATGTCAGCGGCAAAGGCTTCACGGCCCAAGGTAAATACACGCGCGTGGTCCCAGCCATGGCTGGCGATCTCGTGGCCTGCTGCGGCAATTCGGCGCATCATCGCGGGATAGCGTTCGGCAATCCAGCCAAGCGTGAAGAAGGTGCCCTTCACATCCGCTTCCTCGAACAGTGCGAGAATCTGCTGGCAATTGCGTTCGACCCGGCAATCGAGCCCGTCCCAGTCGGCGCGGTCGATCACGGTTTCGAACGCGCCGACCTGGAACCAGTCCTCGACGTCGACCGAGAGTCCGTTCAACACCCGGCCGTTCAGCACCCCGGACGGCATTGCTTTACCCCTTGTGGCGTCGCTCAAGCAGCGGCGCGGTGGAAGTCTTCGGCTTCGATCCACTCGATCAGCATGGTCAGGGTGTGGCGGATCGCCTGCTCCTGCTCGCTGGTGCGGGATTCGAGCGCGGCAATGGTGCGCTGCGTTTCGGCCAGCGCAGCGAGCACGCCTTCATCACCGGGACGCGCTTCGAGAGCGGCGATGCGGCGGTTGGCTTCCTCAAGCTGCGCAGCCAGATCGAAGTCCGGCACCGAAGCGACCGGCGCGGCGCGCATGTCGGCCAGTTCGATGATCGCCTGCTGCAGTTCGGCAATCTGCTCGTCGCGCTCGGCCAGAGCCGCACGCCATATGCTTTCGTCAAACGCGGGGGCGACCGACGCAGGCGCGATAGGCGCAGGAGCAACCGGCAGTTCGATTTTCGGCACCTCGGCTGCAGGAGCGGGCGTGACCGAAACCTGCGGCTTGCCGAATGCGCCATCGCCAGCAAGATCCGCCAGCACGGCCTGCAGCATGGCCGCATCGATGTGATCGCGCTGCTCCACCGCGCCCATCAGCAGCAGGCGGTTGACGATCTGGTTGATGCGGCGCGGCACGCCGCCGCTGGCCTTGGCGAGATCGGCATAGACCCGCGCATCGAACTGCGGCCTGCCCTGCCAGCCAACCAGCGCAAGGCGGTGTTCGACATAGGCGCCAACCTCGGCAGGCTCCATTGCATCGAGGTGATGCGAGGCGATCACGCGCTGGCGCAGTTGCTCGAGGTCGGGCGAAGTCTGGATCAGCGTGCGGAACTCGGGCTGGCCGAGCAGCAGGATCTGCAGCAGCGGATGCGCGCCCAGCTGGAAGTTGGAAAGCATCCGCAGCTCTTCCAGTGCCTCGACTGAAAGGTTCTGCGATTCGTCCACCACCAGCAGGCAGCGACGGCCTTCGCGTGCCTCGTGATGCAGGAAGGCCTCGATCTGGGCGAGTGCCGTCGCCTTGTCGTGTCCGGCGACTTCCAGACCGAAAGCACGCGCGGCAACGTGGATCAGCTCCTCGCCATCAAGCGCGGACGTCACGATCTGCGCGGCGGTGAGTCGCTGCCGGTCGACCGTTGCCATCAGGTGCGCTGCGAGCGTGGACTTGCCCGCGCCAACCTCGCCGGTGATGACGATGAATCCCTCGCCCTGTGCAAGGCCATAACCGAGGTAGGACAAGGCCTTGCGGTGCGTTCCGCTCTCGAAATAGAAGTGCGGATCGGGCGTCAGCTGAAACGGGCGACCCGAAAGACCATAGAATTCATCGTACATCGAAGCCGTCTCCGGGCATCAGAAGGAATAGCGCAGGCCGACAAGGCCCGATGCGATTACTTCGTCTTCAATCACTTTACGGTTAACACTGTCCAAACCGACCGCTGCGGTTGCCACGAGACGGTCCGTCAGGTTGCGGAAGTAGGCAGCGTTGGCGCCCACCGTGGTCACGTCGCCAAGGCTGGATGCGCCTGACTGGAACCACGCGGCATAGGCCGATACGGCGAAGCTGGAGCGGCGGTCGATCGGACCGTTGAGCCCGGCGTCGACATAGAAGCTTTCGTCCACCACGCCGTTCGCCGCACCAAGGACGGAGTCCTCGCGGGCAATGTACTTGCGGCGGATGTAGCCTGCGCCGATCCCGGCCTGCATCCGGCCGATGCGGTGCGCATAGGTGGCGTTGACGCCGCGTGCCCGGAACACCGAGCTGGCCACCGAGGACAGCGCATTGTTGACGCAGCCCCCGGACTCCGAACCGATCGCGCAGCCGCTGATCTGGCCGTTGAACGGATCGCGGTTGACCTGAAAGTCGGTCGGCAGATCGCGCAGCGCCCGGTTCACCTGACCGCCGAAGCCGGAGACGTTGTCGTAGACCGCAACGGTCAACGAGCTGCGCGCGTTCGGGTTGTAGGAGAAGCTTCCGTAGTAGGTCGTGCTGTCATAGCGACGGCCGACAAAGGCCGAGAGCGCGGTGCGACGGCTCGGGCGCCACATTACGCCGGCATCCCAGGTGAAGCCTTCGGTATCGTAGGCCAGCTTGCGGGGTTGCGACTTGTCGGTGACGTAGCGGCCATTGCTGCCGAGGATCGGCACACCATTGGCATCGCGCACGGCGTCGCGGGCAGAAACCTCGACATCCTCATAGCCCACGGCCCCGACAAGCGCGAGTTCCATGGTCACCGGATAGGTCACCTGTACCCCGGCGCGCATGTCGCGCACGCGCTGGTCGAGGTTGGTCACGTCTTCCTGAAAGTACGAACCGCTGGCGGTGATGCCCACGGGAAGCACCGTTCCCGGCGCGATGCCTGCCGAGACTTGCGCCGATTGCGAGACCGAATCGTCAAAGATGTCGGTCAGCGCCTGCCCCGGGGCCAGCTGGACTGCGTCCTTCTGCTGCACCTTGGTGTAACCCAGCATGTAGGACCCGGCGAGCGCCACGTCTCCGACATGGGTCGAGACGGCAGGCCCCGCATAGATCGAATAGACCTGGCTCACCGCATCATTGGCCGCGAGCGGGTTGAGCGTCGACGCGCCGCTGCCTTCCACACGGGTGCGGGCGGCCAGCGCGCCGGCTTCGACCGAAAGCGTACGGGGAATCAGGTCCTGCTTGACGCGGGCGAGGCCCGAAAGCGTATCGCCATCAGGCACGCGGTTCGACTGCGAGATGCGGCGTTCGTAGCGAACCGACACCGCGCCTTGGGTGCGGCGGCCGTCAAGGTTCATGTCTACCCCTGCCGCGATCGTGCTGTAGGTCAGCACTTCGTCGCCGGGGGAAAGCTCCCACAGGACGTTCTGGGTGGCTTCGATATAGGGGCGGATCGTCGTGCGCGGACCGCCGCCTGCACCGCGCGAGGTCAGGCCGCGTCCCTCGCGCGGGGCATCGGCCTTGTCCGAGGGCACATCGCCATCGACGTTCTCGTAATCGAGCGACTGCGCATGAAGCGGTCCTGCCAGGAGCATCGCCCCGGTAGCTGCCATCAGGCGCAGAGAATGCCTCGTCCGGGTCATTCCTTGTATCCGTAATAGGTGCCGAAGCGGCGGCCGGTAGTAGAAAACCGGGTGCCGTTGAGCAGGAGCTTGATGTCCTCGCAGGCGGAGAGCAGGCCCACGGCGTCACGCAGCGCAGCCTCGCCGGTCATGTCGGCGCGCACGACCATCACGGTCTGGCCGACATGATTGGCAAGCACGCTGGCAGGCGATGCGGCAAGGACAGGTGGCGAATCGAAGATCACCACGCGGTTGGGCGCATCGGCGGTCAGCCGGGCGAGCACTTCTTCGGTACGCGCGGACGCGAGGTATTCGGTGTCGGAGCCGGTGGCATTGCCTGCGGGCAGGACATAGAGCCCGGCGATATCGGTGCCGAGGATGCAGTCTTCCACCGCGATGGCAGGATCGGCCAGAGCGTCCATCAGGCCCTTGCCACCGGGCAGGCCCAGCGTCGAGAGGACCGAGGGCTTGGCGAAATCGGCGTCGACCAGCAGGACTTCGGTGTCCTTCTCCGCCGCCATCGACAGCGCGAGGTTGACCGCGCAGAACGTCTTGCCCTCGCCCGGATGTGCCGATGCGACGAGGATCCGCTCGCCATGTTTGACACGCTCGTCAGCCGCCGTGCGCAGCAGCTGGCGCTTCACGATGCGGAATTCCTCGAGCAGGCCGGTCACGCCGCTCTCGGGTTCGATCAGGCACTGTTCGCGCAAGTGGGAGCGGTCGATAGGATGGCGCTCGCCGGTGAACTGGCGGACCGGTGGTGCAGCCTTGGCAACCGGTTCGGGCGCCATGACGGGCGCAGGCGCAGCCGTGACCTTGGGCATCGGCGCAGGCGGCAGGTCCGGCACGACGGGGCGCGTCAGGGTGCGGAAGTCGAACGTGCCCGAGGCGCGCTCGATCAGCGAAGGTCCGCTGGCAGGAAGAGGGATCTTGCTCTGTTCGGTCATCGCATATCTCCTCAGGCCACCATGCCGCGCTTGAGCATCTCGACGCCGAGCAGGACGAAGAGCACGACGAAAAGGCCCGCCACGCCGCCCGCCCAATACTTCAGGCGCTTGGCCCGTTCGGCGCGGGTGGTGCGGGTTATGGCTTCAGAGATGGCGCCCAGCACCGGCAAGCCGGTCGCGCGTTCAAGCTGCCCCGTCGTCGAGTAGGCCGACTTGAGCTGGCCGATGGCAAAGGCCCCGCCGCAGCCTGCGCCGATGCCGACGATCAGCACGAGGAACAGCAGCAGCGGACGGTCAGGCGCAGCGGGTCCGCGCGGCATCGTCGGCGGGTCGATCACCTCGAACTTCACCGCATCGCGCTCGGTCTCGACCTGGCCGCGCAGGCGCAGCTGTTCGCGGTCACGCAGGAGCTTGTCGTACTGCTCCTTGAGTACGTCGTAATCGCGGTTGATACGCGCGGCTTCGGCAGCCACGGTCGGCTCGCTGTACTGCTGCGCCGTCAATTGCGAGATTTCGGCCTGGAGCGAGGCGCGACGCGATTGCAGCGAAACGAGGCTGGCCTCGCGATCGGCCTTGATCGAGACGAGCGAGCTGTAGGCGGGGTTCGGCGCGCCGCCGCCGCCGCCCTCGCCCGCCGCCGCCTTCTGCAGGTTGGCGATCTGCGCCTTGGCCGAGATCACGTCGGGGTGGCCATCGGTCAGCCCGCGCGCGCGCATCGAGGCAAGGTCTGCCTGCGCCTGCGCCAGCGCGCCCTTGGCCCCGCCCGAAACGCCGGGAATGGCGATGGTCTGCGGCGTGCCCGAAAGCTGGCCGTTGATCGAGGCCAGCGCACTCTGCGCCGCCAGCAGGTTGGATTCGACATCGCGCATCTGGTTGCGCGCGGCTTCGAGCCGGGTGGTGAGCGAACCGGCACCCGGGATGAACCCTGCGTTCTTGGATTCGAACTCGGTCCGCTTCAGCTCGGCTTCTTCCAGCGCCTTCTTACGGTCGGCAAGCTGCTGGTCCATGAAGGCCAGCGTATCGGTCATCTCGCCGCGACCGCCGGCAAGGTTTTCCTCGCGGAAGATGTCGATCATCTTCTGCACGACATCCTGCGCCAGCTTGGCATTCTCCGCGTCGTTGCGACCGCCGCCACCAGCGGTGCCGGTGATCTCGAACAGGTTGTCCTGCTGGCTGACCACGGTCACCTGCTTGCCGAGGCTCTCGACCGCCGCCTGCATCTGCTTGTCGCTGGTCACCTTGTCGCCCAGACGCGTGGCGCGGACGACCTTCTCGAGATTGACCGCGCTGGTCAGCGTCTGGCGCACCCGCTCGATATCGCGCTTGCGATCGCCGCCGATGCCGATCTGGTCGGCCAGCACGTCGTCGATCTGGACGAAGATGCGCGCCTTGGATTCGTAGCTGTTGGGCACCATCGCCACGACCAGCCAGCCGAGCAGGCAGACCGCCCAGGCAATGCCCAGCGCGATCCAGCGCCGATGCCAGATGCCGTGGAGCGCGATGCGCACTTCTTCGTAGATGCTGGTCATCGGCGCGCGCTCAGAACGTGCTCTCGGGGATGATGATCACGTCGCCGGGCATCAGCAGCACGTTGGCCTTGGTATCGCCCTTGCGCAGCAGATCGCCGATGCGCACCGCATATTCCTTCTGGTTGCCCGACTGCTTGTCGAACCGCACCAGCCGCGCCTTGTTGCCCGCCGCGTATTCCGAAAGCCCGCCCACCGCGATCATCGCATCAAGCAGCGTCATGTTCGCGCGGAACGGAATCGAGGCCGGCTTCTCGGTGGCGCCGACGATGCGCACTTGCTGGCTGAAGGTACCGGCAAACTTGTTGACGATGACCGAGACGATCGGCTCCTGGATGTACTGCGACAGCTGGAGCTTGATATCCTCGGCCAGCATCGACGGTGTCTTGCCCACGGCCGGCATGTCCGTGATCAGCGGCGTGGTGATGCGCCCGTCAGGACGCACCTGCACGCTCGCGCCAAGTTCCGGATTGCGCCAGACGAAGATCGTCAGCTCGTCGAGCGGGCCGATCACGTATTCCTCGCCCGGCCCTTCCTGCAGGGCTACGAAAGAAGCCGGCGGCAATTGCGCCCCGCCGCCCACGCCGCCGCAGCCCGACAGGGCAAGGCTCAGCATGGCCGTGCCGGCAAGCATACGGGTAAGGCGCGAATTGAACGGCATGGACAGTCCTTCTTGCTGCGGTGGCTCCCGGCTAGCCCTGTCCACCGACAGCGCGCGCAGGGCCGCAATTCACCGCTGGCTATCGCCAAAAAGGGTGAAGATTGCGTTAGCCTTGATTGCTTGAAGGCGTGACGCCAAGCGCCCATTCGCCGCCGTCCCGTAACGGGACTGGCGTGGCATCATCGGTTAACGGCGGGAACCTATGCTGTTGTCAGACAAGCATTTCCGCTGCCGGGCCCTGGCCCAGGAACATCGCCGGGCTGGCGCTTGCGCCATAGGCCCCGGCACAGAAAATCGCGACGATATCGCCGACGTCAGCACGCGGGAAGCCGCCCTTGTCGGCCAGCCGGTCCAGCGGCGTGCACAGGCAACCGACGATGCTGGCCTCTTCCTCGACGGGCGCCGCAAAACGCGTGGCGATAGCGCTCGGATAGTTGCGACGGACGACCGTCCCGAAGTTGCCGGAGGCTGCGAGCTGATGGTGCAAGCCGCCATCAGTGACGAGATAGACCTCGCCATGGCTCTCCTTGCGATCGACCACGGTCGCCAGATAAACGCCTGCTTCTCCAACGAGATAGCGCCCAAGTTCGATGCAGAATGCGGTCTCGTGCAGGACCTCGGGCAGATCGGCGAAGCGCTCGGCCAAGGCAGCGCCGACTGCGGTAATGTCGACCGGCTCGTCACCCGGAAAATAGGGAATGCCCAAGCCGCCACCAAGATTGCACTTCGGCAAAGGCGCGCCGGACTCCTCGGCAAGGCGTGCTGCCAGTGCCAGCGTCTGGCTCTGCGTCTCGATGATCGCCCCGGCAGACAAGGCCTGACTTCCGGCGAAGATATGAAACCCCTGCCAGTCCGCCCCGGCCGCAATCAGCTTGCGCGCCAGCGCAGGTACGCGCTCGGCGTCGATGCCAAAGGGCTTGGCTCCGCCCCCCATCTTCATGCCCGAACCCTTGAGGTCGAAGTCCGGATTGACGCGGATCGCCAGCTTTGGACGAACGCCGAGACGCTCGGCTATGGCCAGCGCGCGGCCAGCTTCGCCCTCGGATTCGAGGTTCAGCGTGACGCCAGCAGCAATGGCCGCTTCCAGTTCCGCATCCCGCTTGCCCGGTCCGGCAAAGCTGACCCGCGCCGGATCGATGCCAGCCTCGCGAACAATTGCCAGTTCGCCACCGGACGCGATGTCGAACCCATCCACGAGCCCGAGCATGTGCTTGAGCAAAGGCCCGTAGGGATTTGCTTTTACGGCATAATGAATCGAAAGCCGATGTGGCATTGCCGCACGCAAAGCAGCCCCCCGCGCCGTCAGCAGATCGCGCGAATAGACGAACAGCGGGGTGCTGCCTGCTTCGGCAACAAGCTCCGTCACCTTGCGTCCGGCAATCGCCAGAACGCCATCGATGGCTTTAAAACCGTGAGGAATAGGACCGAGCGGCTTCATGGCTGCGACTCCTCGGCCAGTTCGGCGGCAAGCGCAACACGGTCCAACTTGCCATTCGGGCTGACCGGCATGGCTTCGCGCCAGTGAACATGGCGCGGCACCATGAAATTGGGCAGGGAACGGGTAAGCGCGGGGATAAGTTCGCTGCGGTCCGCGCCGGATACCGCCCGCGCCACCAGATGGATCGCCTGCCCCAGTTGCGGATCGGGCAATCCAAGCGCCACAGCTTCTGCCACGATTCCCGTCGCCACTGCCGCCTCTTCCACTTCCTGCGGACTGACACGATTGCCGCTCGTCTTGATCATCGCGTCACGCCGACCGACGAAGTGGAGCAACCCTTCCGCATCCCGCTTGACCCGGTCGCCAGACCACACAGCCATTCCGCCAAGCTTCGAGAAGGCCGGGGCCGGCTTGAACCGCTCGGCTGTACGCTCCGCATCCTGCCAGTAACCTTGCGCGACGAGCGGTCCGGCGTGAACCAGCTCGCCTTCCTGCTGTGCCTGAGCTTCCAGTCCCAAGTCATTGACGACCATGACTTCAGCAAAAGGTATGGCCGTACCCATCGACGTCGGATGCTGGTCCACCAGCGAGGGATCGAGGTAGGTTGAACGGAACGCCTCGGTCAGCCCGTACATGGCGTAAAGTTCGGCCGCGGGGAACTTCGTACGCAGCGCCTGGACCAGCGGTACCGTCAAGGCACCGCCACTGTTGGTCAGGCGGCGCAAGCACTGAGCGGTCTCAGTCGGCCATTCGAGTTCAGTCAGTTGCAGCCACAATGGCGGCACGGCGGCGATGGTTGTAACGCCATGCTTCGCCACCGCCTTCACCACATCACGCGGGGTCAGGTAATCCAGCGGAACCACAGTGCCGCCCGCGTACCACGTCGAAAGCAACTGGTTCTGGCCATAATCAAAGGCCAGAGGCAGCACTGCCAGGACGGCATCGTCCGGCGCGACCTTCAGGTAATGCGCGACGCTGACTGCGCCGAGCCAGAGGTTGGCCTGGCTGAGCATCACACCCTTCGGCCGCCCGGTGGAGCCGCTGGTGTAGAGGATCGCGGCCAGACTGTCAGGCGCGGCGTCCGACGGCGGCAATTCGCCACCGCCTGCCTCGACTTCCGCCCAGACCGCAGCTTCCTCGATCACCGGACAGGCCGCGTCACCAACCTCCAGCGTATCCAGCCGTCCCTTGTTGGAAATCAGCAGCGAAGATCCGCTGTCGGCAAGGATATGCGCGACCTGCGCGCGCTTGAGCAACGGATTGATCGGCACATGAACCAGCCCCGCCCGCACCGCCGCCAGCGGCATCAGGCAGGCCAGTTCGGTCTTGGGCAGCCAGGTTGCCACCCGCGCGCCCTGCTCGCCCACGCGCGATTTCAACCACTTCGCAAGGCTTCCTACACGCGCATTTAACGCTTCGTGGCTAAGCGTGCGGTCCTTGAGCACCAGCGCAGGGGCATTTCGCTCCCCCCGCAAGGCAAGGTGATCGAGCGGATACACAGTAGGATCGGGCGTTTCTGGCACTCGGGTCTCGATAGGGAATGGCACAAGCGTTGGACGTCTATCACGCCAGTCTTAAGGAAGCGCAAGCCGACCCGCGCCTTGTCGCGGTGCAAGGCGCGTCTCCGTTCGAGCGTCTGGACTGGCTCGCGCTGCTGGCCGAGCATTGCCTCGACGAGACGAAGGCGCATGTCACCGTGGCTGCGGACGACCATGGCATTGCCGCGTTGCCGTGGCTGGATGATGGCGGACAGATCGTCGCGCTTGCCAACTGGTACAATTTTTACGTGCGATTTCTTGGGGATCAGAATCACCTTTCAGAGATTGCGAGAAGTCTGCCTCACGCCCGCGCGATGTTCGCTCCTCTGCCGGAGGAGGACGCCACCGGGTTGGCAGAGGCGTTCCGCAGGGCAGGCTGGATCGTCATTGCCGAGCCTTGCGACAGCAACCACATCCTTCCCGTGAACGGACGGAGCTTCGCCGAATACTGGGCCGACCGTCCCGGCGCGCTGCGCGAAACCTTCCGCCGCAAAAGCCGCAAGGGCGAGGTAAACGTGCGGCTCGTCACGGAATTTTCCCAAGCCGATTGGGATGCTTACGAGGCGATCTACAAGTTGAGCTGGAAGCCCGGTGAGGGATCGCCCGAGTTCCTGCGTGCTTGGGCGCAGATGGAAAGCGGTGCCGGCCGTTTGCGCCTCGGCATCGCCGAAGTCGCGGACCAGCCCGTCGCCGCGCAATTCTGGACCGTCGAAGGCGGCACGGCCTTCATCCACAAACTCGCGCATGACGAGCGCTTTCGTAAGCAATCGCCCGGAACCCTGCTCAGCGCCGCGATGTTCGAGCACGTGATCGACCGCGACGGGGTCTCGCTGATCGATTTCGGCACGGGCGACGATCCCTACAAGCGTGACTGGATGGAAGAGGTTCGCACTCGCTGGCGGCTGCGCGCATGGCGCAAGAGAGCGGTCCGGCACTGGCCCTCGCTGCTCCGGGCGCTGGCGGCCCGCACGCTGCAACCCCTTGTTTCCAAGAACCGCCATGGTTAAGGGCGCGATGAACAGTCAACGGCAGCCGGAACACTGATGAGCGACACCGACAGCACCCTGCGCGCGATCCTCAAGGACGTTCTTGGCCTCTCGGCCGAGCGCGTGGCCGCTTTCGATGCCTCGACCGGCCTGTTCGGCGAACTGCCCGAACTCGATTCGATGGCGGTGGCAGGGCTGCTTACCGAGATCGAGGACCGGCTCGACATAGTGATCGAAGATGATGAAGTCGACGGCGAACTGCTCGAGACGTTCGGCAATCTGCGGTCGTTTCTGGAAGCCAAAGTCACGGCGTGATTGCGCAATGGCCTTGCCCCGGCCCCGGAGGCCAGAGCGAGGAGTACGCGCTGGCCTATGATCGCGGTCGCTCGCGTCGTCTGCTGATCGTCCCTGCGCTGTTCGACGAAGCCAACCGCATGCGGCGGATGCTGGTCGATGCCATGCGGATGCTGGACGACGCCGGCGTCGACACGTTCCTGCCCGACCTGCCCGGTTGCAACGAAAGCTTGCAACGCTTTGAAGCGCAAAGCCTGCATGGCTGGCGCAGCGCAATGCAACTGGCCGCGCAGCACTTCTCCGCTACCGAAGTACTGGCCGTGCGCGGCGGTGCGCTTGTCTTCCCGAACGCGCTGCCAGGCTGGGCGCTCGAACCGGCCAAGGGCGCGACGATCCTGCGGCAGATGATCCGCGCCCGCGTCATTGCCTCACGGGAAGCGGGGATTCAGGAAGACAGTGCGGCACTGCTGGAACAAGGTCGCAACGAAGGGCTGGAACTTGCCGGATGGCACTGCGGCGCGTCGCTGGTCGCTGGCCTCGAGAACGCCCTGCCGCAGGTCGAAGGTCATCACCTTATCGCACAGAGCCAGCTTGGTGGCGGCGGGCTGTGGCTGCGGGCAGAACCGGCGGCGGCGCCCGAACAGTCCGCCGCACTTGCCCGCCTGATCCTGTCCGGGATCGACGCATGACCCGCCGCCACCTCACCTTTCCGTGCGAAGGCGCCACGCTGGTCGGCACGCTTGATCGCGAGGCGGCGAGCCATTCGACCGGCCTGCTGATCGTTTCGGGCGGCAACGAGCTGCGCGCCGGCGCATGGAGCGGGCAGGCGCAACAGGCCGCGAGACTTGCGGCAGAGGGTTACCCGGTGTTCCGTTACGACCGGCGCGGCGTGGGTGACAGCGAGGGCGAGAACCTCTCGTTCCGGCACTCGGGCCCGGACATTGCCGCCGCCCTCACCGCCTTCCGGGCGGCAGCTCCGCACGTCTCGCGCATTGTCGCATTCGGCAACTGTGATGCGGCAGCGGCACTGATGCTCAACACGCCCGCGCTCACCGTCGATGCGCTGGTCCTCGCAAATCCGTGGACCATCGACGGCGAGGAAGCGCCAGATGCGATGCCTGCATCCGCAATTCGCAGCCGCTACCTGACCAAGCTCGCCAACCCGCGCGAGGTGTGGCGCCTGCTGACCGGCGGCGTGAACCTGGCAAAGCTTGCCAAGGGCCTGCGAAGTGCCGCGTCCTCAGCCCCTGCCCCCGTCGGCATGGTCGAGGAAATGAAGTCCGGTCTCGCTCGCTTCAGTGGCACAGCGACAATCCTGCTCGCCAGCCGAGACCGTACCGCGCAGATGTTCAGCGAAGTCTGGGACGCGACGGACCCGCGCATTCAGCGCATCGACAGCGCCTCGCACAGCTTTTCAGACGAAGCCGCGCGCGAATGGCTCCACGCGCGGCTGATCGAGGTGCTCAGGCCGTAACCGCCTGAGCGGCCTTGAAGTCCAGTTCGGCAAGGAAGCGTTCTGAATCGAGCGCGGCCATGCAGCCGGTGCCCGCCGCCGTCACCGCTTGGCGATAGGTGTGGTCCATCACGTCGCCACAGGCGAAAACGCCGGGGATGGCAGTCTTGGGCGTGCCAGGCTCGACGACGATGTAGCCGCTCTCGTCCAGTTCCAGCTTGCCCTTGAACAGCTCGGTCGCCGGCGCGTGACCAATAGCCACGAAGGCCCCGTCAGTCTCGACCACACTCTCCGCGCCGGTCACGGTGTCGACTACCTTTACGCCGGTAAGGCCCTTGCCCGCCTCGCCGACGAAGCTGTCGACCTTGGCGTTCCACAGCACCTTGACGTTCGGGTGCGCGAAGAGGCGGTCCTGCAGGATCTTCTCGGCGCGCAAGCTGTCGCGGCGATGGATCAGCGTCACATCGGGTGAATGGTTGGTGAGGTAGAGCGCTTCCTCGACTGCGGTGTTGCCGCCGCCGATCACCACGACCTTCTTGCCGCGA
The DNA here is from genome assembly GCF_015694345.1 of Novosphingobium jiangmenense. Classification (GTDB taxonomy): domain Bacteria; phylum Pseudomonadota; class Alphaproteobacteria; order Sphingomonadales; family Sphingomonadaceae; genus Novosphingobium; species Novosphingobium jiangmenense. The sequence goes on from NZ_JADQDC010000002.1 coordinate 489,499, forward strand.
TAGAAGAAACCATCGCAGGTGGCGCAGGCCGAGACGCCCTTGCCCGAAAACTCCTGCTCGCCCGGCACGCCGAGCCACTTGGCCTGCGCGCCCGTGGCAATAACCAGCACATCGCCTTCGTAGACGTCGCCGCTGTCGCCCACGGCGCGGAACGGGCTGCCATCGAGGCTGACATCGAGAATCGTGTCCCACATCATGCGCGTGCCGACATGCTCGGCCTGGGCCTGCATTTCCTGCATCAGCCACGGCCCCTGGATCACGTCACGGAAGCCGGGATAGTTCTCGACGTCGGTGGTGATCGTCAGCTGGCCGCCGGGCTGCAGCCCCTGCACCACGATCGGCTGCATCCCCGCGCGCGCGCCATAGATCGCGGCGGAAAGCCCGGCCGGGCCGGAACCGATGATGAGCATGCGGGTCTTGTGCGTGGTCGCCATGGGAAAAGTCCTCCAGTCGCCAGCGAGATAAGCAGCGCGCGGGCCAAAAGCGAGTCCGCGCCCCCCGCTTTTTCCGCAGCTATCCGACAGATTTTCTTTATTCGACGAGGTTCGCTTCCATCGCCGCCAGCACCTGCGGCGTCACCCCGAGCACATCGCGGGCATAGGCTTCGACGCTGCCGTGCCGTTCGCGGACAGTGGCAAACGCGCGCTCGAGGAACGGCGCCTCCACACCCATCAGCACGCGCACCGCAGCATCATCCATGCTGATGCCGAACCCCTCGCGCACATGCCGCGCCCCGGCCTCGATCCGCGCCTCGGCATTGCCGGCGGTGTTGGTCAGCAGGTAATCGGCGACGATGTCGTCCTGATGCACGCCAAGCAGGTGGTGGACCAGCGCAGCGGCAACGCCGGTGCGGTCCTTGCCCGCCAGGCAATGCAGCAGGCTCGGGCTCTCGCGCTCGGCCAGTGCCTGCATGTACAGCCGATAGGTGCCCACGAGCACCGGCCGGAACGGCAATGTCTCGTAGAGATTGAGCATGGCCTGCCGCGCATCGTCGGCAGTGCGGACATCGCGCACCATTTCCTCGTGCACCGCGCGGCCTGCCGCGCTGGCGGTCTCGCCGGGGTGGAACAGCACCTCGCCGTCAAATTCGGGGTGACGCAGGCAGCGGTTCCCGGCACGTTCGCTGTCCCCGCGCAGATCGATCACCGTGGCGATGCGCAGAGCATGGACCTTGTCGAGATCCTCGGGCGTTGCCTCGCTGTGCTGGCCGGAACGCCACAACCTGCCGGCGCGCAGCCGACCGCCACGCGCGGCATAGCCGCCGTAATCACGGAAGTTGTGAATGCCTGCCATCGCGATTACGCGGGACTCTTGCTGGATGCTCATCTCACCGTCCTTGTCTGCCCATCGCCATGCGCAGCTTCGGCTTCCGGTGCAAGCACCGCGGCGTGACGTTTCATTCCGCTATTGGCGCGCGGCAAGTGGCTCGAGTGCCCGCGCGACCACGACTGCGGCAGGCGTGGGCTTGGGCACCAGCGTGCCGCCCAACTCGCGAACGGCCTCGTCCATGCGATCGAGATCGCCGGTGTGCAGGACATAGGGCACACCCATTGCCGCCAAGGTGCGCGCTACCTGTTCACAGGTCTGCCCCTGCCCCAGCGAGACATCGAGGATCGCTGCCGAAATCGCATTGTTCCGCACGATAGCCAACGCTTCGACCAGATCCAGCGCCGTCAGAGGCTTGCACCCCGCATCCTCCACCGCAAACTCCAAGTCGAGCAGGATCAGCGGCTCGTCGTCGAGCACGAGGACGCGGCAAGGTTCCGAACTGGCCCGGTGCATTCCGCTCATTCGCCTGCGTCCCGCAAGGGGATGTTGAGCCGCGCCCGCAGCCCTTCGCTGTTCCACTCTCGCACTATTCCTCCCCTTGCCATGTCGAGCATCCGGTCAACGATCCCGTCGACCGCGCCGGAGCCGCGTTCGGCTGCGTGGGACGTGTCACCCACGCCATGTCCATGTTCCACCCAATCAATGCGGATCGCCGGACTTTCCGACGTCCCGTTGCGCCGCCAGGCAACAGTGACACGCCCGTCGTCACGGCTCAGCGCGCCGTGGCGGATCGCATTCACCGCAAGTTCGTGAAGCGACAGTCCCAGCACCGAGACCGAGGCGAAGTCCGACCTGAGGCCGTTGCCTTCGAAGCGGATGCGCGTGCCGTCGGGATCGTAGGGCGCCAGGACCGCGCGGATCGCCTGACCGACTTCGACCGTACCGCGGTGCGAATCGTCCAGCGTCGTCTCGTAAGCCCGCCCCAGCGCCTGAATGCGATCATTGATCTCGCGCGCCTCGGTTTCGATCCCGCGCACGCGCCCGGTGAAATTGACGATGCTGCCGATCACCGCGAACATGTTCTTCATGCGGTGCGACAGTTCGCGCGCCAGCTCGCGCGCGTGGAGTTCGTCGGCCCGCGCCGCGCGAACGTCCGAGACGTCCCACTGGCTGCCGAAGAAATAGACGAGCTTGCCCTCGGCATCGTAGACGGGCCCAAGGTGCAGCGCGTTCCAGAACGCCGTCCCGTCCTTGCGATAGTTCAGCAGTTCAACGACCGTCACGTCCTCGCGGGCGAGCGCGTTGCGGATCCGTCCGAGCGAGGAGCGATCGCTGTGCGGTCCCTGCAGGAAGCGACAATTGCGGCCGACGATCTCATGCTCTTCGTATCCGGTCAGATGGCGGAAAGCGCGGTTGGCAAAGACGATCGGCATGTCCGCCGCGTGCGGATCGCACAGGCAGATCGCCATGCGGGTCTGTGCCATCGCCTGTTCGAACAGGACACCGGAAGCACCATCGAAGGTATCTTCCGGATGTTGCGCGCGAAACCGCGCCACGGAGGGGTCGAACACGGTGTGGGCCTGATCCGTCGGACCAGAGTCTGGGATGCTGTCGGGAGTGCTGCGGTTCATGTCAGTGGCTACCTGCCACCGAAAATGCAGTTCCTACTGCTTTGTTCCGCCAAAAAGCATTAAATTCAGATGGATCACTTCCGTTCCAGCGGAATAACCGCGAGTGTCAATCGCGATACACAAACCAGTTTGTCAAGTTCGTCGACGATGCGAATGGACCAGACGTGGGTGGTGCGGCCAAGCGCATCAGGTCGCGCCGTGGCATAGACCCAGCCCTCGCGCACCGGGCGCAAGTGATTGGCGTTGATCTCCATGCCGACGCAGGCAAACCGCTCCGGATCGACCACCATCGCCCCGGCCATAGAGCCGATGGTTTCGGCAAGCGCAACCGATGCTCCGCCGTGGAGCCGCCCGAACGGCTGATGCGTGCGATGATCGACAGGCATGCGCGCCGTGATCCAGTCGTCGCCGCAATCGTGAAACTCGATGCCGAGATGGGCGGGCATCGAGGAACTGCCCAGTCGTGTCAGTCTTTCGAGCGAGGGCCTTGCGCCATTCCACCAGATCAAGCGGCAAATCCCTCCGCCAGGAACCGCTCCGCACATCCGGCGAGCACTGCGGTGCCGAGCGGCAAGACGGATTCATCGACCATCATCTTCGTCGAATGGATCGAACAGCACGAGCGCCAGTCGACGCCCTCATGCGCAACGCCAAGAAAGAACATCGCGCCCGGGACCTTCTCGAGCACATAGGAGAAGTCCTCTGCCCCCATGATCGGGGAATCAAGGCGATGGAATCCGCGTTCGCCGGTCAGTTCCTGCACGACCTTCTCGCCCAGATCGACCGCGCGTCCATCGCAGACCGTCACCGGGAAGCCGGGCGTGATCGCCACTTCGGCGGTCATGCCGTGGGCAGCGGCAATGTTCGTCGCCACCTGACGCAGCGCGTCATGGATGCGGGCGCGGTTGGTGGCGGAAAGCGTGCGCAGGGTGCCGCGCATGGCAACGCGGTCGGCAATGACGTTGTGCGCGGTGCCGGCCTCGATCTTGGCAACGGTGGCCACCACCGGATCGCTGACCGGGAACTTGCGCGTGACCACCGCCTGCAGCGCCGTCACGATCTCGCAGGCCACCGGCACCGGGTCCAGGGTCTCGTGCGGCATCGAGGCATGGCCGCCGCGGCCCTGCACCACGATGTCGAACTGGTCGGCCGAGGCGAGCAGCGGCCCTGCCCGCCCCGCGACGAGGCCATGCGGGCTGTTGGGCATGATGTGCAGCGCGAACGCGGCATCCGGCAGCGGATCGATCAACCCGTCGTCGAGCATGAAGCGCGCGCCGTGAAAGCCTTCCTCGCCGGGCTGGAACATGAATTGCACTTCGCCGCTCAACTGATCCGCCCGGGCGCAGAGCAATTCTGCCGCCCCGGCCAGCATCGCCGTGTGCGTGTCGTGGCCGCAGGCATGCATCGCGCCGGGAATGGTCGAGGAGAATTCGAGCCCGGTCTCCTCGGTCATCGGCAGCGCGTCCATGTCGCCGCGCAGCAGCACCCGGCGTCCGGGACCCGCGCCGCCCTTCAACGTGGCGACGAGGCCGGTGGTCGATGGGCCTTCTCGCCAGGTCAGTGGCAGATGCGCCAAGGCCGCACGCACCTTGTCGCGCGTCTTTGGCGTATGCAGGCCCAGTTCCGGCTCGGCATGGATGGCCCGTCGCAAGGCGACGATCGCGCCGGAAAAGCCGCGCGCCTGTTCGAGCAGTTCGTGATGAAGCATCGGGGCCTCTCTGGAATGGGATTGAGCCAAAGCTGGCACGTTGCAGCGTTCCTGTCGAGCCTTCCGGATAGCACTTGCACCAGCGGGCAGGACGCGTTAATCGGTCGATTAAATAGCACCTGACGGAGAGAGTCCCGATGCCCGAAGCCTACATCATCGATGCCGTCCGCACCCCACGCGGGATTGGCAAGCCCGGCAAGGGCGCGCTGTCACACCTGCACCCGCAGCACCTCGCCGCAACCGTGCTCAAGGCGCTGAAGGAGCGCAACAATCTCGACACCTCGACGGTCGACGACATCATCTGGTCGACCTCGTCGCAGGTCGGCAAGCAGGGTGGCGACCTTGGCCGCATGGCCGCACTGGCGGCGGGTTACGACATCTCGGCCAGCGGCACCACGCTCGACCGCTTCTGCGGCGGCGGCATCACCTCGGTGAACCTCGCCTGCGCTTCGGTCATGTCGGGCATGGAAGACTGCGTGATTGCAGGCGGCACCGAAATGATGAGCTTCACCGCTGCCCATGGCGCCGAACAGGCCAATGCCGGCATCCGTCCGCTCGGCATGGGTTCGGGCAACATGGAACTCGATGCGATCCACCCGCAATCGCACCAAGGCGTCTGCGGCGACGCCATCGCCGCGCGCGAGGGGATCGATCGCCAGGCTCTCGACGCTCTCGCCCTTGTCAGCCAGGAACGTGCCGACCGGGCCATCCGCGAAGGCCGTTTCGACAAGTCGGTGGTCACCGTCTACAATCCGGACGGCACCGTCGCGCTTGACCGCGAGGAATTCCCGCGTCCCGAAACGACCATGGAAGGCCTGTCCTCGCTCAAGGCCAGCTTTGACGGGATCGCCGATTTCGACTTGGGCGGAACCACATTCCGCAAGCAGATCCAGCGCCGCTATCCGGAACTCGAATGGAAGGGCGTGCATCACGCCGGCAACTCCTCGGGCGTGGTCGATGGCGCGGCGGCGCTGCTGATCGTCTCGCCTGCCTATGCCGAAAAGCACGGCCTGAAGCCGCGCGCGCGGATCGTCGCCTACGCCAATCAGGGCGATGACCCGACGTTGATGCTCAACGCGCCGGTCCCGGCGGCGAAGAAGGTGCTGGCCAAGGCGGGCCTGAACAAGGACGACATCGACGTCTGGGAAATCAACGAAGCCTTTGCCGTCGTTGCCGAAAAGTTCATCCGCGATCTCGAACTGGACCGCGACAAGGTGAACATCAACGGCGGCGCGATGGCGCTTGGCCACCCGATCGGCGCGACCGGTTCGATCCTGATCGGCACCGCGCTTGACGAACTGGAACGTTCGGGCGGACGCTATGGCCTCGTCACGATGTGCGCAGCTGGCGGCATGGCTCCTGCGATCATCATTGAGCGCATCTAACTAAAGTAAGTATCTGAAAGCATTAATGGCCCGGCGAGCAAGTCGCCGGGCCATTGTTTTTCAAGCGGTTGCAATTGTTACGTTGCAATAGTGCCTTGGCACTGGCAAGCGTCGGGCAATCATGCCCGATTTTCCGCGAACTCTCGTCAGACCCTTGCGCGGAAAGCTTTCCGGTTACGCGGTGGCCATTGCCCTTGCGGCGGTCGCGACCTTGGTGCGACAAGTGTCGGACCATCTGCTTCCTCCGGGTTTCCCGTTCCTGACGTTCTTTCCGGCGGTGATCGTGACGGCATTTGTCGCAGGGCGTGGTCCCGGGGCGCTGTGCGGTGTGCTCAGCCTGTTGTCTTCGTGGTATTTTTTCATCCCTCCGGCCAATACCTTCGCGATTTCGTGGCCGGTCACGACAGCGCTCCTGTTCTTTGCCGCCGTGGTCATCGTCGACATTCTGCTGATCGACGGGCTGCAGCAGCGGCAGGAGAAGCTGGTCGAAAGCCAGCGCCAGCTGGCCGCCATGGCAGACCAGCAAACCCTGCTTTTTCAGGAACTTCAGCACCGCGTGGCGAACAACCTCGCCTCGGTGTCCTCGATGCTGCGCATTCAGCGTCGCCAGATCGAGCGCGCACCGGAGACGGCGCTGGCCGTGCTGGAGAGCGCCGACCAGCGGATCGAGCTGATGGGCCGGGTCCATCGCCAGCTCTATGACCCCGCCGCGCGCGAACTGGCCCTGCCCGAGCAGATCGAAAACGTGGTGGCGCAAGCGCAGGACGTGGCCGCCGCCAGCCATGTCACGGTAGTCGTCGACGCCGTGGATGCGCGGTTGGCTATCGACCGGATGATGACGCTGATGCTGCTGATCACCGAGGTGCTCAACAACTCGATAAAGCACGCGTTTCCAGAGGGTTCGGCAGGCGAAGTGCGCCTCAATCTGGACCGCATCGCCAGCGGTCGCCTGCGCCTGACCATCGCCGACAACGGGCGCGGGCTGCCCGCCGAGCAGGGCGAAATGCCTCGTCATCGCGGTCTCGGCAATGCCATCACCAAGGGGTTCGCCACCCAGCTGGGCGGCACGATCACGGTCGACGGGAGCAACGGGGTGACGACGATCGTGGAGTTTCCGGAGGACTGACAGGGACTTTCCAACTCCCCCCCAACTCACCCCTAACTCTACCCCAACTCCCCCCTGACTCTCCCCCAACTCATGACGGCAAAGCCCCAACTCGGCGAGGCTTTGCCCATGCACATTCAGGGTGCCGCAGCGATCGGCCCCGCCTCGTTGGCGACGATCTTCAGGACCTCGGTCCACGCCGCGACATTTTGCGCCAATTCGGCGGGATCGACCTTGTCGAGGGTGTCGTCCGGCGTGTGATGGAGATCGAAGTAGTGGGTGCCGTCCTGGTTGAGATCGACCACGGCGAGCTTCTGCTTTTCGATCACCGGTTCGACGTCGGTCCCGCCATCGGCCTTGCCGCTTCCGCGCACGATGCCCATCGGTGAGAGGGCGGCGGCGATGCGGTCGGTCAGGGCCTTGTCGGCCATGTTGAACTGGACGCGCCAGACGCGGGCGGCGCCGAAGTCACTCTCCATGGCGAGGGCGTGGGGTTCGCTGTGCTTCTCGGCGTAGGCCTTGCCGCCGAAGCCGCCGAGTTCTTCCGAGCCGGCCCAGAGGACGCGGATGGTGCGCAGCGGCTTGCCGCCTTCCTGGGCCTTGAGTGCAGCGGCGGTGATGATGGCGCAGCCTGCCGCGTCGTCGATCGCGCCGGTGCCGAGGTCCCAGCTGTCGAGATGGCAGCCGAGCAGGATCGGCGGGAGCGAGGGATCGCGGCCGGGGAGATCGCCGATGACGTTGCCCGAGGGCAGATTGTCGGTGGTCTTGCCGGTGAGCGTGAGGTTGAGGCGGATCGGCTTGCCGCTGCGGGCGATGCGGGCGATCAGGTCGGCGTCGGGGTTGGAGACGGCGCCTGCCGGGATAGGCTTGACGCCATCGGGGAAATTGGTGCCGCCGGTGTGCGGATTGCGATGGCTGTCGGTGCCGATCGAGCGGATCACGACGCCCATCGCGCTCTTGCCCGAGGCGATGGCCGGACCTTGCCGCCGCACTTGTCCGTACGGACCATAGCCGCTGCCGTCCTGATTGCGCTTCATGGCGTGGTCGATGAAGGCGATCTTGCCGGCAAGCGAGCCTGCGGGCGCGGCCTTGAGGGCGTCAAGTGTCGGGAAATAGACGACTTCGCCTTCGATGCCCGTGTCCGGCGTGGTGCCGCTATAGCCCAATGCGGTGACGGCGAGCCTGAACGGGATCGGAGCGAGCAGGCTGGCTTCGTCACGCCCGCGCACGTAGCCGCGTATCCTGAAGTCCTCGACGGCGACCTTGCTGAAGCCCAGCGCCTTCAGCCGCGCTTCGGCCCAAACGCGGGCGCGGGCTTCGGCTTCGGAGCCCGGCAGGCGCGGGCCGACTTCGCTGGTGAGCCCGGCGAGCAGGTCCCACGCGACGTCGCCTTTCGGATCCTGCGCATAAGCTGTTGAAGCAAAAAGGGTGGCGGTGAGCGCAAGGGCGCGAGCATGGTTTCTCATGCAACCTTGCTATCGCCCGGTCCGTCGCCTGCCAAGCCCTGGCTGCGCCCTTGTGACATATGCCGCGCTTGCCCCACTCCCCGCGCTCGGATAGAGGGCGCGCAACAGTTTTTGCCAGAACCCCAAGGACCCGAGATGGCTGCCCAATACGCCTACGTCATGAAGGACATGACGAAGACCTTCCCCGGCGCGCAGAAGCCGGTGCTGAACAACATCAACCTGCAGTTCTACCAGGGCGCCAAGATCGGCATCGTCGGCCCGAACGGCGCCGGTAAATCGACCCTGATCAAGATCATGGCCGGGATCGACAAGGACTTCACCGGCGAGGCCTGGCCGGGCGAGAACATCACCGTCGGCTATCTCGAGCAGGAGCCGCAGCTCGACGAGAGCAAGACCGTGCTCGAGAACGTCAAGGATGGCGCCCGCGAGATTGCCGACATGGTCGAGCGCTTCAACGCGATCGGCATGGAAATGGCCGAGGAAGACGCCGACTTCGACGCGCTGGGCGCGGAGATGGCCGAGCTTCAGGACAAGATCGACGCTGTCGACGGCTGGACGCTCGATAACCAGCTCGAGATTGCGATGGAAGCGCTGCGCTGCCCTCCGGGCGATTGGTCGGTGGCGAGCCTTTCGGGCGGTGAAAAGCGCCGCATCGCGCTGACCCGCCTGCTTATCCAGAAGCCGTCGATCCTGCTGCTGGACGAACCGACCAACCACCTTGACGCCGAATCCGTCGAATGGCTGGAAAACCACCTCAAGGACTATGCCGGCGCGGTGCTGATGATCACCCACGACCGCTACTTCCTTGACAACGTGGTGGGCTGGATCCTCGAACTCGACCGCGGTAAGTACTTCCCCTACGAGGGCAACTACTCGACCTACCTCGAAACCAAGGCCAAGCGCATGGCCCAGGAAGAACGCGAGGAAAGCGGCAAGCAGAAGGCGCTGCAGCGCGAACTCGAGTGGATCCGCCAGACCCCGGCCGCGCGCCAGACCAAGTCCAAGGCGCGTATCCGCAAGTTCGAGGAACTGCAGAACGCGCAGGACAACCGTCCGGTCGGCAAGGCCCAGATCGTCATCCAGGTACCCGAGCGCCTTGGCGGCAAGGTGATCGAGGTGAAGAACATCTCGAAGGCCTATGGCGACAAGCTGCTGTTCGAAGACCTCTCGTTCATGCTGCCGCCCGGTGGCATCGTCGGCGTGATCGGGCCGAACGGCGCGGGCAAGTCCACGCTGTTCAAGATCCTGACCGGCAAGGAGACGCCCGACAGCGGCACTGTGGAAATCGGTTCGACCGTCCACCTCGGCTATGTCGACCAGAGCCGCGACGACCTGAACCCCGCCAACAACGTGTGGCAGGAAATCTCGGACGGCCTCGATTACATGAAGGTCAACGGGCAGGACATGTCGACCCGTGCCTATGTCGGCGCGTTCAACTTCAAGGGCCCGGACCAGCAGAAGAACGTCGGCAAGCTTTCGGGCGGTGAGCGCAACCGCGTACACATGGCCAAGATGCTGAAGGCCGGCGGCAACGTGCTGCTGCTCGACGAACCGACCAACGACCTTGACGTCGAAACGCTGGCAGCGCTGGAAGACGCGATCGAAAACTTCGCCGGTTGCGCCGTGGTCATCTCCCACGACCGCTTCTTCCTCGACCGTCTGGCGACGCACATCCTTGCGTTCGAGGGCAACAGCCACGTCGAATGGTTCGAGGGTAACTTCGCGGCTTATGAGGAAGACAAGCGCCGCCGCCTGGGCGATGCTGCGGACCGTCCGACCGCGCTGGCGTACAAGAAGCTGACGCGCTGATTTTTTACAGATTGGTGTTTGAGACGCCCCGTCAGCCTACGTGGCTGGCGGGGTGTTTTTTTGTTTCACGCAGAGGCGCCAGAGGGGCTGGTGGCAGCCAACCTCTTGCGAACTTGCGCTTTTTGCATCGTCATTGCGAGCGAAGCGAAGCAATCCAGTGCAGCCTTGCGCAACTCTGGATTGCTTCGTCGGCTACGCCTCCTCGCAATGACGAAATGAGGACTTTAGCGCTTGCGGCGGAAGCGGAAGACGAGGGTTTCGGTCTTGCCGCCTTCGTTGACCTGGACCGAGGCGGTCATGGTGTTCTTGCCGGTGCGTTCGTAGACAAGGCCCGAGAAGTCCAGCAGGTCGCCCTTGCGGTCGGTCAGGGGGAAGGAGACGACCTTGTCCTTTTCCTCCCAGCCGGTGAGATCGGCATTGAAGTGCTTGAGGCGGTAGGCGAGCGAGCCGCCTTCTTCGACAATGGTGATGAGTTCGTAGAACATCACCGTGCCGTCCTTGTTCAACTGGCGGAAATGGCCAACCATTTGACCGCCTGCTGCGGGGGCATAGGCTTCGAGTGCCGGTGCCCCTTCGATGCCCTCGCCTTCCCATGAGCCTTTCAACCAGGCGATGTCGGCGAGTGTGGCGGGCGGCGCGGCCATGGCGCTGGCGGGTGCGAGGATGGCGGCGGCGAATGCGACGAGCGGTCTGATCATGGCTGTCCCCCTTTGCAGGCAAGTTACATCACGGGGCGAGCCATGTCTGCTGCCAAGATGCGGCGGCACTGGTGCGGGTGAAGCGGGCGCGGATGCCGCCTTCGTGGGTCAGGTGGAGCCAGTCGAGGCTGCGGACCTCGACGAGGAGGACGGCGAAGTTGGCGCGGCCCGGGAAGGTTTCGTCAATGGTCGGCGCGCGGTGGAGGAGATGGTCTGGGATGGCCGAGCCTGCTGCTTCGAGCAGGCCGCTCGGGCCGATTTCGGCAAGATAGCAGCGGCGGCTGGAGGCGGTGGCGCGTTCCCACGCGGCATCGGCTATAGGCCCTTGGCTCTCAATCCGTCCTTCCCCGCGCATCCTGAGCTGAATGCGGGCTTCGGGATCGTAAGCCAGGACGCTGACCGGGGCGCCGCTTCCGATCAGGCCGCACTTGGGGCTGCGCAGATCGGTGTGGAAGCGGAGCGTGGCGAGATCCGGTGTGGCTTCGCGCAGGACCATGATCCGCAGATCACCGTCGGCGGTGCCGACGACGGGGGTGTGCATGGGGTGGCGGCGGTCTTTGGCGGCGGTGGCCAGCCGGTTCACGGCATCGGCAAGGACGCTGTCGAGCGTCAACTCCATTCATCTTTCCCCAAGCAAACCTGAACGGGAGGCTACCAAGCCGGTTCAGACATCGGACAGCGCGAATCAATTATTACGATGGCATTAAAGCTGCGAAAGGTGTCGCGGCTCTTCATACCGGGAAAGGGTCGGTCACGATGTCCGGCAAGTCAATCTTCAGAAGCAGTGCGCTCGCAGCGCTGGCCGTGGCCATGACCGCGAGTGCGATACCGACCTCGGCCTTTGCCCAGGAACAGCAGCGCGAACAGCGCGGCGGCGGTGAACGGGGTGGCGGCAATCGCGGCGGCGGCGGCTGGCAGCGCGGTGGCGATGCCGGCGGCGAACGTGGTGGCGGCTGGCAGCGCGGGGGCGGTGACTTCCGCAACCAGCAGGTCCAGCGTCAGGCTCAGCCGCAGGCACAGGTGCAGCGTCCGGCGTGGGGTGGCAGCGCTCCGCAGGCGCAGGTGCCGGCCCGATCAGAACAGGCGCGGCCAGAGCAGTCGCGCCCGGCGTGGCAGGGTCGTGCAGAAGGATCGCAGCGTGATTGGGGCCGCTCGCAGGGTCGTGACTGGCAGCAGGGCACGGTGAACCGTCCGGCTCCGGCAGATCGGGCTGGCCGTCCAGCGGTGCCACAGCGCGGCTGGGACGGCAGGCAGTGGAACGGGACTAACCCCGGCAACCAGAATGCTGGCCGCGACTGGAACCGTGACCGGGATCGTGACGGGCGCGACTGGAACCGCGACCGGGATGGCCGGGAATGGAACCGCGATGGGCGTCAGTGGAACCGCGACGGGCGTGACTGGAACCGTGATCGCGATGGGCGGAACTGGAGCCGGAACGATCGTCGCGACGACAACTGGCGGCGTGACACTTGGCGCAACAATGGTGCGGGAGACTACCGCCGCTGGAACAACGATTGGCGGCGCGACAATCGCTACAACTGGAGCCACTATCGCTCAGCCAATCGCGGGATCTACCGCCTGCCGCGCTACTATTCGCCCTATCGCGGGTACAACTACAGCCGGCTGTCGATCGGGATCTTCCTGAATTCGGGCTTCTATGGCCAGAACTACTGGATCAACGATCCCTGGGCTTATCGCCTGCCCCCGGCTTATGGCGGCTATCGCTGGGTCCGTTACTGGGACGACGTGCTGCTGGTGGACGTCTATTCCGGTGAAGTGGTGGACGTGATCTACGACTTCTTCTGGTAGGCTTCCCGCAAAACGACTGGCCCCTGCACCCGGCGGTGCGGGGGCCTTTTTGCGTTCAGGCCAGACCTGCCGCCGAGATGGCGCGCAGGACCTTGCGCATCATGGTGCGGCCTTCGTCCGTCAACCGCACGTAGCGGCGGCGGGCATCGGACGCATCGGCGGTGCGATAGATCAGCTTTTCCCGCTCAAGCCGGGAGATCCAGCGCAGGATCGTGGTGGATGGGACACCAGCGTCAAGACAGACGCTGGAGACCTGAAGTTCGGTCCGCCGACGGTCGGCGATGTAGAGATCGAGCAGGATGTCCCAGCCCGGTTCGCCGAACAGGCCTTTGCGGGCCACGACGGAATCCCGTTTGCGGCGCAACGCGTAAAGAGCAACAGCGAGACGAAGGCTTTCCAGATCCGGATCTACGAAGGCGTCCAAGCAAAGCTCCCGGCGGACACAAGAACATCAGTGGCGGCGCATCTGCGCCTCAGGCTGGACAGCGGTGTCCTGCCAACGACACCGCGCACCCTCCACTTGATTCCGTTGCGACCACAATCGAATTCACATCAAACACTGGTTAACGCAAAGCTACAAAGAATGCTTGATGAAATCGGTGTTATGAGTCCGCTTTGGACCAATTGAACGCTCTTGCCACAAGTTCCCGGATAGAACATGAGTTTAGGCAGGATGTCCTTCTTCGCTAAACGAAAGTCAGAAACTTCCGAAACGCTGGCCTTGCGCAAGGTTGGCGAGACGGTTCGCCTGCGCCTTTCAGGGGACGGTGGAGTCTATCGCATACCGGTGGAAGGACTCGAGATATTCGGCGTGGCCGACTTCTTCTCGACCGCCGAATGCGATAAGCTGATGGCGATCGTCGACAGCGTTGCCCGCCCTTCCCCGACCTACAAGGGCACCGACGCAACCGGGCGGACCAGTTACACCGGCGATGTCGATCCGTTCGATCCCTTCATCCTGATGCTGCAGCGCCGGATCGACGACCTGATGGGCATCGATCCCGCGCTGGGCGAGACGATCCAGGGACAGCGCTACGAACCCGGCCAGGAATTTCGCGCGCATTACGACCACTTCCTGCCTTCGCAACATTTCTGGGATACGGAACAGAAGCGCGGGGGACAGCGTAGTTGGACGGCGATGGCCTATCTCAACGCGGTGGAGGAAGGTGGCACGACCGACTTTCCCCGCGTCAACCTCTCGATCCCGCCGCAGCCGGGCGCGCTGCTGATATGGAACAACATGAAGCCTGACGGCACGCCCAATCCCGATGCGCTGCATGCCGGAACCCCCGTCGTCCGCGGGACCAAGTACGTCCTGACGAAATGGTACAGGGCACGGCCATGGCATTGAGAGCGACTGCGCGGGTCGGCCTTGTCGCGCTGGCCATGCTCCTGTCCCTGCCGGCCCACGCGGCAGGGGATGCGGCGGCGGCGGTTCCGGCCAGGATCGACATCGGTCCGCAGAGCACGGCAGAGCTTTCCGAGAACGCGCAACTGGACGCGATCTTTGCCGACGATTTGCGGCAGGGCTTCTCGCTCGATCCGGTGGGCGCGCTGCAGCAGGGGCAGCGGGTTTCGGTGCCCGAGTTCCTCAGGCTGTTCACGCCCGAACTGGCGCGGGAGCGGCGCGACGCCAACGCCCGGCTGCTGGACCGCCTCGAGAGGATCAACCCGGCCAAGCTTGACGAGGCGCACCGCATCTCGCGCGCGGTGCTGATCGATGCGAAGGGCGCCGATGCCGCGCTGCTTGAACCGCAGGCGCTGGCGCTGACCGAAGTGAGGCCGTTCAACCACTTCGGCGGATTTCATGTTGCCTATCCCGAGCTGTCGTCTCCCGGCAGCGGGATCATGCTCGAGACGACGGGCGATTATGAACTGCTGATCGCGCGGCACCGCGTGCTGGGGCGGGTGTTCGACGAGGCGACTGCGCGGTTCCGCGAAGGCCTGGCGAGCGGGGTGACCGAGCCGCGGCTGACCGTCGACAACATGATCGCGCAGATCGACGCGCTGCTGGCCCAGCCGGTCGAGCGATCGCCGTTCACCAGCCCGGTGCGCAGGTTTCCCGAGGGCGTGCCCATTGCCGAACGACCGCGTCTGAAGCGCGCCCTGTTCGACGTGACGCGACGCGATGTCTATCCGGCCTACCGCAAGCTGCGGCGGTTTCTGGCCGATGAATACCGTCCGGCGGCCCGCGATCAGGCGGGACTTTCGGCCCTTCCCGGCGGCGACCACCTCTATCGCGACCTGATCCGCGCCTACACCACGCTCGACCTCGATCCCGAGACGGTTCACGCCATGGGCCTTGAGGAAGTGGCGCGCATCCACAGCGGCATGGAGCAGGTGAAGACCGAACTGGGCTTCAGCGGGCCGCTGCGGGCGTTCTTCGACGATCTGCGCAGCAATCCGCGCTATCACCCGAAGACCGAACAGGAACTCGCCGAGGGCTTCCGCAGCGTTGGCCGGAAGGTCGATGCGCTGGCGCCGCGCTATTTCCTGCACCTGCCGCGCACGCCGCTGCAGATCCAGCCCTACCCTGCCTATCGCGCCAAGTTCGAGGCGGGCGGGAGCTATGCGCAAGGGACGCCCGATGGCACAACGCCGGGCACGTTCTTCTTCAACACCTATGACCTCAAGAGCCGCTTCCTGACCGGTGTGACGACGCTCTACCTGCACGAGGGCGCGCCGGGGCACCACTTCCAGATCAGCCTTGCGCAGGAGAACACCGCCCTGCCCGACTTCCAGCGCTTTGGCGGCAACAACGCCTACATCGAAGGCTGGGCGCTCTATGCCGAGACGCTGGGCTACGAGATGGGGTTCTACAAGGACCCTATGCAGCACTGGGGCACGCTGGACGACGAGATGCTGCGGGCAATGCGGCTGGTGGTGGATACCGGACTGCACGCCAAGGGGTGGAGCCGCGATCAGGCAGTGGAGTACATGCTGGCCAATTCCGGCATGGGCCGCAGCGATGCCGAAGCCGAAGTGGACCGCTACATCGCCATTCCGGGCCAGGCGCTGTCCTACAAGATTGGCGCGCTGACGATCCAGCGGCTGCGCAAGGAAGCCGAAGGCACGCTGGGCCGAAAGTTCGACATCCGCGCCTTCCACGATCAGGTGCTGGGATCGGGTGCGCTGCCCATGAAGGTGCTGGAGGGCAAGGTGCGCGGGTGGATTTCTCGCACCCGCGCAGCCCGGTAGATCAGTCGCCCAGCGCTTCGGCGATCAGCTTGCGGGTGTTGACCACGCCATAAAGCGCGATGAAGCTGCCCATGCGCGGGCCGGCGCTGGAGCCGAGCAGGGTTTCGTAGAGCGCCTTGAACCAGTCACGCAGCTGTTCGAAGCCGTAGTGCGGGTCCTTGCCGATCTCGTAGACGATGTTCTGCAGTTCTTCTGCAGTGGCGTCTTCGGAGGTTCCGGCGAGTTCCTCGTCGAGCGCGGCGAGCGCCTTGGCCTCGTTCTCCTCGGGCTTGCGGCGCTGAAGCGTGGGCGCGATGAAATCGCGGTTATAGGCAAGCGCGCGAGTGACGAGGCCGTCGAGTGCGGGATGCGCGGCCGGGTCGGCATCCTCGACATAGTTGCCGAGGTACGACCACACCTGATCGCGCGTCGCCTGCGCGCCGAGCACGCCGACGAGGTTGAGCAGCAAGCCATAGGTGACGGGGAGCTTGTCCCCCTCGCCTTCAGCCGGACCGTTGGTACGCAGCAGGTGCCACACCGGGTTGCCGAGCTGCTGTTCGATGGGCTGGGCCGGGATCTTCTCGCGGAACTGCCAGTATTCGTCGACCGCGCGGGGGATGATCCCGACGTGGAGCGACTTGGCGCTCTTGGGTTCGCGGAAGAGGTAGAAGCCCAGGGACTCCTCGCTGCCGTATTCAAGCCACTGCTCGATGGTCAGGCCGTTGCCCTTGGACTTGGAGATCTTCTCGCCCTTCTCGTCGAGGAAGAGTTCGTAGATCAGGCCTTCGGGGCGCTGGCCGCCGAGGACGCGCGCGATCTTGCCCGACTGCGTGACGCTGTCGGTAAGGTCCTTGCCGCACATTTCGTAATCGACGCCCAAGGCGACCCAGCGCATTGCCCAATCCACCTTCCACTGCAGCTTCGACCAGCCGCCGAGGATCGTGTGCTCGACCGTTTCGCCGTTGCTGTCGGTGAAGCGGACGATACCGGCTTCGGCATCGACGACTTCGACCGGCACCTGCAGCACTTCGCCGGTGGTCGGCGAGACCGGCAGGACCGGCGAGTAGGTCTTGCGGCGCTCCTCGCGCAGGGTGGGGAGCATGATGTCCATGATCGCCTGCCAGTTGCGCAGCACGCCCTTCAGGGCTTCGTCGAAGGCGCCCGAGTTGTAACGGTCCGAGGCCGAGACGAATTCGTAATCGAAGCCGAAGCGATCGAGAAAATCGCGCAGCATCGCGTTGTTGTGGTGGGCGAAGCTTTCGAACTTTTCGAACGGATCGGGAATGCGGCTGAGCGGATGGCCGAGGTGGGCATCGAGCAGCGCCTTGTTGGGCACGTTGTCGGGCACCTTGCGCAGACCGTCCATGTCGTCGGAGAAGGCGACGAGGCGCGTGGGGTGGCCTCCCGTCAGCACTTCATAGGCGCGGCGCACGAAAGTGGTGCGCAGGACTTCCTGAAACGTGCCGATGTGCGGCAGGCCCGAGGGACCGTAGCCGGTTTCGAACAGCACCGGCACAAGTTCGCCGGACGCATCGCGTTTGCCGCCGGGATACCGCTTGATGAGCTTGCGGGCTTCCTCGAAGGGCCAAGCCTTGGAGGTCTGGGCGGCGGTGCTGATTGCGTCTGTCATAGTGCCCGCCCTTTTGCGCGTGGGGGCGGCTGGTGCAAGTGAAAAGGCCGTCACCAACGACCGCGCACTCGTCATTGCGAGCCCGTGAAGCGGGCGAAGCAATCCGGAGCGACGCGCCAAACGCCATGGATTGCTTCGCTACGCTCGCAATGACGAACGAGGAAGAAACACCGTATGGCGAACGCCGAAAGGGCGAGACCGCGCATCCGCAATCCCGCCCTTCCGTGGAGGCTTCTGAGGGAGGCTTACTTCAGAAGCGAAAGCACGTTCTGCTGGGCCTGGTTGGCCTGGGCGATCATGGCAGTCGAAGCCTGCGACAGGATCTGGGCCTTGGCCATGGCGGTGGTTTCCGCCGAATAATCGGTGTCCATGATCCGCGAGCGGGCGTCCGACAGGTTGGTGACGTTGTCGTTGAGGTTGTTGATCACCGATTCCAGCCGGTTCTGCGCGGCACCGAACGAGGCGCGGGCGGCGCTGACTTCGGCTAGCGAGGTGTCGACGTCGTCCATCGTCGTGCTGGCGTCGGTCACGGTGGTGACATCGAACGCGACGTTGGCGATACCCTTGCTGGTGATGGTCACGGTGTCGGTGGTTTCCGCACCGACCTGGATGTCGAATGTCGTGTCGGTGGTGCCGAAGACGTTGTTGCCGTTGAACTTGACGTTGTTGAGCACGTCATTGATCTGGGTGTTCAGCTCCTGAACTTCGGCGTCCATGTATTCCCGGTCGGTGTCCTGATAGGTGGCCGACTTGGCCTGAACGGCAAGTTCGCGGACGCGCTGCAGCATGGCGGTGACTTCGTTCAGCGCGCCGTCGGCGGTCTGGGCGAAGGAAATGCCGTCGTTGGCGTTGCGGATGCCCTGGCCCATGCCCTTGATCTGCGAGGTCATGGTGGTGCTGATGGCGAGGCCGGCGGCGTCGTCCTTGGCGCCGTTGATGCGCTTGCCGGTCGAGAGGCGCTCCATCGCGCTGCCGAGCATCTTGTTGGCCGAGTTCGAAGCGTTGGTAGCGCGGATTGCGCTGATGTTGGTGTTGATGACTGCCATGTCCCATTCTCCACTATGGGCCGGAGCGTGACTGTGAATGCTCCGGTTCGGTTGCTGAGGACAAGGACGGCGGCTGCGCGAAGGTTTTAAGGGCAGTAGTGAATCGCGGTGAAAGGTTTGGTTTTTCGCGCGGCGCAGGGTTGTGCGATGTTCCATTCCTGTTCTAACGCTAGAGCCAGATGACAGAGCGCCCTGCCCTCAATCTGCCAGCGATTCATGCGAGCCATGGCGGGTGCTGGCTGCGCGATGGCTTTGCCACGCGCGGGCTTGGCAAGGGCGAGGCGATCGTGGCGGCGGCCGATACGCCGCTGCTGATGCTGAATGCGCCGCTGGTGGCGAGCCGGCTGGGCTATCCCGACCTTTCGGGGCTCGATCTGCTGGAGCTGTTCGCGTTCGTGCATCCGGCGCGGTTCATGGTGCCGACACCCAAGGGCCTCGCCCACGCGCTGGGGCTGGACGAGCCTGCGGGTGACGACAAGGTGCCGCAGCTGTTGCAGGAGGCGGCGGAGGCCTTGCTGGCGACCTGCGAGAGTGCGGACTGGGCCGAACGTGAGGGGGCGTGGACGGCGCTGCAATCGCTGGTGCGGATGCGCTGGCCTTGGGCAACGCTGCTGACCCCGCGGATCAGGAAGCCGGAGCGGGCCGAGCGCTGGCTGTTCGCCAAGTTGCCGGAGTGGGAAGAGACGGCGGAACGGCCTCAGCCGGCGCAAGTGGTGCTGGGCGAGACGGCGGTGGTTTCGCGGCTTGCTGAACTGACCGGCGCCGGGGCCGAGGCGCGGCCGACGCAGCAGGACTATGCGCGCGAGGCTTCGCGGATGTTCGCGCCAAGGCAGGGTCAGGGCCAGCCGCATGTGGTGCTGGCGCAGGCGGGCACCGGAACGGGCAAGACCTTCGGCTATCTCGCGCCGTCGTCGCTGTGGGCGGAGCAATCGGGCGGGACGGTGTGGGTTTCGACCTATACCAAGGCGCTGCAGCGGCAGTTGCGGCGCGAAAGCAGGCGCGCGTTTCCGGCCTCACGCAACGGCAAGCCGCCGGTTGTGGTGCGCAAGGGGCGCGAGAATTACTTGTGCCTGCTCAATCTGGAAGACGCGCTGCAGGGCGGGTTTGCCGGGCGGGCGGCAATTCTGGCGCAGCTGGTGGCGCGCTGGGCTGCCTATTCGCAGGATGGCGACATGATCGGCGGCGACCTGCCGGGCTGGCTGGGCACGCTGTTCCGCAAGCGCGGGATCGCGGCGCTGACTGACCAGCGCGGCGAGTGCGTCTATGCCGGGTGCCCGCATTACCGGAAGTGCTTCATCGAGCGCGCGGCGCGCGCCTCGGCGGATGCGGAGCTGGTGATTGCCAACCATGCGCTGGTGATGGTCAACGCAGCGAGAGGTCGCGATGCGGCGCAGCGGCCGACGCGGATCGTGTTTGACGAAGGGCACCACGTGTTCGAGGCGGCGGATTCGACCTTCTCGGCGGCGCTGACCGGTGCCGAGACGATCGAGCTGCGGCGCTGGGTAATCGGGCCCGAGGGAAAGTCGCGCGGACGACGGCGCGGGCTTTCGGCGCGGCTGGCGGATGTGGCGAGCTACGACGAGGAAGGCGAGCGCGCGATTGCGCAGGCGCGCGAGGCGGCGGAAGCCCTGCCCTCCGACGGTTGGCTGGCGCGGGTGGTGGAAGGCACGCCTTCGGGGCCGCTCGAGGCGCTGCTGAGCGCGGCGCGGGCGCTGGCATATGCGCGCGACGAGAGCGGCGGGCAGGAAGCGGGCTACGGGCTGGAAACCGAGATCGCGCAGCTGGATGGCGGGTTCATCGAGGTGGCGGGTCAGGCGCAGGAGGCTTTGGAGGCCTTGCGCAAGCCGCTGGTGCGGCTGGGCCTGCGGCTTGAAGCAATTGTCGAGGACGGGCCGGACTGGCTCGATGGTCCGGCGCGGGCGCGGATCGAGGGCGCGCGCAGTGCGATCGGCTGGCGCAGCGATCTGATCGCCGGGTGGATTGCGCTGCTGGCGCGGCTGGGCGGGCCGGGCGATCCTGATTTCGTCGACTGGATTGCAGTCGAGCGTTCGGACGGGCGTGAGTGGGACGTGGGGCTGCATCGGCATTACCTCGATCCGATGAAGCCCTTCGCCAATGCGGTGCTGGCGCCTTCGCACGGGGTGATGATGACATCTGCGACGTTGCGCGATGGCGATGACTGGTCGAGCGCGGTCGAGCGCAGCGGGGCGCCGCATCTGGATATTGCGCCGCGCCTGTTCACGGCCGACAGCCCGTTCGACTACGCCGCGCAGGCCGAAGTGCTCATAGTGACCGACGTGCCCAAGGGCGACATTCCGGCGCTGGCGGCGGCATACGGGCGGCTGATCGAGGCGGCGGGCGGCGGGGCGCTGGGGCTGTTCACCGCGATCCGGCGGCTGCGCGCGGTCTATGGCCGGATTGCCGACCGGCTGGCGCGTGGCGGGTTGCCGCTGTTCGCGCAGCATGTCGATCCGATCGACACCGGCACGCTGGTCGACATCTTCCGCGACGATCCGCGCGCCTCGCTGCTCGGCACCGATGCCCTGCGCGACGGCGTGGACGTGCCAGGGGATTCGCTGCGGCTGGTTGTGATGGAGCAGGTGCCCTGGCCCAAGCCTTCGATCCTGCACCGCGCGCGCAGGCTGGCGGGGGGCGGACAGGCTTATGATGACCGCATCATCCGGGCTCGGCTGGCACAGGCGTTCGGGCGGCTGATCCGCTCAGGCACGGACAAGGGGCACTTCGTGGTGCTGTCCTCGGCCTTCCCATCAAGGTTGCTTTCGGCCTTTCCGGCGGGCACGCCGATCCGGCGCGTGACGCTCGATGTGGCTTTACAAAGCGTGAGTGGCGGTGTTTCTGGACGGGAGAGTGCACAGACGCCGCGCGAGGGGATTTCGTGAAGACACTGGCCCTGTTTCGCCACGCCAAATCGGACTGGAGCGATGCGCGCGCGCGGGATTTCGACCGTCCGCTGAACGAGCGCGGCAAGCGCGGGGCGCGGGCGATGGGCGAATACATCCGCGACACCGGCCGCACCTTCGACCGCATGATCGCCAGCCCCGCCGTGCGCGCGGCAGAGACGGTCGAGGAATGCAGCAAGGCGTGGAAGTGCACGTTCAAGATCGAATGGGACCGGCGCATCTACCTCGCGAGTTCGGCCACGCTGATCGACCTGCTCAAGGAGCTTTCCGGCGATCCCAGGAGCGTGCTGATGATCGGGCACAATCCGGGGCTGGAAGACCTGATCTTCGACCTCGTGCCCGATGACGGCTCCAGCCCTTTGCGCGAAGTGGTGGAAGAGAAGTTCCCGACCGCGACCTTTGCGGTGATGGAACTTGATGTGGACGACTGGTCCGACGTGACCGAGGGCTGCGCGCGGCTGGTGGAGATCAAGCGACCTCGGGATCTGGATCCGACTTTGGGGCCGGTTTTGGTAGATTGATGCTGTTGCAGCTTAGTGTGTGCTTGGAGCTTTCATCATTGCGGCGAGTTCTTCCTCACTTGGGAAAGTCAAATCGAGAAACTTGGTTACTCTGAAATGTTGCGCTGTCACCGGTCCGAACCGCTCTGCGACGCTTCGCGCCAATTTGACATCTTCTGCTAATCCAACTTCCATTCCCACGACGACGTTGTTCATTGGAATTGTGAAGGGCTTGTATCTATTCACTTCCTCGGGCGTCAGCCATCCCCCACCAATTTGACCGTCGAAGTCTTGCGGCTTCGGCCCTATCGAGCGAAACTCGTTGCGCATTGCGCAATACTCTTTGAAGGCTTCAAGGGATGAAGAGTGCCGCACCGCCAACAACATCATATCCTGCATGAGGTCATATTCACTCATAGCGGCGAAAACGTAACTGCTCACGAGGTTGGCAGAAAATGGTTGCGCGGTGACTCGGAGTTTGATTCACCCTTGGGATGGCCCCACCCCCGCTTCATGTGCTGAGCGAAGCTGAGAAGAACGAGCTTCTGCTTGCGCA
>NZ_JADQDC010000030.1 GCF_015694345.1 Novosphingobium jiangmenense
GTAACTGCTCAGGTGGTTGGCACTGATGCCGATCAAGCGACGGCGAAGCGTCCATCGACGAGATCGCGGATTGCGCTGAGTGCGGACTGGCCAGAGAGGCGTGCAGTGCCTGTGACGGAACGGTATCCTGCATGGATCTGAGCGCCCCAGTCTGATCTGAAGCCGTTGGTGACCTTGCGGAAGACGACCGAGGGTCGGATTTCGCGCTCGGAGATGTTGTTCGTGGCAGGCACGTCACGGTTTGTGAGGAAGACGAAGAACTTCCCCCGCCATGCCTTGATCTGTTTGAGCAGGACACGCCCGGCAGGATGAGCGACGGGCCTGGCGACCAGACGATCGAGGATATTGTCGGCTTTGGCAGCATAGGCGGCCAGCGTGCTATCCTTGAGCTGGTCTCGTCGTCGCCCGACCTTGATCACCCAGCGCAGATGGTCGCGGATGTGTGGGGCAAAGGCAGTGTCGCCGCTGTCTATGGCGTACTGAACATCGCGAAGCACATGCGCGAGGCAAACCTGGTGCTCGCGTCCCAACTCCTGCTGGCCTGAATAGCGGTCGGAGACCCAGACATCCGGTCGATGCTGCCCCAGCACGTCTTCTGCAACGCTGCGGGCCCGGCGCGAGGCAATCTTGTGCAGGACAGCGTTGCTGGACAGGAACACCCACTGCCACTGGATCACGCCGTTGGTCCGGGTCGTCGTCTCATCCGAAGCAATGATGCGCGCCTTGAGCAATCTGGCGCGGATCGCAGTCGTGGCCGCATCCATGCTGGTGCGCAGGCGGCGGAACATGTTGGCGATGGCGCCTTCGGAAATCGTCAGCCCGAACAGTTCGCCGGCAATCCGGGAAAGACGCTCGAAACCCACGTGATGGCTATGGTGCAGATAGGCCATGAGCGCCCGGATGCCGGGGCCGAAGGGCGAACCGGGCGCCATGCCCATAGGCGCCTGCGCCTTGTAGCGTCGGCCACAGCACCGGCAGCGCCCACCCCACAGTTCGACGCGGGTGACGACGGGACGGATTGGTGGCAGGTCGACGTGATCGTAGCGCTGCCGGCACTGCTGTACCTGGCCGGTCACATCCGTACCGCAGTGGCCGCACTCGCTGGCCATGACGCGTTCGGTCTTGTCTGGTGCCTCCGCCAGTGGGCGGTGTTTGCCCTCGCGCGGCGGGCGCTTGCCTGCCTTCGGCTTGCGCCCTTTGCCACCCTTCTTGCCGAAATCATCCTTCGACGGCGGGATGTGCGAGTTCGAGGATGTCTTGCGCGGCTTGCCAACCAGCCCCTCAAGTTCCGTAATCCGCGCCGCCATCCGCTCGATCATCTCGTGCTGCGCAAGCAGAAGCTCGTTCTTCTCAGCTTCGCTCAGCACATGAAGCGGGGGTGGGGCCATCCCAAGGGTGAATCAAACTCCGAGTCACCGCGCAACCATTTTCTGCCAACCTCGTGAGCAGTTAC
>NZ_JADQDC010000031.1 GCF_015694345.1 Novosphingobium jiangmenense
GTGCAAATGGGGAGCAACCGTCTTGTTATGCGGTCCATGGTTGGTTGTTTTTGACCATGGCGTTGAGAGCGCAGATGAGTTTGCGCATGATGGCGATGAGGATGACCTTTGGCGGTTTTCCGGCGTCGGCCAGTCGCTGTCTGAAGGTCTTCATGACGCAGTTGTGCTGGCCTGCGACGAGAGCGGCCATGTAGGCGGCATCGCGCAAGGGTTTGCGACCGCCGACGATGCGCCTTTGCCCGCGGAAGGTCCCGCTTTCGCAGTCGAACGGGGCGACGCCGACCAGCGACGCGGCCTGTCTGCGGGTCAGATTGCCAAGCTCGGGCATGAGCGCGAGCAGGGTATGGGCAAAGACTGGCCCGACCCCCGGAACCGAGCGCAGCAGGCGGTTGCGGTGGGCCATGCGTTCGTCGGCGGCGACCGCTTCGGCCATGGCCTGATCGATCAGCAGGATGTCGGCCTTGAGGCGTGCGATCCGCCGCGCGGCGATGCGCTTCAGCACGCCATGCACCGTGCGCGATGCCTGATTGCTGCAGCGGGTCAGTTCCTCGACCAGCTGGCGCCGGGCGGTGACCAGTTCAGCCAGCCTTGCCGCCGCCGGATCGTGGACCGCTTCGGCTTGCGGAACGCACGAGACGAAGCGGGCAATGACGCCCGCATCGATCCGGTCGTTCTTGGCCAAGATGCCGCAGCCTTGCGCAAAGCGGCGGACGCGAAGCGCATTGAGTCGATGCGCCGGAAGCCCCGCCGCACACAGCGCAGCCAGCACCTCGCGCTCGTATCCGCCACTCGCCTCCAGCCCGATCGCGGCGGGACCAAGGCGTTCCAGATGCCGCCCCAGCGCACGGATGCCCCTGCTGTCATTGGCAAACTCCAGGCATTCTCCATCCGGCCACAGGCACACATCGAGCCTTGCCTTGCTCACGTCGATCCCGACAAACACCGCATGAGACGCCATCTTCGTTCCCTTCCTTGCGCGTGCGGGGTACAAACCCCTCGCAACC
>NZ_JADQDC010000003.1 GCF_015694345.1 Novosphingobium jiangmenense
TGCCCCAACAGCAACTCGATGCCATCCTCGCCAACTACAACAACACGCCCAGAAAATGCCTCGGCTTCAAAACTCCAGCCGAAACATTCAACCCGTTGCACTTCGGATGTGAATCCACACCCGGGTCAAGCCCGGGGTGACGGTGAACTCTTTGTGCCAGCGGCGTCCACCCCACCCCTCACAAATGCGCCTTGAACAACGCCAGCATGCGGCCCCATGCCTTCTCCGCCTGCGCCCGGTCATAGATCGGCGCGTCCAGCGTGCACCAGCCGTGCTGGGCGGGGTAGACTTCCACCTCGGCGGGGCGCTTCGCAGCGTCAGCCGCCGCGCGCAGTTGCGTCTTTTCCTTCGGCGCGCGTTCGTCGTCGTTCTGGGCGATGGCGAAGAGGTAGGCGGCGCGGGTCTTGGGGATGAGGTTGATCGGGCTGTCGGGCTCTGTGCCGACAAGGCCGCCGCCGTGGAACGAGGCCGCCGCGCCGACGCGGGCCGGGTTGGCGAAGGCGGTGCGCACGGTGAAGGGACCGCCCATGCAATAGCCGGCCGAGCCAATGCGCTTCTTGGCGTTCACTTCCTTCTGCGCGTCGAGCCATGACACGAAGGCAGCGGCATCCGAGGTGGTGCCCGAAGGCGTGATTGCGCCGATCATCGGCTTCAGTTTCTTCTGCCCGGCATCCGAGCGCCACTCCATCAGCGAGTTCAGGATCGGGGCGGGGCTGGAGCGGTAATACTGGTTGACGACCAGCACCGCATAACCGGCAGCGGCAAGGCGTGTGCCCATGGTCTTGTAGGCATCGCGCAAGCCCGCAATGTCGGGCCACATGATCACGGCAGGGTGCTTGCCCTTCTTGGGATAGACGAAGAAGGCATCGGCCTTGCCATCGGGCGTATCGATCGTGACCATGCGGCTGGCGGTCGGCGCTTCTGCCGCAGTGGCGCAGCCGGGGAGCGTGGCAAGAGCGGCGGCGCCCGCACCGAGCGAGGCGAACTCGCGGCGGTTGAGGACAAATTCGGCGTTCTCGGCCTCGGTAATCTCATCGCACATCGCAGATTCTCCACGCTCCGTCCGGCTGCGAGAGTAATGCGCGACGGTTTGCGCGCAAGGTGCCTTGGGGTGCGATTTTTCCGCTCGCAATCGGCCATATATTTGTTAGTGTTACATACAAATAAACCGGCTTGGGAGAGTCGCCCGATGACTGACGTGAATGCCCGCCTTGCCGCGCTCGAAGCGCGCGTGACCGAGCTTGAGGATCTCAACGCGATCCGCCGCCTGCAATGGGCCTATGGCTATTACATCGACTACAACCGGCCCGAGGAAGTGGCCGGACTGTTCGCCAAGGATGGCGCGGTGGTGTTCCTTTCGGGCGAATATGTCGGTTACGAGGGGGTGATGCGGCTTTACGGGACGTGGTTCCAGAATCTGTTCACCGGCGGGCGGCGCGGCCCGGTCCACGGCCTTCTGCTCGACCATTTCCAGCTGCAGGACGTGATCACGATTTCCGAGGACGGCCAGAGCGCCAAGGGCCGCTTCCGCGGCATCCTTGCCGGTGGCTGGCACGACGACATCCTTAAGGACAAGCCCGAGGGCATGCCGCAGCAGTTCTGGGAAAGCGGCATCTACGAGAACGACTACGTCAAGGAAGACGGCGTCTGGAAGATCAAGCGGCTGGACTACATGATGCAGTGGCAGGCCGATTACGAGACCGGCTGGTCAAAGACCGTGGCGCACCTCCAGCCCGCCGCCGTGTGCTTCCCCGAGAACCCGATAGGGCCGGACCGCCTGCTGCCTGAAACCGACGTGCGCCAGACCTGGCCCAACCGGCAGGAAGTGGCGATGAGCTTTGCCCACCCGGTGCTGGCCAAGGCCTTTGCCGTCGGCGATTTCACCAGGTTGCAGAAGAAGTGGCCGTGATGGTTGCCGGAGCGGGCTAACCGCCCCAGCGACCTATCCGTGTCAGGACGGCAGCGGCAACGCGCCGGAAGGCCTCGCGGTCGCGGGCAGGGACGCCCTTGAACAGGTCGGCACCAACGTGAGCCATGGCCGGTATGGTCTGGGCGAAGAGCTCCTGGCCTGCCGCAGTCAGCCGCACCGGCTTGCGGCGGCGGTTGCGGCGGTTCGAACCCGGCTCGACCAGACCGCGCTGGGTCAACGCAGCAATGGCGCGGCTGACGTTCATCGGCGGCACGCCCATGATCTCCGAAAGATCATGTCCGGCCAGTTCGCCTTCGCCGCCCAGCGCGAGCACGATGCGCAGGTCGGTCGTGGTCAGGCCGAGCGGATCGGCGACGCCTTCGCGCATCGGGGTGCCGATGAAAGTGCCGAGCTTGAGCAGGTCGACGAGCAGCGCGACCTCGCCCTCGACCAGCGGGACGATTGCGGCACTATCAAGGGTGGGCGGGCTGTCCATCGCCGCATCTATCGCCGGGTTCCCGGCCTTCGGCAAGTGTCGAAGTGTGCCCGTTCTGCATCACTGCGCAGAGTCTGGAAAGGTCGAAAATGTTAGGCTTGCAAACTGTGAATTAGTATGTCTTACTAACAAACATCAACCGGTTCCAGAGAGGACCATACAGGAGAGGGGATATGGCTCAAGCCCATCGTTTCACGTCACACGTGCGCCTGCTTGCGGCAGGCAGCATGGCTGCGCTTTCGCTCGGGATGGCGATGCCCGCCATGGCTCAGCAGGCGCAGGCCCAGGATCAGGCGCAAGCCGATGACAACACGCCGGAATCCGCGCGCGAGATCGTCGTGACCGCGCAGTTCCGCGAGCAGCGCCTGCAGGATACCCCGCTGTCGATCACCGCCGTCGATGCCACGTTGCTCGCCTCGCGCAACCAGACCGACCTGTCGCAG
Source organism: Novosphingobium jiangmenense (assembly GCF_015694345.1). GTDB lineage: Bacteria > Pseudomonadota > Alphaproteobacteria > Sphingomonadales > Sphingomonadaceae > Novosphingobium > Novosphingobium jiangmenense. Next base: position 2,849 of record NZ_JADQDC010000003.1, read on the forward strand.
ATCGCGCAGCAGGCACCGAACGTGCAGCTCAATGCCATGGGTGGCGCCTATGGTTCGTCGCTCGGCGCTTCGATCCGCGGCATCGGCCAGTTCGACTTCAACCCCGCCTATGAACCCGGCGTCGGCATGTACGTCGACGACGTGTACTACGCCACGCTGACCGGCGGCATCTTCGACCTGCTCGATCTCGAGCGCGTCGAAGTCCTGCGCGGCCCGCAGGGCACGCTCACCGGACGCAACGCCATCGGCGGCGCGATCAAGCTGTTCTCGAAGAAGCCTACCGACGAGAATTCGGGCATGGTCGAGGCGGTCTACGGCAGCCGCAACCGTGTCGACATCCGTGGCAGCGCCAACTTCATTCTGGCGCAGGACCTCTATGCGCGCGTTTCGGGCGTCTACAAGCGCCAGAACGGCTACGTCGATCAGGTCGACTATGGCTGCGCCAATCCCGGCAACCCCCAGGGCATCAGCGCCCGTCCGGGTTCGGGTTCGGACTGCGTGATCGATAAGCTCGGCGAGAAGGGCTACGCCGGCCTGCGCGGTTCGCTGCGCTACAATCCGGGCGAGAACTTCGACCTCGTCATCATCGGCGACTACACGCACGAAGAGCGCACCAATGCGGCCGAAGTGATCTCGCTGATCAACCCGGCGCGCATCACCAACGCCTATGCCTGCGGCCGCTTCTGCACCTATGCCAACTTCTATGCACCGGCAGGCGGTCAGGTCTCGCAGGGCTACGAGATGCCCAACCGCCTGAAGTTCGATGGCTATGGCTTCTCGGCCAACATGACCGTGGGCTTGAGCGACTCGCTCAACATCCAGTCGATCACCGCCTATCGCAACTATCGCCAGAAGTGGGGCACCGACGACGACTTCACGCCTGACCTCGCCATTGCCGGCCAGGGCTACAACGACCTCAAGTTCTGGTTCTTCAGCCAGGAACTGCGCGTCAACGCCAAGCTCGGCGACATGATCGACCTGACCGTCGGCGGCTTCTACTCCGACCAGCGTTCGGTCTACTTCACCCGTCAGGACATCCGCTACATCGCCCCGGGCCTGAACTTCCAGTTCCTCGGCAACGACCCCGTCAATGCCGACAGCAAGGCCGTGTTCGGCACCGTGATCGCCCGACCGATGGAAGGCCTGACGCTGACCGGCGGCCTGCGCTACACCAAGGAAAGCAAGGACTACACCTTCGTTCGCAAGAACTTCGACGGTGTTACCCGCTCGATCTTCCTTGGCGCGCTCGATGGCGTGAAGGCTGTCTATGCCGGCGACAAGGTCGACTGGCGCATTTCGGCCGACTACCGCTTCAGCCCCGAAGTTCTGGCCTATGTCACCGTGGGCACCGGCTTCAAGGGCGGTGGCGTGACTGCCCGTCCGTTCGACGCGGCTCAGGCTCTGAACGGCAGCTTCGATCCGGAAACGGTGACGGCATATGAAGCGGGCCTCAAGACCGACCTGTTCGACCGTCGCCTGCGCATCAATATTGCCGGGTTCATCAACGACTACAACGACATCCAGCTCCCGCTGATTTCGTGTGCGTCGCTGGGTTCGAACGCGCCGTGCGGTGCGCGCCAGAATGCGGGCAACGGCCGGATCAAGGGCTTCGAGCTCGAAATGCAGGCCTCGCCGATCGCGGGCCTGGATATCGATGCCTCGCTCAGCCACCTGACCGGCAACTACAAGAACATCGACCCGCGCGTCGGCAACGCGATCCTGCTGACCGACCCGATCGTGACGCCGAACTGGAAGTACAGCTTCGGTATCCAGTATCGCGCCGATCTCGGCAGCGCCGGTTCGCTGACGCCGCGCTTCGACTTTGCCCACACCGGCAAGACCAGCGCCGGTCGCATCGCTGCCGGTCAGCCGATCGAGTTCTTCAACGCCTATGACATCGGCAACGCTCGCCTGACCTGGCGGAACGAGGCCGAGGACCTCTCGATCGCACTGGAAGTGCAGAACGTGTTCAACGAATACTACACGCCGTTCCGCTTCGCTTCGGTCTATGCCTTCACCGGCACGGCCTACAGCCAGGTCGGTCGTCCGCGCGAATGGGCGGTCACCGTGCAGAAGCGCTTCTGATCGAGCGCGAGCTCATGAGGGAACGGGGGCGGTCAGCAATGGCCGCCCCTTTTCTTTTGCGCTTGGCGCTTATCATATCAAATGTTAGCTTTTGACTGGCGAGCCGAATCCGGCCGCAACCGGGAGAGATGCCGTGCTGACGCGCGAGGACTATGACCGCTATGTCTGCGCGTTCAACGCGAAGGACTATGACGCGGTTGCCGATTTCTATGTCGATCCACCGCTGATGACGTTCTTTGGCGTCGAGATCCGTTCGCGCGAGGCGTTGAAGGATTTCTACAGCTTCCTGCACGATCACGTGAAGGAAAGCGTGCGCGTGCTGAACTTTGCGGCTTCCGAAACGCTGACCGCTATCGATGCGGTAATCCGGGTTGAGGGCATCAAGGACCTGAGCCGCGAGGCGCTCGATGCGCGCGGGATGCACGGCTTCTTCCCGATCGCGGTAGGGGAAGTGCAGGAAATGCGGCAATTCATATTCTACACGATCAAGGACGGCCTGATCGAGCGCGTGGAATGCGCGCTCGCGCCGCTGTGAGAGGACAAGAGGCATGACCCCCGAAGGCGTGAACGTCGCCCATCCCGACAAGCTCTATATCGCAGGCCGCTGGGTCCCGGCGCATTCCGGGCGGATGATAGAGCTCATCTCGCCCAACACCGAACAGGTGGTGGGGCGCGTGGCCGAGGCGGACGAGGCGGATATGGACGCGGCGGTGGCTGCGGCGCGCGAGGCGTTCGACCATGGGCCATGGCCGAGCACGCCCCCCGCCGAACGCATTGCCGCGTTTCGGCGGATGGTCGCGCACCTCGAAACCCGGGTGCCGGAACTGGCCAAGGCGTGGACGGCGCAGATGGGCGGGCTCGCCTCGTTCGCCGGGCCGATGCATGGCGGCAGCGTGATGGCGCTCGGCCAGATCGCCGGGTTTGCCGAGAGCTTCGAGTTCGTCGAGCGCCGTCCGAGCATGGCCGCCGACACCGCGCTGATCGCTTATGAGCCGGTTGGCGTGGTCGCTGCCATCGCGCCGTGGAACGGGCCGTTCGGAATCATGGCCAACAAGGTCGCTTATGCGCTGCTGACGGGCTGCACGGCGATCATGAAGCCATCACCGGAAACGCCGCTGGAGGCCTATATCATCGCCGAAGCGGCAGAAGCTGCGGGCATTCCGGCAGGCGTGGTCAATCTCGTGACGGGCCATCGCGAGGCGAGCGACCATCTTGTCTGCAACGAGGGCGTCGACAAGGTCAGCTTCACCGGATCGACCGTGGCGGGCAAGCGCATCGCCTCGGTCTGCGGTGCGCGGATGGCGCGGTGTACGCTGGAACTGGGTGGCAAGTCGGCGGCGATCGTGCGGGACGACTTCCCGATCGAGGCGGCGGCGAAGATGCTGGCTGGCACGATCACGATGATGAGCGGGCAGGTCTGCGCCATGCTCAGCCGCGTCATCGTGCCGCGCCACCGCCATGACGAACTGGCCGAGGCGATTGCGGCAGAGATGAAGCAGGTGCGGATCGGCCATTCCGACGATCCCGAAACGCAGCTTGGCCCGGTGGCGATGAAGCGCCAGCTCGAGCGGATCGAGATGTACATCGCGGAGGGCAAGGCAACAGCTGATCTCGTTACCGGCGGCGGGCGTCCCGCGCACCTCAACCGCGGTTACTTCATCGAGCCGACGCTGTTTGCCAACGTGAACAACGACAGCCGCATCGCGCAGGAGGAGATCTTCGGGCCGGTGCTGAGCCTGATCCCGGTGGAGGATGAGGAGGATGCGATCCGCACCGCCAATGCCAGCGCCTATGGCCTCAACGGCTCGGTGCTGACCACCGACGCCGATGCGGCCTATCGCATTGCGCGGCGGGTACGCACGGGGGGCTTCGGGCAGAACGGCCTGCGCATGGACTTCGGCCTGCCGTTCGGCGGCTTCAAGCAATCGGGCATCGGGCGCGAGGGCGGTCCCGAGGGGTTGTTCCCTTATCTCGAAATGAAGACCATCCTGGTCGACGGGATGCCGTCGGCGCTTTGAAGGACACGGGCATGAGCGGACATATCGCGGGCAAGTCGATCGTCATCACCGGCGCGGGCGGAGGCTTCGGCAGTCTTGTCGCGCGCAAGGCGGCGGCGCTGGGTGCCAGCGTCACGCTGGGCGACATCGACCTTGCCGCTGCACAGGGCGTGGTGGACGAGATTGTCGCTGCGGGAGGCAAGGCGCAGGCGGTGGCCGTCGACGTGCGCGATCTGACGCAGGTCAAGGCGCTGGTGGCGGCCGCCCTGGATGCGTTCGGCGCGGTGGACGTGATGGTCAACAATGCCGGGATCATGCCGCTGGCGTTCTTTGCCGATCACGAAGCGGCTTATCCGGCGTGGGAGCGCTGCATCGACATCAACATCAAGGGCGTGCTGAATGGCATGGTCGCCGCCTACGATCCGATGATGGCGGCGGGGCGCGGGCAGATTGTCAACATCTCCTCGATCTACGGCAACTTCCCGGTGATCGGGGCGGCAGTCTATGGCGCGTCGAAATCGGCGGTGAACTTCCTGTCGGAATCGCTGCGCGTGGAAAGCCGGGGCCGGATCAAGGTGACGACGATCAAGCCGACCGGCGTTCCCAGCACCGGCCTGTCCGGCACTGTCGTCAATCAGGCCGCGGGCATCGGCATCGTCGCGCACAACATGCCTGATTTCATGGAGATGGTCGGCAAGATGGCGGAAGGGACGTTCCCGGCCGAGCGGCTCGATCCCGAGGCGATGGACTATGCCAGCCTCGCGCCCGAACACATCGCCGATGCGGTGATCCACGCGATCGACCAGCCGTGGGGCGTCTCGATTGCGGAAGTGACCGTGCGCGCGGCTGGCGATCACTTCGTGTTGTAGAGGATGCCCACCCCCAGCCCCTCCCGCTTGCGGGAGGGGGGAGCAAGGGTCAGCGGATCGGGCAGTCCGGCGACAGGCGCATGTCGAGGTAGTTGTCTACCGCGCGCATCATGTCGTCCATCTCGTTCTCGAAGAAGTGGTTGGCGCGCGGCACTTCGTCGTGATGGATGGTGATGTGCTTCTGCGTGCGCAGCTTGTCGACCAGCTTCTGCACCGCGTTCGGCGTGACGACGGTGTCCGCCGTGCCCTGCACGATGATGCCCGAGGCGGGGCAGGGGGCCAAGAAGCTGAAATCGTACATGTTGGCCGGCGGCGCGACCGAGATGAAGCCGCGGATTTCCGGGCGGCGCATCAGCAGCTGCATGCCGATCAGCGCGCCGAACGAATAGCCCGCGATCCAGGTGGTGCTGGCCTCGGGGTGGATCGACTGCACCCAATCCAGCGCGGCGGCGGCGTCGGACAGTTCACCGATGCCGTTGTCAAAACTACCCTGAGAACGGCCGACGCCACGGAAGTTGAAGCGCAGGGTGGCAAAGCCGCGGGCGACGAAGGTCTTGTAGAGCGCCTGCGTGATGCGGTCGTTCATCGTGCCGCCCGCCTGCGGGTGCGGGTGAAGGATCATCGCCACCGGTGCACGGGGGCGGGTGGCGGGCTGGAAACGGCCTTCGAGGCGGCCTTCGGGGCCGGGGAAAATGACTGCGGGCATTGCCTGTCCGGTAATCCTGTGGTCTGGCCCGGTCGGCACGGAATGCCGGGGCTGGGAATTGCGTTGACGGCTATATAGAAACCAACCCTCCGAAAGCAATCTTTCCGCGCATTTCCGGGATTCACGTTGCCACAAGAACCGATCTATCTCGACCACGCCGCGACGACCCCGCTCCTGCCCGAAGCACAGGCAGCGATGCAGGAGGGCTTCCGCATCTGGGCCAACCCTTCGAGCCCGCACGCAGCCGGGCGCGCGGCACGCGCGGCGCTGGAAGATGCCCGCGCCCGTATGAAGGCAGTGCTGGGCTGGCAGGGCGAGGTGATCTTCACATCGGGCGCGAGCGAGGCGCTGGCCATCGGCATAGGACGGGCCAAAGCGGAGCGCGTGCTGGTCTCGGCCGTGGAGCACGATGCCGCCTTGCGCGCGGCGGGAGCCGTAGAGCGCCTGCCGGTCGATGCTGGCGGTTTGCTGGACTCCGAGGCGCTGAGTGCAGCGCTTGGCGGCCGGGCACTGGTCGCGGTGCAGCAAATCAACAGCGAGACAGGCGTGGTGCAGGACATCTCCGGCATTGCGGCCAAGGTGCGCGAAAGCGGTGGGCTGGTGCTGTGTGATGCGGCGCAAGGAGCGGGCAAGCTGGACTTGCCCGACGCTGACATGATCGTCCTTTCGGCGCACAAGTTCGGCGGTCCGGTGGGCGTGGGCGCCCTGCTGGTGCGCGAGTGGGGACTGCTCGAGCCGACCGGCGGACAGGAGCGTGGCTATCGTGGCGGAACCGAGGCCTTGCCGCTGGTGCTGGGCATGGTGGCGGCGCTGGAGGCCGGAAACCAATGGCTCAAGTGCGCTTCAGGTTTGCGGGAATCACTGACGAATCAACTGCTTGAAAACGGGGCGGAAATCGTCGCGGCGGATTCGCCACGCAGTCCGGCGATTGCCGCCTACCGCATGCCCGGCAAGTCGAGTGCGGCGCAGTTGATCCGCTTCGATGGCGCGGGGATCGCGGTTTCGGCGGGGAGCGCATGCTCGTCCGGTTCGTTGAAGGCCAGTCACGTGCTGACGGCGATGGGCTATGCGCATCCGGGCGAAGTAATCCGCGTCTCGATCGGGCGCGAGACGACCGAGGCGGAAATCGCGCGGTTCGTCGAGGTGTGGAAGGAGATCCGGCGGTGATCTACCTCGATTATCAGGCGACCACACCACTGGCGCCCGAAGCGCGCGAGGCGATGATGCCGTGGCTCGTGGGGCCTGAGGCGCCGGGGTTCGCCAATCCCCACAGCCCGCATCGGGCGGGCCGGATGGCGGCGGCGGCGGTCGAGGTTGCGCGGGCGCAGGTGGCGGCGCTGTTGCCGCCGGGCGGACGCGTGGTGTTCACCTCGGGTGCGACCGAGGCTATCAATCTGGCGCTGGCCGGGTGCGGGCGTAAGCGGCTCGCCGTCAGCGCCATCGAACACGCAGCAGTGCTCGACACCGCGCGCGTACTCGATCCCGGCGTGACGGTGCTGCCGGTCGATGGGGATGGGTTGGTCGATCCGGCAGTGGCGATTCCGGACGGCACCGGCCTCGTCGCGGTCATGCAGGTCAACAACGAGATCGGCACGGTGCAACCGGTTGCGGAACTCGCCCGCCGCGCGCACGAGATGGGTGCGCTGTTCCTGTGCGATGCGGTGCAGGGGGCGGGCAAGCTTGCAGCGCCCGAAGATGCCGATCTGATCGCGGTGTCTGCGCACAAGCTCCATGGCCCCAAGGGCATCGGCGCGCTGTGGGTGCGCGACGGGCTGGAACTCGCGCCCCTCATCCATGGCGGCGGACAGGAGGGGGGCCTGCGTTCGGGCACGCTTTCGCCAGCGCTCTGTGCGGGCTTCGGTGCTGCCGCTGCCTTGTGCACAAGGCTGTCGGAAAGTGACCGGCTTCATGTGGAAAAGCTGTGGGCGAAAGCTCTGGCGCTGTTCGAGGGCTGGACGCTCAACGGCAGCGCGACCGAGCGCTGGCACGGCAACATCAACCTGCGATTGCCGGGGCTCGACGTGGCGAGACTGTTGTCCGAATGCCGCACGATCGCATTTTCTGCAGGGTCTGCCTGTGCCAGCGGGTCGGGCAGGCCAAGCCATGTCTTGCGCGCGCTCGGACTTTCGGACAGGGATAGCAGAACCGCGATCCGCATCGGTTTCGGACGCTATACGGGGGATAAGGAGCTTGAAGAGGCGGCCGGGGCGATCAACGCCGCGGCACGTGCGCAGGGAGTCTTGTAACCATGGTCAGCGTCACCTTCGTCACCGCCAAGGGTGAAAAGATCGCCGCTCAGGGCGAAGCGGGGACGCGACTTCTGGATCTCGGGCAAGCCAAGGGCATGCCGTTGGAAGGCACCTGCGAAGGCCAGATGGCCTGCTCCACCTGCCACGTGGTGATCGATGCCGCATGGTTCGACAGGCTGCCCGCTGCGGTTGATGACGAGGAAGACATGCTCGACCTTGCCGCCGGCGTTACCCGCACCAGTCGCCTTTCGTGCCAGATCGAACTGACCGAAGAGCTTGACGGCCTCGTCGTGCATATCCCCGCCGAGGCACGGGACATGCAGGGGCGCTGATCGCGCCCTGCCGGAGAGGCTCGGGCCGAGCCTCCCACCCGGACGGCAACCATCGCCGCCCTCCCGCGTTTGAAATCCCGTGCGACGGTTCCCACATCGGAACCTGTCGATAGCGCAAGGGGATTTCTCGAACTCATGGCAGATGCGGCAACCGAAGCCCGGACCGAGGCGCGCATGGTGCGCTTGCAGGTCGCAGGCGCCCGTCAGGAAGAAAGCGGCCACGGCATTGCCCGCATCAGTCGGCACGTGATGTCGCAGCTTGGCGTGACCGAGGGCGACGTGATCGAGATCGTCGGCAAGCGGTCCACCGCCGCGCGGGTGATCCAGCCCTATCCGGAAGACGAGGGACTGGAGCTGATCCGGCTCGACGGCTTGCAGCGCGCCAACGCCGATGTCGGATCGGGTGAGCACGTGGAAGTGCGCAAGATCGACTCCCGCCCTGCGCAGCGGGTGGTCTTCGCGCCTGCCCAGAAGGAACTGCGCCTGCAGGGGCCGGCCGTGGCGCTGAAGCGCAACTTCGCCGGGCGCCCGCTGGTGACCGGGGATCTGGTGGCGACAGCAGGGCAGCAGCAGGTCAACCGCACCGACATGCCGCCGCAACTGCGCCAGATGCTCAATGCACCGGCCTTCGCGCTGACCCAGATCCGCCTGACCGTGGTTTCGACCAGCCCCAAGGGCGTGGTCCACATCGACGAGAACACCGAGGTAGAGCTGCGTCCCGAGTACGAGGAGCCGCGTTCGAGCCGCGCCGATGTAAACTACGACGACGTCGGCGGCATGGGCGATACCATCCGCCAATTGCGCGAGATGGTCGAACTGCCGCTGCGCTATCCCGAACTGTTCACGCGACTTGGCGTCGATCCGCCCAAGGGGGTGCTGCTGCACGGGCCGCCGGGGACTGGCAAGACGCGTCTGGCGCGCGCGGTGGCCAACGAAAGCGATGCCTCGTTCTTCACCATCAACGGGCCGGAAATCATGGGCTCGGCCTATGGCGAGAGCGAGAAGCGGCTGCGCGAGGTGTTCGAGGAGGCCACCCGCAACGCGCCGTCCATCGTCTTCATCGACGAGATCGATTCGATCGCGCCCAAGCGCAGCGAGGTGCATGGCGAGGCCGAGAAGCGGCTGGTTGCGCAGTTGCTGACGCTGATGGACGGGCTGCACAGCCGGTCCAACCTTGTCGTGATCGCGGCCACCAACCGGCCCGATGCGATCGACGAGGCGCTGCGCCGTCCCGGCCGGTTCGACCGCGAGATCGTGGTCGGGGTGCCCGATGAGTCGGGCCGTCGCGAGATCATCGGCATCCACACTCGCGGCATGCCGCTGGCCGAGGACGTCGACCTGCAGGAACTGGCGCGCACGACGCATGGCTTTGTCGGCGCCGACCTTGCCGCGCTCGCCCGCGAGGCGGCGATCGAGGCCGTGCGCCGGATCATGCCGCAGCTCGATTTCGAGCAGCAGACGATCCCGCAGGACGTGCTCGACAACTTGCGCGTCGAGCGTGACGACTTCCTGCAGGCGCTGAAACGCGTGCAGCCATCGGCCATGCGCGAAGTCATGGTGCAGGCGCCGACCATCGGCTGGGCCGACGTCGGCGGGCTCGACGATGCGCAGGACAAGCTGCGCGAGGGCGTGGAACTGCCGCTCAAGAACCCCGAGGCGTTCCATCGGCTCGGCATCCGTCCGGCCAAGGGCTTCCTGCTCTATGGCCCGCCCGGAACCGGCAAGACCCTGCTGGCCAAGGCCGTTGCGAAGGAGGCGGAAGCCAACTTCATCGCGATCAAGTCGTCCGACCTTCTGTCAAAGTGGTATGGCGAGAGCGAGCAGCAGATCGCGCGGCTGTTCGCGCGGGCACGGCAGGTTGCGCCCTGCGTGGTGTTCATTGACGAGATCGACAGCCTCGTTCCGGCGCGCGGCAGCGGGCAGGGCGAACCCAACGTCACGGCGCGGGTGGTCAACACCATCCTTGCCGAGATGGACGGGCTGGAGGAACTGCAGTCGGTGGTGCTGATCGGTGCGACCAACCGGCCGAACCTGGTCGATCCGGCGCTGCTGCGTCCCGGCCGCTTCGACGAGCTGATCTATGTCGGCACGCCGAGCGTCGAGGGGCGCGAGCACATCCTAGGCATCCACACGCGCAACATGCCGCTGGCAGGCGATGTGGACCTTGGCCGGATCGCGCGGGAGACCGAGCGGTTCACCGGCGCCGATCTTGAGGACGTGGTGCGCCGCGCCGGTCTTAACGCCATTCGCCGCGCGGGCGGCAACGTCGATCAGGTCACTGGGGAAGACTTCGCCAAGGCGCTGGAAGCCTCACGCGCGACGGTGACCGAGCAGATGGAGGAAGAGTACGGCCGGATGAAGGGCGAACTGAAGAAGCGCGCGATGAATCCGGGCCCGCTGGGCTTCATCACGCCGGGGATGGTCACGCCGTTGCGCGAATCCAAGCACGGGTAGCCATAACATCACTTCGTCATTGCGAGCCGCCGAAGGCGGAGAAGCAATCCAGAGCGGTTCGGGCCGACTCTGGATTGCTTCGCTCCGCTCGCAATGACGAAGCTTTTCTTAAGCTCCGCCCTCCAGCGTGAAGTCCATTTCGACGACGATGCCGCGCGGCTCGAAGCGGCGGACGATGGTGCCGCCGAGCTGGCGTTCGGACGAGCGGATCAGGGCAGAGCCGAAGCCTTCGCGGCCCGGCTCTGCTGGCGAGGCTGTCTCGGAAACGCCGATCTCCTCCCAGACCAGCTTGGCGCGCGTGTCCTCGCGGTCCCAGCGAATGCGCAAAAGGCCACCGGGGGCGGACCAGGCGCCGTACTTGACCGCATTGGTCGCCAGTTCGTGCAGGACGAGGCCGAGCGGCACCGCGTGCTTGCCCGGCAGGTTCACGGTGCCGCCATCTAGTTCGCAGCGCTCGCTGGAGGAACGGTAGGGCGCAATCACCTTGCCGATCAGCTCGGCGAGATCGACAGTCTGGTCCTTGCCCGAGCCTTGCGTGACCTCGTGCGCGGTGACGAGGGCGTGGATGCGCTTGGCGATGCGGTCCACGGCAGGCGCGGCCGCCGCATCTCCGCGCGCGCTCATCTTCACGATGGCGAGGATTACCGCGAACAGGTTCTTGACGCGGTGGTTCAACTCCTTGGCGAGGAGGTCCGCCCGGTCACGCGCTTCGGCAATGGCAGCGGCGCCTTCGGCCAGCGCCTCGGCCTCGGCCTTGCGAATCGCCTGCCACAACCCGAGCGCCAGCGCGCAGACAATGACCACGAATAGTGCGGCGAGCGAGGGGAGGATGCGCGCCTCGGCATTGGCGGCGCGCTGGGCGGCGGCGTCGAGACGCACGCGTTCGATGTCCTCGAGCTTGGCCACGGCCTTGCGCAAGCCGTTCATGGCGAGCTGGCCTTCGTCGGAAAGCAGGCGGGCGTGCGCGTCGGGAATGCGGCGCTGTTCGACCAGATCGACCACGCCCGCCATCTCGGCCCACTTGGCATCGCCCAGCCGCGCGATTTCGGCGAGGAGGCTGGCCTGCTCTGGCGGAAGTTCGGTGCCCATCCGCTCGCGCAGGGCGCGCATCCCGGCGGCATAGCGGCCCTGTCCCTCGCGGTAAGGCTCGAGATAACGCGTGTCGCTGGTGATGAAGTAGCCGCGCTGGCCGGTCTCGCCGCTCATCGTCGCGCGGACGATCTCGTCGAGCGAGGCGAGGATGCCGCTGGTGCGGGTGGCCTGCTCGCGCTGCGTGCGTTCGGCCTCGACCGTGGCGATGATCAGCGAGAAGGTGCCGATCAGCGCCAGCGCTACCACGGCGAAGAGCGCCAGCGTCGGCACGCGCGGTGCGCGTTGCCACCAGTGGAGGCGCAGCTCCTGCGGGCGGGATTCGTTTTCCCTGTTCATCGCAGGGGGCCTAGACCCTCTGGCGCGCATCGGCAACGTATTGAACCGATTGCGCCTTTGTCTGCAGGGTTGACGCAAATCGCCTTGTCGCCTATCGGCCACCCCCTGATTCCGGCGCTTTGCCCAGCGGCAAGAGCCAGTCCACAGATTCGATATAGAAGAGAAAAGCCATGAAGCGCACTTTCCAGCCCAGCAACCTCGTGCGTGCCCGCCGCCACGGCTTCCGCGCTCGTACCGCCACTGTGGGTGGTCGCAAGGTGCTCGCCGCCCGCCGTGCGCGTGGCCGCAAGAAGCTGTCGGCCTGAGCCTTTCAGCATAAATCCGGTTCCGGCGAAGGCGGGCATGACCCGGATCGCCACCATCCGGAAACGGGCAGACTTCGTTGCTGCCAATCGCGGAATCCGGGTCGCAAGGCCCGGATTCGTGCTGTTGGTGAACCGCGATGTTGTCTCGGCTGAAGAAGCCGACCTGCGCTTCGGCGTCACCGTCACCAAGAAGATCGGCAACGCGGTCGTCCGCAACCGGATGAAGCGCCGCTTCCGCGCCCTGCTGCGCGAAGCCCTGCCGGAAGCCGGAATTGCCGGCGGAGACCACGTGATGATCGGCCGCGAAGGCGGGGTGGAGCGCGATTTCGCCCTGCTGCGCGAGGAACTGGCTGTGGCCTTGGCCCGCGCTGCTGCAGGCAAGGGCGACCCGCCGAGAAAGCGTGGCGGGACTCGGTCAAATCATGGGCGGGGCAAGTGACTGCTCTCCCGATCGTCATTGCGAGCCACGCGAAAGCGGGGCGAAGCAATCCAGAGCGCACTTGCGCCGACCCTGGATTGCCGCGCGGCTTTGCCGCTCGCAATGACGAAGGAAAAGGCCGGCAGGTGTGAAGCGCTTGCTGATCCTCATCGCCCGAGGCTGGCAGCTTGGCCCCTCGCGCGTGCTTCCGCCCTCGTGCCGCTACAGCCCCTCGTGCTCGCAATATGCGATCGAGGCGCTGGAAAAGCATGGCGCGATTAAGGGTGGCTGGCTCGCGGCGAAGCGGCTATTGCGCTGCCATCCCTGGGGGGGGCACGGTTATGATCCGGTGCCCTGACTCACACGACTTCAAGATCTAGGACGCGAACACGGTGCAGAATCAGCGCAACGTCATAATGGCAGTGATCCTGACGGGTCTGCTGCTGATCGGCTGGGAAGCAGCCATGCGCTGGTTCTATCCGGAGCCGGCGGTCAAGCCGCAGGCTGTCGCCACCGCGCCAGCGACGACTGACGGGTCCAAGCCGAAGGCCACGCGCGAAGGCGGGCTGCAGAACGCGGCCGACGTGGCGCTGGAGAAGAAGGACCTGGCGCAGGAACTGGCTGCCGGTCATCGGCTGCAGATCGATGCGCCGGGCCTCAAGGGATCGATCAATCTCAAGGGCGCACTGGTTGACGACGTGTCGCTGGTTCGCCACCGCGAGGGTGTCGACAAGGACAGCGCGCCGGTGCGCCTGTTCTCGCCCGCAGGCACGCCCGCACAGCACTTTGCCCAGATCGGCTGGGTCGGCGAAGGCGTTGCCGCGCCTGACGCCAACACGATGTGGACCGCCGATGGCGCTAAGCTGACGCCGCAGACCCCGGTCACGCTGCGCTGGACCAACCCCACCGGCCAGACCTTCGCGATCAAGTACGCGATCGACGCGGACTACATGATCACCGCGACCCAGAGCGTCGCCAACACCGGCGCAACGCCGGTCGTGGTCAAGCCGTTCGCGCTGGTCAACCGCACCGACAAGACCGCCAGCCTCGATACCTGGCAGCTGCATTCGGGGCCGATTGCGGCGCTGGATGGCTCGGTGAACTTCGACAACAACTATTCCACGGTGACCGAGGCACCGGGCCAGGCCATCGCGCTCAAGGGTGCGGCGAACTGGATCGGCTTTACCGACATCTACTGGCTTTCGGCGCTGGTTCCCGACGGCAAGGTCAAGACCGAGGCGGCGTTCCGCTCGCTCGGCAATGGCGTGTTCCGTGCCGACCTGATCTATCCCAGCGTGTCGATCGCTCCCGGCAAGGCGCAGGAACAGACCGTGCGCCTGTTTGCCGGTGGCAAGGAGAACGCCGTCCTCGAGAAGTACGAGAAGGCGGGCGTGACGAACTTCAGCCTGTCGATCGACTGGGGCTGGTTCCGCTGGTTCGAGAAGCCGATCTTCTGGCTGCTCGATTCGCTGTTCAAGCTGGTCAAGAACTTCGGCGTGGCGATCATCCTGCTGACGCTGATCGTCCGTGGCGTGATGTTCCCGATTGCCCAGCGCCAGTTCGCCTCGATGGCGGCGATGCGCGCGCTGCAGCCCAAGATGAAGGCGCTGCAGGAGCGCTACAAGGACGACAAGCAGAAGCAGCAGCAGGAAATCATGGAGCTGTACAAGCGCGAGAAGGTCAATCCTCTCGCCGGGTGCCTGCCCATGTTCCTGCAGATCCCGGTGTTCTTCGCGCTCTACAAGGTGCTGACGCTGACCATCGAAATGCGTCATCAGCCCTTCGCGCTGTGGATCAAGGACTTGTCCGCGCCCGATCCGCTGCACGTGCTGAACCTGTTCGGCCTGCTCCCGTTCACTCCGCCCAGCTTCCTCGCCATCGGCGTGCTGGCGATCCTGCTTGGCATCACGATGTGGCTGCAGTTCAAGCTGCAACCGGCGGCCATGGACCCGGCACAGCAGCAGGTCTTCGCGATCATGCCGTGGATGATGATGTTCGTGATGGCGCCGTTCGCGGCGGGTCTGCTGATCTACTGGATCACCTCGAACCTGCTCACCATCGCGCAGCAGAAGTACCTCTACAGCAAGCACCCGCAGTTGAAGGCGCAGGCCGACAAGGACCAGCTCGACGTTGACCGCTCGGTCGCGCGTGAGCAGAAGCCCGCTGCCAACCGGAAGCCGAAGACGCGGTGACACCTGAAGAAGAAGCTGCCCGCGCCGAACTGATCGAACAGGCGCGCCTCCTCTTTGCGGGGCGCGTCGAGTTCCTCAAGTCTGCGCCTGCGCTCAAGCATCTGCCCGATCCGGACGTGCCCGAGATTGCCTTTGCCGGGCGCTCGAACGTCGGCAAGTCGTCGTTGCTCAATGCGCTGACGGGCCGCAAGTCGATCGCGCGCACCTCGGTCACGCCGGGGCGCACGCAGGAGCTGAACTACTTCGAAGTGGGCGAGCCGACACGGCTGCGCCTGGTCGACATGCCGGGCTACGGCTTTGCCAAGGCTCCGCCCAAGGTGGTCGAGCAATGGCGGCGGCTGGTGCGCGATTACCTGCGCGGGCGCGTGGTATTGAAGCGCACGCTGCTGCTGATCGACAGCCGCCACGGCGTGAAGCCGGTCGATGCCGACATGATGCAGATGCTCGATGAAGCGGGCGTCGGCTATCGTGTCGTGCTGACCAAGGCCGACAAGATCAAGGCGAGCGAGCTTGAGGCGGTGACCGCAGAGACCATCGCTGCCGCTCGCAAGCGCACCGCAGCCTATCCCGAAGTGATCGTGACCTCTTCCGAAAAGAAGATGGGCATCGAGGAACTGCGCGCGGCTGTGCTGCAGGATTCGCTGATCTGAACCGTTCATCCTCGACAGAGTAAACCTGAACGTCTAGTCGCAGCCCTCAAGGCAACAGGGCAGATGCGATGAAGCTGATCATCGGCAACAAGAACTATTCCAGCTGGTCGCTGCGGGGCTGGCTGGCGTGCAAGCAATCGGGCCTGCACTTCGAGGAAATCACCGTCCCGCTCTATGGCGAGGACTGGGACGAGGCGCGCCGCACCGACGAACTTGCACCATCTTCGGGCAAGGTGCCGATCCTGTGGGACGGTGACGGCGAAGATGCGCCGGTGGTGTGGGACAGCCTTGCGATCATCGATTATCTCGCGGACAAGGTCGGGCGGGACCGCTTCTGGCCCAAGGACGAGACCGCGCGGGCCATGGCGCGCTCGATGGTCGCCGAGATGCATTCGAGCTACCTGCCGCTGCGCCGCAGCCTGCCGATGAACATCCGCAAGCGCGTGGACGGCGTGGAGATAAAGCCCGAGGTCCGCGCCGATATCGTGCGCATCCTCTCGCTCTGGGCCGAGGCGCGCGCCCGCTTCGGCAAGGGTGGGCCGTTCCTGTTCGGCACCTTCTGTGCCGCCGACATCATCTATGCGCCCGTCGTCTCGCGCTTCATGACCTATGGGGTGCCTGTGCCGGGCTTCGCCATGACCTACATGGAAGCGGTCTGGACGCACGACTGGATGCAACAATGGATCGAGGCCGCCGAGAACGAGGGCTGGACCATCGAACAGTTCGAGGAGCCCGCCCGCTGATGTCTCTCGATCCCGCAATCCTCGCCGAACGTCTGATCGACTGCGAGAGCGTGACCCCCGCGACTGGCGCGGTGTTCGATTGCCTGCAGGGCATGCTCGAACCGCTGGGCTTCGAAATCCACCGCTTCGTGGCGGGCGAGGCGCCTGACGGTCCGGTCGAGAACATGTTCGCGATCCGGAAGGGGCCGGAAGGTTCGCGCCACTTCGCCTTTGCCGGGCACCTCGACGTTGTCCCGCCGGGCGAGGGCTGGACTTCAGGTCCGTTCAAGGCAGAGCGGCGGGGCGAACTGCTCTACGGGCGCGGTGCGGTGGACATGAAGGGCTCGATCGCCTCGATGGTTGCAGCGGCGGCGGAAGTGCCAGCCGAGGCGGGCACGCTCAGCTTCATCATCACCGGCGACGAGGAAGGCCCGGCGCGCTACGGCACCGTGCCGCTGCTCGAACTGATCCGGGAGATGAAGGCCGAGCCGGACCTGTGCCTGGTGGGTGAGCCGACTTCGGTCCATCGCCTGGGCGACATGGTGAAGATCGGCCGCCGCGGTTCGGTCAACATGTGGATCACCTGCAAGGGCGCGCAGGGTCACGTCGCCTATCCGCACCTTGCCGACAATCCGATCCCGCGCCTGATCGCGTTGCTGGCGGACCTCGATGCGCTGGTGCTGGACGAGGGGACGGAGTGGTTCCAGCCCTCCAACCTCGAGATCACCGACCTCGAGGTGGGCAACAAGGCCACCAATGTCATCCCCGCCGAGGCGCGCGCGCGCATCTCGATCCGCTTCAACGACCGCCACACCGGCGCGGGGCTGGTCGCGATGGTCGAGGACGTGGCGCGGCGGCACAAGGGCGAGGTCCGCGCGGTGATCTCGGGCGAGAGCTTCATCACCCTGCCGGGCGATTATTCCACGCTGATCGCCGAGGCGGTGAAGGCCGAGACCGGGCTGGATCCGGAACTCTCCACCAGCGGCGGCACTTCCGATGCCCGCTTCCTGCGCGCCGTCTGCCCGGTGGTGGAATTCGGCCTGTGCAATGCGACGATGCACAAGAAGGACGAGGCCGTGGCGCTGGAAGACCTTGCGGTGCTCCAGCGCATTTATCGGCGGATTACGCTGGCGGCATTAGTAGGCTGAGGCAGCTGCCCACCCCGCTGCGACTAGGGCTTGCTGCGCAAACCCAAGTCTCGCGGCCCTCCCGCCTGCGGGAGGGCGGCAACAGTGCTCTCAACTCCCCTCCCGCAAGCGGGAGGGGATGGGGGTGGGCATTCCGACGTCAAGCTATCAAGCCTTCACCTTGCCCGCGAAGCTCTTGCGCAGCTTCATCAGCTTGGGCGGGATCACGGCGAGGCAGTAGGGATTGCGCTGGCCTTCGCCTTCCCAGTATTCCTGGTGGTAGTCCTCGGCCGGATACCACGGCGCCATCGGCTCGATCGTGGTGACGATGGGCTTTGGCCAATCGGGCTGGGCGCGTTCGATGGCCGCCTCCATCGCCGCCTGCTGCGCCTCGTCCGCAGGGAACATGGCCGAGCGGTACTGCGTGCCGATGTCGTTGCCCTGGCGGTTCAGCTGCGTCGGATCGTGCGTCGCCAGGAAGATGTCGAGGATCTGGTCGAGGCTGATCGTCTCGGGATTGAACGTCACGCGGATAGCTTCCGCATGGCCGGTGGTGCCCGAACAGACCTGCTTGTAGGTCGGGTTCTCGACGGTGCCGCCGATGTAGCCGCTCTCGACTTCGGTCACGCCGATCACGTCGCGGAACACTGCCTCGGTGCACCAGAAACATCCACCTGCGAGGATGGCCGTTGCTTGTTCGCTCATGCGCTATATTCTCCTGAATTGCGTGAGAGATAAGCATCCCCCGTCCGCTTGTCACCGGCCCGAAGGAGAATCCCCACATGCGTAGAATGAGCCTTGCCCTGCTTGTCCTTGTTGCCGGCAGCAGCCTCGCCACGCCGGTAATGGCCGAAACTGCAAAGACCGCTTCGGCCAAGGTCGATCCCGCGCTTGCTGCTGCCGTGGCCGATCCGCTGCGCGAGAAGGACCGTGCGCGCGATGTCTATCGCAAGCCGGCCGAGACGCTGAGCTTCTTCCAGGTGTCGCCGACGATGAAGGTGGGCGAATATGCTCCCGGCGGCGGTTGGTATTCGCGCCTGCTCGGGCTCTACCTCGGGCCGAAGGGCAAGCTCGTCGGCCTGTACTTCGATCCCACCGCCAGCGCCTTTGGAGACAAGATGAAGGCGGGCATTCGCGAGGGCGCCGCCAAGTATCCGGCCGAGGTCGCAGAATGGTCCGGCCAGCCTGCCGAGCGCTTCTCCGCCTTCACCCTCGACGTGCTGCCCGAAGGGGAGAAGGGCACGTTCGATCGCATCCTCGTCATGCGCATGATGCACAACCTGCTGCGCTGGAACCTCGCCGCGCACGAGATCAAGCAGATGCGCGAACTGCTGAAGCCCGATGGCATGATCGGCATCGAACAGCATCGCGCGAAGCCGGATGCGCCGTTCTCGTTCACCGATGGCTCGAAGGGTTATCTGCGCGAGGCGGACGTGATCAAGTTCATGGAAGTGAACGGCTTCACTTATGTCGGCAAGAGCGAGGCCAACGCCAACCCCAAGGATCCGGCGAACTGGCCCGACGGCGTGTGGACTCTGCCGCCGCAGCTTGCCGGCAATCCCGATGCCGCCACCAAGGCGAAGCTGCAGGCCATCGGCGAGAGCGACCGCATGACCTTGCTGTTCCGCAAGCGCCCCTGAATTGGAGCCCGGCGACGGTTGAATTGCGAAGGCAGGGGCCTTAGGTCCCTCCCATGACCGAGATCTCCGTTGCCGCCCTGCAACTCGCCCTTCCCGGAGGCGAGGCCGAGAACATCGCCGCCACTGCCGCCTTGGTGGAAGAGGCTGCGCGCGGCGGCGCGCAGATCGTGCTGCCGCCGGAGCTTTTTGCCGGACCCTACTTCTGCAAGGTCGAGGACGAGGCGCTGTTCGCAATGGCCTATCCGCTCGATGCGGACCCGTCGGTGCGCGAGATGAAGAAGCTTGCCAAGGCGCACGGGATCGCCATCCCCACCAGCTTCTTCGAGCGCGACGGGCACCATTACTACAATACGCTCGCCATGATCGGCCCCGATGGCGAAGTCATGGGCATCTATCGCAAGAGCCATATCCCCGATGGCCCCGGCTACGAGGAGAAGTACTACTTCCGCCCCGGCAACACCGGCTTCAAGGTGTGGGACGTGTTCGGCAGGCGCATCGGCGTGGGCGTGTGCTGGGACCAGTGGTATCCCGAATGCGCCCGCGCCATGGCGCTGATGGGGGCAGAGCTGCTGTTCTATCCCACCGCCATCGGCAGCGAGCCCTATGACGCCGATCTCGACACCAGCCGCATGTGGCGCCGCGCGATGATCGGTCATGCGGTATCGAACTGCATGCCGGTCATCGCGTCCAATCGCATCGGTATGGAAGATGGCCAGCGCTTCTACGGGCACAGCTTCATTTCTGACGAATGGGGCGATTACCTTGCGGAATATGGCGCGAGCGAGACCGGGGTGCTCTATGCGACGATTGACCTGAAGCGCGCCGCCACCCACCGTGCGGGCATGGGCTTCTTCCGCGATCGCCGTCCGCAGCTTTACGGGCGCCTGGCAGAGGACATCTGAGCCTGCATCGTTACCTCGTCGCGCTCGGTTCGAACCAGCGCCACCCGCGCCACGGCGCACCTTCCGCGATTCTTTGGGCGGCGCTGGATGAAGTGGGGCGGCGCAATTGCACAATCGATGCGATATCTCCTACGATCCGCAGCAGGCCGATCGGGCCTTCGCAGCGCGTCTATTGCAACGGTGCAGCGGTGATCTCGACCGATCTTGAACCGCGCGCCTTGCTGGACGAACTGCAGACGGTGGAAGCCCTGTTCGGACGCCGCCGCCAGGGCCAGCGCTGGCGCTCGCGCACGCTCGATCTGGATATTGTGCTGTGGTCGGGCGGGTGCTGGGGGGACGGACATCTGACAATCCCGCACCCCGAATTCCGCAGCCGTGACTTCGTGCTGGGTCCGACCGCGCACATTGCCGGTGGCTGGCGCGATCCGATCACCGGCCTGACCCTGCGCCAGTTGAACCACCGTCTCGCCAAAGGCTTGACCCGCCCGCCCCCGCCCCCTAGGTGACGCGCCACGCCTCGCGCATGATTGCGCAGCCATGGCGGGCCCTTAGCTCAGTCGGTAGAGCAACTGACTTTTAATCAGTAGGTCGCTGGTTCGAACCCAGCAGGGCTCACCACCTCTTCGGTCAGATCCACCCCAGAACCAGACCTGCGGCGGCGCAGATGCCGAGGACTGGCAGGATGCCCTTGCGCATGGCGAAGATCAGCACGGCCGCTGTCGTGGCGATCAGGGCGACGCGCCAGTCGAGGCTCTGCGGGACAGGCAGGGACAGCGATACCGGGCCGAACGCCACGTCACTGGTCTGGCGGAACAGGACGTGGATGGCGAACCACAAGGTCAGGTTGGCGATGACGCCGACGACGGCTGCCGTGATCGCGGCCAGCCCGCCCTTGAGCTTCTGCGCGTGGGACAGGCGCTCGATCCACGGGGCGAAGGCGAAGATCCAGATGAAGCAGGGGACGAAAGTGACCCAGGTTGTCAGGCCGGCTGCCAGCAGGCCGCCGACCACCGGCGAGAACGGTTCGGGCGCGCGGAAGCCGGCGAGATAGCCGACGAACTGGGTGACCATGATCAGCGGCCCCGGCGTCGTCTCGGCAAGGCCGAGACCATCGGCCATCTCGCCGGGCCGCAACCAGCCGTATGTGTCTACGGCCTGCTGCGCCATGTAGGACAGGACGGCATAAGCGCCGCCGAACGTGACGACGGCGAGCTTCGAGAAGAACAGTCCGACCTTCCACAGCGCATGATCGGTGCCAAGGAGGGCCAGAACCGCAATCATCGGGGCAGCCCATAGTACGGCGCCGATGCCGATAGCGCGCAGGGTCAGGGTCCACGGACGCGGGGTGGTGGGCGGGGGCGTGGAATCGTTCTTCAGTCCGAGAAGATCGGGTCTGGTCGCGGCGACGGCAAAGCCGATCAGCCCCGCGCCGAGGACGACG
Organism: Novosphingobium jiangmenense; assembly: GCF_015694345.1. Classification (GTDB taxonomy): domain Bacteria; phylum Pseudomonadota; class Alphaproteobacteria; order Sphingomonadales; family Sphingomonadaceae; genus Novosphingobium; species Novosphingobium jiangmenense. The sequence continues at coordinate 24,366 of NZ_JADQDC010000003.1, forward strand.
AGCGGGAAGGGCAGGGCGAAGGCTGCCAGCGCCAGGAACGCACCTGCGGCCAGTGCCTTGTGCAGCGGCGTTTTCAGGGCGCGTCCGGCGATGCGCAACAGGGCCTGCACGACGATGGCCAGCACCGTCGCCTTGATCCCGACGAACAGCGCGGCGAACCAGCGCAAGTCCGCAGCGAGCGCGTAAAGCATCGACAGGCCGAGAATCACCAAGGCGCCGGGAATCACGAAGAGCAGCCCCATGGCGAGGCCACCGCGCACGCCGTGCAGCTTCCAGCCGATCCAGGTGGCAAGCTGCTGCGCCTCGGGGCCGGGCAGGAAATGGCAGAAGTTCAGAGCCTGCAGGAACTGCTCTTCGCTGACCCAGCCCCGTTCTTCCACGATCTCGCGATGCATCAGCGCAATTTGCCCTGCCGGGCCGCCAAAGCTGAGGCAGCCTATGCGCGCCGAGACGCGGACAAGTTCCTCAAAGGAAGGAGCGGCGAAAACTTGCATCGATTCGACCCATGACCTGTGATCCGCAAGACGCGGACCCGACAGGCAACGCTTGGGCACGGCACGACCGCCACCTGACCGGGAGGTTGCTTCGCCCCGGTGCCGCCAGCGATAGCAGACAGACACGCGATTTCAACGCCCCGGATGGGGAAGGTTATACTCTCTCGGAAGAAGAAATGGTGCCAGAAGAGGGACCGTGACGTATCGACAAGGCGTTATATCACAATGTTTTGTTGCCCTGATTCGCTGATTCGATACCGTCAAAAATACCGTCTCGCGCTCTGCCTTGGTCCTCGATAAAGACTCAGATCGCTTCGAGCTTTGCTTCGGTGCTCATTGCACTTCGTGGGTCGTCTTCGCAACAATGCCCAATCGTCGACCGTCAGCCACTGTGGCCAAGTCATGCATTCACCTCCTAGGCGGCAATGACTGGTCCGATCAATCCCGCGAGCTGTTGTTGAACTGCCTTCTTACCAGTGATCAGGTTCACGGTTGCGATCCGCAGCCGTTCATCACCTTCCATTATCGCATAACCGGCGTCCAGTGTCTCGGCTCCCAGGGCTGCATGATGCGGGTACAATAACATCACCTCGCTGCATCGATAGAGGCGGACATACGCCATCATCTGATAGACGTCGGATTGCGAAACGCCGCGCTTCTTGTCTTCCGGATTTTGGCCAACCAGCTTCCACTTCGTGTCGATCACCATCTGAACCTGGCTATTCCGCTTGATCAGAATGTCCGGTGCCGTTTGGAAGCGTGGCCTGCCTCCTTCGCCCTCCTCCATCAGGCAATAGCGGAGTCCGCCCTGCGAATGGACGGTCAGATCGCTCCCTTGCAACGCCTTTCGCGCCAGAGCGGCGATATAGGCTTCGAACAAATCATTCATGGCGAACAGCAAGGTAATTCCCTGACCCGCTTTGGCATCATGGTTGGTGCGCTGCCATTCGCGCTTCAGGAATAGCTTCGCCAATCCGTACAGGCTTTCCCAGCGACGGTTTGTCCGATCGATGCGCACCTGCGTCCAAGGTAAGGCGCTGACAGCCACATCGCTCACATCGGCAAGGATGAAACGGAGCTCGTCCAGTCGCCTCTGCGTCTCCAGAGCACGCGCATGATGGCGGAGCAGCACCACACAGGCCTTCATGATACGCAGCAATGGGGTGTCTGGATTCAGAGTGTCGAAGCGGCAGGCAAGCCGGTCGGGTCGCACAGCGTGATGGGTGAACTGACGGATGACATCGAGCCGCCCCCTCAGCGCCGCTAGATCTTCTTCCTGAGCTATATAGCCGCGGGGCAGGCCGCGTCGTGCCTCGGCCAGCAGGCGATCAGTAAACAGGCGGATCAGAATATCGAGCAAGGTTTCCTTCTGCCGCGCCATTGCCAGCGCCTGTCCGTCTCCGAGTTTGAGACCAAGCGCGACGTCGAGCATTGAGATGAGCCGAGTCCGGATTGCCTCGTCGCCCTCAGCGACGCCGGAATCGATCTTCGGCAATATCTCTAGACTACATCCAGGCGCGGCAATGACGCCTACGACCTGTTGGGCCCTTATCTCGCTGTAACGATCAATAAGGATGTTGGTCCCGGGCTCGTTGGCAAGTGCATGTGACCGCGCAGCCCGAAGCAGGGCATTGGCCTCGGGGCGGGTGAAGGCACCTCTGGGCGCGGGGCCGGTGGCATTGTGAACGGGCGTGCGCCCCCATTCGTGAACAGTCAGGTGCGTCACGGATGGAACCGGGCAATGATCCGGTCTGCGTGACTGGACAACTCAGACGGAAATGTTGCCAACCATTCGCGCCATGAACAAGCAGCGAAGCGAACCGTTGATCCAGCTACGCCTTGGGCAAAGCTGGCAATCTCGGACCGATGATCGGAAAAGGCTTCGGCTGGAATGACGCGACCTTCAGTTGGCTCGGCGTAAAGGTAAAGCAGCACCGGCTGCTTCCCTCGCCGACGTGCTTCGGTAACGAGACCATAGCCATGCTTGACCAGTTGCGCTGCATCAAGGTGACGAAACGCGGAAGGCTCCGCTAGCAGCCGGTCGCGCATGGCGCACCAAGGCTCCATAGCCTCATCCCACTTATGGGATGAGTATTTGGGTGAAAGTTTTGCCTGCTTGGAATCGCGGAACGGCTCGAAACGTTTGGACTCAACCCCGATTAGGTGCGTTTCGGTTTCCACGGCGGCATCAAGCCAAGGATGTCGACCGCCTGACCAAGGAAAGCGCATCTGACGCTCAATTTCGACGGACAGAGCTGGCCAATCGAGGTCGGAAAGGCCTGGTAACGCAGGCAAGCCGGTGGGATCTTCCAGAAAGTAGCCGAACCCGTTGACCGCTAGTGCCGAACTGCTTTGTCGGTTACCGAATTTGCCCGAAGCCAGTTCCTGCCCCGCCGCCGAGCCAAGCGCGGCCGCAACGCGCTCGACAGGCACGCCGGGAAGCAGATGGCTGGCCAGCTCATCGATCACTCGCCAGGATCCTCTGCTAATTTCATCACTTTACCGGTCAATCGGTCGAAAGCGTCGGCCCTGAATGGTGTGAGTACCGACCAGCTCGACAGACGGTCGCCTTCGATGCCCGGTGGCGGATCAAGCATGTCTTCCCGGATGAACCCGTCACCCAGCACCGCATGAATACGGCTCCAGTCCTCGAAGAAGTATTCCTGCAACAAGGGAATGACCTTGTCGCGCATGGCGGCGTGAACTTGCTCGGCTGTCTCGCAGTTAATGAAAAATGCGTGTCCGATGCGGTGCTCGCGATCGATGAGATACTCAATCCGCTGGTTGATGGTGGTCAGAACCCGGACAAGGTCGATTCCTGTGCGTTTGCTGGCGTCCAAAAGTAGGTCGGGCTCCGGGGCCATTTCCCGAAAATTGAACCGCCGACGAAGCGCCGTGTCGAGCAAAGCGATGGAGCGGTCCGCCGTGTTCATCGTCCCGATGATGTGGAGGTTTGCGGGGACACCAAAGTCACGTTTCTTTGAATATGGAAGCGTTAACTTCAGTTCATTCGGCATTCCGAGCCGCTTGTCTGGTTCGATAAGGGTAATGAGCTCCCCGAACACCTTTGAAATATTTGCACGATTAATCTCATCAATGATCAGTACGAACTGGTCTGGAACCCCGTCCGTCGCGGTCTCTTCTCCGTCATCGTTCTCGACGTCGCCAGCAATCAACCGGCCAAGAGCAGCCAAGTTTACGCGCTTTGTCGGCAGGGAATAGAGCGTGCGCATCGTGAAGTTGCCGTCGACAATTGTGTCGAGTGGCAAAGGCTCATCCAATGTGAGGAGCCAGCGCACATCACGTCGATGCGCATAATAACCGTCAGCCGAAGGTTCAAACCGATACTCGCCAGTCACCTCGGCAATCGCTCGAAAGGCGGTATTGCCGTACGGAACTATGACAATGTCACCAATCTGCATTTCACAGCGAAACGGCCAGGTCTGCGTCCAATTGCTGGGCGTTGTGTCGTCTGGGTTTTGAGCGAGCCACTCAGCCTTGATCGCGTCAAATGTGGAAAAGCGCTCATCGCTCCAATCGATTGAACCGCCCCAGCCGAGGGTTACGTAGTTGTTTGCCAGGGCGGATTCATAAACGTCATCCTCAGTGCCAATGGCACCTTGTCCCATCTTCCAGAAGCGGCGACCGGAAAAATCGTAAGCTGATGCATCGGCGGAAGGTGCTGTGCGGTGGCGCGCTTGGTCGGCCAAAGCACAGATTTCTCGAAAAATGCCAGCTCGTGCTTCAAGCCGGAAACCGGCTGAACCGCCTTCATTCTCAGCGGTCTCTGGCCTCAGCCCTTCGACAAACGTTTCATAGTCGTAGTTCTGGTGGAAGGTGACGAAGGCAATCCGCTTCTCGGCTTCAAGCTCGCGGTAGCGCTTCATAAGCGCCTTCCGACCGCCCTCGGTGGCAGGAAAATCGGCTTCCGGATCACAGAGCTTCACGGCTTCGAGTGCGGTGCGATAAGTCTTACCCGTGCCCGGTGGCCCGTAGAGGATCAGGTTCTGGGGGCTCGGCTTTACTTCGGCCACTGAGATGGCTCCTTCCGATAAATCGAATGTCAGTTTCCGTGTGGTGCTTTGCTTTGGTCCCTGGGCAACTGGCGCAGGAACTTTGGCTAGCTCTAGAAACTTCCGGCCCTCAAGTGCCTGACATATGTTCGGCCAGGCCATGTGAAGGCCCATTTCATTGTTTAGCGGCCCCACAATGACCGTTACGCTGGAATCGCCGCGCCTTCGGGCTGGTTCGATGTAATGTGCCAACACATACCGTCGGATGCGATCGGCCTGCGATTCGACGTCATCGGAAGCTGCCTCATCGGGCCAGAAGCCAGGACGGGTTGGCTGCGGCGGGAGCCAACTGCGGATCGTTTCTTCCGCGTCTTCGATGACACTTACAAACTCATCGGCTGCCGTTTCATCGAGCTGATATGTGCCCGTCAGGTTCAGCCGGTCGTGCTGATGGCTGAATTCCAGAAAGCCGCCGTTTTTGCGCAACTGCACGCTGCCAAGAGTACCCGGCGCCTTGTCTTCACCGGGAGACCGTCGGCCAAACCGTATCTGCGGGATGTTGGTATGGTACCAATCTAGTCCGGCATCATGGACCGCACGCGCCATGTTGCAAAATGCCGTCCGCTGTTCATCGGACCAGTTTTTGCGCGCCTCCCTGAAGCGGGAATCTCCATCAAATCGCGCGAGAAGCTCCTCGTCGGGACCCTCATCGCTGTCGACGGGATCTTCACTTGCCCCGTAGTTCGGATCACGGCCGTCCAGGAAGTAACCGTACTGCGTTATGGCGGCGTGTAGATTGCCCAATTGGCCTTGAGGATCCTTGGCTTGCGGCACTACCGATCGAGCTGCGTCCAGGTCGGCCACGGGATTCTTCTTCAGGTCCGCAAGACGGGCCAAGAGATCTTCCCAGCGACCAGCTTCAAAGACCTCTTCCAGCGTTGTCTCTGCAAAACCCAGCCCCTGCAAGCCACGTTCAACCCGTTGGCACCGACGGCAGCGACTGGTTTTGGCTTTGTTCGCTAGGGGCTCGCCCATCCACAACCGCTTGCCCAGCCATTCGCGGAATTCATCCTTGCGCATTCGATGCCCCCTTGATCATGCCCTCAGCTACCAGCGCCATCGGTCAGGCCGTAGAAGATCGCGATTTGCCGCTTCACCTCCTCGCGTAGAGCATTGGAATCCTTCACCCTCAATTGCTTGTCACCCGCCAGGTTGAAGCCAATGTCCGTGTCGGGAGAACCTATCGCTTCGTTGTGAACCAGCAGAAAGTTCTCGTCCGGCAAACCGCGCCCCCGATTAAGGCCCATTAGGTAACCGATTTCGTGGTGAACATTCTTGTTGCCGCCGGAAAGATCGGCAATCATCAGGCCGGAGTTCTCGATCAAATCAAGAATCTCTTGATTGATCTTATAGGAATATCCAGTGTCGAATCTATCGACACGGATTTCGCGTAATTTGATGTCGAGCTGATGCTCCTTGTTCAGATCATCGATGGCCGCTTTGATGGCATCAAAATTCTGCTTCGTCTTTTCCGCAAACCACATCGAGATGAAAATCTGACGCTTACGTGATTCAGCGATCTTTTCAAAAATCTTGATCAGGTCGGCCGCGTTGATCGATCCGAGTTCATATTGGTGCGTGCGTAAGACCCAGTTGGTGAATTGGGTAATCTGGCCATCGCTTGCGCCCGGTTTCAATTGCCAAAACAGAAACGCGGCAAACAGGCCCTGCGCGCTGGAACGCTGGAGGCGTTCATCAGCATAGATATCGTTGACTGCCCGAATGGCGTCGAACAATGCATCGGTGTTGGGAAGGTCGCCAAGCTCTAGCCGAGCAAACTGGCCCTGCGCATCCTGCAAAGACTGGATGAGGGTTGAGCGTGGCCCGGTCGCGTTGAACACTGCCCGCAGGTGCGGCAGATAGTCAAAGTTGAGCCGCGCCCCCAATTGGCGGCATTGTAGGTATTCTGTGCCGAACTGTCCGGCCAGATCATCGTCCGGGAATCCATCGGCATCATCGATAATGCCACGCAGTGATTCTTCCGAAGTTAGCGGGCGTGCTTTGGAGTTTATGTTGTGGAACAGCGCCTTTTCGTTCGCGGGCGCGTCGGCCTTATCGAACAGGATCAGGCAGAAAGGCGCGAGATAGCGATCATATTCAGGATCGTTCAAAGCCTCCAGCGCATTCAGGCGATGGTTGCCGTCGATCCGTTTGAACAGCTTAGCATCATCGGGAACGATTACCGTGCAGTGCGTTTTGGCCTGTTTCACATTCAGATCATTAACGTTTGACTTGAAGCTGCCGCCTTGGCGAACGATTTGAAGCGGGTCACCATCGGGGGCGCCAGGTTTCCCGTATTCTGTCTCCAGCGTCGCTGAGAGGATGATTTCTGGGAAAAATAGATATTTGCCAGCTGTGAAAAAGCTCTTGATCTCTTCCACATGCTCTGGCCGCAGCTCGCGCTGGTAAGCGGGGTCGGGAAAGGAGCAGAGGGCAATGTCGCGCAGGCTGGCATAGCCGCGGATGCAGGGGAAGCCGCCTAGCGACATCTCATAGGCGCCGCGAAATGTGACACTCATGCAGCGTCTCCTAACAAGACCGCCTCAATCTTTCGCTTGGCGACTTCCAATTCGGCGGCGGCGGCGTTCTGAAGCTCAATCGCCTGCTCACGTCTGGCACGAATTTCCTGCACAAGCCGTTCCTGCGTTTCTACCGGCGGAACCGGCACGATCAGTTTTTTTAGAAAGTCTTCATCCACACGTCGATGACCAGACGAGCCGGTGAAGAAACGTTTGGCTTCTCTGCGGAGTCGGCCCATGCGCAGCAGCGCGTGGACATATTCAGGCATTACAGCAGAGTTCCGCGGCCGAATTACATGGAACTCGGTCGATCCGAAACCGACCCCGTTGGTCAGGCCCCGGACGACAGCGGACTTCCCGTTCTCCATGCACGGCGTGATCTTTGCCCAAAGCACATCGTTATCGCGGAAGGTTGTGTATCCTACGCATTCTTCGACCCGCCGTTCGCCAAGGTATTCAACAATCCCGAGCCGATCGGATATAGCGTCCATGGGGACAAAGCCCGCCATATCATTGTCGTGCAGCCCGCCGAATGATGTGAGCGGGTTGACATTGCAAACCCGGCTCAGAGGCACTGAGTCCAGTTTTTCAGAAGTCAAAGAGAACTTCGATTTATGAACTGGCGGGTCAAACCGCCATCCGCCGAGTTCATGGGCGCGGACGTGGAAGGTGCGGTCGGCCAGCGTGTTTTCGGTTTCCGGCGGCAATGTGATGCCGAGTTCGGAAAGGAGATAATCGTCAATCGATGCCAGCAGCGCAGCGGCCTCTCCAAGGCGCTGGTTTCGCCTCTCTCGCGCTGATCGAACAACAGGCAAAATACGCTCATCAAAAATGATCGGGATGGAGCGCAACGCCGGATAGTCAAGCGCGGGTCTCGTTCCACCTGTTGCACGCCGCGTCGCCAATTGTTCGGCAATATCAGTGTTCAGATAAGCTGCCAGGACCTCGCTTGTGTGGCGATCCTTGGTTTTAATCCGAACAAGGTGCTGGTTTATGTTGCCTTGAAATCCGGGAGGTGGAACTGACGACACTGCCATTCGACCAACGCCGGTGATCTTCGTCAACAGATCATCCGGCCCGACATGGCTGCGCGCCAGCATGCCATGGTGCGTCTCAAGGTTTATCAGCTTTACATCATCCAGCGAAAGCTCACCGGAAACAGAAAGATTTTGCACCCGAATGAACGGAATGCCCGTTTCTGGATCATCCGAGTAGTACTTCTCCTTTTCCTCAGCCTTGGGCGTAGCACCGCCAGCAGATTGCCGACTATAGTCACGGAGCTTGCCAGTCGCCCGTGCAGCGACACGTTCCTCAAGCCGTGTGAACTTCGGCAGATAGTAGCGGGCGTCATGGCGACCTGTCATTTCACCCCAACCCACGACGAAGAAACGTTCTCCGTCGAGATCGGGGTTTAGACAAAAGGGCGCGTCGCTCCCGCCTCGATATGGGCAATGAAGCGACTTAGCTCTGTCGCCACTGCCTCAAGCTCGTTGGTCGCGGTTGGGCGTCCAGTGGCGTCGTAGCCAATGTCCTCCGCAATCGCCATGTAGATTTCATAGTCAGAAACCCTGGCCTTCACCTCGGCCAGATATTTGTCGTTCAGTGCCTCGCGCAGGTTTTCAATGCGTTCGTTGTAATCATCATTGGTGTCGGCCTTCCACTGCGCGAACGCATCGGTCTCCATATGCTTGATCTTTGCGGCCTCAGCCTCGGCCTTCAAAGCCTTGCGGATCGCTGGGGTCAGAGTGCCCTGTTCGGACAGTGCCTCGGCCTTTGCGATCATCTCCGCATCGATGCGCTGGCACTCTGCATCCCCGCGTTTTAGCACCAGCTTCTTCTCGGCAATCAGCTTTTCGAGCGCGTTCCCGCCGTCCTTCGCATCATGCAGCTTGTCCTGTGCCTGTTCCTTGATCCGCTGGATGGCAGTAGTCGTTTTGGCGTCGTGCTTCTTGAGGAAGAGCACCGAGCTTTTCACCCCCGCCCCATTGGCGGCGAAGGCGAACTGCGGCAGCGAAACCACGCTGACGATCCGCCAATGCTCCTCAATCCAGTTGCGAACATATTGCATCGACGAATTGGTCAGGATGCTGTCCGGGATGACCATCGCCATGTAGCCGCCGGGCTTTAGAAAGCGGTGGCACTGCTCGATAAACAGCACTTCGGTGGTCTGCTGATCGCGGTTCTTTTCGGTGAAGGTCAAGCGGATGACCTCACCGTTGCCCGCGTCTTTCTGCACGACACGGACATTGTTCATCTTGGCGTCGACCCAGTCGATGTCCTTCCTGCCAAGATCGTAGTTCTGAAGGTAGCCCTTCTCCGCCAGCTTAACTTTGGAGCCAAACGGCGGATTGGTGATGATGAAATCAAAGGACTCAGGGATGAACCCCTGGTTGCCGGTCGCGAGGCGCATGGCATCGATCGATTCCAGCCCGTCATGTGAAATGACATTGGTATGACCATCGTCATGGATGATCATGTTCATTTTGGCAGTGCGGGCGATCCCTTCCGAAATCTCGATCCCGTACAGATTGTTCTCGGCGAAATCGTGCCAGTGCTTCCAGTGCTGGCGGTCCCCCTTAGTGAAATAGCCATCTTCAGCCATCGCGTCCGCCTGTCGGCGCACCTTGTCGAGAGCATGCAGCAGGAATCCGCCACTGCCGCATGACGTGTCGATCACTGCGCTTTCATTTGTGATTGGCAGCGCATCGACGATGAATTTCACGATGTTGCGTGGCGTGAAATACTGACCGAACTCACCGCGGAAAAAGCCGGTCATGAACGTTTCGAACGCGCGGCCCTTACTGTCGAGGTCGGTTTCGCTGAGGTTCGTGTCGGCCAGATAGCCAACCACTGTTTGCAGCTCGGCATTAGACAGGCGGATGTCGTCCTGGAACACCTCCTTGTCCTTGGCGCGCCCCTGTTCGTAAATTGCCTGAATGCGCCTTTTCAGGTCATCGCCCTTGTCGCGGTCGCTTTTGAAAACCTGAAAGTCATAGGGCTCGCCCGGCTTACGCGGCGCACGCTCATCCCATATCTTGCAGAAGATCAGCTTGTCGAGCTCATCAAACGCTTCTGCCGGGTTCCGCTTGCCGCCCGCCCAAAGGGCATCGTGCGCCTGTTTGAACTTTCGGGTCAGTTCGGTTTCCTGGACGACTTTCAGCTCGAAGCCGTTGACGCCGCCCTTTGTGAAGCGGGCTGCCGCGACATCCGCCTTGCCGAAGCGGGGGATGTCCGGCTCTCGGTTCTCGGCCCGCTCCATGCCGCCGAACCCGGCAACCTTGAAATAGTCATTGCGGATGCCAGACGTCATCCACATGAATTCTGCCTTCAAGGAATTGGCATAGCCGAAGCCCTGTTCAACAGCCTGATCCAGTTCGCCCTTGCTGGCTTCTTCTCGCTTGCACTCTACGACGATGTAAGGGGTCTTCCGCGCCTTGTCCTTGAAGACAACAATGTCGGCGGTCAGGCTCGGAACGCGATGTGGAACCGGAAATTCAATATCAAGCTGGTCAGCTGGGTATCCATAGTCAAGGATCAAAGCGACATAAGCACCGGCACGGACGATCTCCTCAGGATCGCTCAGGCGGTACTTCTTATTTTGGGCGCGGTAGGAAACGCTCTTCTGGTCGGCATCAATTGCAATCAGCTTTGCGTCTAGACCCCTCTGAACGATTTCAGATACTTCCATTCCAATTTCCCCACGCGCGATTTTGACATCCCTCTTAGCGATCTGGTTGGTCTGAGGCCATGGCGAAGTTCCAAGAGGGGGCGGTCACCCACACATGAAAAGATAGCAATCCCGTTGACGCTTGAGCGCCGCCATCGCGCACCGGACCCCGTTGTAACCTAATTGAGATGCTACGCTCGCCACAACAAATCCAATTGATTTCACTTGGAATTCGGAGACTGTGCGTTGGCCAGCAGGCCTTTGAGCGCATCTAACGTTATCAGCGTGCATCTGCCAATCTTGACCGTTTCCAGCTCCCCTGACGCAATCAACTGGTAGAGCTTTGACCGACCTATTCCAGTCATCCGCACGGCGTCGGGAATCCGGACGGCGAGCGGTTCGGCGCCGTTGGTTCGGGCCCTCCTCGTGCGACGATCGAATGGGAGGTCGAGTTGTTCGTCCTTTGCAGACGCCTTGGCTTCCCGGCGCCTCATTCGCCCTTCTCCTGCGCAAGCTTGTCGAGCTGCCGCTTATGCGCTTCGTGCACCTTAGTCCGGAGGGTCGCATCGGGATGGGCAAGCAGAAGGCCATCGAGAGCGCACATGATGAAGACCAGACGGCGTTTGATGAACTCGGCGTTCTGCCTCGCCTCCTCACGCAGCTCCTGGCCCTGGAACAGGTCCGTGACGATGGCACCGATCCACTGGCTGCGGCTTTGCTTGGCGCGGGTGGCTTCATCCTGAACCCAGGCGGCGACGTGCTTGGGCAGATAGGTCTGGATGGAAACATTGCGTGTCATGCTGGACTCCATGCTGGTGGAGCCTGGATCACACTGCGAAAGGCAAGTTTGTTCTACTTATGTTCGATGGCGCAGTCAAGCTCGCTGGAACTGGCGCATTTCCTCGCCTTTCGGCCATATGTGATTTGCGGGAATGCCCAAGACTGATCGCAAGTCAGATTTGACGGAGAAGCTGCCAATTTCTCAGATACGCACCAAATTACTGTTATATAATGTTTTATTTCCAGTCTTCCCTGCGATTTGTCGCGTACGGTGTGCGCGAAGTTGTTCCCTATTTGGACCGATGTGATCAACCACTTCCCTGCCCGATTTCCGATGGCAAAGGTCTTGGTTTCACGCGGATTTCCTAGCCCAAATCGGGCTTGAGTGATAGCCATTCGATCAAACATCTCCTGCCTATAAACCACGCATTTGTAGCAAATGGCCATCCGACCTGGCTCATCTGAGGGGTCCGTATCGTAGGGATCCGATGGTGCGCAGGTCATGCCGCCGTCGGCGTTCGGCGAGCATCTACAAACGCCCAGTGAAGCGTTCGGGTAATGGCCAGCGCCCCGGCCCGAACAAGCGGTCGAGCTGGCCCATGCAGCCGCCTGTTGTGCATAGCCTTGGCCCAGGAGGGCAGCAGGTCTACTGCGGCCTGCATAAGCAGATGCTGCGCGGGCGATGCAGCCAGCGAAGGGGAAGGCTGGGAGAGTACCATTCCGGCAACGGAGTGCGTGCGATCGTTGGCGCGCAGTTCTGGCATGAACTCTTCGATCAGTGCCTCAGCCTGAGCCCGCGTTTCTGGCACAGGATCAGCACCTAACGCGCGAGCGACGAGCCCCGCCTGCTTTACATAGGCGTCCTGGTCTGAGGGCGACATTCGCGGTTCGCCGTAGGCAATCCATGCATCAAGGAAACCGATCGTCTCGCAGACATGAACCCATGCCAGCAGACGCGGATCACCCGCCCGATAGGGCGTCCCATCACCCAGTACGCCTTGCACGTGTTCGTGGACCGCCTTGACCTCTTCGATTGCCCGTTCAGCAAGCTCGCGTTCCGCGTAGGTGGTGACCGCAATAAACCTTGCCGTACGGCGCAAGCGCCCGATCATGTCGTTGCGAAACGTGCTGTGGTCCCAGACACCGGCTAGCGCCGCCGGGTGCAGCATCTGCATGAGCAAAGCGGTAACTCCGCCGATCATCATGGTGGTCACATCGCCGTGAACGCGCCAGATAACGGACTCCGGTTCGAACAAGGCTCCGCGTGACCGGACGACGGGGGTCTCGCCCTTTTCCCGGTCATTGAACACTGCCTGCACGCGCGAAACGAGGACGCGTCGCAGAAACAAACCGGGCGATAGGTCAACTGGCATCGTCATGCTTTTGCAACTACCGAATATGTGACCGCAACCCCATTTGAAGCCTCCCTATTGGGCTTGCCAACGATCTGGGCGAGTGCCGCATCGATCGTTGCATATTCAAAGACGAACCCGCTGCGCATGGCTGCATCGGGAATGACGCGCTGTCCGCTAAGCAGCAGTTCCTCTGCGAAGCCCCCCAGAGCAACCCGTAAGGGCCACGCGGGAATTGAAACCATTGCCGGGCGTGATAGCGCCGCCGCCAGTGCGCCAGTGAAGCGCCTATTTGTAACGGGTTCAGGCGCGACGGCATTGACCGGACCTGCCAATTCATCCTTCGCGATGGCATGACAGATGAGGCGTACGATATCGTCGCGATGGATCCAACTCATCCAATGCCATCCGTCGCCAAACCGGCCACCCAGGCCGAACTCGAAGGGAGCCAGCAAGCGCGCGAGCATGCCGCCGCTTCGGTCAAGGACCAGCCCTGTGCGGAGATACACTGTACGCACGCCAAGGCTCTCGGCGCGCTTCGCCGCGCGTTCCCAGCTGACGCAGACACGTCGGGAGAAACAGGGCGTGCCAAGGTTCGCTTCGGTCAAAGGCTGGTCTCCGCGCAATCCGTACCAGCCAATGGCTGAGCCGCTGACAAGCACAGCGGGCTTGCGGTCCAACCGTTCGATCAGTCGGGCAATCCCGTAGGTGGTTTCCAAGCGCGAACGGATGATCCGCAGGCGCTTGGCCTTTGTCCACGGCGTATCGGAAATGGGCTCTCCGGCCAGGTTCACGATCGCATCGATGAGTGTCTCACTTGCGATCTCGTCCAGCGAGGTTACGCAGCGAACCGGCCCGGCAGCTGCAAGCGGGACGACCTTTGCTCGGTCGCGGGTCAACACAGTGACGTTGTGACCGGCGGCGATCAACGCCGTCACCAGCCTGTTGCCGATAAAGCCCGTTCCACCGGTCACGAGAACTGATTGGTGCGCAGGCAAAGCAGCTACAAGGCTGGCGGGATCACGCTCGGTCAACCGGACCGTGCGGCGGGCGGCAGCGAGATCGCGCAGCCCCGAGACGATCACCCCAAATGCCGCGACGGCACAGAACCAGCTCATCAGACCGTAGTATGTCGGGGCAAGCCCGGTCTCGTTGCCCGCCAGCCCGACAAGCCAAGGAACCAGCATTGCAAGGATCACGCCGTAGTTCAGCGTCAAAAGCGTGTGCGTTATGCGCTCGGTCGCGGGCAGGTGGCGGGTGCGATCCTCCTCCACGAAATCCCACAATGTTATGACCAGTTCGCCCGCCAGCAGGGCCAGAAGTGCGACCGCCCACAGGCCCTTTGGCTCGAACCAGCCAAGCGCGGTAAACATCACCGCATAGGCAAGGTTGCGCACGCCATGTAGGGCCAGCTCAACCCGTTGCGACTGCCGCCACGCCAGGCGCTCGGTACCCTCATGGTGATAGATGGTATCGAAGGCGCCCATCATCATTTGGGCGAAGACGGCGATCCAGAGAATGTCAGTCATGGGCAGGCCCTCCCTGGTTGTCGGATTGGTCGCAAAAGCGGCTGTGCTGGTGCATCACCTCACCCAAAAGGCGGTGACGCAGGGCAAGCGTGAAGGTGAAGCTTCCTCCGCCGCAATCAGCATGGTCAATGGTCAGCACGCCCGGCGCGAGCCAGCGCGGCATGCGCAGCCGGATGCGCCCCAGCTGCAAGAAATAGTGATCGCTCGAGAAGCGGATACCGCCCTCAATCGCACTGACGCAAAGCGCAATGCCGAAGCCCCCGCCGAGATATTCCTCCAGGCCGGTAGGCCCGGCAAAGCGCTTGGCGGAATGGATCACTTGCGGGAAACCGCGCTTGCGCGCGTAAACCCTAGTCCAGACCTGGCCCCCGCTCACGCCGTCTTCGGTGACGCTGACTATGGCAGCAACTCCGCCCTCGCGCTCCAGCGGGAGCGGGGCGCCAATCAGTCGACAAGCCTGGGCCAGAATCCAACCGCTGATATTCATCCGGCAAGACAAAACCTGTCCGGCATAATTGGCAGAATGCCCGACACCGAGGCGTTTGCCGAAGCGGCGGCGGACAGCATCTGGAAGAGACGCCCATTCCTGCGCGCCAAGCAATTGGCGGAAGCGCAAGTCGATCAATTCGTTTGCCCCGCTGGCAGCGGGCTTGCCCGTCTGTCGATCGGGGAGTTCCCTCACTATGTTCTGCATCTCCCGATCTCCTGTTTGGCTAGTTATTTCTGTATTGAGAGAAATCTGGGCTCAAATTTTTTTCACGCATCTTCTTTGGCGGACGCATCCTTGCGACCGACAAATTTCAGCAGGCTAACAACCTTCGATCCAAGCCGGATTAGCCGCATGATCTGCTGCGGAGGGACGTGGATCATCTGGTTGTACCAGCCCTCCACCGTGTTGATGAAATCGTGCATCCCATGCAGCCGCTGACGGACCAGGGGGCTGATACGCGGATCGTCGATTCCCTCCATCGCCGCCCGAATGGCTGCCACCATCGGGTCGATCTCGCGCTCCTTACGCCCCTGCGCGACCTTGCTTGCCATCTGCCACATGTCGGTTTCGGCAACGTAGTGATCGCGCCGGTCACCGAGCACAGGAACGCGAGTGACCAGCTTCCAGTTCAACAGTTCCTTGATGCTGTTGGAGACGTTGGAACGCGCCATGCCAAGCTTTTCGGCGATCTCTTCAGCCGTGAGCGGGCGATCGGAGAGCAGCAGCAGCGCTTGAATTTGCGCGACTGAGCGATTGACGCCCCACTGGCCGCCGAGATCACCCCAGCGCAGCACGAACGCCTCCACGGCGGCGGGCAGCTTGTGCGACTCGATAGTTTTTTCTGTCATGACAGAAATATCTGCTAGATAGTAATGCGAGTCAAGGGATTGGTTTCGACTACAAGCGGCGGCGGCTTTGCGCGCCATCCCGGTCATAGCTGATCGCCCGTTGGCTGCCACAAAGCGGACATAGCTACCATATGGTGCGGCTGGCCAGACAAGGAAGTTTGTCGTTACGGTGCTGCTATGTATGCGGCAGTTTAATCTCAACGCGAAAATTGCAGAGGACCGAACGAAATCGCGAATTAAATGGCATAGACACGCTATTATCTTAAGGAAAAAATGCCGCCATTTTGAAATGAATGATTTTCAAAGGTACATTGCTCTGTCGTTGCCCCTTAATTCCCGGACAGTTCCTCACTGGTTGAACGGTTGATGTATTCGCGCGGGGCGAGGTAGCCAAGTGCGCGATGGGGGTGAACGGTATTGTAGTGGTGGAACCAGCTGGGCAGCTGGTTGAGGACTGCTCTGGCGTTGGGCTTTTCGGCGACGCGGACGTAGTCGCGCTTCATGGTGCGCACGAACGCCTCGGCCATGCCGTTCGATTGCGGGCTTTCGATGGGGGTTGTGCGCGGCCTGAGGTTGATCTCGCGTGCGAAGCGGCGGGTCTCCTTGGCGGTGTAGCAGCTGCCGTTATCCGTCAGCCATTCGATGGTGGCAGGCAGCTTGTTCACACGGCCGAAGCGATGCTCCACGGTGGCGGTCATCAGATCGCGCACATCCTCGGCGGATATGCCGGCAGTGGTGGCAACGAAGCCCATGGCCTCGCGATCGCAGCAGTCGAGGGAGAAGGCGACGCGCACCTTCTCGCCGTTGTCGCAGCCGATCTCGAAGCCGTCGGAGCACCAGCGGGTGTTGCGGGTATCGACCGCGACCCGCCCGTCGTGGCGGCGCTCGTCACCCTTTCCGCTATGGCGCTGTAGCAGGAGGCCATGCACCTTCATCACCCGGTAGACCCGCTTGGCATTGGGCGCAGATAGCCCGCCATTGCGTGCCTGCCGCCGCAGGATCGCGTGGATCCGGCGGTAGCCATAGGTCGGCAGTTCGGCGATCAGAGCCTGGATACGCGCGACGAGATCTTCCTCGGGCAGCGGGGGTCGGCCGCGGCGGCGCGCAGGGGCCTTGCGCCTGGCTGACGAGAGATGCTGCCGCGAGACGCCGAGCGCACTCGCCACTGCGCTCACAGGTCGCCCTCCGGCAACGAGAGCGTGCGCAATGCCGTTTTTTTGGGACCCGCCACGCGCGAGATCGCCTCGCGCAGGATCTCGTTCTCCATGGTCTTCTTGCCCAGCATGCGCTGCAGCTCGCGCACCTGGTTCTCGAGCGCGCGATACTCGCTCGCCGGAACCACCTCGCCGCCGGCACGGGTGGCGGTCAGGGCGCCGCTTGCCGCCTGTCGGCGCCAGCCAAACAGCTGGTTGGGCGCCACCCCGTGCATGCGCGCCACCAGCGACACGCTGTTGCCGGGAAGGAAGGTCTCTTCGACGATGCGGAGCTTCTCTTCCGGGGGCCAGCGCCTACGGCGCTGAACCCCTCCGAGAACCTCCGCATGCACATAGTTCCTGGGACTACTGTCGGTCATATGCCTCACTCTTACATAAGTGTGAGGTCCTGTCCGGTCATTTTGGGGGCCGCTTCATGCTCGCAAACTTCGATCGACCTCTTGCATCTTGACTATTAATGACAAACCCCTCTAAACTTAGGCCCATCTCACGAATGGTCGAGTTTTCGCTCTACATGCAAAATAAATATTTGTTTGCAGCACTTTGCTCGGGGCTGTGCCTCGTTACGGCTGGATGTGGAGGGGGTGACTCTTCAGGAGCTTCCGCTCCACCAGTAACAGTAGGAGGTGGCCAGACGCCGACGCCCACGCCCTCGCCCACATCAACGGGTGGAGCAGCCACGGCAGTCTTTGCCGCGTCTGCCACGGGGGCAATGATTGGGCGCATAAGCTTCGATAGCAACGGTTCAGGCTCCTTCGGTGATGCCGGAGACGTGCTCAGCAGCACATCGATCGACGGTCGTTTCGGTCGTTCAATCAGTACGCTTGCTCCCGAGATACACGAGGGGACCATTCCTACAAGCGCCACCTTTCGGATGCAGGCGACCGGAATTGACACTTTAACCGCACTATTCTTCTCGCAAATGAGGGCTCCCGCTGGCGCTACAGTCATCTCACCCCTTACAGCACTGGTAGATGCTGTGGGGTCTGAAGGTAGCGTGCGAAGCGCTTTGGGTCTCGATACAGGCCCGAATTCGCTGCGTGGTTCCATCGGTTTAACCACCTTCAATCCAGCACAGGGCTTGGCCAGTAGTGACGCCGACACTCGCCATAACGCAACCCAACTAACTCGGGTTAACCTGCAATTGCTGGCGATGGCCGCCGTACTCAAGGACACGAATGGAGACCCGGTAGATTATTCGGTCAATATGCTCGATGGCCCGCGATATATGGCTCAGCAGATTGCCGCGAGCGGCCAGCTCGATCTGACGAACCCCGCAACTATTCGCGCTGTGCTTGACCGAAGCATGGATCGTTTTGGAAGGCCGTCAGCACAGCTTGATGAGATGGCCAGCCTGATGGCGCGTTACAATGCTGCGATCCCCACCGATCTTACCAGTTCCGATACGGTGCGGGGTTGGGCATGGACCTTCCGTTTCGATGTCATGGTTGATTACAGGATGCTTTCCAGCAGCTGGCCTAATCCCAGCACCGCACGCATCGCTGCAATTGATGCCGTGCAAATGCGCCAGACTGCTGCGGCATTTGCACGGTTGCAGGCACCCGTACCTGGCCTCTTCATGGCAGTTCCCGATTATGCTGAAGTGCTCGTTCCCGACGATTCAACAATACTGTCCGGATGCACGAGTGTGAATCGTCGTTATCCCAGCTGCAACGATATAGCCCCGTTCACTTTCGAACCTGCGACCAGGACTCTGGTCAGCGCGACGTCTAGCGTACCCTCCTCACTGGTTGTCGATCTTTCAGCATCCGCAGTGCCGATCGAGCCTGACTTCCTGCGACTTCGTAGGCTTGGCACGACCTTCCGAGGGCCCGTGCAGGTGCGCTATACAAGCCGCCATCCCAATGGCCAGACATCAGAAAGCTACATCTTCGTTCGGGTGAGAGTGCCCGGCACGTGACCTGAACATGGCAAGCTTGGGTAATTGCGTCGCGCAGCACGAAATCAATGTCGCGCCTCTGTCAGACCTAAGCTTCTGAAACTAAGTTTCGGAATGAGCCTGTGGCCAAATGCTGGCAGTGTTCGTGCGTCTAATCGAACGGCAGCTTTCCAACACTCGCAACTTAGAACTTGCCATTCAGCAACCGGCCCAATTCAAGCCACTGCATCCAGACCGCTGCGCTGGATGATCGAAAGCAGCCGCAGTGCAGGACCTCCTGGCTTCTTCGCCCCGCGCTCCCAGTCCGAAACCAGGTTCTTCGACACGTTGAGATAGCGCGCGAACACGGGCTGCGACACATGCTCTGCCTCCCGGATCGCCTTGATCTCGTCAGGCGACAGGACAGGCGCGGGCGCAAGGCAAGCCTCGTCGAACTCGCGCATGGTGCGCTTGTCGATGCTGCCTGCGTCGTGGAGGCCTTCCATCATTTCATGGACAGCGGCCATCGCCTCGCTCTTGTAGGTCTTTGCCTTAGCCTTGCTCATCGTCTTTCACCTCGACCAATCGGCCTGCTTCAACTTCGGTTTCGATCTGGTTCTCGCCCAGCTCCAGCATGATGCTGGCCGCGTTGCGATAGACCTTCAGTTCTGCCGCACTCAGGTTTGCCTTGTCGCTCTTGGCAAAGGCGAACACGAATATGGCCCGCTCGCCCGAACGGAAGATCAGGATCGAGCGATAGCCGCCCGACTTGCCGCCGCCCTGGCGCGCGATGCGCTGCTTGATGAGGCCGCTGCCAAGATCGGCATCGATCAGGCCGGATTCGGCCCGATGCACGGCATCAGCAAGCATGGCATCGCCGATCTTTTCCTTTGCAGCGAACTTGGCGAACCAGCGGTTGGCGTAGATGCGGATGCGCGGGTTCTCAGTCATGCAGCAACGGCCCACTATCATACTTAGTGTTATGGATCAATGAATATGAGCCGCTCATGTTTTGCTCGATCAGGTTGCCGATGCGCTGTGCTGCCTCGATGACATGACCATCGTCAAGGTGAGCATAGCGGGTCGTCGTGCGCACATCGGCATGGCCCAGCAGCTTGCCGATCATCGGCAGAGTTTCCGAATGGGCGGCGGCATGGCTGGCAAAGCTGTGCCGCAGATCATGGATGCGAACGCCGGGTAGGCCCGCTTCGTCACGCAGCTTGCTCCACAGGTTCCCGATGTCGGTAATCGGGTGCTGTGTTGCCGGGTTCCAGAACACATAGCGCTGCTTCTCACGGCGCGGCAGGGCGTGAAGAATGGATGCAGCCGCTTCGGCCAGCCAGACCGTGCGCGGGCCAGTCTTGCTGTCGGTCAGCAGCAAGCGCCTCCCTCGCACTTCGCTCCATTTGAGACACGTGATCTCCGACTTGCGGCAGCCAGTTAGGATCAGCAGGCTGATCGCGGCGCAATGCAGCGGAAAGGTTTTGCCGTGCCGGTTGAGCACTTCCCCGATCCGCCTGAACTCCTGATCGGACAGGAAGCGCTCGCACTTCCGGCCCTTGTTCTTGCGGATATAGAGGCAAGGGTTCGACCCTTCGGGCCGCACGCCCCATTGCTCGGCCTTGTTGAACATGGCGCGCAGGATTTCACCGCAACGGTTGGCAGCACCGGGACCGCCTGTGTTGGTGATCCGGTTGAACCATTCCTGCACATGGCGTTCTTCGATCTCATCGAGGAACAGGCCTTCGAACGCGCGGTCGAGATATTTCCGCTTGTAGTAACGGTGGGTGTAGAGCGTGGAAGGTTTCCATTTGGGCGACACACGGTCCCAGTAGGTCTTGAGGAAGTCCCGGTAGGATGGGACCTTGCGCAGCTGCTTGCGCTCCTCCGCCGGGTTGTCGCCGGTCTGGGCGCGAAGCAGGACGCGGCGCGCCACATCCATTGCCTGCGCACGGCGCAGCACCTTGTCGTTGCCGATCGTCACCGTGCGCGTGCGCCCTTCCATGCGAGCCTGGACGATATAGACCTTGCGTCCGCTCGCATAATGCCGCGTCCCGAAGCCGAGCAGTTCGCGTGTCCAGCACGTCTTGCGCAGCTCACCCAAGCCACCACACTTGCCAATCACATGGAGCCGGAGACTGCCCAACTCCTCGGCGACGATCCCCCGCAGGGTAAGCGCGTTCATTGTCCGACTCCGATCAGGCGCGCGATGGAGCCGGATACGCGCTCTGCCGCGTCGGCGACGATCTCGTCGGACAGATGGGCATATCTGGTCGTCGTTTCTGCCAGCGCATGACCCAGCAGCTTGCCGATCACCATCAGCGAGATGCTGTCGCGGATCGCAACCGAAGCGAAGCTGTGGCGCAGGTCGTGAAGCCGCACATCCGGCAACGCTGCGCGATTGCGGATCTTCGACCAATGGATGCCGAGCGTGATCGGCTTGTCGGGATTTCGGAACGAGGGAAACAGCAGACCGGTTGGTTTCCGATTTGGCAGGGCTGCGATTACATCTACGGCCTGCCGGTTGAGATAGACGATCTTCGCGCCGGTCTTGCTGTCCGGCAGCATCAGGCGCGGTTCCTGCACCCATTCCCAGCGCAGTTGCTCGATCTCGCCGCAACGTGCGCCGGTGAAGATCAGCAGGCGGATCGCCGCGACATAGAGCGGCTGCTCGGCCTCATAGTCCTGCAATGCCGTGGCAAGCCGCGCATATTCGTGTGGTGACAGAAACCGCTCCATCGGTTTACGCTTGTATCTCGGCGTGCCTTTGCAAGGGTTCGAGCCGCGCGGACGCAGACCAAGGCGCTCGGCATAACCCATCATCACGGAGAACACTGGCAAGGTGCGGTTGAACACGCCGGGCCGCTCAACGAAGCTGTCGCGCCAGAACAGGATGTCGCCCTTCGCCAGGTCGTCAATCCGCCGGTCGCCGAAAGCGCCGAGGATTTCCTTGAAGATGGCGCTCTCGTTGCGCTTTCGGGTCGATGGTTTCCAGTGTCGCGAATAGTCAGCCCAGAAGCGCTCGGCGTAGTCGCGCAGCAGGGGCGCATCGCTCTTCTGCGCGGCGCGGGCCTTCTTGCGTGTCGGCAACCCATCGAGCGCCACCTCGGCCAGCTTCGCCCGCGCGAGGCGGCGAGCCGTGGCGGGCGAGATGTCACGGGAGGTTCCCAGCGACACGCGCCGCAGCTTGCCGCGCTGGCGGAACAGGACAAACCATGTCCGCCTGCCGCCGGGATTTACCCGCAGGCCAAAGCCCGGCAGGTCAACATCCCAATACTCCCTGAGACGCTTGCCCGGTTTGCGCCGAACAATATTGCCGTTGAGCCGAACTCGATTGCTCGGCTTTGCCTTTTCACCACTCCCAGGCCCATCACCGGACCGGGCCTGAGAATGATTCGTGGCTTCATTCGCTGGTAGCAGATAGCCATTTGCTTGCATTGACTTGCTCCTCCTTGTAGAGGAACAACTTCGCGTAACCTATTGCTTAACAATCTCTTTCTGCCGCATGGCGGCGTACGGTGTGCTCTACACTGTACCCAGCTTTTGAGTTTCTGGCCGACCATTTTCCTGCAACAGACTAGGCGACACCGAATCACATTCCTTAGGAGTCGCAGCCGCTGCGGCGCCTGATGCAGGTTTTGTCAGTGCTTGAAACAATGCTCTCGATGCCAGGCCAGGAAGGCCGGATGCGGGCGCTCTAGTGGTCGCTGTGGTGGGATGGCGAAGCCGGTCCTGTTGATCAGCGAGCGGATGCTGTCAGGGTCGTTCGCCTGCCGGCTGACGAGAATTTCGAGATCGTCGTTCAATCCGATTAGGCCCCGATCGAACATCCAATGGACAGTTCCCGAAAGGGCAATACCGTTAGTGACGATGTCAGGCCCGCCGCGATCAACGGGGCGGATATGGGCTGCCTCGACCTCGGCGCGGCCGCCGCCATTGATCAGCTTCAGCCCGGTTACCGCGCAGCGGGCGTCATAGGCCTCGACCACACGGCGGCGGAACAGACGATCACGGACCAGCCTTGAACCGAGATGTGCCACGCGGTCGCGCTGGATCTCGAACTGGAACGGCGAACGTTCTTCGCGAAGCATATTGTCGGACGCCTCGTCGATCCTCGGTAGGAAGCTGTCATCGTCCGCAAGGCCAAGGTCGATGATGCGGTTGAAGTCCTCAATGGATAGGGGCCGGACTGCGGATTGGGCGCGACCCGAAATCTTGCCCTGCTCATTGAGAACTCCGCGTTCGACTAGCCCCAGGGGGCCGTTGAACGGGACCGGGTTGGGGAAGTCCAGGTAGGTACCGGGTTCGATCAGGGCGAGATACATGTCGCTGGCGGTTGGGTCCGGCACGACATGCGCAACTTTGGCCGCTGCGAAGTACCCGCGCGTGTCGCGGATCTTGCTCGGCTCGTAGTAGATAATCCAATCGCCAATGCAGGCGTTGACGCGGGTCAGGTATTGACGTGGGAACTGATACTGCTCCGCCGGACTGTCGTCGTAGATCGAGTCAGTCCGATGAACGAAGATGCCTTTGGTCATGACGCTCGCGCTCCCCCGTCAGCAGAATAGGCACTCGCGCCGATCGTCGGGACGTCGTCCGTGGGCACTTCGCCGTCGTTGGGCAGGCCTTCCTTTCCGGCATGCGCCCTGACCTCAGTCGCCCGTTCCTCGATCTCCTTTGCGAAGACTTCCAGCATCGACGAACTGGCTGGCATTGCTGCCACTTCCTCGGCTGCTGCGGGCAGCTCGCGCAGCAATCGTGCCGTCACCTGCTCCACCCGCTGCACAGTTCCCCGCGCTGCCAGTCCTGCAGCTTCGGCCATGCGCCGCCAGTGGCGACCGTAGATGTGGCGGCCGCGGCGCTGCCCGCCTATCGCCTGGGCGTGGTTCTGGGTGATGTTCGTCCAGGCAAGGCCGGACATCAGGTCATACAGCGGGGCAAGCTGCGGCGCGCCCGGGCCGAGCAGGATCGAGTAGTTCTTGGCGTGAGAGTCAACGTTGCCGATCGCAATATTGAAGATCACGGCGTCGAGCAGCCGGGTGATGTCACGCGCGGTCATATGCTGCCGGACAAGGGCGAACATGTCGGCGATTGAAGGGCCGCGTGTGCCGGTGCCGTTGAACTCGTACTTGGCTGCAGGCGGCCGGCCGAGAGCCTGGCAGAAATCCTCCTGATGCAGGCGGCGGACATTGTTGCCGGTGCCTGTCCGGTCATAGCGCTCGACAAGCAGGTAGCTACGTTGCCCTGCTACGCCTGTGGTCACCGGTGCAACAGCGAGGCCGATGCGGCGGGCGAGAACCATGCACAGCGCTTCATTCTGGACGCTGCCGGGCAGGCGTGGATTGTCGGGCTTGAGGATTTGCGTAGACGGCGCGCCGTTAATCGGCACGGTGATCTGCCCATCGATGACCGCCACCGGCAGCTTCTCCTGCGCGCCGGCAAGGCTCATCGATACACCGTCCTCGCCAACCAGAAAGGGCCGCGCGGGCAGTTCCTCGATGATCCTTTCAAGTGCGCCGGCATCCGGGATCGTACGATAGCCGGGCTCGCCACGCGGTTGCTGCGGCGCGATGCTGAGCGCGCCTGCCAGATCGTTGCCGGTCTGCGCGATCAGCCCGAGTGCGTCCTCCGGTGCCGCTCCTAGCGCCCGCGTCATGGCGCGCAGTGGTTCGCCTTCCGGCAGGAGGTTCATTAGCCAGGGAAGGACCTGGCCCCCGTCATAGGGTTCTGGCCGGATCGGGATGGCCAGCGAGATGGGGAAGTTCTCAGCAGATGAGGTCCAGGCATCCGCATAGGTAAGGCGGGTTGCCCGCGCGTCGGCGCTGATCGTGGCGACCAGGCGGTCTTCGTAGTGAACCGGAAGGTCCACCGTCATGCCTGCGAAATGCCGGTTGCGGTGAGCCGCAGGCCCACGGCCTTGGCGGCGGCGAGTGCCTTGCCGAGTTGGGCGGTGGGCTTTCCTGCTTCCAGATCGACGATGAAGCGTTCGCCGCTATTGATGGCGAGTGCCAGCTCCCGCTGGGTAATGCCAAGGGCCTTGCGGGCGGAAGCAACAGCGGCGCCGAACTGGGTTGCGTTGTCTATCATGTCATTCTTACCGAGCGGTAAGATTGCACATGTGTCGTGGAGTTTCAAGAGCATTTCTTCCCGATCGGGAAGGATGTGCTCTGAAATTGCAGTCTATCAGGAATTTCTTACCGCTCGGTAAGTTGATTGGTAGCTTGAGCGGAGGATCCGTGCTACGAAGGATCGCCGCAGCCATGAGATCTATTCATGTCGATCGCCAGCGCTCAATTCGACGATGCCGAGGTCCAGGCGATGGCGCGCGCCGCCGCCACCCTGCTCGCGCGGTGGGGCGTTCCAGATGAAATGGTCGAGCGGCTTATCAACGGCGAAGGGCGGGCTGCAGCGCTGCTCGGCATTCATCGCGCATTGCGATGCATATTCGCTGACAGCGATAGGGTTGCGCGGTGGATTGATGCACCTAACCAGGCCTTTGATGGGGCCTGCGCGCTGGATGTCATGCTGGCAGATGGCCTCGAAGGTATGCGGCGCGTCGAGGCCTACCTGGATGCGGAAATCGCCAGCTGAACAGATTGGTGGCAGATCCTGAGCGGTGCAGCAGGATCAACCCGGCAACGCGATCGCAGCGCCTGATGGCTTGCGGAAGCTGCCTTGCAGCACCTTTGCGCCGGAGCGCAACTGGTCGAGATAGTCAGCCCAGCTCTGCATCATCCTGATCCGTTCTTCCCAGTGCTCGCCGCGTGCATAGGCGCGGCGGACGTCATCGGTCTCGGCATGGCCAAGCTGGCGCTCGATAGCATCGGGGTTCCAATGGCCCTGCTCGTTCAGCAGGGTGCTGGCCATGGCGCGGAAGCCGTGAGCGGTCATCGTGGTCCCGTCGAAACCCATTCGGCGCAGCGCGAGGTTGATCGTGTTTTCGCACATGGGCCGGTCGCGCTTGCCTTGGGCGGGGAAGAGGTAGCGGCGGTTGCCCGTAATCTCGCGCAGCTCTTCCAGTATGGCGAGCACTTGGTGGCTTAGCGGAACGCGGTGCGCCACGCGCATCTTTGTCTTGTCGGCAGCGATGGTCCAGATGTTGCGGGTAAAGTCGAATTCGCTCCACTCGGCCTGCCGCAGTTCGCCCGGACGCACGAAGACATAGGGGGCCAGTCGCAGCGCTGCGTGAGTGACCGGATAGCCTGAATAGGCGTCGATCGCGCGCAGCAACGCGCCCACTTCCTTCGGAGTGGTGATAGCGGCGCGGTGCGTCACCTTGGGCACGATCAGCGCACCGCGCAGGTCTGCTGAAACGTCGCGGTCGGCGCGGCCGGTGGCGATGGCATAGCGGAACACCTGTCCGCAGGTGCTGCGCAGCCGTCGTGCGGTTTCGTAATGCCCGCGCTTCTCAACCGCGCGCAGGACTGCCAGCAGTTCGGGAGCCTTGATCTCGCCGACCTTGCGGTCTCCGATGATGGGGTAGGCGAATTCGAGCAGCCATGTCAGCTTGCCCACGGTCACATCGGCACGGCCCTCGCGTCGGGCTTTGTCGAGCCATTCTTCCGCCACGGCCTTGAAACTGTTCACATTGGCAAGCGGGCCGGTGATCTTGTCGATCTTGCGCTTGACGGCAGGATTGATGCCCTCGGCGATCTGCTTCTTGATCTCCAGTCGTTTGGCTCGTGCTTCGGCCAAGGTGACGGTCGGATATACCCCGAGTGCCGCAGTGGCCCGCTTTTCACCGAACCTGTAGTCCATCCGCCAGTATCGCTGACCCGCCTTCGTCACCAGCAGGTACAGCCCGCCCCCATCGGAGAGCTTGTAGGGCTTGTCGCGCGGTGCGGCTTTTCGGACGGCCAGATCGGTCAGCATGGTGCCACCTCTGTCGGTTTTGATACCGTCAGATATACCGTCATGTACCGCCAATTTCAACGAATTCGGCTGGATGCCGATGGACGCTCAACTGGTCGTAAGCCTCTGTTTTCTTGGATTTTTCCGGACGCTTGCGGATGCGTCCGGAAAGAAAAATGGTGCCCAGAAGAGGACTCGAACCTCCACGCCCTTGCGAGCGCCAGCACCTGAAGCTGGTGCGTCTACCAATTCCGCCATCTGGGCACGGGGCGGAAGGCAAAAGCGCCGTCCGCCGGGTAGGAGGGCGCCACTAAGGGATGGGCGGCGGGGTGTCAACGGGGCAAATCCACGCACGGACAACTCTTTTTGCAACCGGGCCGGAGAACGGGAGTTTCCTCATTGAAACTGCGCCCGCTGCTGTGCCAAAGGCGTCGCGTGAAACGGCCCGGACTGCGGGCGCAAGTGAATCAGGACACGCTCGATATGGCAAACGGCAGGACGCGCGATCTCGAAGGCATGCTGGTGGCGCTGGTCGGCGGCAGCGGTTTCTTCGGCACGCATCTGGCGCAGGAGCTGCTCTCGCGCGGGGCGCGCTTGCGGGTGTGCAGCCGCCATCCCGAGCGCGCCTTCAGGCTGCGCCCGCTGGGCACGCTCGGCCAGATCCAGTTCGTGGCGACCGACGTGATGAAGCCGCACACCGTGGCGGCGGCGCTGACCGGCGTGGATGCGGTGGTGAACCTGGTCGGTGCCTTTGCGGGCGATCTCGATTCGCTCCAGGGGCAGGGCGTGGGCCGCGTTGCCGAGGCGGCCAAGGCGGCAGGCGCACAGGCCTTCGTGCATGTCTCGGCGCTCGGTGCCGATGCCGGATCGGACGTGCCCTATGCCCGTACCAAGGCCGAAGGCGAGAAGGCTGCGCTGGCCGCTTTCCCGACCGCGACGATCGTGCGTCCGTCGATCCTGTTTGGGGAGGACGACAACTTCCTCAACATGTTCGGCGCTCTGGTGGCCAAGCTGCCGGTGCTGCCGGTGTTCGGGCCTGCGGCAAAGCTGCAGCCGGTTTTCGTCGACGATGCTGCCGAGGCCATCGGCAATGCGCTGGCCGATCCGCGTGCGCATGGCGGCAAGACCTACGAACTGGCAGGCCCCGAAGTTATCACCATGGGCGAGCTCAACCGCCGGATCGCCAAGGCGGCTGACCGCACCCCGGTGCTGGTCGAACTGCCTGACGCAGTCTCGGGCGCCTTCGCGGCGCTGACCGGGTGGCTGCCCGGCGCGCCGATGAGCACGGACCAGTGGAAGCTGCTCAAGGCCGGGAACGTGGCTTCCGGCACGCTGCCGGGGATCGAGGCGCTGGGCGTGACGCCGCGTCCGCTGGGCCTGTTCCTCGCCCGCTGGATGACGCGCTTCCGCAAGTTCGGTCGCTTCGGCGCGCGCGCCAAGTCGGCCTGATCAGGTCTCGTCGGCAAAGGCCTGCAGGAACGCGGGCCCGGCCGGAACCAGCCGAACCGGGCAGTCGAGATCGCAGAGCGTTTGCGCGGTCGATTGGCGGTTGGTGACGATCGTCCAGTGCTGCGGTGCGTCCCACAGGCTGCATTCGGCTTCCTCGAGCGCGGTCAGCAAATCGGGCGGGGCAATCTTGCACACGGCCAAGCCTTCGCCAGCTAGGGCGGTTTCCGTGAAGCCAAGCGCCGAGACCAGCCCGGCCTTGAGCGGCACGTCGTCGATCATCGCCTGACGGTGCGCGGCAAGGACGGCCTTTGCTTCGACCGCTGCCGGTTGGCCGTTGCGTTCGAGCAGTTGCAGATCATCGCCCCACGCCTCCGGCGGGCACTTGCGCCTGGCAGGTAGGACCTGCTCGAACGGACGGCTTTCAAGCGGGTAGATGCGGCAGATGCGGGGGCGGGCTGCATAGTTGCCGCAGCGCATGTCTGGCATGAGGTGCGGGCAGGGCCCATCGTGCCGCGCCACCAGCCGCAGATTGATCCGGAACGGAACGTCTCCGACCAGAACCGGGAAGCTGGTCGCCTTGCGCCACTGGAGAACGGCGTCGTCGAATGGGTTTTCGGGCTCGTCGTCATCCGGCCACGGCCAGCCCTCGGTGAGCAAGTCCACCTGATGGCCACGCCCCGCCCAGGCGCGCGCCTCTTCCACCGACAGCGTCAGGCGAAGGTCGTGGCAGCAGCGGCCGCATTGCGTGCAATCGAAGTGCAGGTCCATCCTTCGAGCAGAGCGCAAAGCTGCCCGCGCCGGAAGCGCAGAACCGCCGGGAATGGAGCATTCGGCGCCAGCGAAAAGCCCCGGCCGTGGCGGGCCGGGGCTTCATGTGGCGCAAGCGGGTGTTGGGAGGATTGAGGGCACCCGCCCCCGCCGGAAAGTCTGGCGTCAGCTCAGAAGCGCACGCCCACGGTGACGTTCCACGTGCGCGGATCGCCGTAGTAGACGGTCTGGATGTTGCCGACCGAGCTGAACTCCTGGCCGTCGGTCTTGTAGAGCGTGTTGCCCACGTTCTTGACCGCACCGCGCAGGTAGAACTTGTCGAAGTCCACCTGGGCATAGAGGTTGCCGAGCAGGTAGCCGTCTTCGGTCAGCCCCGGGCGGTTGTCGACCGAGAGGTACTGCTTGTCGACGAAGCGGACGTCGCCGCCCAGCGTCAGCGAGGCCTCGCCCAGCGGCACGCGGTATTCGCCACCGGCGCGCAGGGTCAGCGGCGGGGCGAAGGCGGGACGGCAGGTGATCTTCGCGCCGGTCGGGTTGCAGCTGAACGCGGCGCCACCGGCGGGCGGCAGGCGGCGCGGATCGTCGAAGCGCTTGTAGTCGGCATCGAGGTAGCCGACCGAGGCGAACAGCGTCAGCGGCGTGACCGGGCGGACCGAGATGTCGAACTCGAAGCCCTGGATGCGCAGCTTGCCGGCGTTGAGCACGGGGA
Organism: Novosphingobium jiangmenense; assembly: GCF_015694345.1. Taxonomy (GTDB): domain Bacteria; phylum Pseudomonadota; class Alphaproteobacteria; order Sphingomonadales; family Sphingomonadaceae; genus Novosphingobium; species Novosphingobium jiangmenense. Next base: position 53,988 of record NZ_JADQDC010000003.1, read on the forward strand.
AGCTTCCGCCGAGGCCGACGTTGGTGCCGTTGCCGACGCGCGCCTGGAAGTTGTTGTAGTCGGTGTAGAACGCGGCTGCCGAAACATTGACGCGGCCATCGAGGAAGGTGCCCTTGGCACCCGCTTCATAGGACCACACGGTTTCCGGCTCGAAGTTCGGGATCACCGTGGTCACGCCGTTCTGCGTGACCGAGATGTCGCCGTTCGAGTTGACGCGGCCATTGAAGCCACCGGCCTTGAAGCCGCGGCTCGCCGAGGCATAGACCAGCGTATCCGGCGTCGGCTTGTAGGACAGGCTGACCATCGGCGTCCACGCATCGTAGCTGACGTCGTTGTCGCCGGTGAAGGGCGCTGGCAGGTTGTCCGGGAAGCAGTAGCGAATGTTGTTGAGCAGGCCGAGCGTCGACGCGGTCACCGTGCAGCGGTTGTAGGTCTTCTTCTCGTGTGTGTAGCGCAGGCCCGCCGTCATCGAGAACTGCTCGGTGAAGTCGTAGGTCAGCTGGCCGAATGCGGCGTAGCTCTTGGTCACCTGCTTGTCGTCGATCGTGCGCAGGAAGGTGATGGGCGCGCCGTTGAAGGCGAACAGGCCGTCGGCATAGGCTTCCTGGTGCGAGGCGACGTTCTCGTTGAGGTAGTAGAGCCCGAACACGCCCTTGAGCTGGTCGGCATCGTACTTCAGCTGCAGTTCCTGGCTGAACTGTTCCTGCCGCACGCCGACGAACACATCGCCCAGTTCGAACTGGGTGGCGTCGATGTCGATGAAGAAGTCGGTCTTGAGCTTGCGATAGGCGGTGATCGAGGAAAGCTGGAAGCTGTCGCTCAGGTCGACGTTGATCGTTCCCGAAACGCCCCAGTGGTCAAGCTTCTGGCCCTGATCGGGGGCGAGGCTGGTCGAGGCCTTGTAGTTGTAGGGGCCATAAGGTTCGGCAGGCGCCAGCACCACGGCGCCGCGCACGAAGTCGGTCTGGACGAGGGGTGCGGTCAAGTAACCCAGCGTCGCGGCGTTGCGCTGGCGGGTGTAGTCGCCCGAGATCAGCACCTCGACCGTATCGGCAGGCTTGGCGCGCAGGATCGCGCGGCCCGAAAGATTGTTGCGGTCGTTGTACTTGCGGCCGGTGAGGGGATCGGTGACGATGCCTTCGCGGTCGTCGTAGACGCCGGCCAGCGAGAGCGCGAGCTTGTCGGTGACGAGCGGGGCAGAGACATAGCCCTTGGCGGTCACTTCATCGAAACGGCCATAGGTGATCGCCGCTTCGCCCTTCAGCGTGTCGAGGTTGGGCTTCTTCGAGACGACGTTGACGGCGCCGCCGATGGTGTTCTTGCCATAGAGCGTGCCCTGCGGACCGCGCAGCACTTCGACGCGCTCGACATCGAACAGGTTGAGCAGCGCGCCCTGGATGCGGCTGAGGTAGACGCCATCGACATAGACGCCGACCGCCGGATCGAAAGTCTGCAGTGCGTCGGGCTGGCCGATGCCGCGGATGTAGAAGTTGGCGCTGCTGGCCGAGCCGCGGCCCTGCACGATGTTGACGTTGGGAATCGCGCCCTGGATGCCGGACAGGTCACGGGCCCCGGCCTTCTCCAGCGCTTCGGTGTTGAGCGCGGAAATCGCGATCGGCACGTCGAGCAGGCGTTCCTCGCGGCGGCGGGCAATGACGGTGATCTCGTTCCCGGTGGCAACGTCCGATGCATCGTCGGCAGCAGGGGTTTCCTGCGCGAAGGCGGGCATGGCGGGCAGGGCGAACAGCGCAGCAGTTGCGGCCAGAGCGGCGCGCATGGAAATTCGGGTCATCTGACAGGCTCCCTCTCGCGGACCGCTTCGTCCGCTCCGCAGTCTCAATATTGAAAGTTGAACCACCTTTCAACTTCTCGTTGTGGCTTTGCCCGTTTGTCGCTACGAATCGTGGCGAAACGGCAACAGGCAGCTGGGGGGCAGCCTTGTCGTTGGGAGGATCGCACATGGCGCAGGCGAGCGCTGCCAGTCCCGGAAAAGTGCCGCGCACCGCGCGCGGGCGAGAGACCTTGCGCAAGCTGCTCGATGCGGCGGCGGCAGAGTTTGGCGAGCGCGGCTTCCACGAAGCCTCGATCAGCGGGATCACGCGCCGGGCCGGTACGGCGCTCGGCAGCTTCTATACCTACTTCGATTCGAAGGACGCGATCTTCACCGCGCTGGTGCGCGACATGTCGACACGGGTTGCGACGACGGCTGCGGCTGCTGTCAGTGAAGGCGCCACTGGTCTGCGGCGTGAGCGCGAGGCGCTGGTCGGGTTCCTCCACTTCGCGCGGGATCACAAGGAAATCTACCGGATCATCGACGAAGCCGAGTTCGCCGATCCGGAAAGCTACCGCGCGCACTATGAAGGCACTGCCAGCCGCATCGCCGCGCGACTTGCCGATGGGGTTGCTTCAGGCACCATGCGCGATGGCGAGCAGGACGTGCGCGCCTGGGCGATCATGGGCATGAACGTCTTCCTCGGCCTGCGCTTCGGCGTGTGGGACGACAGCCGCCCGGTCGAGGAGATCGCCGAAGTGGCAGCCGACCTGCTGGGCGAAGGTCTGCGGGCGCGCTGAAAATTCTGGCCGGGCGTATTCCCTCGACAAAGGTCGCTGCTATTCTGCCGCCAAGGGGAGGGCATTGATGCGATCTGGACGATTGGGCGGGACAATTCTGGCCTTCGTGTCGCTGCTTGTCGGCGGGCAGGTTGCGGCGCGGCCCAAGCCTGTGGCGATTCTGGCCAAAGCCGACACCAGCCTTGCTGCGCGGGATGCCGACAAGGCCGAGTGCCGCCGCATCGTCGACAAGGCCCCCGGTCGCGACATGCCGGCGGTAGAACGTACCAATGTCGGTGCGCCGATGGACGGTTCGGGCGGGGCACCGGCCGTGGCAGGCGCGGCCATCGTCATGCTGATCTTCGATATGATCGAGAACGGGCGCGCGGCGGATCGCGGCGAGAGCCTGTGCATGCAGAATCGGGGCTATGCGCCGCTGCAACTCACGCCCGAGGAAGCCACGGCCTATCGTGCGCTGGCTCCCGAAAAGCGTAGCGCTTGGGAAAGCACGTTCCTCTCGCAGGATCTGACGCAGCGCATTGCGGCTGCCACGGCACGGAAAGTTCCGCCGCTGCCGGACTATGCCGACGAACCGGGGACGATCGGCGGACTGCGCTTTCTGGTCGACGGGTTCACCGCCGCCGACAAGCCGGTCGGGGCAGGCGACGCGGTGCTGACGGGCAAGGTCGAGCGCTCGCGCACGGCGGTGCTGGCCAATGATTTCAAGAGCGAAGGTGGACCGATCACCATCGCCGGGAAAGCGGGCGCGGTGTTCCATCAGGTGGACTATCGGCCGCAGCGCGATCCCGCACTGCGTGAACCGGGCGCAACATGGTGCGGTCCGGTCGAACAGGTCTCGAGTGCCAGTGCCGCGCCGAGCGTATACTGCCTGACCACGCGGCAGTCAGGCTACGAAGCCTATCGGCCGACCGGCTTCGGCTGGCTCGCGGGTCCGCCCGGTGACGGCTTTGCGCTGCCCATGATTACCGGCGCGATTGCGCTGGAAGAGCGCGATGCGGACGACCTCGGCCCGCTCGACTTTGCCATCGTGGTCGACAAGGTCACCGCATCGGCAGTGGAGCTGACCGGCGTGGTCACGCGCAAGGGGCAGCGGGTGAAGATCTGGAACCGGCGGCTGAAGGCGGGCGACGACAAGACCGTGGCCGTGCCGCTGTGGCAGAGGAAGCTGGTGCTGGGCATCAGCCCGACGTTCAAGATCAGCGCCAAGCTTGAGGATTCCGCCGAGGGCAAGAGCCTGCGCGACGCTTGGTAGGCCCGCGCAGGCTGCCCGTTCTTACCAGGCCTGATCGGGATCGTAGTGGCAATAAGCAGCGGGCGCTGCCGGTGCTTCGCCGCCTTCGAAGTGGGTGAAGTGCCAGATGCGGTAGCCGCCACCGCCCCACATGCTCTTGCCCGGGCTGCCGACGAGATCGACCGCGTACCATGCCACGCGGTCGGGCTGTTCGGCCCAGGTTGCTTTCCAGATCCCGCGTGCCGAAGTGCCGTCGCCAGCGACGACGAAGGCGGTGCGTTCAAGCTTCGGCTTGGGTCCTTCAAGGCGTGCGGAGACTTGCGTCAGTGGGACCTTGGTTCCGTCCGGGCCTTTCCAGCTGGCATCCTCGCGCTTGAGGGCGAAGACCTTGCCTAGCGCGGACGGCTTGGAGGTGGGGCCGAGCTGGAGATAGGCGGCCATTGCCTCCTCGCTGCTCGACAGGGCCCAGGCCTGCGTCTTGTCGGAAGCAGGCGTGCCTTGACGGCAGGCTGCCTCCTGCGCCGCTGCGGCCTGCTGCGCGGCCATCTGCCCGACGACTTGCCCGATCCATGCCTGACCGAAGGCCGGCGCGGAACTTGCGGCAAGGAGCGCCGCGCACGCTGCCAGACCTGACTTCTGTTTGAACATGTTGCCCCACTTCCCCTGCGAATGGCTGGCAGGGTGCATGAGCGTTACGCCGTGATCAAGAGGACGCGGCGCGCAAAATGTCAGAGTGCGTGCCATGTCCCCGGCGCGATGCCGTCGAGCGTCCAGTCGCCGATCTGCCAGCGGACGAGGCGCAGGGTGGGGTGGCCGACGGCGGCGGTCATGCGGCGGACCTGGCGGTTGCGGCCTTCGCGGATGGTGAGGCGCAACCAGCTGTCGGGAATGGATTTTCTGACGCGGATCGGTGGATCGCGGGGCCACAGTTGCGGGTCGTCGATGCGCTCTGCGCTGGCGGGCAAAGTGGGACCGTCCTTGAGGGTGACGCCCCTGCGCAACGCCGCCAACGCGGCCTCGTCGGGCTCGCCATCCACTTGAACGAGATAGGTTTTTGGCAGCTTGTGGCGCGGGTCGGCGATGCGGGACTGGAGGCGGCCATCGTCGGTGAGGAGGAGCAGGCCCTCGCTGTCGTGATCGAGCCGGCCGGCGGGGTAGATGCCTGGAAAGTCGATGTAATCTGCCAGAGTCGGGCGCGGCGGGCCGGTGCGTTCGGGGCTGAACTGGCAGAGCACGCCGAAGGGCTTGTTGAACGCGATAAGGGCCATTGGCGGGGCTTAGGCGCTTGATTCCTGTGCGGCAATCGCGCGTTTCCAACTCTCGCGGGCAGAGAGCGAACTCCAGCGGGCGCGGAGCGAACTCGGTACGAACTCTTCGAGGCCGACCGACAGCGCGAGCATGATCGCGTAGCCGACCGAGATATCGGCCATGGTGAAGCGCCCCGCAGCGACGAATTCTTCCCCCATCATGCCTTCCGCATTGCGCAGTCTCGAGCCAAACCACTCAGCGTAATCGCGAGCGATTTCCGGGCGGCGGTCCTCCGGCTTGGCGAAGACCTGATAGCGCAGGTGGATGGTCTGCGGGAACGTGAGCGTCGCCTCGCCCATGACGAGGAAGTTGAGGTAGGCAGCGTAGCCCTCTTCGTGCGGCGCGACGGCGAGGGGCGTGGGGCCGTACCTGGTGGCGAGGTAGTGCGGGATCGCGACGCTTTCGGTCATCCGCACGTCGCCATCAATCAGGACCGGAATCGTGCCCAAGGGGTTGATGTCGTGCATGCCCTCGTGCCGGTGACGCGGGGGGAAGGGGAGGGTGTGCAGCTTGTAGGGCAGGCCCATTTCCTCGAGCGCCCAGAGCGCGCGGAAGGAGCGGGCGTTCTTGCAGTGATAGAGCGTGAGCATGGCGCGAGGATTGCTGGCTTGCGCCCGCAGCACAAGGGCAAGTTTTCGACACATTGCCGCAAAGCGCCGGTCTTGGTGGCAGTCCATATGGCCAGCGGGTCGTTACTTGCACCAAGGAGAATAAGGATGCGGTTGGAGCGCGCAATGCTGGCCTTGGGCCTAGGACTTTGCCTTTCGCATCCGGTGCTTGCGCAGACGGCTCCCGCAGCGAATGCTCCCGCTCGGCCCGCCGGACCGCCGCCTGCGCCGCAGGGGTGGACGATGACCGTGGGCGTGGCGCCGGTGTTCGGAATGGCCTGGGCCGGATCGAAGGATACTGCGCTGTCGATCTTCCCGGGCCTGCGGGTAAACTACAAGGACACGCTGTTCCTGTCGGTGCAGGATGGCCTCGGCTGGAACGCGGTCAACCGCGATGGCTGGAAGGCGGGGCCGATCGTGCGTTCACGCTTCGGGCGGAACGAGGATGATGGCGGCTCGCCCTTCCTCGTTGCGGGCGGGAGCGACGCGCTGCGCGGCATGGGCGACATCGGCATTGCCGGGGAGGGCGGCGGCTTTGTCGAGAAGCGGCTGGGCGCAAAGCGGCAATGGCGCCTGCGGGCCGAAGTGCGGCAAGGCTTCGGGGCGCACGAGGGCGTCGTCGGCGACGTGCTGGCGCAGTATTCCGGGCGTTCGGGCAGGCTGATGTATGCGGTTGGACCGCGCGCGACCTTTGCCAGCGGGGATTTCATGCGGACCTATTATGGCGTCGATGCGGGGCAGTCGGCGCGGACCGGGCTCGCGGTTTCGCGGCCCGATGGCGGACTCGCGTCCTATGGCCTGGGCGCGAACCTGATCCGGCCGCTGGACCGGAAGCGCGCCGTGGCCGTGTTTGCCGGCGTGGACCGGCTGGGCGGCGAGCCTGCCGGGAGTTCGCTGATCCGCGAGCGGGGGCAGCGGACGCAGTTTTCGATCGGTCTGGGGTATTCCTACCGGTTCGGGCTTTGATTCTTTCGGGCTTTGCGAGTTTGCCCACCCCCGACCCCTCCCGCCTGCGGGAGGGGGGAAGAAAAGGGCCTTTCCGACCTCGGGCGGCTTCAGTTGATCGAGATCACGCCGTCGACGGCGCGCCATTCCTGCGGGCCGATAAGGTGGTTGTGGGCGATGCGGACCGAGTGGAGGGCGGCTTCGATCTCGCGCCGCCAGTGATCGAGGAAGCCGTGGAGGCGGGGGAAGCGCGGGGCAAGATCGTATTGCTGAAAGGCGAACATCTGCAGCAGGCTGGGGTGATCCGGCAGGTAATAGTGGATCTGGATGGTGGTGAGGCCGTAGCCTTCCATCTGCAGCCGGATGTCCTCGCCAAAGGTACTGGTGGCAGTCACACGTCCCATGCTCTTCCTTCCTTCGGTTCGGAAGGAGCACCGGCCTGAAAGGAGCGCGATGCTCCGACCCATGCAAAGTCGCAAAGACAGTTTCGAGTGTGACGAAATTTCCTGAAAACGCACCGAACGGTCAAGTGGGGCGTTTGGCGTATCCCCCGGTCAGGATGCGGTAATGGGCGCGACCTGTTCGCACTTGGCCTTGGTGTCCGAGGTGCCGCCGCCGCCGCCGAGCATGGTGGCGGCGATGAAGCCGCCGACGACGAGCAGGACGAAGCCGACGGTGACGAGGCCGAGGTACTTGTCGATGAAGCGCTTGATCGGGGCACCGAACAGGCGGAACAGCACGCCGACGATCATGAAGCTGATCGAGCGGCTGACAATGCTGGCCAGGATGAACGGCACCAGCGGCATGGCGATGAAGCCGGCAGTGATCGTCAGCAGCTTGAACGGGATGGGCGTGGCGCCCTTGATCATGATGATTTCGACCCCGTATTCGCGCAGGTAGCAAGCCGCCTTGGGGAAGCTTTCGGTGAGATGCAGCGCGGCGAGCAACTGGGTGCCTACGGTGTCGTACAGGCCGTAGCCGATCGCGTAGCCGAGCAAGCCGCCGAGGACCGAGGCGATGGTGGCCACGGCGGCAAAGCGCACCGCCTTTCTGGGTTCAGCGAGGCACATCAGGCCGAGCAGCGGATGCGGCGGGATCGGGAAGAAGCTTGCCTCCATGAACGCGAAGAGCGCGAGCCACCATTCGGCATGGGGGTGCGCGGCCTTGGCCATGGTCCAATCGTAGAGGCGGCGAAGCATCTGACATCCGTTCGTTGTTGCGACCGTGCGGATAGGGGAGGCGGGGGCGTAGTGCCAGAGCTTCTTGCGGTTTGGTTAGCTTGAAGCCTGCGGATAACCTGATTGGCACTTTTCTATTGACTTCTTCGCGCAATTGAGTACATATCAAGAACATCGCGAGGCCGAATCGTTGCAGTGGCAGCAACGGCGGGGGCGGTGGTGTCAGACAAGCTCAATTCCGAGAGGGATGGACCGCATGGCCAAGCCGACAGTGCAGCCGGGTGCCGAAGAGTCATGCGCGGAAACGCCCTGCGTGGATGTTCCCGAGGTGGAACAGGAACCCGCGCAGCCGAAGAAGACCAGGAAGAGCAACAGGCCGTGGCGGCCGGTGTTCCTTGCCGTGCTGGCCGAAACGTCGAACGTGACGGCGGCGGCGGCGGCGGCGGAAATTCCGGCCTCGCGCGCCTACAAGGACAAGCGCGACGACAGCGAGTTTGCCGCACGGTGGCGCGAGGCGCTGTGCGAGGGATACGACCTGCTGGAGATCGAGGTGCTGTATCGCCTGCGCTTCGGCGAGCCGAAGGACGGGGCGAAGTTCGACAACGCCACGGCGCTCCGGCTGCTTTCGCAGCATCGCGAGACCGTGGCGCGCGAACGGGCGATCCGCGACAATGCCGACGTGGAGACGGTGCGCCAGTCTATCCATGCCAAGCTGCTGCAGATCCGCGAGGAAGTGCATCGGCAGCGGCAAAGTGCGGCCATAGACGTAAGCGTGCATGGCTGAGCTGGCGCTGCTGGACTGGCTGTCCGATGCAAGCCCCGAGCGCATTGCCGCTTTCGTCAACGGACTGGACGAGAAGGAGATTACCGAGTGGCCGTTTGATTGGCAAAGCTGGGCGCGGACCAATCAGCTTGCCCCGGCGAGCGACTGGCGAGTGTGGCTGGTCATGGCCGGGCGCGGCTTCGGCAAGACGCGGCTGGGCGCGGAATGGGTGCGCGGCGTGGCCGAGGCCGATCCTGAAGCGCGGATCGCGCTGGTCGGCTCTTCGCTCCACGAGGCACGCAGCGTGATGGTGGAAGGCGAGAGCGGCCTGCTTTCGATCGGGGCGCCGTGGCGGCGGCCGAGTTATGAAAGCTCGGTCCGGCGGCTTACCTGGCCGAACGGGGCACAGGCCTTCCTATATTCGGCAGGTGAACCTGAAGCCCTGCGCGGACCGCAGCACAGCCATGCCTGGTGCGACGAGATCGCCAAGTGGGACAACATGTCGAACCGGGCGCTTTCGACCTGGGACAACCTGCTGATGGGCCTGCGGCTGGGGAGTGATCCCAGGCTGGTGGCGACGACCACACCGCGACCGGTGCCGCTGGTGGCAAGGATTGTCGGGCGCCAAAGCCTGGACATGGGCGAAGACGTTGTCGTCACGCGGGGCACGACGTTCGACAACGCCGCGAACCTGCCCGCCCGCTTCATCGAGGCGATGCGCAAGACTTTTGGCGGGACCATGCTGGGCAGGCAGGAACTGCTGGGCGAGATGATCGAGGATCTGGCGGGCGCGCTGTGGAGCCGTCGCCTGATCGAAGGGGGCCGCGAGGACGTGGCGCCGCCGTGCACGCGGATCGTGATCGGGGTGGACCCTCCGGCGAGCGCGCATGGCGATGCCTGCGGGATCGTGGTCTGCGGCATCGGGGATGACCGGATCGCCCGGGTGCTGGCTGACTGTTCGGTGGAACAGGCCAGCCCCGAGCGTTGGGCCCGCGCCGTCGTCAATGCCGCGCAGGCCTGGTCGGCTGACCGGGTGGTGGCCGAGGCGAACCAGGGGGGCGAAATGGTGAGCGCGGTGCTGCGTGCGGCACAGGCAAACCTCCCCTTGCGCCTTGTCCATGCCAGCCGGGGCAAGGCGGCGCGGGCCGAGCCGGTGGCGGCGCTCTACGAAGCGGGGCGGGTGCGCCACGCCGGGATGTTCGCAAGGCTGGAGGACGAGTTGTGCGGAATGATGCCGGGCGGCGAATACCAGGGGCCGGGGCGATCTCCCGACCGGGCGGATGCCTGTGTCTGGGCGCTGACCGAGCTGATGCTGGGGCAACAGGCGGAGCCGCGCATCTGGTTTGATTGAGGGCGAATTGTCTTCCGTAACGGGCGGTACACCCACCCCCAACCCCTCCCTCAAGGGAGGGGAGCGAGACTTGCGCTTGCGCAGCAAGCGTTAGTCGTAGCGGGGAGGGTGTGCATCCCTGAAATCGAAAACTTCATCATGAAAGGCAGACTATGTCGTTCTTTCAATCGCTTGCTGCTGCCTTCAAGGGCGAGGCGGTGACGCCGCGCGCGCCGCTCGGGCGCAGTTTCGTCTCGCCGTGGATTGCCGCTGCGGACTGGCGCGGGGATGCTGCTCGCGGGCCGATCAACTATCCCGTGGCCATTCGGGAAGCCTACCTGCGCAATCCCGTGGCGCAGCGCGCGGTGCGGCTGGTGGCCGAAGGGATCGGTGGGGCGCCGGTCAAGGCTTCGCAGCCGGAACTGCTGGCACTGATCGGCGAGACCAGCGCGGGCCAGCCGCTGATCGAGACGCTGGCGGCGCATCTGCTGCTGCACGGCAATGCCTATGTGCAGGTGCTGCGCGACGCCGATGGCGTGCCGGTGGAGCTGTTCGCGCTGCGCCCAGAGCGGGTGACGGTGATTCCCGATGCAGCCGGATGGCCTGCCGCCTTTGCCTACAAGGTCGGCGAGAAGGCGCTGCGGATCGAGGCGGAGGACGACTTTGGCCGGCCCAACCTGATCCATGTGAAATACTTCCATCCTCTGGACGATCACTATGGCGCGGGCTGCCTGGAGGCGGCAGAGGAGGCCGTGGCGATCCACAATGCGGCGGCGGGCTGGAACCGAAGCCTGCTGGAGAACGCGGCGCGGCCATCGGGGGCGCTGGTCTATGATCCGGGCGAGCCGGGGGCGGCGCTCTCTGCCGACCAGTTCGAGCGGATCAAGGGCGAGCTGACGGCGGCCTATTCGGGCATGGGCAATGCCGGACGGCCGATGCTGCTGGAGGGCGGCCTGAAGTGGCAGGCGCTGGCGCTGACGCCGGCGGACATGGACTTTGCCACGCTGAAAGCCGCGGCGGCGCGCGACATCGCGCTGGCCTTCGGGGTGCCGCCGATGCTGCTGGGGATTCCGGGCGACAACACTTACGCCAACTATCGCGAGGCGAACCGGGCGCTGTGGCGGCTGACGCTGCTGCCGCTGGCGGGGAAGGTGCTTTCCGCACTGGCCGAGGGGCTGGCGGGGTCGTTTGCCGGGGCGGCGCTGAGCGTCGATCTCGATGCGGTGCCGGCGCTGGCCGAGGATCGCGAGCGGTTGTGGGCGCAAGTTGCGGGCGCGGACTTCCTTTCGGCTGACGAGAAGCGGGCGCTGCTCGGGATCGGTGAGGTGGCGGCATGACCCGCGAGGACATGCTGGCGCGGCTGGTGGCGCAGGCCGAGGACGAGGGCGGCGATCTCGTCACGCTGCGGGCGATCGTCGAGGAGGCTTCGGACCTTGGCGCGGCACGGGTGCTGAGCCGGATGGGCCTCGCCGATGACAGCGCGCATGTCGACCTGATGGAACTGCGCCAGCTGCTGGGCGCCTGGCGCGATGCCAAGGCGAGCGCGTGGCGGGCGGTGGTGACCTGGGTGGTGCGCGGCCTGCTGGCGCTGCTCCTGCTGGGCATCGCCGTGCGCATGGGCCTGATGGAGCTGGTGCGATGAGCGCGCTGCGGTTTGCGGGCTATGCCGCGATCTTCCGCAAGCGCGACAGCGGCGGGGACACGATCCTGCCGGGCGCATTCAAGGGCTCGCTCGAGCGCAGGCTCGCCGAGGGGCTGAAGCTGCCGTTGCTGTGGCAGCACCGACCGGACCAGCGCATCGGCTGGATCGAGAGCGCGGGCGAGGACGAACGGGGCCTGCGCGTCGTGGCGAAGCTGGATGTGGCCAATTCGGCGGCGGCGCGGGCGCTGAAGGATGGCGCGGTGGACGGGCTTTCGTTCGGCTACCGCGTGCTCAAGGGCCGGGCGCTGCCGGGCGGGCGCGAGCTGCAGGATCTCGACCTGTTCGAGGTCAGCCTGGTGACGCGACCGATGCAGCCGCTGGCGCGGGTCCACTACGTCGAGCCCGAGGCCGTCTGATTTTCCGAAACCGAAGTCCCCGACGGGCCGCGCGTGGCGCGACCTGTTTCATGCAGAAAGGACGTTGAGCCACATGGATAATCTCGAGATCGAAACCAAGGCGGATGCCATCGCTGAATCGTTCGACATCGTCGAGCGCCAGGATGCGCACGATGCCGCCATCGCCGCGCTGCGCAGCGAGGTGGAGGAAGTGAAGGGCCGGATCGAGCGCGCGGGCCGCATGGCGGTGCGTCCGATGCTGGCCGGTGGTGCCGAGGGCGGGCAGGAGCTCAAGGGCTTCATCGATGGCTACGTTCGCCATGGCCGCGAGACCGAACTCAAGGCGCTTTCGGGCACGGTAGCGGCCGATGGCGGCTTTGCCGTGCCGCAGCAGATCGATGAAATGATCGCGCGCCGACTGGTCGAGATCAGCCCGATCCGTTCGGTGGCCAACGTGGTGCAGACCGGCACTTCGGGCTTCCGCCGCCTGATTTCGATCGGCGGTGCGGCTTCGGGCTGGGTGAGCGAGACGGGTGCGCGTCCGGAAACGGCGAGCCCCAAGCTGGCCGAGATCCTGCCGCCGACCGGCGAGCTCTATGCCAACCCCTCGGCCACCCAGGCGATGCTCGACGATGCGGCCTTCGACGTGGAGACCTGGCTCGCGAACGAGATCGCGACCGAGTTCGCGCGCGCTGAAGGTGCGGCGTTCATCAGCGGCACCGGCACGAACCAGCCCAAGGGCTTCCTTGGCGCGACGATGAGCGCGGCAGGGGACAACACCCGCGCGTTCGGTTCGCTTCAGTTTGTGGGTTCGGGCAATGCCTCGGGCTTTGACAGCGCGCCGGAGGCCAAGCTGATCGATCTGGTGTTCCAGATGAAGGCGCCGCTGCGACAGGGCGCGGTGTGGGTGATGAACTCGACCACGCTGGCGGCGATCCGCAAGCTCAAGACCGCGGACGGCGCGTTCCTGTGGCAGCCGGGCCTGGTGCAGGGCCAGCCCGATCGCCTGCTCGGCTATCCGGTGATCGAAGCCGAGGACATGCCGGATGTGGCGGCCAACGCCTTCCCGATCGCGTTCGGCAACTTCAAGGCCGGCTACCTCATCGCCGAGCGTCGCCAGACCACGATCCTGCGCGATCCCTATACCAACAAGCCCTACGTCCAGTTCTATGCCACCCGCCGCGTCGGCGGTCAGGTCATGGACAGCGACGCGATCAAGCTGCTGAAGATCTCGACCTGATCGGCGCTCGGCTGACCTTTCCGGTGGCGTGATCGTCACCGGATGCCTGCGGCGGTCCCTCCCCCCTGCCGCCGCAGGCCCCTTTCCTTCCCAGATGACCGGAGATTGCCATGATGCGGGCAATTGTCGCGCCGCCAGCCGTGGCCTCGGCGGCGCTTAGCGAACTGAAGGCCTGGCTCGGGATTACCCGGACCGCCGACGATGGCGAGCTGGCCTCGCTGATGCGCGCCGCGTTCGATGTGTGCGAGGGCTTTACCGGCACGATGCCGCTGCAATCGGGCTGCGAGGACGTGCTGGAAGCAAGCAGCGACTGGCAGGTGCTTTCGGCCCGGCCGGTCACCGCGATCACCGCGATGGCGGCGCTGGGCACTTCGGGCCTGCGCACGGCACTGGCGGCGAGTGACTACGAGCTCGACATCCGGGCCGATGGCACCGGCCTGGTGCGGCTGCGCCGACCGATCGACCAGACGCGGGTGGTGGTGACCTATGTTGCCGGGCTGGCCAGCGATTGGACGGTGCTGCCCGAGGCGATCCGGCACGGCGTGGTGCGGCTGGCAGCGCACCAGCACCGGGCGCGCGACGACGAGAAGAAGGCGGCGACGCTGCCGCCAGCCGTGGTCGCGGCGCTGTGGCGGCCGTGGCGGCGGATGCGCCTCGCATGATCGAGGCGCGGGCCGATGGTGCCGGGCTGGTGCGGCGGCTGACCGAGAAGGCCGAGGCACTGGCCCGGGCGCGGGCGGCAATGATCGCGCAGGGCAAGAGCGCAGCGCGGTGGCGCAAGGCGGCGCTGCTGTGGCCGCTGTTCGGAAAGGAATAGGCGATGGAAATTCCCTTTCGCGCCGTGCTGATCGACTGGCTGGCGAGCGATGCGGCGCTGGGCGCGGCGCTCAATGCCGTGGTCGAGGAAGCGCCTTCGCGGGTGGCCTTGCCGTGGCTGGCTCTGACGGCGAGCGCCAGCACCAACTGGGGCACCAAGACGCTGGCGGGCCGCGAGATCCGCGTGGCGCTGGAGCTGAACTTTCGCAGCGACGATCCGCTGGGCGGCGCTGCGCTGGTCGCGGCGATCGAGGCCCGGGTGGAGAGCCTGCCCTACGACCAGACCGCGAGCGGTTTCCGCATTGCCAGCCTGGCGATGCTGAAGGCGCGGGCCGAGCAGCGCGGCGAAGCGCTGCGCGTGTTCGTGCTGGAATACCGGGCGCGCGTGATGGCGGCCTGACACCTCACTCTTTCGAAGGAGAACCGACATGGCAGCACAGAAGGGAAGCGCCTTTCTGCTGAAGATCAGCGATGGCGCAGGGACACCGACCTACAACACCGTGGCCGGCCTGCGCACCACGCAGATGTCGATCAATGGCGAGGCGGTAGTGATCACCACCAAGGATTCGGGCGGCTGGCGCGAGCTGCTTTCGGGCGCGGGGACGCGTTCGGTGACGGTGAGTGCGGCGGGCATCTTCCTTGGCAGCGCAGCCGAAGGCCAGGTGCGCGGCAATGCGCTTTCGGGGACCATCGCGGACTACGAGCTTTCGTTCGAGGGCGGCGAGAAGATGCGCGGCAAGTTCCTTGTCCAGCGGCTCGACTACTCGGGCGATTTCAATGGCGAACGCAACTATACGATGACGCTCGAAAGCTCGGGCGTGGTGGCGCAGGTCTGATGACGGATTCAGCCAACCCGCACCGGGGGGAAACGGTGCTCATGCTTGGCGGACAGCCGCTGGTGCTGCGCCCGACGTTCGGGGCGCTGGTGGCGGCGGAGGAGGAGCTTGGGCCCCTGTTTGCGCTGGTCGAGCGGGCGAGCGCCGGGCAGCTGCGACTGGCCGAGATGGTGGCGCTGTTCTGGCATGCCTTGCGCGACCGCAATGGACTTGAGCGCGCGGACTTTGCCGAGGCGGTGGCGCGCGAAGGACTGGCCGCCTGTACGCCGGTGCTGCGAGCGCTGATCGTGCAGGTGCTGAAGGGCGGCGGATGAGTGGCACTTTCGGCATGGCAGCAGCGCGGTTGTCGGGACAGGCCGCGCTGCTGCTTGGCTGGCAGCCCGCGGCGTTCTGGGCGGCGACGCCCGAGGAACTGGCCACGATCCTTGCCGCGATGGGCGCGCCCGAAGGCGACGGCATTGACCGCGGCACAATCGACAGACTGATGGAGCAAGACCGTGACGGATGAACTCGACACGCTGATGATCGACGTGCGCGCCAATACGTCGGGCTTCACGGCTGATGTGGCGCAGATGCGCGGGAGCTTCGATTCGATCCTGGTGGATGGTTTCGGGCGGGCAGGCGACACGCTGGAGCGGGGGCTGCTGGGCGCGATCCGGCGCGGCTCGCTGGGGTTCGAGGACCTGCGGCGCGTGGCGCTGAACGTGGTTGGCGACATCGCTGCGCAGGCGGTGAAGATCGGCATCGGGTCCATCGTGACTGGCGATGCGGGGCAGTCCGGCGGAATTGGCGGGCTGCTTTCGGGACTGGTCTCGTCGATCTTTGGCCTGCCGGGGCGAGCCACAGGCGGTCCGGTGGCACCGGGGCGGGGATACCTTGTCGGCGAGCGCGGTCCCGAACTGTTCGTGCCGACCTCTGCCGGACGAGTGGAGCCTTCGGTCGGTGGTGGCCGTGGCCGCGACGTGAACGTCTCGATCCGCATCGTCAGCCCGCAGGGCAGCAACCAGCCCGAAAGCCTGCGCCGATCGGGCAAGCAGGTGGCGCAGGCGGTGCGCCGTGCGCTCAACGAATTCTGATCAGGCGGGGAACCGGCGATGAGTTACTGGCTGGCCAAGCGCCGCACGGTGCAGCAGACCGACACGATCCAGCGCTTCGATCCGCGCTTCTGGACGGTGAATTTCCCAAGGCCGGCGATGGCCTCGGTGGTGACTACTGCGCCCGATGCGCTGCGGGTCGACGCGGTGTTCCGCAAGGCGGACGACCTGATCGGGCTGATCTGGGAATCCGAGGACAAGTGGGATCACCCGCTGCTGGCCTACGAGACGCGGCGCGATTATTCCCGGCTGACGCTTTCGTTTCGCTGGCGCTCTGCCGGCATTCTGCCGCTCGATGCCGTGAACGGGCCGACGCTGACGATCGAGGGGCGCGATGCCGCCGGCAATGCGCGGGCCTGGTATGTGCGGCTGTGGAACTATGCCAGCGGTACGCCGACCGACGCGCAGATTACGCTCAAGTTTTCAGAGCTGAATGGCGGCTTCCTGCTGCCCTCCGAGGCCGATCCGGTGCATCCGGCGGACATCGACCGGCTGTTCATCTCGCTGGTGGCACCGGGCTATGCCTCGGGCAGTGCGACGCCGTTTGCCACTTCCGCAGCGGGGTGGGCGGAGCTTTCCGGCATCGTTTGCCAAGGGCACAGACCGATGCTGGAACTGGGCGATGTGATGGTGCCGCCGCACGGTCTGGCGATGTGCACCGGCTATGACGATGCCTACAACCTGACGCCTGCGCGATTGCTGCGGCAGATCCGGGGCTTGGGCTATCGCGGGAGCATCAACCACTACATCGGCATGAGCCATTTCTATTCTCTCGTGCCTGATGGCGCCGACGGGTTCGTGGTCGATCCGTGGCAGGGGGCAATGAACCCGGCGGCGCAGAAATGGCACGAGGCATTTTTCGCCGGGGCCAAGGCGATGGGGCAGACCGTGATCGCCTCGCAATCCTACGAAGTGCTGGCGCAGAACTGTCCGGCGGCGTGGCAGCAAAAGGCCTGGGACGGAACTCCGGCGCGGACCGGATGGGTGCCGCCTTCGGCGCTGCTTTCGCCCGCCAATGCGCAGGCGATGGCCTGGGTGCGCAAGGTCGGCGTGGCGCTGGTCGGGCTGCTGCAGGGGGCAGGCCTGCCGGTGCGGCATCAGGTGGGCGAGCCGTGGTGGTGGGTGACGCAGGACCGGCGCATCTGCATCTATGACGACGCGGCCAAGGCGGCGTTTGGCGGCTCTCCGGTGAACATCCCGGATATGGGGGCGAGCCTGAGTGCGGCACAGAAGAGCCTGCTCGATCAGGCCGGAGCCTTGCTGGCGCAATCGACGGCGGACCTTGCCAGTGCCGTAAAGGCGGCGGCCGGGAGTGGGGGTGCGGAGACGCTGCTGCTGGCGTTCCTGCCGACGGTGCTCGATCCGGTGACGCCCGAGGCGCGGCGCGCGAACCTGCCGGTCGGCTGGGCTTCGCCTGCGTTCGATGTGCTGCAACTGGAAGACTATGACTGGGTGACCGCAGGCAAGGATGCCTTGCGAGCAGACGGGCGGGCCGTGGCCGAAGCTCGGCTGGGCTATCCGCGATCGCAGCAGCATTACCTTTCGGGCTTTGTGCTGCTGGCCGACAATGCGCAGGCAGAGTGGGCGCGCATCGATGCGGCGGCGAGCGAGGCGGTTGGTCTCGGGGTGGCCGAGACCTTTATCTGGGCGCTGCCGCAGGTTTCGCGCGACGGCTTTACCCGGCTTCCCGAGACGAGCGGAGACGAGACCATGCAATCATTCGACGATGTCCTGTTCCCGCTGGCGCTGGGGCGGGATGCTTCGGTGACGCCGGAGTTTTCGACCAACGTCACGATAACGGCGTCCGGCTTCGAGCGGCGCAACAGCTTGTGGTCGGACGCGCGGCTGCGGTTCGATGTGGGGCCGGGGGTGCGCTCCGAGGCGGAACTGGGCGAGCTGATCGCGTTCTTCCGGGCGCGGCGCGGGCAGGCGCGCGGGTTCCGGCTGCGCGATCCTTCGGACTTCAGCTCCAACGGCATGAGCGGGGTGCCGACGCCGATGGACCAGGTGCTGGGAACGGGCGATGGCGCCGCTTCGCGCTTTGCGCTGGTGAAGTATTACGGCGACGGCGTGGACGCGCAGAAGCGGCGGATCACGCGGCCTCGCGCGGAATCGCTGCGGGTCAGCGTGAACGGTGCCGAGACGGGGAGCTTCACGCTCGACGAGAAGGGCGTGCTGGTGTTCGCCACCGCCCCTGCCAACGGTGCGGTGGTGCGGGCAGGGTTCCTGTTCGACGTGCCGGTGCGCTTTGCCGAGGACCGTCTCGACATCTCGGGTGCGGAATTCGCCGCCGGTGAAGCGCCGAGCGTGCCGCTGGTCGAACTGCGAGAAGACGCATGAGCCGGACCTGGTTCAGCCAGCCGCTCGAGACCGTGGCGGTGTGGTGGCGGATCGAGCGGCGCGACGGGGTGACGCTGGGCTTTACCAGTCATGACCGCGATCTGGTGTTTGGCGGGCTGCATCACCGCACGGCGCCGGGGATGATACCCTCGGCAGTGCGGCGGACGGCGACACTTGAGGCGGACTCGGCAGAGGTTTCTGGCGCTCTCGCGCATGACGCCATCGGCGAGGCTGACCTTGCCAGGGGCCGCTTCGATGGTGCGCGTGTGGCGATGGGGCTGGTCGATTGGGAGAGCCTTGAATCCGAGGCGCTGTTTACCGGCACGATCGGTTCGGTCGGGCGCGAGGGGGAGCAGTTTTCGGCGGAGCTGGAATCGCTGAAGCAGCTGCTGGCGCGCGACGTGGTGCCGCGCACTTCCCCGACCTGTCGCGCCGAGTTCTGCGGCGAGGGCTGCACGCTTTCGGGCGCGCGCTTCACGCATGAGGCGACGCTGGCGGATGTTGGCGCAGGTCGCCAGTGGGTGAAGGCAGCAGGCATGGTCGCAGCGGATTTTGCCTTTGGGTGGATCAGGCCGGTCGATGGCGATGATGCCGGAGCGGTGCTGCGGGTGCGCGCGGTCGAGGGTGACTGGCTGGTGCTCGAGCGGCCGCTGGCTGCGGACGCTGTGGCAGGCATGCCCGTGGTCCTGCGCGAGGGGTGCGATCACACGATCGGCACCTGTTCCGCCCGGTTCGGCAACGCGGTGAACTTTCAGGGCGAGCCCTATCTTCCCGGCAATGACCTGCTCACTCGCTACCCGGCCGCGCAAGGATGAGGGCGGCGCTTGCAGAGGCTGCGCTGGGGCTGGTCGGCGTGCCGTTCCGGCTGCACGGGCGCGATCCGGCTACCGGCCTCGATTGCGTCGGACTGGTGGCCGAGGCGCTGCGGCGGGTGGGCGGCAAGCCCGATGCGCCCGAAGGCTATTCGCTGCGATCGGTCAGTGTGACGCGGTTCCTGCGCTGTGCGGCAGCAAGCGGGCTGACCGCCTGCGAGGACGAAGGCGACATCGTGCTCTGCCGGACCGGGCCCATGCAATCGCATCTGGCGGTGCGGGTGCCGGGCGGGTTCGTTCACGCCCATGCCTCGCTGGGACGGGTGACGTTCCTGCCCGCACCGCTTCCATGGCCGATCAGCCAGCAGTGGCGACTGACAGACGAAAAGGATTGATCCGATGGCAACCCTGCTACTTACGGCTGTCGGCTCGGCGTTCGGGCCGCTTGGCAGTGCGCTCGGTGCGCTGATCGGGCAGCAGATCGATGGCGCGATTTTCGGCAAGCGCAAGGTCGAGGGGCCGCGGCTAAAGGAGCTTTCGGTCCAGACCTCGAGCTATGGCTCTGCCCTGCCGATGCACTTCGGGACGATCCGCGCCTCGGGAAGCGTGATCTGGGCGACCGAGCTGGTCGAACACAAGCAGAAGAACGGCGGGGGCAAGGGGCGACCTTCGGTGACCAGCTACAGCTACACCGCCTCGTTTGCCGTCGCCGTCGCGAGCCGGCCGATTGCGGGGATTGGCCGGATCTGGGCTGATGGCAACTTGCTGCGCGGGTCAGCTGGCGATCTGAAGGTGGGTGGGACCGTGCGGGTGCACGGCGGATACGGCGATCAGGCTGCCGATCCCCTTCTGGTCCAGGCGGAAGGGGTGGCGCTGAACCCTGCCTATCGCAACCTCGCTTATGTGGTGTTCGAGGATCTCGAACTGGGCGATTTCGGCAATCGCCTGCCCTCGCTGACCTTCGAGATCCTGGCGGACGCGGATGCGGTGAGCGCAGCCGACGTTGTGGGGCACATGCTTCCCCTGGCGGAAGCATCGGGCATCAGTTCGCTTGGCCTTTCGGGGTATACCGTCGAGCAGGGCGGGGCTGCTGACGTGGTCTCGACCCTTGGCGAGATCGCGCCCATTGCCAGCACGGTGATCGACGAGCAGCTTGTCTTTCATCTTGCCGAAGAAGTTGCGGACAGCCCGCTACAGTTGCCGTCGCCTTGTGCCGGTGGTGAATCTGCCGAGGATGCGCGGGCGAGCGGCTGGTCGCGGCGGCGCGAAGCGCTGCCCGTGTCCCAGCAGTGCGCAGTGCGCTATTATGATATCGGCCGCGACTATCAGCCGGGGCTGCAGCGAAGCATTGGCCGCAGCGCGCCGGGCGACGTCGCGACGATAGAACTGCCGACCGCCATGACGGCATCCGAAGCGAGCGCCGTTGCGGATCGTGCGGCGCGGCGCAGGACGCTTGCGCGCGAGACCCTGCGCTATCGCATCACCGAAATCGACGACAGGTTCGCTCCGGGAGCCGTTGTGACGACGCCGGTCACCCAGGGGCTCTGGCGGATCGAGCAGTGGGAGTGGCAGGCCGACGGCGTGATGCTTGATCTTGCGGCGGTCGCCCCGCTTGCGCCCTTGGAAACGGGAGCAGCCGATCCGGGGCGCGCCAATCCCGCTCCTGATCTTCAGGCGCAGCCGACAACGCTTGCGGCGTTCGAACTGCCATGGGATGGCAAAGGCGATCCTGCCACGGTGACCATGCGCGTGGCGGCATCTGCGCCGACCGCTGGCTGGACGGGGGCTGCCCTGTTCACGCAGTCTAACGATGGAAGCCTTGAGGCGATCGGTTCGACCGGTCGGCGCCGAGCGGTGATGGGGCGGTGCCTTGCAGCCCTGCCGATCGGCTCGCCTTTGCTGTTCGATTCAAGATCCAGTGTGGATGTTGCACTTGTGTCGCACGATTCCACACTGGCCAACGCGACGTGGTCGCAATTGATGCAGGGCAGCAATCTTGCGCTGGTGGGGTCGGAACTCGTGCAGTTCGCCCGCGCTCAGCAGATTTCCGACGGGACCTGGCGGTTGAATGGGTTGTTGCGCGGGCGAGGGGGCACCGAGGCGGCGATCGTGGGCCATGCGGCGGACGAGCCGTTCGTGCTGATCGATGACAGTCTTGTAGCGATAGATCCTGCCGCTGTCGGCGAGGGCGATCTGATCGCGGCGCTCGGGCATGGGGATGCGGCGGCGGTGGCCAGTTCGCTGACCAATCGGGGGCTCGGTCAACGACCGCTTTGCCCTGTCCATGGCCGTGCAAGCGCTTTGGCAGACGGGACCTGGCGGATTGAATGGGTGCGGCGAGCCCGTGGCGGTTGGGCCTGGACTGACGAGGTGGAGCTTTCGCTGAACGAGCCTCAGGAGCTCTGGCAGGTAACCTACGGCACCTCGTTGGCACCGGCAGTCCTGTGGAACACCACGCAGGCCCGCCTCGACTTAGCACCCGACCAGATTGCGGCGCTCGGCACTGTCACTGCCGACCATCGCTTCAGCGTTCGCCAGGTTGGCCGCGTCGCGCTCTCCCTGCCACTCACCATCGCGCCACCGCAATGATCCGTTCAGATCGAAAGGCAAACCAATGACCGATCCAGTAAGCTATTCGACCACGACTGCCCGCTTGGGTATGCCGATGCTGTTCGCGGGGCAATCCCAGAAGGAGGTCACGGTCAACGAGGCGCTCAGCCTCCTCGACATTCTGGTGTCGGGCAACGTGCAAGGTGTCAGGAACGATGCTCCGGCCACGCCCGCCAATGGTCAGGCATGGATCGTCGGGACGAGTCCTGTGGGGCCATTTGCAGGCCACGCCAACGCAGTGGCCGTGTGGACGGAAGGTGGCTGGCGCTTTGCCAACGCTGTTCCGGGCATGCGGCTCTACGACATCCAGAAGCATGCATTTCAACTGTTTGACAACGCCTGGACGGTCACGTCCCCTCCGGCAGCGCCGACCGGTGGGTCGGTTGTCGATACTGAAGCACGCGCCGCGATCGCAGCATTGATCCTTGCATTGAAAGCAACCGGCGCCTTTTCAACCAGTTGATCGGAACCAAATCCCCCTTGCCGCATTTCACCGGCACATGAGGGCGCAATCACCGCGTATTTGCATTGCACAATGGACTCAATCCGTTGTTTTCATGCAACACTCGGTGTGTTTGTCCGCTTGCATGACCACTTTGGAACCGGTAGACAAGCTGCACGACGTGGCATGATGTCGCTAAAAGGGGAAACGATAATGCGGAAACTGGTCCTTGGCCTTGCCTTGGCCTCGAGTGCCTTGGCATCTCCGGCGTTTGCACGGGATGACTCGTGGTACGTCGAAGCCGATGCCGGCGCGATGAAGATCGAAGATTCTGAAGCTCTGAACGGTCAGGTCGTCCTGAACAACCACACAGGTTACGACTTCGGCGGTATCGTCGGTTACGATTTCGGCGGCTTCCGCCTTGAAAGCGAAGTCGGCTATCGTCGTGCCTACAACGACGCTGTCGATTTCGGCGCGCAGACCTTCACCAACCCGCAGGGTCACGCCGATGCCCTGAGCTTCATGGTCAATGGCCTGCTTGACTTCGGTCCGGACGACGGCCTTCAGGGCTTCGTTGGTGGCGGCGTCGGCGTTGCCCGTGCCAAGTACTTCATCAATGCTGGCAGCGACGGCGCTGGAAACCCTGCTGTCGCGATCAACGATTCCGACACTGGTTTCGCGTGGCAGGCTCTGGCCGGCATTCGTGCGCCGATCAGCGACCACATCGACGTTGGTCTGAAGTATCGCTTCTTCAACGCCGACAAGGTCGATCTGGTTGCTGCTGACGGTACTGCGGCGCGCACCCGCTTCCGTTCGCACTCGATCCTCGGCACGCTGAGCTACAACTTCGGTGGCGCGGCTCCGGTGGAAGAGGCTGCTCCGCCGCCGCCGCCGCCGCCCCCGCCGCCCCCGCCGCCTCCGCCGCCCCCGCCGCCGGCTCCGGTCTGCAACAAGGGTCCGTACATCGTGTTCTTCGACTGGGATAAGTCGGACATCACGCCGGAAGCAGCAACGATCCTCGACAACGCGGTCACGGCCTATGGCAACTGCGCCAGCGTTCCGATCATGCTGGCAGGTTATGCCGACCGCTCGGGTACGGTGAAGTACAACCAGGCTCTGTCGGAGCGCCGCAACGTGTCGGTCCGTTCGTACCTGACCTCGCACGGAATTCCGGATGGCTCGATCACCAGCCAGGCCTTCGGCGAAAGCAACAACCGCGTGCCGACCGCCGATGGCGTTCGCGAACTCCAGAACCGTCGCGTGGAAATCACCTACGGTCCGGGTTCGGGCATGTAATCTTCGGCTTTGCCGGAAAAAGAACGAGGGGCCGGAGAAATCCGGCCCCTTTTTCGTTATGGTCGCAGCGCTAACGCCGAACGGAGACCGTGACGATGCTGAACAAGGCGGCAATTCTGCCAGTGGCCTGCTCCCTCATGCTGGGAGCCTGCGCGACGATGGGCAAAACGGACAAGACCCCGACGATTGCGCAGGCAACGCTCGCCGATGCCGCGGGGGCACCGGTTGGCAACGCGCGGATCGAGCAATCCGGAACTGCGCTATCGCTGGTGGCTGAAGTGCGCGGGATGTCACCGGGGCAGCATGGCATCCACCTTCACACGACGGGCAAGTGCGAAGCGCCTGGTTTCACCTCGGCGGGTGGCCATCTTAATCCCACCGCGCATCAGCATGGTTCGATGAACCCGGCCGGACCGCATCTTGGAGATCTGCCCAATATCATGGTCGCAGCCGATGGCATGGGCGAGGTGCGGGCACCCCTCACAGGCGGAGCAGCCGATCTGCTCGCCAACCTGCTTGATGCCGACGGCACGGCCGTTGTCGTGCACGCCGGTCCGGATGACTACAAGACCGACCCCAGCGGCAACAGCGGTGGGCGGATCGCCTGCGGTGTCCTCAGCCGGGCAGGCTAGATCCCTTCGCCCGCAGCCTTGGCGCGCTGATCGATGCTCGCCAAGGCTGCCGGGACGGTCCGTATCGCGACAACAAGCAGGACAAATCCGACAGGCGCCGCGACAAGCGTGGACAGCACACCCAAGGCCAGGTCGTCGCCATTGGTGGCAGAGACATAGCCGGCCATGAACGGACCCAGAGCGAGACCGACCAGCGTGGTGGCGAGGAAGAAGGTCGCCGTCGCAGTGCCGCGCATGCGTGGCAGGACCAGCGCCTGACTTGTTGCTGCTGCTCCACCAAGAGCGCTGCTGGACATTGTTTGCGCGATGAACAGCATCGCCACGAAGGTGGTGAAGCTGTCGGCATTGAAGGCCGCGACCAATGGCAGAATGGGCGCAATCAGACCGAACAGCGTTACGAAAACCCGGCCGGAAGGTGAGCGGCGATAAAGGGCGTCAGCTATGCGTCCGCCGAGAATGACGCCGAGAAAGCCTGCGAGCGCGCCGGGCGCTCCGATGAACCAGCCCAGTTCCGACTTGGCGATATCGAACGTCCGCTCGGCATAGGGCGCGGCCCAGTAGGAGGTGGCATAGGAAGTGAAGGCGACCATGCCGTACCCTAGCGTGGTGCACAGGAATGCCGGGGTGCCCCAGATCAGCCGGAAGGTCGGCAGATCGCGCGCGCGCAGGGCGCTGGCCCAGCTGTAGACAGCGTAGATGCCCACGCCGATGAAGATCCATTGTTGCCGCGTGGCATTTCCGAGCATCGCTGTAAGGCCGTAGATGCACGCGGCGATCAGCGCTGCAACGGCCAGGTTGGCGGCGAGCGCAACAGGTCCGCGACGCAAGGCACCGATCAGCGTGAGCGGGGGGATGACCGTGACGAGTTCGGCAAGAAAGCCTTTGAACGGGCGCTCGAGGCTGGGTGTCGGCAGACCATCGATTGCGCCCCTCACAGGCTCTCGCAGTGTCGCCACAAGCAGTGCGAGGGCGACGCCGGGAAGGCCCACCGCCATGAAGGCCGCCTGCCAGCCGACAAGGCCCAGCGGGCCGCCGTCCGGGTATGCGGCGTTCCATCGCTCCACGATCAGGCCGCCGACGAGAAGCGACAGGCCGCCGCCGAGGAACAGGCCCGACGAATAGATCGCCAGGGCTGTCGCGCGCAGGCGCTGCGGGAAATAGTCGGAGATCAGCGAGTAAGCCGCAGGGCTGGCAGTCGCTTCACCGACACCGACGCCGATCCGCGCAGCCGTCAATTGTCCTCCGGTGCGCGAAAGGCCGGAGACTGCGGTCATGACCGACCACAGTGCCAGCCCGGCGCTCATCAGTCTCACGCGGTGCCAGCTGTCCGCCAGTCGGCCCAACGGAATGCCGAACAGCGAATAGAACACCGCAAACGCTGTGCCGTAAAGGAAGCCGAGGTCCGCGTCGGTAAGCGAAAGATCCTTCTTGATGTCGTTGGCGAGGATCGAAAGGATCTGCCGGTCGACGAAATTCAGGATGTAGACCAACACCAGGATGCCGAGCACGTACCAGCTGTACGCGGTGGCTTCCTGCTCTGGCTTCGGGGCATAATTGCCGTCAATCTTCGCCGTACCGGGTTCCGTCATTCAGGCCTGCCTCTTCAAACCCTGCGCGCCGCAGACGACAGCTGTCGCACACACCGCAGGCTCTCCCATCGGGTAAGGGATCGTAGCAGGACCAGCTCTGGCCTGCGTCGAGCCCCAGTCGCGCTGCTTCCTGCGCGATCTGTGATTTCTTGAGATGCTGGAGCGGGGCATGGACCGTCACTGTCCCGCCCTCGCTGCCGATCTTGGTGGCGATGCGCGCAAGATCCTCGAATCCTTGAACGAATTCCGGTCGGCAATCGGGATAGCCCGAATAGTCCAGCGCGTTCACACCGATGAAGAGATCCTTCGATCCGGCTGCTTCCGCCCATGCCAAGGCGAGCGAAAGAAACACCAGGTTGCGAGCCGGAACGTAGGTGACCGGGATGTCGTCGCCCACGCCATCCTTGGGCACGTCGATGTCTGCCGTGAGCGCCGAGCCGCCGAACTGGCGCAAGTCCAGCGGCAGGATCACGTGGCGCTCCACACCAACGCGCTCGGCAATCACCCGCGCCGCATCAAGTTCCACGCGGTGCCGCTGGTTGTAGTCGATCGTCAGGGCGAGGACGCGGAAACCCTGTTCCTTGGCCAGCCCGGCGCAGACCATCGAATCGAGGCCTCCCGACAAGAGAACGACGGCAAGGGGAGCTTGAGCGACTTCGACGTTTGGGGACATTGCCAATGGGCTACCCGCGCAGCCCGCCCGATGCAATGGTCTCGCAAGTAACTTTATGCTTCCCGCTTCAGCGCGGGCAAGGACCCAGCCGTCGCGCCTCTGCTATGAAGTTGAATGGCAGTCCCTTGTCGATTCCCTGCGTTTCCAGCTGGGCAAGACGCGGGTTCTCGAAACGGACCCGCGTGTGGCCATAGCCACCTGCCGGGCAAGTGTACTGCACGGTGACCATGGTGGGCGCGTCCTCGATGACGAAACGCCTGCAGGCCTCACCGCGGTGGCGCACCTGGATGAGCTTGCGCCCGTTGTCGACGCAGACCTGGACCGTATCCGCCTCATCGCGGGCCCGCACTTCCCACAGGCCCGGTTCCAGGCGATCGAGCATGGCCAGTGCAGGGCCTTGAGCGACGCCCGAGGTCGCCAGGAATGCCCCGCCGGCCAGCGCCGACAGCCCGATTGCGCGAACGAGGCCGCGCGCGGAGATCAGACGTGAAGACATGAAGCCCTACTCGCACCCGTGAGCGCAGGCGTCTGTGCCTTTGCTCACCTAAGGCTGGATCATATCACCGTGTTGCGCGAGACGGAACGGTCCATATGCGCGACAAGGTGTGAAAAACCCTGTCATGTTTCACGGTGAGGTCGACCGTCAGTCTATGTCGATGGCGAACTCTCGCGAACAGAAGGAGCAATCGACGACGATCAATCCATCATCGTTTTCCATCTCTGCCCGTTCTGCAGCCGCGAAACGGGAAAGGATGTCGCGGTAGTGCTCGATGGTGCAGCGGCAGCCACGGGTGAGGCCGGTGCCGGTTTCGGTCCGGATTTCCGGCTCCTCGTGGAACAGCCGCCAGACCACGCTTTCGAGGTCGAGCGATGGATCGACCAGTTCGGCTTCGCTGACCGAGCCGCCAAGGACAGCGACATGCTCCCATTCCGGATGGTCGAGCTGAACGTGCAGCCGCTCCCGGCCTTCTTCCCCTTCAGGCAAGTGCTGCAGCAGCAGTCCGCCAGCCACGCAGGCCCCAGGCGTATTGCTGACACCGATGCGGATCAGCGTGGGGATCTGCTCCGACTGGAAGAAGTAGCTCTGGCACGCTTCCGCCAGAGATTCCCCTTCGAGCGGGACGACGCCCTGATAGCGCTGGCCGGTAGCGGCAAGGTCGAAGGTGATTGCGAGGTATCCCTCACCGAACAGCGAGAACAATGACGGCACAGGGCCCAGCTCGTCGAGCCGCGCGCGATCGTGCCGCACATAGCCGCGCAGTTCGCCATTGCGGTAATCGCAGACCAGCAGGTCGACGATTCCGTCCTGCGTCTGGGCCTGCAGGGTCAACTGGCTGTCCTCGCCCTTGAGCAGCGAGCCGAGCAGTGCGGTGATCGTCAGCGCTTCGGCCAGCAGGTGCCGGATCGGCGCGGGATAGGCGTGGGCCGAAAGGATCGTGTCGAGAACCGGGCCCAGCCGGACCGCCCGGCCGCGCGCGTTCTTGTGCGGCAGGGTAAAGTGCATCACCGTGTCGAAACCGGTGGACGGCTGGACCTGTTCACTCACTGCAATTCAAACCCTTCAGATCTGGCCAAAGGCCCAGCGCAGCACGGACTTCTGCGCATGGATGCGATTTTCGGCCTCGTCCCACACGACCGAGCGCGGCCCGTCGATTACCGAATCCGTGACCTCCTCGTTGCGATGTGCAGGCAGGCAGTGGAGGAACAGCGCATCAGGCTTCGCGTGGGCCATCAAGGCGTCATTGACCTGATAGGGTTCCATCGCTGCCAGCTTGGCCTCGGCATAGGACTGACCCATCGAAATCCAGGTGTCAGTCACGACGACGTCGGCACCGCGCACGGCCTCGATCGGATCGCGCACGACACGGATTCCGCCGCCAGCCAGCTTCGCCGCCTCGATCATCGCCGCATCGGATTCGTACCCTTCGGGCACGCCGATGCGCACGTTGAACTTCATCAGGCCCGCCGCCTCGACAATCGAATTGAGCACGTTGTTGCCATCGCCCAGCCAGGCAACCTCAAGGCCGGGCAGGGCCTTGCCATGCTCGATCACGGTCAGCAGGTCCGCCATGATCTGGCAGGGATGCGACAGGTCGGTGAGGCCGTTGATCACCGGAACGCTGGCATAGCGGGCCAGCTCCTCGACCTTGGCGTGATCGTCGGTGCGAAGCATGATGGCATCGGCCATGCGGCTGAGCACCCGTGCGGTGTCGGCGATCGTCTCGCCCCGGCCGAGCTGTGTGGTCCCCGCATCGAGGATCAGCGCCGACCCGCCGAGCTGGCGCATGGCGATGTCGAACGACACGCGGGTGCGGGTCGAGTTCTTCTCGAACACCATCGCCAGCACGCGCCCCGCAAGCGGCGCATCCGCGTCCGGCTGGCCCTTGGGCAGACCAGCACGCGCCGCCTTCCGGTCAATCGCATCGTTGAGCATGGCGGCGATGGCATGGCCACCAGCATCGGTCAGGTTGAGAAAGTGCCTCTGGCTCATGTAACAGGCGCCTCCGGCGCATAGCTTGCTGCAGCGGCCGAGAGCCGGTCCATGAATTCGTCGATGTGGCTGTCGTCGATCACCAGCGGCGGGATCACACGGACGGTGTTGTCGCCCGCCGAGACTGTCAACAGCTGGTGATTGTCGCGCATGTGGGCCACGAAGGGACGCGGCTCGACCTTCATCATCAGGCCGAGCATCAGGCCACGCCCGCGCACGCCGATGAACAGGTCGGGGTAGTTGCCGATGAACTGCTCGATGCGGCCGCGCAGCCGCTCGCCCTTGGCGCGCACTTCGCTCAGGAATTCCTCGTTTGCCACGACATCAAGCACGGCTTCGCCTGCCGCCATCGCCAGCGGGTTGCCGCCATAGGTGCTGCCGTGCGTGCCGGCGACCATGCCGCGCGCCGCCTTTTCGGTGGCAAGGCAGGCGCCCATCGGGAATCCGCCGCCGATGCCCTTGGCGGTTGCCATCACGTCGGGCGTGATGCCGTACTGTTCGTAGGCATAGAGCGTGCCGGTGCGCGCGACGCCGCACTGCACTTCGTCGAAGATCAGCACGAGGTCATGCTCGTCACACAGCGCGCGCAGGCCCTTGAGGAATTCGTCGGAGGCATCGCGGATGCCGCCTTCGCCCTGGATCGGTTCGACCAGGAAACCCGCGGTGTTCGGGCCCATGGCCGCCTTGGCGCCCTCAAGGTCGTCGAAGTCGACGTACTTGAAGCCTTCGAGCAGCGGCAGGAAGCCCTTGTGCATCTTTTCCTGGTTGGAGGCGCTGATCGTGGCCATCGTGCGGCCGTGGAAGGCGTTCTTGAAGGTGATCAGTTCGTACTTGTGGTCATTGCCCACGGCCGAGTGATAGGCGCGCGCGGTCTTGATCGCGCACTCCACCGCTTCCGCTCCCGAGTTCGTGAAGAACACGGTATCGGCGAAGGTCAGGTCGACCAGACGCTGCGCCAGATGCTCGCCCTGCGGGCTGCCGTAGAGGTTCGACACGTGCATCAGCGTTGCGGCCTGCTTCTGGATCGCGCCGATCAGGTGTTCGTTCGAATGGCCGAGCAGGTTCACCGCGATGCCGCTGGCGAAATCGAGGTAGCGAGTGCCGTCCTCGGAGATCAGGTGGCAATGCTCGCCTCGCACCGGACGCACGCCGCACCGGGGGTACACGGGCATCAGCGGGGTGATCGACATAGAGCTCTCCTGTCAGTTTCGAAAGTTACGGGATAGCGCAATAATCCTGCGCAGGCCAAAATGAAAAAGGGGAATCGACAAACGACAAATGGCGGCCCTGCCGGACCGCCATCTGTGCGCGTATGTAGTGCAGGCTGCCGGTCAGATTACCGGAAGCGATGCAATCGGGATCAACCCTGAATCGGCACCAGGTTGACCGCCGAGTGCTTGCCTCGTCGATCGACCTCGAGGTCGAACTCCAGCTTGTCGCCTTCGTTCAGCTCGCGCAGGCCCGAGCGTTCGACGGCACTGATGTGCACGAACGCGTCCGGCTGGCCATCGTCACGCGTGATGAAGCCGAAGCCCTTCATCGCGTTGAAGAACTTGACCGTGCCGGTTGCCTTCTCGCCGGTCAGCTCGCGCTGCGGAGCAGCGGGCTTCGAAGCGACGGGGATGATATCGCCGACGACCTGAAGGTCTGCCGCCGAGATCTTGCCACCGCGATCGACGAGGTTGAATTCGAGCGTCTGGCCTTCAGCCAGGCCTTCGAGGCCTGCGCGTTCGACAGCGCTGATGTGGACGAACACGTCCTCACCGCCGTCTTCGCGCGAGATGAAGCCGAAGCCCTTCTGGCCGTTGAAGAACTTGACGACACCCTTGCCGGTGCCGACGACCTGGGCAGGCATGCCGCCGCCGCGGGGGCCGCCGAAGCCGCCACCGCCGCCGCCACGCGGGCCGCCGCCGAAGCCGCCGCGATCGCCACCGCCGAAGCCGCCACGATCACCGCCACCGAAGCCACCGCGATCACCGCCGCCGAAGCCGCCGCGTCCGCCGCCGCCACCGAAGCGATCGCCACCGCCGAAGCCGCCACGGTCACCATAACCGCCGCCGCCAAAGCCGCCGCCACCGCCGTAGGGATCGAAACCGCCTTCGTCGCCGAATCCGTCGCGCTTGTCTCTACCGCGACCGCGCCGCCCTCTGTCAAAACCCATAGAAATCAATAGACCTTCAATCCGCCCCAACCTTCACGGCACCGCAGGCCGGACGCGGGAGCCGGCGGCGCGACGAGGGAATCAGTGCCGGTCTCTAGAGGCCGGACCTTACCTTTGCCGGCAAGACTATAGAGCAAAAACGCAGGACCGCTAACGGAATCGACAACTCGGCCACAATTCGTCCCGAAAACTGTGGCATTTGTGCCGACTTGCGCAACTGCAAGCGCCGTACTTGCCCCGGCCCAAAGCATTCGGCACAAGCATGTCGAGCAGATTATCAGGACACGCCAGATGTTTCGCAAGATCGACGACAAGACGTATGCCAGCCCACAGATTGGCCTCGCCGAAGTGGCCTATGCCAAGGCGCTGGGCATCGGCATGATAATCAACAACCGTCCCGAAGGCGAATCCGACGATCAAGTTCCGGGTGCCGACATCGAGGCGGCAGCCAGGGAAGCAGGGATGGCCTACGTGGCCATTCCCGTCAGCCACGCCGGCTTCTCGATGCCGCAAGTCGAAGCCATGCAATCTGCGCTGGCGCAAGCGGGCGACGCGCCGGTGCTTGCCTATTGCCGCTCGGGCACGCGCTCGACCTTGCTCTGGGCACTGGCGCAGGCGCGTTCGGGTCTGAACCCCGACGAGATCGCCGCCAAGGCTGCAGGCGCCGGGTATGACATCAGCCCGATCCGGGCCACGGTCGACATGCTGGCCGCTCAGGCCGGGTAAGCTGCACCGGGGGGCGGCGTGAACTTCCAGATCGAGGCCGCGCTGGCCACTCCGGGGGTGGCCAAGGTCCTGCAGTTGCTGGGCTCGCTGCTGGCGATCCTGCTGCTGGCATGGCTGGCGGGCCGCATGCGGCTGGGCGGTGATCCTCGCATTCACGGCACCGATGAGGCGCGCGCCCTGGCGGAGGACGCCGTCTGCGGTTTTGACGCGCAGGACGTCGTGGTTGACCGCGCCGGCTACGGCGCACTTGCCCGCGATGTTCGCGGCCGAGTGCTGCTTATCCGCCAGCATGGCAGCCACTTCGCGACCCGCCAGCTCACCAGCCATGCCGGGGTCAGGCTCGATGGGCGCTTTCTGACGATCGCCACGGATGACCGACGCTTCGGCACGGTCACGCTCGACCTTGGCGACCAGGCGCAGGTCTGGGCCGCCAGCCTGCGCCGCCTTGGAGCTTCCGCATGAAGCCGATCGATGTCGTTACCTACGCGGTGCCGTTCTTCGTCATCATGGTGCTGGCCGAGATGATCTGGGCCGCGCGCCGCGCGCCGGAGAAATACGAACCGCGTGATACGCTGACGAGCCTTGCGCTCGGCTTGGGAAGCACAGTGGCGGGCGCACTTACCGCAGGCGTTGTGTTCGCCGCCGCGATGTGGCTCTACGATCATCGCTTCTTCACCGTGCCGAACCTGTGGTGGGCCTGGATCGCCTGCTTCGTGCTCGACGATTTCAACTATTACTGGGCGCACCGCACCGGCCACCGCGTCCGCTGGTTCTGGGCCAGCCACGTAAACCACCATTCAAGCCAGCACTACAACCTGTCGACGGCGCTGCGGCAGACCTGGACCGGATTCTTCGCGCTTTCGTTCGTGTTCCGCATCTGGCCAGCGTTGCTCGGCTTCCATCCGGCGATGCTGGTGACGGTCGGCGGCGCCAACCTGATCTGCCAGTTCTGGATCCACACCGAAGCGGTCGGGCGCATGCCGCGCTGGTTCGAGGCGGTATTCAACACGCCCTCGCACCATCGCGTCCACCACGCCACGAACCCGCTCTACCTCGATCGCAACTATGCCGGAGCATTGATCGTCTGGGACCGCCTGTTCGGCACGTTCCAGCGTGAACGGGACGATCTTCCGATCCGCTATGGCATCGTCAAGCAATTGGGCAGCTTCCACCTGCTCCACGCCGCCTTCCACGAATGGCGCGGCATGCTCGGCGATTTCTGGCGAGCGCCGTTCCGGCACAAGTTCTCGTATCTTGTGCGCGAGCCCGGCTGGAGCCACGATGGCAGCCGCGAAGGGTCCGATGCTATCCGTGCGCGGTGGATGGAGCGCAACAGCGCCGACTAGCGCTTTTTCGTTTCGGCCTTCTTGGGTTCGGGCTTCGCCGCACCAAGCTTCTCCGCCTCGGCGATCGCGGCCTCGGCAATCGGTTCCATCACTGCATAGCCCTTGGCATTGGGATGGATGCCATCGGGTGCCAGCTCCGGATTGATACCGCCCTCGGCGTTGACCAGCGCCGAGTGATAATCCGCGAAGACTGCCCCGCGCGCCTTGGCATAGTCCTTCAGCCAGGCATTGAGCGCGACAACCTGCCTCGCCGGCGACAGCGCAGGCTTCCACGGGAACTTCGCCGCCGGCAGGATGCTGCCGATCACCACCGCGATACCATTGGCCTTGGCGAGATCGACCATTGCCGCAACGTGATTGGTGTACATCTCCGGGCTGTTTGGCCCGGTGTTTCCGGCAAGGTCGTTGGTGCCGATCATGATGTGCACGACCTTGGGGCGGAGGCGCACCACGTCCTGATAGAAGCGCACAAGGATCTGCGGGCTGGTCTGCCCGCTGATCCCGCGACCCACTGCGCCTGCCACGAACAGCGAAGGTGCAAGGCCTACCCAGTTCTCGGTGATCGAATCCCCGATGAACACGACGCGCGGCGCCTGCGCGATCTGCTTGTCGGCATCGGCATAGCGACACTCCCATGCCCAGTCGTACTGGCGCACATAGGGGTGGCCGAAGAACAGCCCGCGCGTGTCGGCGGGGCAGGGCTTCTCGATCATGCCGTCGCCTGGCGGCGTAACCAACGGGGCTGCCGGGGCAGGGCGGTTCTGCGCCCATGCCGGAAACGCCGCCAGAGCCAGAACCGCTCCCAGAGCCCGACGCATCAGATGATCCCCACGGCCTTTCCGGCGCGCTCGAACATGCCGATGATCGTCTGCACCTGATCCGCCGAATGCTCGGCGCAGAGCGAGCAGCGCAGCAGCGTCATGCCCGCAGGCGTTGCCGGCGGACGGGCGAGGTTCACGTAGAGTCCTTCGTGCAGGAGCGCTTCCCACATTGCCGCACCACGTTCGAGATCGGGCATGATCACTGCGATGATCGCACTCTGCGGCTCGCTGGTGCCAAGCTGGAAGCCCTTGTCGCGCAGGCCCTTGTGCAGGGTCTTGGAGTTCTCCCACAAGTGCGCGCGCTTGTTCCCGGCATGCATCAGCTTGCGGATTGACGTTGCCGCTGTGTGCACCACGCTCGGCGGAAGCGAGGCGGTGAATACGTAGGGACGGCACACCAGCCGCATGATCTCGAACTTCGGATGGTTCGAAACGCAGAAGCCGCCGACCGTGCCGACCGACTTCGAGAACGTGCCGATCACGAAGTCGACGTCCTCAAGGCAGCCCTGGTCCTCGGCCACGCCGCGCCCGTTCGGCCCGATGAAGCCCATCGAGTGTGCCTCGTCGACCAGCACCATCGCGCCGTTTTCCTTGGCGATGCGGATCATTTCCTTGAGCGGCGCGATGTCGCCCAGCATCGAGTAGACGCCCTCGAGCACCACCAGCTTGCCCGCGCCTTCCGGCACGCGCTTCAGGCGCTTTTCCATGGCCTCGATGTCGTTGTGCTTGAACGGCACCACTTCGGCATCGCCCATCTTGCAGCCGTCCCAGATCGAGGCATGGCTGTCGATGTCGAGGATGATGTAGTCACCTTTGCCGGCAATCGTGCTGATGATGCCGAGATTGGCCTGGTAGCCGGTGGAGAACACCATGGCATGATCCATGCCATAGAACTCCTTGAGCGCTTCCTCGCAGGCCTTGTGCCCGGCGTAGGTGCCGTTCAGCACGCGGCTTCCGGTGGTGCCCGAGCCGAAATCATCGAGCGCCTGCTTGCCCGCCGCGATCACGTCGGGGTCGAAGGTCATGCCCATGTAGTTGTAGGTGCCGAGCAGGATCGTCTCGCGCCCGTTGCACACGGCGACGGTCGGACTGATCACCCGCTCCATCACCAGGTTGAACGGGTCTTCCACCCCGCCCGCCAGCAGCGCGCGGCGCTGTTCGATCAGTGGGTCGAACTTTGAGAAAAGGTCGGTCATCTAACTTCTCGTGTCCTGAATTCCACCTTCGTCCGCTCATCCTGAGCCTGTCGAAGGATGCTGGCACTGCGTCCGGTGCTTAGACAAGCTCAGCATGAGCGGGGCGGGGGTACGTCGTCAGCCCTGAAGCTTCGTCACCGCATCGATCAGCTGGCCGTAGGTCTCGATCTCGGCCTGCTGGTTCATGCTGATGATGATGTCGAAGTCGTCCTCGATGGCCGCGACGAAGTCCATCACCGTCAGGCTGTCCCATTCGAGATCGCCGGCAAAGGTGGTCGCTTCGGTGATGGCGATGCCCTTCTTGTTGAAGGGTTCGATCAGTTCGGCGATCTTTTCGGCGGTTGCGGCGCGATCCATCAATTCTTCTCCAAGGAGCAGGAGAGGCCCCCTGCCAGACGATTAAGGCCGAAAAGCGGCCATTGGCCACGCTTGTCAAGCGCGCTGCCTCTGTGTCATCCCCGGAAATACGGATAACCGCACAGAACGGCCCAAAGAACTGGGAGGGGGAATGATGGCACAAGTCGAGACACAGGCCGAGCAACCGCTGGCTGCACCGTCGATGCCGTCACCGTCCGGCTACTCCAATCACGCCATTCACCTGGTTCGCACCTCGCAGCAGATCAACCTGACGTTGAGCCAGATGGCCGACGCCAAGGCTTCGATCCTGATGGGCGCGACATTCCTCGTCTTCACGATCGCCGTCGGGCAGGCCAAGAGCGGAACGCTGCCATGGTCGCTGGGCGTGCTCGCGCTGTTCGCATTCATCTCGGCGATGTGCGCTGTGTTTGCAGTGCTCCCGTCAGTCAGCAATCCCAGGTCGGCAAAGCTCAACGACGGCAAGCCCAACAAGCTGTTCTTCGGCTATTTCACGCACATGGACGAGGGCGAATGGACCGATTCCATCCTGTCCGAACTGCGCGCCGATGAAACCGTGTTCCGCACCATGCTGCACGACATCTACCAGAACGGGCAGGTCCTGCAGCGCAAGAAGTACAAGTACCTCGCCTACGCCTACAAAAGCTTCATGGCGGGGCTGTGCCTGACGGTGCTGACCTTCATCATCGAACACGCCCATAGCGTTGCAGCTGCGATGTAAATCTCAGACCAGCGCGTTAACCGCCACCATGAATGGCCCGATCGACACCGGCTTTGCGAGATAGCCCTCGGCGCCCGCTGCCCTGATCGTCTCCTCGTCACCCTTGCCGGCATAGGCCGTTACGGCAAGGATCGGGATTGCCTTCAGTTCCTCGTCCGCCTTGATCGCCTCGATCAGGTCGATGCCGGAAACGTTGGGCAGCTGGATGTCCATGATCACCAGATGCGGCATGAACAGCCGCGTTTTGTCGATCGCCTCGCGCCCGTCGGCGACCGGTTCCACCTCGAAGCCCTTGGCGCGCAGCAGATCGCAGAACAGCTTGCGGTTGAGGTCGTTGTCCTCGACAACCAGAATTCTTTTTGCCACTGACACGCCTGTCTTACGAAAGCTTACCGCGCCACCCTTATTGCCCGCGAAAGGCCCTGACAATCATCCGAGAGCCTTCCTCCCCCGTCGATCCGGCCGCCCTTGCGCTGCAGGCTCTCGGCTGGGTCCTGTCCGATGGAGACCGCGCGGAACGGTTCCTCGGCCTAACCGGTCTCACGCCCGACGAACTGCGCGCTGGCCTCGGCGATCCGGCCATGCTGGGTGCCGTCCTCGATTTTCTCGCCAACCATGAGGCAGACCTTGTCAACGCAGCCTTCGCGCTCGACATCTCGCCCGAAACCCTGATTGCCGCCCGGAAGGAATTGTCATGAGCCGCCCCTTGATCGTCAGCGATTGCGACGAGGTGCTGCTGCACATGGTCGCTCCGTTCCGTGACTGGCTGGGCGAAAGCCAAGGCGTCACCTTCAAGATGGACAGCGCCGATTTCTCCAAGGCAATGCGCTACGCCAAGGATGGCGAGCTGGTGCCACCGCAGGAAATCTGGAACCTGCTCAACAAGTTCTTCGATACCGAGATGTATCGCCAGCAGGCCATTGCCGGGGCTGTCGCCGGGATCAACGCTGTCGGGCAGGATGCCGACGTGGTGATCCTCACCAACCTCAACGATCACCGCCGCGACATGCGCGCGCGCCAGCTGGCCGATGTCGGCATCAACGCCCGCGTCTTTACCAACCAGGGGCCGAAGGGGCCGGCGCTCAAGGCGATCCTCGATGAGTACAACCCCTCGCGCGCCTTGTTCATCGACGACCTGCCGCAGCACCACGATTCGGTTTCGCAACTGACGCCCGAGGTGATCCGCCTGCACCTGTGCGGCGAACCGCTGCTCAGCCCTCATATCGACTGCGCCCACAAGGCCGGCCACGCCCACGCCCGAATCGACGATTGGGAAGCGGCCCTGCCGTGGATTCTGGAACAAATACATGGAGAAGACGCGTGACCGATTCTGTTGAAGCAAAGCTGGCCGCCCTCGGGCACACGCTGCCGCAGGCCGCTGCGCCTGTTGCAGCCTACGTGCCCACGGTCGAGGCGAACGGGTTGCTCCACGTCTCGGGCCAGCTGCCTTTCATCGCTGGCAAGCTCGTCACCGGCCGCCTCGGCGAGAACGTGAGCCTCGAGGATGGCGCTGCCGCCGCGCAGGCCTGCGGCCTGATGATTCTGGCGCAGGTCAAGGCGGCGCTCGGCTCGCTCGATCGCGTGGAGCGCGTGGTAAAGCTCGGCGCCTTCATCAGCTCGACCGGAGACTTCACCGATCAGCCCAAGGTCGCCAACGGCGCGTCGGAACTGATGGTTGCCGCGTTCGGCGATGCCGGCAAGCACGCCCGCAGCGCGGTCGGCGTTCCGGTCCTGCCCCTGGGCGCTGCGGTGGAAGTCGATGCTGTCATTGCTGTTCGCCCTGCTTGACCGCTGGCTCGTTCCCGCGCCTGATCAGGCGCGGGTCGGCTGGCTGCGCGGCGTAAGCTACGCGCACCGGGGCCTGCACGGGTCGGGTATTCCCGAAAACTCGCCCAGCGCCTTTGCCCTCGCGATCGAACGCGGCATGGGCATCGAGTGCGACGTGCAGCGCACGGCTGACGGACAGGCGGTCGTCTTCCACGATTGGGACCTCGACCGTCTGACCGCCGAGACTGGCGCGGTGATCGAACGCCGCGCAGAAGCTCTCGCCAAGATCCAGCTCACTGGCAGCACCGATTGCATACCCACCTTACCCAGCTTCCTCGATCAGGTGGCCGGTCGCGCACCCCTGCTTATCGAACTCAAGTCCAGGCGCGAAATCCGCGTCGCCCCATTGTGCCTCGCCGTGCGCCGCGCGCTCGAGGGTTATCGCGGCCCGATTGCGGTGATGAGCTTCGACCCCCGCGTCAGCCGCTGGTTTGGCCGCCATTCGCCCCACATCGTCCACGGCCTTGTCGTGACCGAGGAAGGCAAGCGCACCCTGCTCGCTTCGCTCAAGCTGCACCTCGCTTTCTGGCAGGCTCGCCCGCAGTTCCTCGCGTGGGACGTGCGCGATCTGCCGAGCAAGTTTGCCGCCGCCCAGCGCAAGCGCGGCTTTCCCATCCTGACATGGACCGTCCGCTCCGCCGAACTCGCGGCCCGCGCTGCCGACTGTGCCGATGGACCTATTGCCGAGGGCGCGGGCGTCGAGGCATGACCCTCGCGTGACCTACACCGCGCGCATTCACAAGTCCGTCTCGGAAATCGCTGCCGAAGACTGGGATCGACTGGCGGGGCAGGGCAATCCCTTCGTATCCCACGCTTTCCTCAAGCTGCTCGAGGATTCGGGCTCGGTCGGCGGCCGTTCCGGCTGGTCGCCGCTGCCCATCGTGATCGAAGGTGAGGGCGGTCGTCCTGCCGCTGCGCTCCCGGCCTATCTCAAGAGCCACAGCCAGGGCGAGTACGTTTTCGACCATTCGTGGGCGGACGCCTGGCAGAGGGCAGGGGGCAGTTACTATCCCAAGCTGCAGATCAGCGCCCCGTTCACCCCTGCGACTGGCCCGCGCCTGCTCTTGGGCGACCGTCCCGACCTTGCGCTGCCGCTCCTGCGCGCAGCCGAACAGCTCTGCGACAGCAACGGCCTGTCCTCGGCCCACGCGACGTTCATCGAGCCTGCCCAGCTACCCATGTTCGAGCAGGCCGGCTGGCTCCCGCGCTCGGACATCCAGTTCCATTGGGAAAATCGCGGATATGAAAGCTTCGCCGATTTCCTCGGTGCGTTGAGTTCCGAAAAGCGCAAGAACCTGCGCAAGGAGCGCGCCCGCGCGCAGGACGGCGTCGAAATCCGGCAGCTGACGGGCGATGCCATCCGCCCCGAACACTGGGACGCCTTCTGGGTGTTCTATCAGGACACGGGCGCGCGCAAATGGGGCCGGCCCTATTTGACCCGCGCCGCCTTCGACCTGATCGGCGAGCGCATGGCCGACAAGGTCCTCCTCGTCCTCGCCTTCGATGGCGACGAACCGGTGGCAGGTGCGCTCAACTTCATCGGCAGCGATGCGCTTTATGGTCGCTACTGGGGCGCGGTGGTGGAGAAGCCCTTCCTCCACTTCGAACTGTGCTACTATCAGGCAATCGACGCCGCCATCGCGCTCGGTCTGTCACGCGTGGAAGCAGGCGCCCAGGGCGGCCACAAGCTGGCGCGGGGTTACGAACCCGTCCAGACTTTGTCGGCCCACTACATCGCCGACCCAAACTTCCGCAGCGCCGTCGCCGATTTCCTCGAACGCGAACGCGCAGGCATCGCGCAGGACCAGATGTATCTCGGAGAGCGGACCCCATTCAGAAAGGGGTGAGACTTGTCTAGGTGACAGGATACGCGTAAAGAATATTGCAGATTATGTTGACATGAGGTTCTGGAAGATGGGCAAATCGCTAAACCTCAATGTCCGGGTGAGTGGCGTGCTCGGAGAGTTCGTTTCAGGGAACGTTGGCGAAGACGGCTCATACGAGAACGTCAGCGAGTACGTCCGTGACCTCATCAGACGCGACATGGAGCGAGTGGAACAGGAGGATTTTGCCCGACTCAAGGCAGAACTTCAGCGCGCCTTTGCAACGCCCGATTCAGAGTTTCTTTCACTCACGGCAGACGACATCATCCAACGAAATCGTCGCGCCAGGTGACAGTCTTCCGGCTCGAACCCGGTGCTGCGGTCCGGCTTGACGAGATTTATCTCTACACGCGCGATGTGTGGGGAGATGAGCAGGCGGAGCGATACATTCGCAGTCTGTTCGACACTTTCGACGCAATTGCCGCTCGCAAAGTCGTCTGGAGGCGCATCCCGGCGGAATTCGGTGTAGACGGTTGGTTCATTCGCCATGAGCGGCATTACATTTACTGGAAGTCAGCGGAAGACGGCGCTGTAGGCATCGTTGCTATCCTGCACGAGAGGATGCACCGTATCGCCCGCCTCAAGGTTGAGACGAAATAGCCGCTGCAAACAGCGAAAGTTCAAGCCGCCGCGCGACCGCTCCGCAACCATTCACGCGCCCGGCGCTGAGCCTCGGCGATTTCGCGTGCGGTCATCTCATCGGCCACGTCTGCCCGGCA
Organism: Novosphingobium jiangmenense; assembly: GCF_015694345.1. GTDB lineage: Bacteria > Pseudomonadota > Alphaproteobacteria > Sphingomonadales > Sphingomonadaceae > Novosphingobium > Novosphingobium jiangmenense. The sequence continues at coordinate 94,605 of NZ_JADQDC010000003.1, forward strand.
TTGTGCCGCCTCGTCGTGTCCGCCGACGGCTGCTAGGTTGAACCACTTGTGCGCCTCGATCAGATCGCATTCCACGCCGTGGCTGCCGGTCGAATAGGCAACACCCAGATCGAACAGCGCGCTGGCGTCACCAGCAGCCGCAGCGGCGAGGCAGGATGCCACCAGCATGTCGGCAATATCGTGCGATTCGCTGGCCGGAGCCTCATGCGTCGCCACCAGTTTCACCCAAGCCTGTCCCATAACCTTTTACCCCCGCAAGGAAGGCCGAACCCCCGGCTTTCCGATGAAGGCAAAGGTCAACGATCTTGGTCAACAAATGGTTAACGACGGTGCAAATGTGATTCCCGTTGAAACAGTTCCGGAAAACCCTGTGCGAACGCTCACGCTTCAGTCGTCATTAATGCATCATATCCGCCTAAGTGCTTGTGCGTGTCACAGGCCAATCCTATAGGCGCGCCAGCAATGGAGCTTGCACGCCTGCAAAGGAAAAGAATGCGAGCCGGGAGGGGCGGATAGCTTGTTATGCGGAGGGCCGAATGGCTGGGGTCTTGAGTGACGAGATTGACGTTCTGGCAAAAGCGCGTCGTGCGATGCCGAGCGATTATGTTCCCAATGACGACGAACCCTACATGAATGAAGCCCAGCAGGACTGGTTTCGCCGCCTGCTGATGGAATGGAAGAAGTCGATCCTCTCCGCCGCAGCTGGCACCTTGACCGCGCTGCAGGACGGACCGATCCGCGAACCCGACCTCAACGACCGCGCCTCGAGCGAGACCGACTGGGGCATCGAACTGCGCACCCGCGATCGCCAGCGCAAGCTCATCGCCAAGATCGATTCCGCGATGCGCCGGATTGATGAAGGCGAATATGGTTACTGCGAAGTGACCGGCGAGCCCATCGGCCTTGGCCGCCTGATCGCCCGTCCGATCGCGACGATGACCGTCGAAGCACAGGAAGCACATGAACGCAGGGAAAAAATTTCTCGCGACATGTGATTGCAAGGTCCCGGACATGGCATGTTCGGGACCATGACAACCAAGTTAACAAAGTTCCGAAGTAACACCTTGTTTACCCTCAAGGTTTAGGAAACTTCCACGAATTCTCGCTAGTTCGTTGCGTGCAGGCGCAAGGTGCCGTGCAAGCGTGGGTTTTCTCGAGGAATGGCAGGACCTTTGGTGACAAGCATCGACCATCGGCAACTGGGGCGCGACAGCCTGTTCCTGATGGCCGAGGTACGCCTTTCGGGGACCGAGGCGGAGCACCGCGTCAAGGTGCGCAACCTCTCTGCTGGCGGCATGATGGCCGAGGGGGCGATGAAGGTCCTGCGTGGTACGCCGGTCGAAGTGAATCTGCGCAACATCGGCTGGGTAGACGGGGTCGTCGCCTGGATCCAGGACAACCGCTTCGGCATCGCCTTCATCGAGGAAATCGATCCCAAGCTGGCCCGTGCGCCTGTGGGAACCGGTCCATCGACTCCCCGCTTCGTCAAGCCGCCGATTGCACAGGCGGTCGGGCCGCTCCGCAAGATCTGAGCTTCTGGACGCTGGCGGCCTGCTGGCCTAGGTTGCCGGCATGATCCCGCGTTACACCGTCGCTGCTGCCCTGGCACTCGTGCTTTCGGCCTGTGGCCAGTCGCGCGACGGGACGCTGGAAATCGCCGTCATGGGCGATGCGGCGGCGTTGAAGGAGAGCGGCCAGCGCCTCTCGCCACCCGCGCAACTGTTGCGCTCCGCCACGCACGAAGGGCTTGTCGGCTTCGATGAACAGGGCCGCGTAGTCCCTGCACTTGCCGACCGCTGGATCGTTACCGACAACGGCCAGAGCTACATCTTCCGCCTGCGCGATGGCACCTGGCCCGATGGCAAGCGCATCACGGCCGATGGCGCCGCACTGGCTCTGCGCAAGACGATTGCCGGCCTCAAGGGGCGGGCACTCGGGCTGGATCTTGCCGCGATCGACGAAGTCCGGGTGATGGCCGACCGGGTAATAGAGATCGATCTGTCCTCGCCGGTGCCGGAACTGCTGACCCTGCTTGCCCAGCCGGAACTCGCCCTGACATGGCGTGGCAAGGGCACCGGCCCGATGGCGCGGGGCGAGGATGAAGACGGGGCACAGATCTATACGCTGATTCCGCCTGAACAGCGCGGCTTGCCCAAGCAACCCGATTTTGCCCGCCGCGCCCGCAAGCTGGCGGTGACCCTTGCATCGCCGGACAAGGCGGTCGCCCTATTCAACGATGGCTACGCCGATGTCCTGCTCGGCGGGCGGATCGATACGATTCCGCTTGCAGGTTCTATCGGCCTGACGCGCGGCAACGTGCAGCTGGATCCGGTTATCGGCCTGTTCGGCCTGATGGTGGACAGTACGCAAGGGTTCCTCGGCGCGGCGGCCAATCGCGAGGCCCTGGCCATGGCCATTGACCGGGATGCGGTGCTTGGCCGCTTCAACATCGGCGGCTGGCAGCCGACCACACGAGTCGTGTCTCCCGATGTCGAGGACGATCTCGGTACCATCGGCGAACGCTGGCAGGGCATGAGCAGCGAGGAACGGCAGGCGCAGGCAGCGGCGCGGGTTGCGGTGTGGAAGTCCGGTGGCAGATCGGTCCCCACGCTCAATATAGCCATGCCGGGCGGGCCAGGCTCCTCTCTCGTTTTCCAGCAGCTGCAGACCGATTTCGCCCGCATCGGCTTGTCGATCCGCCGCGTCGGTGAGCGGGACCGGGCCGATCTTCGCCTGATCGATGTCGCCGCACGCTATGGCCGCGCGACGTGGTTCCTCAACCAGCTGTCATGCACCGTGCAGAAATCCGTGTGCAGCCCGGTCGGGGACGAGCGTGTGGCAGAAGCGCGCAAGTCCGCCGATCCCGCCGCGCGCGCAGCCTTGCTGGCCGAGGCCGAGGCCGAGATCACGGCGGCCAACGGGTTCATTCCCATTGCCCGTCCCTTGCGCTGGTCGATGGTGCGCAGCGGCACTCCCGGCTTTGCCGCCAGCCCATGGGGTTGGCATCCCTTGCCGCCGATGGCCTGGCTCCCCAGATAGGGAGCATGGACCACACCGTTTCTGCCACCCGTCCCCAGCGCATGCGCCCGGAAATGCCGGGCATCGGCAACGATCCCGCCTCGGTGCGCCAGCGCGTAGAGATGCTGGAGCGCGTGCTGGAGCGCAGCTTCACCATCCCCGGCATCCGCCGCGATTTGGGCCTCGATGCGATTGCCGGTCTTGTGCCGGTATTGGGCGATCTCCTGACCGCTGCGATGGGTGCCTACATCGTGTGGGAGGCGCGCAATCTTGGCCTGCCGAAGTGGAAGCTGTGGCGGATGGGCGCCAATGTCGCCTTCGATACGGCCCTTGGTGCGGTGCCCATCGTCGGCGACGCCTTCGACCTGTTCTTCCGCTCGAACTCCCGCAATCTCAAGATCTTGCGCAAACATCTCGACAAGCATCACCCGGAAGCGCGCGTAATCGAGGGGTAAGGCGAGGTCCGCAATTTCGGCGATTCTTGACGCGAATTTGAAACAATCGCCAAATGCTGGCGTTCATCGCCGGTTAGGTCGATAGCGCGCAGGCAATGGCAATGATGTTCAATCTGCAGGAACGAACGGCGGCAATCGGGCAGGCGACTGCGCGTTTTTCGCTGCTGCGCGAGGAGATTGCGCGGCGCGGGAGCCTGGCATTCCAGCCGCGCCCGCCCGAGGCGCGCGGGCCGAAGTGGCAGGCGCTTCTCGGCGAACTGCGAACGCCGCTTGAGCATTGGCAGGCTTCGCGGCAGGCGCAGGTTTCACAAGAGCCTGCCGCACAATCGCGGCCCGTCATGCTGTTGCCCGGCTTTGGCACTCACCCTGTGCGGATGAAACCGCTGCGCCTTGCGCTCGAAGCGGCCGGACACCGCGTCAGCGATTGGGGCCTCGGCTTCAACTTCGGCCCGACCGAGGACCGCTTCGAACGCCTGTGCGAGCGTGTCGTCACCATGGCACGCAAGGAAGGCGAGCCGCTGGTTCTGGTCGGCTGGAGCCTCGGCGGCGTCTTCGCGCGCGAGGTGGCCAAGCGCCATCCCGAAGCGGTGCGGCTGGTCGTGACCATGGGAACGCCCTTCTCCGGAGACCGCCGCGCCAACAACGCCTGGCGTGCTTATCAGCTGATCGCAGGCCATTCGGTGGACGAACCGCCGATCGGGCAGGACATGTCGGCCAAGCCGCCGGTGCCGACCGTGGCGCTGTGGAGTGCGCGCGACGGGATCGTCGCCCCCCGCTCTGCCTGCGGGCGCAAGGGGGAGAGAGACCTTGCGATTCCAATGCGTTGCACGCACCTGGGTTTCGCCGCGCACCCGGATGTGGCGGCGATGCTGAAGCGGTTGGTGTCGCTCTACTAAGCTACCTCAACCTCCACCGCGATGCCACTCAGCGCCGCGTTGCCTGACAGCGGGTCGACTTCGTTGAGGGTAATGTCGTTGACGCTGACCCCGGGTTTGCCGAGTGCGTTGGCCATGGCGACGCCGGGGAGGGCGTGGCCCCAGCCGTGGGGGATGGAGACGGTGCCGGGCATCATGTCCTCGGTGACTTCGGCGGAAAGGCTTATTTCTCCTGCGCTTGAGCGGACCTTTACCGTCGCGCCATCAGCGATGCCGCGCTGTTCGGCATCGGCAGGGTGCATCATCACCGTGCAGCGATCCGGCCCCTTGATCAGGCGGCGGCTGTTGGCGAGCCACGAATTGTTGGTGCGCAAATGGCGCCTGCCGATCAGTTTCAGGCCCTCCGAAACCTCGCTGACCGGAATTTCCAACTCTCCGAGGCAGAGCATGAACTCTGGTATGGCGCAGGCCACACTCTTCGAGGCAGAGCGTAGGCGGGCGGGCAACTGTTCGGTGGGCGGCGGACCCAGATCGATGCCCGAGGGAGCATCCTCCACTTGTTGGAGAGTGAGGCCGTAGGGCCCCGTCCGGAGAAGTCCGTCAAGCGCCTCGCGCGGGGCGGGGGCCTGGACCGGTTCGCCGCTGATCGCGCTGGCAAGGCCGCGCAGGATTTCCCAGTCGTGAAGGGTGCCTTCGGTCTGCGGCAAGGTCGGCGGCGAATAGACCGCGATGGTGCGCGCAGCCATGGGCAGGAGAAACAGACCGTAGTGATCGCGCTCCAGTGGTCCGCTGGGGGGCAGGATGTAGTGGGCGTGGGCGCTGGTGGTGTTGCGGTAAATGTCGATGGAGACCATCAGCTCCAGTGAATCCAGCGCCTTGGCCAGACGCGAGCCGTTGGGGGTGGACAGGACCGGGTTGCCGGCGACGACGAACAGCGCCTTGATCTGGCCCTCGCCGGGGGTTTCGATCTCCTCGGCCATGGCGGCGGCGGGAAATTCGCCGAGGACCGAACGGTGGCCCGAGACCCGGGAGGTGTACTTGCCGATCGAGCCGGGTGGCAGGACGCTGACGGTATCGACGGCGGGCCGTCCGAAGACCCAGCCGCCTTCGCGATCGAGTTGGCCGGATGCGATGTTTATCAAGGAGATAAGCCATGCGTTGAGCGTGCCGTGCGCTTGCGTGGCCGTCCCCATGCGGCCGTAGAGCGCAGCGGGGCCAGCGGCAAATCGGTCCGCCAGACGCTCGATTTCGGCAAGGGGGATGCCGCAGGCGGCGGCGCAGGCTTCGCTCCCGAAGCGCTCCAGCAGGGCGCCGACTTCATCGAGGCCGGTGACGAAATCCTGCACCGGGCGGTGGGGCTTGCGCGCCATCAAGGCCTTGAGCAGTGCGACGAGGAACCAGACGTCGGTGGCCGGGCGGATGAACAGGTGGCGGTCGGCGATCTTGGCGGTTTCAGTGCGGCGCGGGTCGATGACGACGAGTTCGCCGCCGCGCGCGCGCAGGTCCTTCATGCGGGCGCGAAAATCGGGGACAGTCCAGAGCGAGCCGTTCGATGCCATGGGATTGCCGCCGAGTATGACGAGTGTCTGCGTGCGGTCGGCGTCGGGAATCGGGAACATGCTGGCGTGGCCCCACAGTCGCAGATTCGCGACCTGATGCGGCATCTGGTCGACTGTGCTGGCGGAAAACTTGTTCCGGGTGCGCAGCGCCTTTTCGAGAAAGCCGATGTTGAGGGCGTTGCCATAGGAGTGTGCGTTGGGGTTGCCGACATAGACGGCGGTGCTGTCAGGATCGCGGGCGAGGATCGCGCGGGTCTTTTCGCCGATCTCGGCAAAGGCTTGTTCGAAGCTGATCTCGTGCCAGTCCGAGCCGATGCGCTTGAGGGGTTTGCGCAGGCGGTCAGGGTCCTCCTGCAGGTCCTGGAGCGCCGTGCCCTTCGGGCAAATGTGCCCGCGTGACAAAGGGTTGTCGGGATCACCCTTGATCGAGACGATCCTGTCGCCCTCGACTTCGACCAGCACGCCGCAGTTGGCTTCGCAGATGTGGCAGGTGCGATGGTGAATTGTCGGCATCGCTGCTCTCCCGGAGTATTTTAGTTGAGCGATTAAATCTCACTCCATAGCTCGGGAAGCAAGGGAGAACTTGCAGGCTGCATCACGGCATCAGTTGGCCGCGTTGCGCAACCGGTCGGCGCAACTGGAGTTCGTTCTTGCACAGCGCTGCCAGATCTGGCGCGCAGCCGCCCGGTTCTGCGGTACGCCCTCGCCGTTCCAGTACATGACCCCGAGGCTGTCGAGGCAATAGGGGCCGACTTCGCCCTTCATTTCGCCGCAACGGCGGAACAACGACATCGCCCTGGTGAAGTCCTGGGTGACGCCATCGCCCTCGGAATAGGCGAAGGCGAGTTTGTAGGTGGCAAAAGGGTGGTTGCGCTGTGACGCGCGGCTCAACCACAGCAGGCGCTGTTCCGGGTTCCGGGCAATGCGGGTCCATCTGATCTTGCCGTCGAAGGCTTCGGCCAGCGTGTACATCGCTTCGACATCGCCCGCGTCGGCAAGGTTCAGCTTTTCCTTGTACCATTGCTCGGCCCGGATCCGTTCGGCTGCCGCCTGCTCCTCGTTCCTCTGGCGTTCGGCCGCGCTGGCCAGATCGCGCGTGTCGAAATCCTCCTTGCGGGTCAGTTGCGCCTCGATCTTGAGGCGGTAGCGGGTCCCTCGCTCGGGATCGATGGTCAAGGTGCCGCCAAAGCCTCCGGTGCCGCAGGTGCCATCCAGCACAAGGGTTTCGGTGCTGTCGGCAAGGACGCAATGCCCGGCAGAGACATTGCCGGAAATGGCCCAGCTTTGTGTCCGGGTCCCTCGCAGGGTAACCGTCCCGCGCGCGCTCTGGCCTGTCACGTCTAGCGAGAGAGTCATGTCTCCACTGACCTGGGTGGTTCGCGATCCCTCGCGCAGGGCGTTGCGGAGCAGGCTTTGCAGGGAAAGCGAGACGTTGTTCTGCCGCGTCACCGGCTGGGCAGTGCCATTAAACCGACCGGCATACTGCAGCCGACCACGGAAAGCGTTGCCACTGGCTCCGATTTCCCGCGCCTGTTCGCGCAGGACACCATCGGCGCCGCGACAAAGCACGGTCTCGACGGACTGGTTGCCCTTGAACTTGCGCACAGTCTGGCACTGGTTCGATGACGAAGAAGGCTGCGCCCGAAGATCCGATGCGTTCCCGGCAGTAATGGCCAGAAGGCTGATCGGAATGAAATTAATAGCCCTTTTCAAAAGCATACATCTTCTTGCCCTATTGCCCAGGAAAGAGCTTCAAATGCCAAGGGCAACATGGCACCTTACTTTAATCGAATCAAATGCACGTATTATTACGATTCTGTAACTCGGGGGGAAAGATATGTTCCGGCGCTGGATATTGTCGCTCGTCTTGTGCTGCTTCGTAGTCGTGGGAGTTGGTGGTGTTTCGGCGCCGGTCAGCGCTCAGTCAAAGCGCTGTGACGCCAAGACCGGCAAAGTTGTCGGCGCGGTAGTGGGCGGCATACTGGGCGGACTGCTTGGCCGCAGCATCGACAGCAAAGGCGATCGCACGCCGGGGACGCTGATTGGTGGCTTGGCCGGCGCATTCATCGGCAGCAAGATCGGTGCCTCGCTGGACAAGTGCGAGCAACAGAAGGTTGCCGATGCCACGAAGTCGGCACTTGAAGGTTCGCCGACGAAGCAGACCTCGGGGACCTGGGTGAGCGAGACGCGCGAGGGCGTGAGCGGCACGGTGACGGCAGAACCGGCCAAGATGACGTCCGATGGCAAGCAGTGCCGTGCGGTCACGCGCGTAAACTACGTCAACGGCGAGGAAATCCACGATACGCCGACCTATTGCCGCGTTCCGCCAAGCACCGCCTGGGAAATGGCCTGAGGATTGGCTTGATGCGAGGCAAATGGTTGGGGGCGCTGCTTGCCGGGCTGGCCCTGTTGCCGACGCAGGCCACGGCGCAGAACGTGTTCTGCGGACCTGACGCTGGATCGGTGCCGCAGGCCAAGGAATACTACAGCAAGACCACTCTTTTCGTCCCGCTGTCGCGCGAGGGCAGGAAGATTCTTCTGATTGCGGGGGCGGTGAACGCCGATGCCGGTCCAAGGCTTGCCTCCGCCCTTTCGGCAAATCCCGAGGTCGAGGAAGTCTGGCTCAACTCGCCGGGTGGTGCGGTCGTCGGCGGGCTCGCCATGGGCCGCGAGTTGCGCAGGCGGGGACTTCTGGTGCGCGTGCCTTCGCGGTTCCTCTGCGAAAGCTCGTGTACGCTTGCCTTTCTCGGCGGAGCGATCCGCCAAGTCGATCCGGACGGACATTACGGCATCCACATGTTTTCGCGCTTCTTCGACCTGAACGATGCCTTCGCCGAGTTCGGCGATCTCGTCACCAAGTTCAGCAAGCTCGAGAAGGCAAAAGGGCGCAAGGTGGCGGTGGAGCAGATCCAGGCCGACCTCATGGCCAACGAACAGTCAACCGCGATGCTCGCTGGGCAACTCGCGCGCTACCTTGTTGAAATGTCTGCCTCGCTGGAGTTTCTGACGGGCATGTTCGGACAGCAGCAGACTGGCATCTGCTATCTGACGCGCGATGGCCTGCGGCGATACAACGTGGTCAACTCCGAGTGAATGCTTGTCCGAAGCGGCGGTGCGGGATGAGCGCGATGCGCACCACGGCATGAGCATTGTCCAGCAAATAGTCGGCCGGAGCGGCGCTGAAACTTTATTTCGCAGGTGCAGCATCGACGCTTGGCAAAGCGGATTCGTTGTGCAAGCTTGGGTACAGACGGGATGTGCCTATGAAAACAACATCGCCCTCGTCGTATGACGAGATGCTCAATTCCGATGGCTCGGTGCGGTCAGCCTACGCTGGATATTGCCAGTGGTATGACGAACAAGCGCCTGACTTGCTGAGGCGCAAGGGCAGCGAAGCCGAAGCCTTCTTCCGCCGCACCGGCATTACCTTCAACGTTTACGGAAACGAGGACGCCGAAGAGCGCCTCATTCCTTTCGACATGGTGCCGCGGATCATTACCGCGCAGCAATGGCGCAAGCTCTCCCGAGGGATCGAGCAGCGGGTGCGGGCGCTCAATGCCTTTCTGCACGACCTTTACCATCGGCAGGAAATCGTCCGTTCGGGCAGACTTCCGGCGCGACTGCTGAAGGGCAACGTTGCGTTCCTGCCCGAGATGGTCGGCTTCACGCCGCCGGGCGGGGTCTATACCCACATCGTCGGCATCGACCTTGTCCGCACCGGCGAGGACGACTTCATGGTGCTGGAAGACAACGCCCGCACCCCGTCCGGGGTCTCCTACATGCTGGAGAACCGCGAGACGATGATGGCGATGTTCCCCGAACTGTTCACCCGCGTGCGGGTGCGCGAGGTTTCGGACTATCCCCGCCGCCTTGCCCGCAGCCTTGCCGCCTGCGCGCCGCCGGCTTGCGATGGGAAGAAACCGGTCGTCGCGGTGCTGACACCGGGAATCTACAATTCGGCCTATTTCGAGCACGCTTTCCTCGCCGACCAGATGGGCGCAGAGCTTGTCGAAGGCAGCGACCTGCGGGTGGAGAACGGGCGCATCGCGATGCGTACCACGCGCGGCTATACACCGATCGACGTGCTCTATCGCCGGGTGGACGACGAATACCTCGATCCACTGACGTTCAATCCCAATTCGGTGCTGGGCGTTTCGGGCATCATGGACGTCTATCGCGCGGGCGGGATCACCATTGCCAACGCGCCGGGGACTGGGATCTGCGACGACAAGGCGATCTATTCGTTCATGCCCGAGATCGTCGAGTTCTACACCGGCGAGAAGCCGATTCTGCAGAACGTGCCGACCTGGCGCTGTGCCGAGCCGGAATCGCTGAAGTACGTGCTCGACAATCTGGCCGAGCTGGTGGTCAAGGAAGTCCACGGTTCGGGCGGCTACGGCATGCTGATCGGGCCGACCTCTTCGCGCAAGGAACTGGCGGCGTTCGAGGCCAAGCTGCGCGCCAAGCCCGAGAACTACATCGCGCAGCCGACGCTTTCGCTCTCGACGGTGCCGATCCTCACCAAGGCGGGCTTGGCGCCGCGTCACGTGGACTTGCGGCCCTTCGTGCTGGTCAGCCCCAACGGGATCGACATCACGCCGGGCGGATTGACGCGGGTGGCGCTGAAGAAGGGGTCGCTTGTGGTCAACTCGTCGCAGGGCGGCGGGACCAAGGACAGCTGGGTACTGGACGACTGATATGTTGGGACGGTCTGCAAACGGCATTTTCTGGCTGTTCCGCTACCTCGAACGGGCGGAGAATATCTCGCGCCTGATCGAGGCCGGGTTCCGCATGGCGCTGACCCGCGATGCTGCCGACGCCTCGGACGAGTGGCGCTCGCTGATCGTGACGCTGGGGCTGCGTCCGGGCTATGAGGCGCGCTACGGGCTGGAGTACACCGGCGCGCATGTGTTCAACTACATTCTGCGCGACAAGGACAACCCCGGCAGCGTGCTGGCGATGACCGAGATGGCGCGCACCAACGCACGCATGGTGCGCGGCGGCATCACCCGCGAGGTTTGGGAATCGGTCAACGACGGCTGGATGAAGCTGAAGGAGGCGCTGGCGCGGCCTGTCACTGAAACGCGGCTGGGCGACGTGCTTGACCTGGTGCGGCGGCAGTCGACGCAAGTGCGCGGCGCCATGGAAGGCACCATGCTGCGCAACGAGATCTACAATTTCGCACGGCTGGGCAGCTTCATCGAGCGGGCGGACAACACCGCGCGCATCCTTGACGTGAAGTACTACGTGTTGCTGCCGTCGATCTCCTATGTCGGGTCAAGCCTCGACAACGTGCAGTGGGAGAACGTGCTGCGCTCGGTCGCGGGCGAGCGTGCCTATCGCTGGCTCAATGCGGGCCGGATGGACCCGCGCGGGATTGCCGAGTTCCTGATCCTCGACGGGCGTTTCCCGCGCAGTCTGGCGTTCTGCTATTCAAAGCTGCGGTCGAACCTCGCCAGTCTGGCGCGCGAGTACGGCGGGGAGATGCACAGCCACGAGATCCTGCGCGATGCCGATTGCCAGTTCCATCAGGCGACGATCGATGCGATCTTCGAGCAGGGCCTGCACGAATTCATCGGCACGTTCATCCGCAACAACACCACGCTGGCGCTGCAGATCCAGCGCGATTACCGCTTCATCGACTAGGACTCCATGCGTCTCGCCATCGATCATACCACGCATTACGTGTTCTCGGGCCCGGTGAGCCATGGTCTGCAGCGCCTGCGGCTCAAGCCCAAGACATCGGCGGGGCAGCGCGTGCTCGAATGGAACATGCACTTCGAGGGCGCGCAGCTGCAGTGCGAGTACGACGATGCGCATTGCAATCACGTGGCACTGATCTCGTTCGATCCGGGCGTGCAGGAAGTGACGATCCGCTGCGAGGGGCTGGTCGCAACCAACGACGAAGCCGGGATCATGGGCAAGCATTCGGGCTTCGTGCCGATGTGGCAGTTTCTTGAGCCGACCGACCTGACCAAGGCGGGGGCGCGGACGCGGTCGCTGCTGGCCGCGCTGCCGCAGGATGGCAACACGCTGGCCACGCTGCACGGGCTGTCGGCACTGATCCGCGAGCGCGTGGAATATGCCACCGGCCATACCGATGCGGCAACCACTGCTGAAGGCGTGCTGGGTGCGGGACGCGGCGTCTGTCAGGACCATGCGCACGTGTTCATCGCTGCGGCGCGGTCGCTGGGCATACCGGCGCGCTATGTCAGCGGCTACCTGATGATGGACGATCGCGTCGATCAGGATGCGGGCCATGCCTGGGCGGAGGCGCATGTAGAAGGGCTGGGCTGGGTCGGCTTCGACATTTCCAACGGCATCAGCCCGGATGCCCGCTATGTCCGCGTGGCGACAGGTCGCGACTATCAGGATGCCGCCCCCATCACCGGTATACGTTATGGCGCTCGTGACGAAACCATGCATGTGAAGCTTGCCGTGGAACAGCAGCGTGTGGAACAATAGGCCGCGGGCTGACTGAGATTACGATCGGGGCTGGGTTATGACGTATTGCGTGGGGATGGTGCTCGACAAGGGCCTCGTGATGATGAGCGACACCCGCACCAATTCGGGCGTCGACAACATATCGGTGTTCCGCAAGATGCATCACTGGTCGGTGCCGGGCGAGCGGCAGATCACGATCATGACCGCAGGCAATCTTGCCACGACCCAGGCGGTGATCTCGCAACTGGAAGAGCGCAACAAGGCGCCGAGCGACCGGCGTCCGTCGATCCTCGAGGCGCCGACGATGTTCCAGGTGGCGACGCAGGTCGGCACGCTGCTGCGCAACGTGATCGAGGGACGGCAGGACGGCGGCATGCAGTCCGAAGGTCCGCGCTTTACCGCTTCGATGATCGTTGCCGGGCAGATCCGCGACATGGAACCGCGCCTGTTCATGATCTACCCGGAAGGGAACTTCATCGAGGCGAGCTTCGACACACCGTTCTTCCAGATCGGCGAGACCAAGTATGGCCGCCCGATCCTGCTGCGCGGCTATGACCGGACGATGAGCTTCGAGGATGCTGTGAAGCTGCTGATGGTCTCGTTCGATTCCACCGTCGCGGCGAACCTGTCGGTCGGGCTGCCGTTCGACCTGCTGGTGATGGAGCGTGACCGCTTCGAGCCGTTGCACCAGCGCCGCATCCTGGCGAGCGATCCCTACTTCAAGTCGATCTCGTCAAGCTGGAGCGAGGCGCTGCGGCAGGCGTTCCACTCGCTGCCGGACTACTCCTTCGGCGAAGGCGAGGGCTGAGCGATTCGCGCAGGCCGATTCGAGTTTCCGGTTTCGGGTTAACCGGGACCTTGCAATGTGCTTACAAGCAGTAGGCAGCCGAGGCAAAAGCCCCGAAGAATTTGGTGATGCGCATCACATTGCGTGGTTAACGTCGTCCTAAATGGTCCGTTCCGGAAGCGATCATCCTAAGGAAAATCCTTTACGTCGGGCCGATGTTCTTCAGTTCTGGTTCATTACGAAGCTAACCCGCGTGGCCATGCCGCAAAATCAGGCGCTTAATGCGCCGCATGGTTGATCGTGTCACACTCCACATCCTCGATGAGGACTCCGCCCGCCGGGCACAGCTGGCTCGTCTCGCCTTTGCCGCGGGCCACCATGCCGAGATCTATGCCAATGCCGAGGAGCTGCTGGCGCATGCGCCATCCAGCGGCCTTGTGCTGGCACAGGACCATCCCGTGGGCGAGGGTATTCCCCGCCTGATCGGACAGATGATGCAGGCGGGCCACTGGCTGCCGGTCATCGCCATCTCCGATCCGCCGCAGACCGCCGCCGTGGTCCGCGCGATCAAGGCAGGCGCCCTCGATTACCTCGCGCTGCCGACGCAGATCGGTCCGCTGAACGAAGCTGTCGCCAGGGCAAGCCGCGAGGCGGACTCCTATCGGGCGCAGCGGGCGCGTGCGGCCGAAGCACGGCAAAGGATCGCACGGCTCTCGCTGCGCGAACGCGAAGTGCTCGACCGCCTGGCCGAGGGGCAGAGCAACAAGGCAATCGCGCGTGAACTGGATATCAGTCCGCGCACAGTGGAAATCCACCGCATGAAGATGATGGGCAAGCTCGGCGCACGCCACGCTGCCGAAGCGGTGCGATTGCGAATCGAGGCGACCGGGCTGGACGACGTGGCCGCTTGAGGCAGCCTCCCACGATTGACCGAACGCGAAGGGCGGGGGGCATCCTCCGCCCTTTGCTCTTGCGCGGCGGTCAGCGACAGAATGCCTTGAGACCGCCAGGTTCGAGGTGGAGGTGATCGCGGTGGGCGGTGTTGTAGTCCGGCGTGAGGACCGTGCCGAAGCGCTTGCAGGCGCTGTCGCGGATGGTGCGCAGGAAGGCGCGGACCTGCGGCGATGGCGAGTTCCAGTCGCCCGCGATGCTGATGCGGCGACCGTCGGCAAGGCGGAAGGCGGCGATGTCGATCGCGTTGGCGGTGGCGTGGGCCGACAAGCGGCTGGTGCCGGCGACGTTGCGGCAGGAATAGCTGCCCATCGTCTCGATCCGCTGCAACGGGCTGCCGAGGATCTGGCGGGCGGCCCGGTCCACGCCGAAACGAGCCCACCCTTGCAGCGCCGTGGCTGCCGGGCAGGAGAGGGGGCCGAGGTTGGTGATGTTGAGCAGGCCATCATCGGCCCGGAGGGATTCAAGCCGGACTGTGCCGAGCGTGGAGCATCCTGCACCGTAGTACTGGTCGGCCAGTGGGGTGAAGCGGGCTTGCGCCGCACCAAGGTTGGCGAGGCAGGCGCGGGTCTGGGGCGACTGGCTGAGCGATGCGCCGGTACTGCCGCGAGAAGGCTTGCGCTCCGGCAGTTCGGGCGAACCGATGCACCCGGCGAGCGAAGCGGTCAGCGATAGGGCGATGAGAACGCGCCGGACCATGGTGGGATGATACCGGCATTCGCAAGCCTTGGACAGCACGCATAGGCACGGCCTGTCGAACCGGGGATTCGCGCTGGGGGGAATGGTGGGCGCTGACGGGCTCGAACCGCCGACCCTCTCGGTGTAAACGAGATGCTCTACCAACTGAGCTAAGCGCCCCTCTTGCGAGGTGGGGCGCTATTGCGCGGAATTGCGGTGGAGGTCAATGGGCGAGATGTGAGGCGGTGGCGGACCTGATCCGCCACCGCCCGGTTCTGCATGCCAGGTCAGAACCTTGCGCGAAGTCCTGCGTAGATCGCGCGGCGTTCGACGGGGTAGTAGATTGCCGAGGAGCCGTTGGCGGCGATGACGGCGGCGATGTCTCCGACCGCCTTCTTGCCGGTCAGGTTGCGCATGTCGGCGAAGAGGTCGAGGTCCTTGGTGACCGAGGCTCCGGCGCTGAGGCCGAGCAGGGCATAGCCAGGTGCGCGCACGGTGTTGCGGTAATCGGCGAAGGCGCCTTGCGGGACCCATTCGAGGCTGGGCGCGAGGTGCAGGGCATCGGTGCCGAGGCGCAATTCGCTGCGCAGGACGTGGCGCGGGATGACGGGCAGGCGGTTGTTGGCGAACTGCACGTCGGCGCGGAAGCGGAAGTCCGAGTATTGCCAGATCTGGCGCAGGCGCAGCCACTCCGCCGGTTGCCATGACAGCGCGGCTTCGATGCCCTGATGGCGCGTTTTCCCGGCGTTGAAGGTGGCGGCGGGAATGCCGACGTTGGCGTCGGGGGTGTATTGCAGCATCTCTCCGGTGAGATCGGCGCGATAGGCCGAGAGGTCCCATTCGAGTCTGCCGAGCTTGCCGCGCGTGCCGACTTCCGCCGTCCATGCGCGCTGTGGGCGGACTGGGACGAAGGCGGCCTGCTGGGCGAGTTCGACGAACGTGGGGAATTCGGCAGAGCGGCTGTAGTTGGCGTATACCTGCACGTCCGGTGCGGGACGCCAGAGCAGGCCGAAGCGAGGCGAGAAGGCATCGAAACTGGCGCGGCCGGTGACGCCTGATGGCAGTTCGCGATCCTGCTGGCGCGTGCCGTTGGCATAGATGCCGCCTACGATCAGGGTGAGGGTTTCGGCGGGTGAGACACGGACTTCGCCATAGAGGTTCGAGGTGCGGGCGCGTTGCTCGGCGCGGAAGACCAGCGCGCCGCGCTTGCCATTCTGGTTGACGAACTGGCGGGCACGGGTGGTGCCCCAGCGGGATTCGCCGCCAAGAGTGAGCGAGACGATGCCGATTTCCCATTCGGCGCGGGCGAACAGGCCGCGATCTTCGGACTTCTGATCGATGACCATGAAGATCGGATGGTCGAGCTGCTTGATGTTGTAGAAGCCGCCGACCGTGAGGTGCAGCGTTCCGAGATCGAAGGTGGTGCGGTTCTGCAGACGCAGGGAGTCGATGTTGCGTGCCTGATCGCCGGTGAAGTTGCCCTTGCGCGGGGTGCTCAGAGCATCAGTCAACGTCAGCGCGCCGGGGAGGTCCTGCCGGATGGTGCTGGCGGTGGCGTAGAAACGGGTGGTAATGGTTTCGCCCAGAGCGAGGCCGACATTGCCATTGAAGCGGAGCGAGCGGCGGCTGGCGTGCTGGCGGTCTCCGTCATGACGGTCGGCGCTGATCGCGGCCCAGGCGTTGGCCTGCGCGTCACCGAAGCCTGCGGAGACGAGGCCGCGCAGGAAATCGAAAGAGCCGGCATCGAGCCTTGCATAGATGCCATGAGCCTCGTCGCCTCGGGGCGTTACGCCATTGATTGCGCCGCCGAGCGTGCCCGAGCCGAAGCGCAGGGCATTGGCGCCGCGATAGACTTCGAGATGATCGAGGAAGATCGGTTCAAGTTCCTGAAAGTCGCCGTTGTCGTCGGCAAGGTTGATCGGCACGCCGTCCTGCAGCAGCGTCAACCCGCGCATGTGGAAGCTGCGCGACAGGCCGGAGCCACGGATCGAGATGCGCACCTCCTGCCCGAAGCGCGGCTGGGTATAGACGCCGGGCGAGAAGGCGAGGGCATCGCGCAGCGAAACGACGGTGCGGTCGGCGTAGTCCTCGTAGGTGACGACATCGGTGCCGCCGGGAGTTTGCGCGGCTTGCTGTTCGGCAACGCTGGCATCGTTCTGGCCGATGACGATGATGGCGGCGCTGTCGGCTGCGGTGTCTTCGGCGTGGGCGGCAGTGGCGAGCGAGAAGGCCATGGCCCACGGGGCCACGGCGAGGATGCGGGTAGTCATTCGGGAAATCGCTTTCGATCGCGTCTGTGATCAGACGACGGGCAGGGTGACCGGTACGGTCAGGCTATCGAGGTGGCGATTTCGTGAGGAGGGCCGCAGGGCGGGGGGAGGATGCGGCGCGCGGCGGCAAGGTGGGGCGCTTCGACCGCAAGGAAGCCCAGTGCCAGCACGAAGGCCAGCGCGAGCGCGAGCTGGATCGGGTCGGCACCGCCCAGCGCAGCGGCGCCGTGGCCTGCGAAGGTGCAGGGTTTGTGGTCCTTGGCGGCTGTTTCCTTGGAGCCTTGCGGGATGGTGACCTGCACTGCCGAGCGTGCGCCGGTGCTGTCGGCGCAGACAAGGATGGTGAGCGCGCGCGAGGAGGTGCCGACCATGTAGCCCGGCGGGACCAGCGCTTTCATGGCGAGCGCGAGCATGACCAGCAGCACGGCCAGACGGCGATTATGCAGCAGGAATGCGCGCAGGCCCCTCATGGCGCCCGCCCCTAGGGCCAGGAGCGGGCGCTGTCATGGGTTTTCATCTGGTTTTCAGCAGGCAGCTTTCAGCAGGGGCGGGCTGCCCACTCGCCGCGGACCCAGTGGTGCGCCTTGTGCTTCCAGGGATCGATCACGACGAGGTTGATCCAGCCGTTCTCGACAAGGCGACCGACGACATCGTGGGCGAGCACGATGTCCTGCACGCGCTGCAGCGGGGCCTCGATGATCACCGCGAGGCGGCGCGGCGTGTGGTAGGGCGTGCCGTCGTCGCGGAACAGCGACTGGCGCGGCAGGCCGACGCAGAGGTCACCGCCGCTGCCCTGAACCACACCGAAGCCGCCGATGACGTTCTGCGTGGTCTTGTCGCCCGCGCCGAACACCTCGTTGTCGATGGTGGAGAACAGGTACTGGCAGTTGATCCACTGCGCGACGATCATCGGTGCGGTCATGATGCCGGTGAGCGCGCTGCCGTCTTCGTCCTTCTTCCAGTCGTAGCTGTGCAAGAAGGCGCTGCCGCCAAGGTCGATGTCGGCAGTGAGGGCGCGCGGGCCGACGATGAAGGCGGCGTTGCCCGAAAGGCCCCATTCGGGGCGCACTTCGCCCCAGTGGGCAGCGCCGGTGAGCAGGTCTTCGGGGGTGCGACCGAGGCGCATGGCGCGTTCTTCGCGGCACTGGGCGCCGGCACGCTGCAAGGCCAGCGTGAACTTCGCCAGATCGTCGGTATGGCTTGCCGGAACCAGCTGGCGGTCGAAGATCTCGATCTCGTCGCGCGTGGTGTCGTGCTGTGCGGCGATGAACCAGCTGTCGTCCGGAATGGCGATGCCCTGTTCGGCAAGGCCTGCGCGGACTTCGCTGTCATTCAGGATGGCCGCCATGAGCCGGGCGTTGGGTCCACCGGGGTGACCACCGCAGGCACCGCAATCGAGGCTTGCGGCGAAGGCATTGTTCGTGGTGCAGCCGCCATGGCCAACCAGCGCGACGAGGCGGGCGGTCTCGTGCGAAAGGCCGGTGAGGGCGAACATGCCCTTGGCATAGGCGACGCGCTGCTCGAGCGGGATCGCGCCTGCGCCATGTCCATGGTCGTTGCAGGCGCTTGGCGTGAGCACGTGCCCCCGTTCGCCGACGAGGCGCTTGCGCAAGGCATCGGTGAGGCGCGGAGCCAGCGTCCGGGCCAGCAGCGCAACGGCTGCAAGTGGCCCCGCCGCCTCGGCAGTGGCAAAGCCGGTGGCGCCGCTCTTCGTGGTGTCGAGGATCGCACGTGCATCGGCGAGGGCGGCGTGACGATCGAGCAAGGCATCCGCTTCGGCTTCGCGCCCCTGCGCGGCGCGTTCGGCAACGACGTGGGCCGGGGAGAGCAACACGGGCAGCTGGTTGCGGGTGGGCGCTTCGCACGCGGGGTTGATGGCGATCGGCAAGCCGAAGAAGCCGGCGTAGCCGAGGGTCTCGTAGCGGCCCTGTGCCTCGAGTGCGCGACGCATCGGTTCCGAACGGACATCGATGCAGAATACGGCCTGAGCCTCGGCTGCAGGTGCCCGGGCAGGTGCGGTCAGACGTGCCGAGGCGCCTTCGAGCTGTGGTGCGAACTGTCCGAGGAAGCTCGCTTCGGCGGCTTCCTGGAAAACGAGGCCCAGCTCTGCCAGCGACATGCTGGCCACGCGCCGCAGGGCGTCACGGGCCTGATCGGACCACGCCGAGGGTGCAGTGGCGGGCAGGCCGAAGTAGGACAGGAGGGCCTGTTCGACTTGGCCGATAGCGTCCGCGGCGCCGGCGAGGGCCTGCGGTCCGCTGCGGACGCTGCCCTGCACCAGAGCGATCAGCGCCATCAGCTCGATCATGGTTGCGGGTGCGCCAGCGCTTGCCGAAGGACCTCCGTGCTCAGCCCGCCAGCGCAGGTGCGCTGCCCAGCCCGGCAGTGATGCGACAAGGCTGCGCAGCCAGGGCAGGCGCCGATCGCGCGAGACGCCATCCCGGCGCGCGGCAAAGAGCAGCATCTCCAGCGGCTCGGCCGGGGCGTTTGCAAGCCAGGCGGCTGCCGTGGTGTCGCCCGCGCGAACCAAAGCTGGATCGTGGCGGAGCGCCGCGCTCACGCTGTGATAGAGGCCGAGTTCCCGGCCGGGCAGGCGCAGCGCAGCATTGCGGTCAAAGAACGCGGCAAGATAGCGCGCAAGGACGGCGTGGGGCGCATCGAGTTCGTTCCGAGACGCCGGAGTGTCTTCCGTGGGAAGCTCGACCAGCCGGGCAACGAGCAGGTTGTAGGCGTTCAGATCGGGGCCGAGCGATTCAAACGCGCTGTCGATCCCGCCCAGCGCGTTGACCACGGCTCTGCGGAAGGCAACATCCTCGATCCGCCCCTCGGCCTTGAGGCTGCGCCACTGGACCAACGACAGCGAGGCTCGTGCACCGAACAGTTCCGCCGCTTGGGGCACCGCGTCCTCGAAGGGAAGATCCTCGAAGCCCGAGAGGGGGTTCACGGCGATTGCGCTGTCGAGGGGCCAGAGGGGGGCAACCGTCTGCCCGGCGATATCGACCAGCGCCTGGAGTTCCTGACGCTCTTCCTGGAGACTTGCGGGTACGCCGGTTTCCGCTGCGCGCACTGCAGTTGCGATGTTCATGGCATCAGTCCTTCGCGTTGGCGTTGGTCGAGGAGGTGAGCGCGTTGCCCGCGTGGATCATGCGGGCGAACAGCGCAGGGGGGAGGGCCTGCTGGCCACTGACGATCCGCTGCTGCCAGACCCAGCCGGCGAGGAACAGCGAGAGGATGGCGATCTGGCCGTAGGGGGAGATCAGGGGCTGGGCAGCACCGGGCTGCACCGCGGTCATGAAAGCAAGCGCAGCCGCATTGATGGCGATCAGCACGATCGGAGCCAGCGCTACGGCGGCGCCAAGCGGTCCGCGAGGCAGCGCGCGCAGCGCCACTGCCAAGGCGCTGAGCAAGGCAGTGAGGGCAAGGCAGACCGGGAGCAGCGCGTGCGCCTGTTCGGTCTGGATCAGCGCGATACCGCCGATGATCGTGGCAAGAGCGATCAGGGCTGGCCAGGGTTGCGAGAGGCCCTTTGCGCGGGTGGGCGCGGAAGAGATCGTGCCGGCCGAACCGAGGAACAACCAGGCCTTGAACAGGCCATGCGCAATCATGTGCCACAGCGCGGCGGGGTAGGCTCCCAGTGCGACTGTCAGCAGCATGAAGCCCATTTGGCCAACCGTGGAAGCGGCCAGCGAACCCTTGATGTCGGCACGGACCAGCATGATGGCACTGCCGACCAGCGCGGCGACGATCCCGGTGGCGAAGAGAGCGTAGCGGGCATTCAGCGAGGCTTCGAGGACCGGAGCGAACTGGATCAGCAGGAAGCCGCCCGCGTTGACGAAGCCGGCATGCATCAGGGCGGAGACCGGCGTCGGCGCCGCGAGCGAGCGCATCAGCCAGTTCGAGAACGGCGGGATGGCGCAGCGGGCGAGCGCTGCGATGACCAGCAGGAACGCCGCAACCGTCGTTTCCAGCGCAGGCATGGCGGGCAACGCAGCCTTGATCGCGGCGATGTCGGTAGATCCGGCGATCGATGCAAGCGAACCAACGGCCACAACCAGGGCGATGTCGCCGACCGTGAAGGCGATGTTGGCGCGGCGGGCAGCATCGCGCGCCTCGCTCCATTCACCGACGTGTCCGATCAGGCCCGCCATGAGCCGACCGGACACAATCCAGGCAGCAGCGAGCAGGAGCGCGTCGGCAGCCAGGCCCATGAGCACGGTCGCGATGGCAAGGCCCGTCGCAAGGCGGGCGAACGAAGCGCTGCGCGGATCGGCACGGAGCTGGCGACGGGAGAACGCGAGAACCACGATCGTGACCAGCAGGCTGAGCGCGGACAGCGCCGCTCCTGCGGCGGTGACACTGGCATTGCCCGTAGCAATGGCCACCGCAAGCAGTGCGCCGAGCGCCAGGACGGGCACGTCGGCGATGCTGGCGCGCCAGCCGCGGGTTCCTGTGGCCGTGTTTGTCGTCATGGTGATCGCGTTCATCGGGTGCCTCCTTCAGTTCGCAGGTGCAGCAGGATCGATGATTTGGGAAACGAATTTCTGAAATGTTGAAGATTGCAAATGTAAATGATAAAGCGATCCCATGGCCTTACGGAATCTCGACATCGATCTGTTGCGCTGCTTCGTGACGATTGCCGACACCGGCAGCTTCACGCGCGCTGGCGAGCGACTCGGCAGGACGCAGTCCGCCATTTCGCTGCAATTGAAGCGGCTTGAGGAGCAGGTCGGGCGTACCTTGTTCCAGCGCAGCCCGCGAAGCCTGTCGATGACGGCCGACGGTTCGCGCCTGATCGGGCCTGCCCGGCAAATCCTGCGCCTCAACGATGCGACAATGGCCGAGATGTTCGAACCTGACATTGCAGGCTCGGTGCGCGTCGGAGTTCCCGAGGATTTCGCGACGGCGCATCTGCCCTCGGTGCTGTCGGCGTTCACCGAGGCGCACCCGCTCGTCGAACTTGAAGTGACCTGCGATCTGACGCTGAACCTGATCGAGCGGTTTCACGCCGGCGCTTTCGATCTGGTGCTGATCAAGCGGCAGCCGACACAGGAGCGTCAGGACGGCGTGCGGGTGTGGCGTGAACCGCTGGTCTGGGTTGCGCGGGACAGGCAGTCAGCGGCGGATTTCGCGCGGGTCCCCTTGGTGGTGTCGCCGGAGCCCTGTGTCTATCGCAAGCGCGCGACCGAGGCGCTGGATGCGATGGGCCGCCCCTGGCGCGTCGCCTATACCTCGACCAGCCTTGCCGGGAGCCTTTCCGCCGTTCGCGCCGGACTTGGCATTACCGTGCTGCCGCTCGAGATGGTGCCATCAGGGCTTGCGACCGCCGGAGAAGACGTCGGGCTTCCGCCCCTTTACGATACCGAGATCGCCTTGCTCGAAGCGCCGGGCCTTTCCGATACCGCGCACCTGCTGGCACAGCACATCATTGCCGCGCTTGAGCGGGGGGCCTGAGATCAGTCGCCGAGGTTGACTCGCGCCAGAGCAGTAGGCCGGACGCACCTGAGGCCGTCTTCGACCGGATTGGCGCACCGTGACGGGGCGATCCGTAGCACGGTGTGATGCCTGGGCGGCGCGGTTTCCGTCACGTGGCCGGTCAGGCGCGGGCCGTCACCCTGCGGGGCGCAGACTGTCAGTTCGCGGCCAGCAGAGCAGCGCTGTTGCTTTGGCAATGTGATCGTGTCCGGGCCGGGTAGGCGGAAGGCGTGATGGTTCTGAGCCATTTCCGGTGCTCCGGTCGTCAGCACGATTGCAGCAAGCATTTTCAACATGACGCATGACCTCGCGGTCTGGGCGGGATAGCCCGGATTTGTCTGACGGCGCGCCGTGCCAGGGTGCTGCAGCGCGCCGCCAGTGCTCCATCGTCGTCGGCGCAGCGCTTCCGGTAAGCGGGCCAGAGCGGCAATGGCGTGCCTTGCGCCGGGTGGGTGGCGGAAGGCCCGTTCGAAACTCTTGGGGGCGACGCGGACTGGCGGTGCGTCGCCCCCGGCAAGGCATCAAGGGACGGTCGGGCAGTTTTGCGAGAGGGGTCCGTGTGCAAACTGTCGGAGATCGACCGTCAGCGGGGCATCCTCTTTTGCCTTGCCATGCCAGGATGGCGAACGAGAGGCATTGCGTCCAATCGAAAGAAAGGGGATAATCCGATAGAAGGAATCTATCGGGGGTGGGATGCCTACGGTCCGACAGCTTGAGTATTTCCTGGCCGTTGCCGAACTGCGTCATTTCGGCAGGGCGGCCCAATCGTGCAACATTTCGCAACCGACCTTGAGCCATCAGTTACGTGCCTTGGAAGATCGTCTTGGCACCACCCTGATCGATCGCGCATCGCAAGGCATCGAACTGACCCCGGTAGGGCGCGAGATTGCGGAGCGGGCGCGCCGGGTGTTGCGGGAGATTCGCGATATTCGCGCGGTTGCAGCGCGAG
This sequence comes from Novosphingobium jiangmenense, assembly GCF_015694345.1. Taxonomy (GTDB): domain Bacteria; phylum Pseudomonadota; class Alphaproteobacteria; order Sphingomonadales; family Sphingomonadaceae; genus Novosphingobium; species Novosphingobium jiangmenense. The sequence goes on from NZ_JADQDC010000003.1 coordinate 118,063, forward strand.
CCCGCAAGCAGCCCTCCGGCATCGTCCGGCTGGGCATCACGCCGACCCTGGGCCCTTACCTGCTTCCGGCCCTGATCGGTGCGCTCAATGCCGAGCAGAGCGATCTTCGCTTCTACATTCGCGAAGGCATACCCGCAGAACAGGCGCGCGATCTGGTGTCAGGCCGCATCGACCTCATGGTAGGACCGGGGCCGGTCATCGGCGAGGACCTTGAGGTTCTTCCGTTGTTCGATGAACCGATGAGCGTGGTCGCATCGCAAAGCCACCACCTTGCCGGGCATTCGCACATCGATCGGAGCGATCTGGCGGGCGAGCGTTTCCTCACAATGGATCCCCGCCATCATTACCACCAGCAGGTTCAGCGCGCCTGCGCCGAACTGGGCGCGGAGATGCTGCTGGACTACGAGGGGACCAGCCTCGACAGCATTCACCAGATGGTGGGAAGCGGGGTCGGCCTTGCCATCCTGCCCGAACTTTACCTGCGCTCCGAAGTGGGTGGCGATGCCCTCGTGGTGCGCTTGCCCGTGACCAACTGGCAGTGCAGCAGGTCGATCGTGGCGGCGTGGCGCGCCAAATCGGCAAGCGCGGACGACTATCACACGCTGGCTGAGCGCATCCGTGACGAAGCCGGAAAGCTGCTCGCCTAGGGTCCTGACTCAGGTGTGGGGACCTTGCGGTTCGGTGATGATCCGGTCGCGTGCGACCCGCACGTCGCCTGCTTCTATCTGGAGCTTGAGGCGTTCGCGATCGCTGGCGCGGAACATGTCTTCGGCGCGCGCGATCTCTTCCGCCGATAGACCGGCATCGGCAAGCGCGACACGCGCCATCTTCACGGCAGATTCCATCACCTCGCGAACCACCGCGCTGACCGGCGTGCCGCGCAAGCGGATAAGAGCGCGGCGATCGTAGGCGCGCACGTAGAGGGCTGCGCGGGGGAAAGCTTCGTGGACGGCCTCGACCAGATCCGGGGTGACCTGATCGCCGTCCATGCAGAAGAAGATCATCTCGGCTTCGGCAGCGCCGGCCTGGCGCAGCAGGTCAAGCCTGGTGCCATCGCCGAAGTATACCTTGGCACCAAAGGTCGCCGCGACGTCGATCATCTCAATGTCGGTATCGACCATGGTGACCGGGATATTGCTTGCGAGCAGCATCTGGGTGACGCCTTGGCCAAAACGACCGAAGCCGACGACGACCGCATTCGATCCATCGGGTTGCGGACCTTCGCGTTCCCCGGCTGGCGCATTCTCTGCCTCGCGGCGGAAGTTGGCGGTTGCCATCATCAGGAACGGCGTGGTTGCCATCGACAGGGTGACCACCGCCCCGAACAGGCTGGCGGCGTCAGGCGCGATGAGGAGCGCGTTTTGCGCCTGCGCGAAGAGGACAAAGCCGAATTCGCCGCCTTGGCTGAGCAGCAGGCCAAGGGCGAGGGCGCCGCGCCAGGGCATGCCGAAAACACGGCCGATGCCGAAGATGATCGCCGCCTTTATCACGATCAGTCCGGCCGCCATCCCCGCAACGAACAGCGGGCGTTCGGCAATGGCGTGAAGGTTCAGCATCATGCCGACGGCGAGGAAGAACAGGCCCAGCAGGATCGAACGGAAAGGTTCGACGTCGGCCTCGAGCTCGTGGCGATAGGGGCTGTCAGCCAGCATGACGCCGGCAACGAAGGCGCCCAGTGCCGTCGACAGGCCAAGCAGTTCCATGACCGCGGCGGAGGCCATGACGGTGAACAGCGCGGCAACGACGAACATCTCGCGCTCGCCCAGATTGCCGATCAGGCGGAACAGCGGGCGGATTACATAACGACCTGCGGCAATAAGGCCGACGATGGCCGCAATGGTATAGAGAACCATCAGCCAGCCGGGAGGTCCTCCGGCATCGACGGGATTGCGGCTCATCGCGGTGATGATCGTGATCATCGGAATGATCGAGAGGTCCTGGAACAGCAGGATGGCAAAGGCCCGTTCGCCAAACGGCGTGCGCAGGCGGCCCGAGGATTGCAGCATCGGCAGCACCTGGGCGGTCGAGGACAGCGCGAGCGGCATGCCGAGGGCCAGAGCCGCTTCCCAGGTGAAGTCGGTCACGGCAAGGATCATGCTGGCAATGGCAATTCCGCATGCGGTTACCTGAAGCAGACCCAGCCCGAGGATGTCGCGCTTCATCTTCCACAGGCGCGAGGGGTTCAGTTCCAGTCCGACGAGGAACAGCAGGAGCGTGATGCCCAGTTCGGCAATGCCAAGCTTCTGTTCCGCGTCTCCGACAAGGTTCAGTATTTGCGGGCCGACGACGGCGCCTGCCAGCAGATAGCCCAAGGTGGCCCCGAGCCCGAGCCGTCGAAACACCAGCACGAAGGCCAGTGCGAAGCCAAGCAGCAGGAAGCCATCGCGGAGCATGGAGGAATGTTCTGCCATGCCTCTTCTTTAGGCCGCTGACGCAGCACCGCAACCGCCGTTCAGCCTGCGTTGATCTGGCGTCGGGGACAGTCTAGCCATCGGTGAAACGATGGAGGGGCAGATGCGCGAGGTTTTTGGTCTTCTGGGAGTTGCGGCTCCGGCATTGGCTGTTGCGCAGACTGTTCCGACCAGTGCGCAAGGCGACGTTTCGCTGACGATCTACAACAACGATCTGGCACTGGTGCAGGACGTGCGACAGATGTCGCTGCCTCTGGGACGGCACCGTCAGGAGTTTCCTGACGTATCGGCTGCGATCCGGCCCGAGACGGTGACGCTGAATGCCGGCGGGACCGGGATCGTCGAGCAGAACTTCGACTATGACCTGCTGACCCCGGAAAAGCTGATGGACAAGGCGGTGGGGCAGACGGTCACATTGATCCGGGGCGCAGACGACAAGCGCGAGACCGCGACAATCCTCGCCAACAACGGCGGCACGATCGTGCGGGTTGGCGATCATATCGAGGTGCTCCAGAACTATGGCGCACGCGTGCTGTTCTCCAGCTTGCCTCCGGGCCTTCGCGCCCGGCCGACGCTTTCGGTGACGCTCGATACCACGGCACCGGGGACGCGGCCCGTCTCGCTCAGCTACCTCTCGCGCGGGTTCGGCTGGAAGGCCGATTATGTTGCCCTTTTCGACGAGACGGCGGGCAAGATCGACGTGCAGGGGTGGATTACCCTGACCAACAACAGCGGGACCACGTTTGACAAGGCGAAGGTGCTGCTGGTCGCCGGTGCAGTGGGCGATGGCAACACCGGTTACAACGGCGGCTATCGGGCCCAGCCTCCCCGCCTGCCGGGTAACCGGCCGGGGATCGAGAGTGCCAATCGCGAGAGCCTCGGCGATTTCTATGTCTATCCCATCGCGGGCCGGACGACAGTGGCCAATGCCCAGCAGAAGCAGGTCAGCTTCCTCGACGTGGGCGGTGCTCCGGCAACCAAGGCCTACCATTTCCGCAACGGCTGGCTTTCCAGCCAGACCGAACCGCAAAGTGCCGATACCGTGCTGCGTTTCTCAACCTCGCGCGAGGCCGGGCTGGGCGATGCACTGCCGGCCGGTACGGTGCGCGTCTACATGCGCGATGCGCGCGGGCAGCCACAGTTCATCGGCGAGAATGCCATCGGGCACACCCCGATGGGCTCCAGTCTTGCGCTGAAGACCGGCGAGGCTTTCGACGTGAAGGTTCAGCCCGTGCTGGAAAAGCGTGAGCGGATCGACAGCGGCGAATGGGAGAAGTCCGTCCGCTATCGCGTGACCGCGCCGGGCAAGGCGCCGAGCGAGGTCACGGTGGAGACCGAGAAGGTCTTCTGGCGCACAACGATGAGCTACAAGGTGACCAATGCCAAGGCGGTGCCGGTGACGGTCGAGGTCGTGCAGGGCGGGCTCGACAACTGGCGGCACGATACGCGCGTGCCCTCCGAAAGCATCAAGGGAGAGCAGCGCTCCGTCGACGAGCGGATCTGGGCCGTGCCGGTGCCCGCCAATGGCGAAGCGACGCTGACCGTACAGTTCGACACCCGGTACTGAGCCTTCAGTGCGCCGCCTTGCCGCCCTGTCCCTGCTCCTGTCCGGCGCGCCGGTGCTGGGGCAGGGCATTGTCGTCTCGCCCGGCCCAGAGAACGTGGCGGTGAGCGTGTATCGCGCGCCCGATCGTGACACCGATCAGGCGATGGAACTGGACTGGTTGCAGGGCTACGCGCTGATCACCGAAAAGCGCACCGTCCAGATACCGGCCGGCAAGGCGACCGTGCGGTTCGAAGGAGTGGCGGCGGGACTGTTTCCGGAAAGCGCGATCGTGACCGGCCTGCCTTCCGGCGTGCACGAGAAGAACCTCGATGCCGACCTGCTTTCGCCGCGCAGTCTCTATGCGCGCATGTTCGGCCGGCCGGTCATCCTGCGACGTACCGACCTTGCCACGGACAAGGTGCGCGAAGAGCGTGCCGTGATCCGGTCTGGCCCCGATGGAGCGGCGATCGTGCAGACGGCGTCCGGTTTCGAGGTGGCGAATTGCGGCGGGCTGGAGGACGAAATTCTCTACCCGGAGGCGCCGAAGGACCTCTCCGCCCGCCCGACCCTGTCGATCGAGACGGAAAGCCCGGTTGCTCAGACCGCGACCATTTCGTTGTCCTACCTTGCCTGGGGGTTCGATTGGCAGGCAAACTATGTCGTGCGGATGGCTCCGGACGGACGGACTGCCGAGCTTTCGGCATGGGCTACCCTTGCAAGCAGCGATTCCACGAGTTTTGCCGACGCCGAAACGGCGCTGATTGCCGGTGAGGTTCGCCGCGAGGACGCCGGGCGCGGTACCAGGCCAACGGGTGGAGAGCTGGAGTTGCAGTGTTCGCTTTCTCCCGTTGCCGCTCCTGCGTTGGACCTGCCCCCATCGCCAGTGATGGCATTGCCAGCGCCGCCTCCTGCGATGGAGATGGCTGATATTGTGGTGACGGCCCAGCGTGCGGCACCGATGAACGCTCCGGTAATGGTCCAGCAGGAAGGGCTGGGCGATCTCAAGCTCTATCGCGTTCCGGTTCCGGTGACGGTTGCCGCCAACGCCCAGAAGCAGGTCGCGCTGGCGCACAAGCAGGCCGTGAAGATGGAGGCGCTTTATCGCGCCGAGGTTTTCGAAGGCGGCACCGGCGAAGTGCGTCAGATGCTGCGTACGCGCAACCGCAAGGAAGAGGGGCTTGGCCTGCCTTTACCCGGCGGACCTGTCTCGGTTTTCGAGCCTTACGGGGCAGCGATGATGCTATCGGGCGAAGGCGGCGTCACAGACCGGGCAGTGGGTGATGACGTCGAGATCATGCTGGGGGCCGCGACGCAGGTCAGTGTCGATGCCGAACAGGTAGGCTCGGACGACCGCTCGCAGACGATACGCCTTACGGTGCGCAACGCCCGTCCGGTGCCGATACGCTTCGAAGCGCGCATCGCTGCAGACAGCGCTTCGAGAGTACAGGGCCTGTCGCGCCAGAAGCTGGGTCGCCGGAATGGCCGCTTCATCTGGACAACCGAGGTACGTCCATCGGCTATGACGTCGCTCACTTACAGGATAGTTAAATCGGACTAAACGGGACAAAGCTTCCTGACGGGTGCCCTCGCAAACGTTATCAGGGTGCCATGAGAAGCGAGCAGTGCGGCAAGAAAACGGGAAAGATGCGAAGAGTTGTCCTGCTTTCGGCCTTGCTGGCTTTCGCTCTCATCGCAGGGTATTTTGCAACCGGCAGACTGGTCGACAGGGAGACGCCGAGGGCCGGCTTTGACAGCTCTGGCCGATACAGGCTGATTGACCAGAACAGGCAGCTGTTCGATCGGGCCAGCCTGAAGAGACGACCCTATCTGACTTACTTCGGCTATGCCTCGTGCCCTGATCGTTGCCCCGCCATGCTCCTGCGCCTGGCCCGGCTGCGCAAGGACATGGGATTGTCGGCTGAACAGTTGCCGATCCTGTTCATCACGGTCGACCCCGAGCGTGATACGCCCGAGCGCCTCGCGGCGTTCGTCAAGGCCCTGAACGTTCAGATCATCGCCCTTACAGGACCCGCGGATGTCATCCATCGGGTGACTGACAATGCGGGCGTGTTCGTTCAGGTTATCGAACAGGAAGGCAAGGAGGCCCGGATAGAGCACACGACCAGTGCGTTCATCTATAACCGGAACGGGGACTTTTCGGATGCCATCATCCCCGAAGACGATGACCGCACGGCCTTGCGCAAGCTGCAAGAGGCGGTGGGCGCCGCCCCCCGCGCGGCAGCGTCGGCTGCACCTGCCAGAACTACGGATCAGGCTGCGGGTCGGTAGATCGCATAAACCTTCTTGACGTGAACCGTGCTTTCCCACGAGCAGCTGGCGCCTTGCTCCACCAGGAATACGTCACCCTTGCGGAAGGTTTTCTCGCGCCCCGCTTCATCGACGAACGTCACCGCGCCTTCGAGTAGGTGCATCAGCTCGTGGTGCCCATAGCGCATCGGAAGGCGATGGTACGGGCTCGAATCCCAGGTGCCGCAGACGAACTCGCCGTTCGCGGACCTGAAGTCGGTGAAGTTCCGGCATGAAGGCGTCGGTCCGACGAGCAATTCGGCCAGAGGAGCGCCGGAGGGAGCAAGCGGCGCAGACAAATCGACAGGCGTAATGCCAGCTGCTTCCGAAGCCGGCCCGGCGCAGGTCATCGTTACCACCGTCGTCCCCGTCTGCGCCGACCAATCGAACGCTCGTCCGGCGGGGAGCACGCAACTTGCCCCTTCCGGTACCTGAACGACCTTGCCTTCCCCGGTGAGTTCAAGGCTGCCGGTCAGGACATGGACGAATTCGTCCGCGGTCTGCGGGACTTGGGTGCCGCTGCCTGCGAGACGCAACACCCCGACCGTGACCGCTCCTTCAGGCAATGGAAGATCGATCCGGTTCGCCGTCCAGGCCTGCGGTTCTGAGCCCGCAGGGGAGGGATTCGCAGCGGCAAATTCGCGCAAGTCGTGGAAGGTTCGGATGCCGGTTATCGCGTTCATACATGCCCTGGATCAGAATGCTGTGAACCAAGCATAGCGAGGAAGGGCAACGGGTTCTGGCTATCACGCGGCCGGTGCGGCAGGTTCGACCGTCACCGGCCGGCCGTGCGGCACACTTTACCGACCCGGCCAGTAACGGTTCGACTGCCTCCTTAGCTCCTGACCCTAAAGGACCAGAGCCGCGTTGCCGGCCTCGGCAAAGTACTGTGCCATGGAGTCTGCCGCCTTGTCCGACAGTGCGATGAACGCCCTGCGGCGATCGGTTGCGTCCTCGGCACGACAGAGCAGGCCGGTCTCGGTCATCTGGCTGATCCACCGCAGCGCAGTCGTCGGCGGCACGCCCGAAGCGATGCACAGCGATGTAACCGAGACGCGCTTGTGCTCTGCCCGCGCTGCGGTGAGATCCAGCAGCATGTCCCACGCGGGGTCGGCGAAGAGATCACCTTCGAAGAAGCGCGCGCGCAATTGCCTTTGGCGGATGATCTTCCGAACCAGCCGGGGATCGGGAAGTGGCGCGCGGTTGCGCGCAGGAATGCGCGGTGCGCAATCCCGGTCACCGGTTGCGTCAAACGAAAAGGCCGAGGCTTCTACCCGTGCACTGCCGTCGGGCGTACCCGACAGGGATTCCAGCCGTTGCGCGATTTCGCTGACCTGCTGGGTCAGCCGCAGCAGGGACATGCGGTCATTGTCGGACAATTCCCGAACACGCCCGCCGCGTGCGGCGAGATGGGGGGAGGACAGGAGATGTCCCAACGCTACGACACGGTCCGCCCTGCCGGGATTGACCAGGATTTGTGCATTCGACTGGTCGAGGCAGCCGAAGACGTCGTCGAGGGAGCCGACACTGGTCGAGACGATCATCATCGCGCCTGTACGCGCAACGGACTGATCGAGTTGTGCCAGTGCAGCCAGATCTGCGCCTTCCAGCATCGGGCAATCGACGAGGACAATGTCGCCCAGCGGAGGTCCGTCGTCCGCTTCGATGATCCGCTCGAGCCCGGAACTCTGCGCGACGCGGAGGCCTGCAGCGGTGGCATCCTCGGCCATTTCCATTCTGACATAGGCGCGATCCGCCAGCACCGTCACCGAAAGAGGGGCGCAAGGACTGATCCAGGCGACATCGCCTCCCGTCGTCACGTCATCGAAGAAATCGGGGGCGGTACCGGGTGTGGTGTCAGCTTGGACCAATGTCATCGCGTTTGCCCTCAGTAGGAAACCTTAGTGAGAACATCAGTGGAACAAACTGCCGCACGGTCAAGCAAGACTATCTCGGATTTGGATCAAGGTACGATCTCAACCGGGGTGCCATCTGGCACAAGTTGCCATATTTCTTCGATTTCTTCATTGGCGAGGGCAATGCACCCGGCCGTCCAGTCACCGGCGATACGTCCGGTATCGAGGAAGTTGGGTTGTCCGTGGATGAAAATCTCCCCTCCGGGTGACCTTCCCAGCGATTCGGCATGAGCGCGTTCCTGCTTGTTCGGGTAGGTAATGTGGAGTGACAGGTGGTAGGCGCTCGACGGGTTGCCGTAGTCAATGACGTAGCGGCCTTCGGGCGTGCGGCCATCGCCCTCGAACTGCTTGGCTCCGACGGGCTGGCTGCCAAGCTGAATGCCGCCGTATGCCCTGCTGACGTGCCCGGATTCGTCCAGCAACAACAGCCGTCGGGCAGCTTTCTCCACGCGGACCGAAGCGATCGCCGAGGCTTCGGTTGATGGTTCCGCCGCAGCATCGCCCGCCATCATCAGGGCGAGGGGCAGGAGCGCTGATCGGATCATTTGGTCAACCTATCGACGAGAGGCGCGGGAGGCGAGAGCCGAAGCGGGCCAATCGCGGCTTGCGCCCGAACGAGTCCTAACCGATAGTTAGCATCAGTGGGGGTGACGTGCTGTTGCTGGCGATGCTGAGTGTTGTCTGGGAGCCGTCCGCCCAGCAATCTGCTGGTGGAAGCGGGACATCGGGTACGCCCGAGGCCGCTCCGATCCAGTTGACCGCAGCACAGTTGTTCCAGTTTGCCGACGCTGCTCGCGATGCGGGAGACTATGCCGCCGCCGAAGCCGCCTACCGGGCCTTGGCGGGCAACCCGGATATCGAGCTGAGAACCGAGGCACGCTTCCGTCTTGCGCTCATGCTGGCCGACCGGATGCAGCGCCCGCGCGATGCGGCGGTGGAACTGCGTCGCATCCTTGATGAAAAGCCCGACGTTGCCCGCGTCCGGCTGGAACTGGCCCGGATGGATGCCATGCTCGGGCGACTTGGTGCTGCCGAGCGGGAGTTCCGTGCGGCACAGGCGTCAGGGCAATTGCCTCCGGATGTCGAGCGAGCCGTGCGCTTCTATGCATCCGCTCTGGCAGCGGCAAAACCGCTTGGTGGAAGTCTCGAGCTGGCGCTTGCACCTGACAGCAACATCAACCGTGCCACCCGGGCTGATACCTTGGGAACGGTGATCGGCGATTTCACGCTGAGCGATGATGCGAAGGCACAGTCAGGCCTTGGTCTTTCTGTGCGCGCGCAAGGGTATGTCCGGTTGCCGATCGGCTCCAAGGCGCGAATGCTCGGCCGCATTTCCGGAAGCGGCGACTTCTACCGTACGGGCCAGTTCGACGATTATGCGCTTGCGCTGCAGCTGGGGCCGGAGTTCCAATCCGGCGCAGACCGGGTCACGCTTTCGGGTGGTCCATCCTGGCGCTGGTTCGGGCAAAAGGCGTTCAGCCGTGGCTGGGGCGCATCTGCGGTTTATCAGCATCCCATGGGGAAGCGCACGCAACTGCGGACGGAAGCGGCGCTGTCGAGGCTCGACAATCAGCGCAACGATCTGCAGGATTCGACGATCTACGCCGGCGCCCTTGGTATTGATCGCGCATTCAGCGCCCGCTTCGGAGGCGGGGGGCAAATCCGCCTCAGCCGGACCGCTGCGCGCGATCCGGGCTGGTCAGACTGGACGGGCGGTGGGTCGGCCTACCTGTTCCGGGAGATCGGGCGGACGACTCTTGTGCTCGACGGCAGCTATGCCCGTCTCGAGGCCGACGAACGTCTGTTCCTTTATCCAAGGAAGCGTGTGGACGACCGGTTCGCCGTGGGATTGTCCGCAACGTTTCGCGCTATCCAGTGGAAGGGCATTGCCCCTTTTCTGCGCCTGCGGGCCGAGCGCAACCGATCGACAGTAGGGATTTTCGATTTCAGTCGCCGGGCGGCGGAAGTCGGGCTGACTTCGGCCTTCTGAGAAGGAAAGGGAGAGGGAATGATTGATCATCGTCGCAGGGCGGCCGCCGCATCGGTCCTGACCATTGCGCTCATGCTCGCAGCTTGCGGTGGGGGTGGCGGCGTCAGCAGCACACCGGCGCCGGTGCCGACTCCCACTCCGACCCCAAGCCCCACGCCAACTCCGACACCCACACCTACGCCAACTCCGACGCCAACACCCACACCTACGCCAACCCCAACTCCGACGCCCACGCCAACTCCAACCGCGAACACCAGCCTGGTGGCACCGCTGGTAAGCGAGAGCTTCAAGAACGTCGCATCCGTCGGGACGATCAGTGTTCCGACGAGCGGTGCGGCGGTCAGCACTTCGGCCTCGGCATTGACGCTGACGGTTTCGTATAATGCAACCAGCCAGTCGTGGACGGTCTCCGACGGCACGCGCAGCCGCACGTTCGGCCCGGGCGATATCGACGCGACCCAGTCCAACAGCGCGATCACGACCTACAAGGTCGTATCCGGCAACACGACCGAGTTTCTTTCGCTGACCACTACCGGAACGGCTGCGGGGCAGACTCGCTATGTCGGAGCCGGGATCTGGCAGCGGCAGGTCAACGGCACCGGGACCATCGACGGCCGCATCTCGGCCTTTGCCTATGGCGTTCAGACCCCGAACGCCTCGTTGCCCCGGACCGGCGCAGCCAGCTTCGACGTCAAATTGCTTGGCGCGCGCACTTTCAGCACCAACATCTATGCGCTCGGCGGTACGGGCAAGCTTTCGGTCGACTTCCTGTCCGGTGGCATTGCGGGCAAGGGTTTCTATGACGAGACCGACGTGCAGACCAACGTAACTGCGCGCGGCTACAACTGGAGCGCATTCGCCCTGTTGTCCAAGAGCGCGAACAGCTTTCTCGGGCAACTGACTTTGGGCAGTGCCGGCACAGGCGAACTGCATGGCACGTTCTTCGGCCCCAATGCCGAGGAAGTCGGCGCAGCCTTCTCGCAGAATCCCAATTCCGACGTGGCGGCAACCGGCGTGATCTATGGCGCGCGCGGTACGACCCCAGTCAATACTTCGACCAGCCTCGATACTCCTGCCACCGACCAATTCTACCAGCCGCTCAGCGCTTCGGCCAAGGGAACGCTGGACGGCGCTGGCAACCTTTCCTCGGTCGCCGCAGGCAGCGGACTTTCCTCAGTCCATCAGGGCGAGAACGGATCTCCGCTGGTGTTCTATGGCACCGACGGCAGGATCATGTGGCAACCGACGAGGGCGTCCAACGTCAGCCTGTCATATGAGTTCTATACCTCAGGCGATTACCTGCGCGCCGGCATCCTCACCGATCGCCGCTCGAGCGTCGGCCAGATCGACGCCTTCGTCTACGGCTTCCCAACGACCAACGCGGCCACGCCGCGCACCGGATCTGCCGCCTTCAACGTGTTCCTCAACGGCGGGATCATGGCCAATGGCGCGAAGATCCAGGGCGTGAACGGCAATGGCAGCATCAACGTCAACTTCCAGTCGGGCGCGATTTCGACGCTCGGTGCCTATACCGTCGGTAATGCCATTCCGGGAACCGGCGCGGGCCTGCCGGGCACGCAGTCCGATTCCGGCAACTGGAGCGGCAGTGGAACGCTCTCTGCCAGCGCCAATGCCTTCACCGGCAACATCGCCTTCGATGGCTCCACCGACTACAGCGGCACCCTGACCGGCAAGCTCTTCGGCCCCGCAGCCGAACAGGTTGGCGCGGTGGTCCAGGCGAGCAGCGCCGCCGGGGCTGTCATGGCAGCAACGCTTGCGGGCGGGCGCGGATCGGACAGCACGGCTTCACAGAGCGGCCTTGCCGGGCTGACGACGACGACCGTGCTCAACGGCAGCGATGCCCAGTATTACTTCACCCCGAGCCTGAGCCCTGCGGAGCAGGCCCTGCTCGACAGCAATATCGAGGTTACCTACAATCCGACCGACAAGTCCTATGTCCTGACTTCGAAAACGACGGGGGTGAACTTCGGTGGTGCTGCCCAGCTCTCGCAGACGCTGGCCGCTGCCGACCTGAAGACTGCGGAAAGCAGCAGCACGTTCGATGTCTATCGCGGTGCGGACTATACGGCACGAGTCTTCAAATTCGGCAGTGGCAACCCCTCGATCGCGCTGACCTACGCCAGCTTCGCTGAAGTTGTCAGAACCGATACGGTCGACGGGCGACAGGTCACCACGCACTACTACGTGCCTTTTGGTGGACTGACGCCGAGCTTCCAGATTCCACGTACCGGCTCGGCAACCTACTCTGGCGTGGTCTACGGCTATGGCCGGAACGGTGCGACCCAGCGGGAGGCTTCGCTTTCGGGCACAAGCACGTTTACCGCTGACTTCGCTGCGGGCACGGGTAGTGCTGTACTGGCGCTGACGGCTACCGATGTCAGCAACAACGCGGCCTCAAGCCTTGGCAGCTTCACCTACAGCGGTTCGCTGGCGGGCAATTGCCCGGGTTGTGGCGTCGGCAACACGTTCTCCTTGCGGGGTAGCGGTACCGATGTTCTCAGCACCAGCTTCCTCAACGGCATGTTCTTCGGCGCCAATGCAGCCGAATGGGGAGGATCATTCCTGCTGCAACTGAGTCCGCTGGGCGGCCAGCAATCGATCTATACAGGTGTGACCGTCGGCAAGAAGAACTGACGCCTGGCAGCCTCACCATCCGCTTGGACGGTGAGGCTGCGAGTGTTCAGTCGACGAAGGGATCGCGCACGAGGATCGTGTCCTCGCGCTCGGGGCTGGTGCTGACCAGCGCGACCGGGGTTTCGATCAGTTCCTGCACGCGCTGGATGTACTTGATCGCCTGCGCCGGCAGGTCTGCCCACGAACGCGCGCCGGCGGTGGTGCCAGCCCAGCCGTCCATTTCCTCGTAGATCGGCTCGACTTCGGCCTGGTCGGCTGCGTGGGCCGGGAAGTAATCCAGCACCTTTCCGCGCAGGCGGTAGCCGGTGCAGATCTTCACCTTCTCGAAGCCATCAAGCACGTCGAGCTTGGTCAGCGCGATGCCGGTGACGCCGGAGATCGCGCAGGACTGGCGCACCAGCACGGCGTCGAACCAGCCGCAGCGGCGCTTGCGGCCGGTGACCGTGCCGAATTCGTGGCCGCGCTCGCCGAGGCGCTGGCCGACGTCGTCTTCCAGTTCGGTGGGGAAGGGGCCGGAGCCGACGCGGGTGGTGTAGGCCTTGACGATCCCGAGCACGAAGCCGGTCTGCGAGGGGCCAAGGCCCGAACCCGAAGCTGCCGTGCCCGAGACGGTGTTCGATGAGGTGACGAACGGATAGGTGCCGTGATCAACGTCGAGCAGTACGCCCTGCGCGCCTTCGAACAGGATGCGCGCGCCGGCCTTGCGCACGGTGTTGAGCCGCTTCCACACCGGCTGGGCGAACTGGAGCACGTAGGGCGCGATTTCGCGCAGCTCGGCGATCAGCGCTGCGCGATCGACCGGTGGCTGGCCGAAGCCTGCGCGCAGGGCGTCATGATGGGCGCACAGGCGGTCGAGCTGGGCGTCGAGCGCATCGAGGTGGGCGAGGTCGCAGACGCGGATGGCGCGGCGGCCGACCTTGTCTTCGTAGGCCGGGCCGATGCCGCGACCGGTCGTGCCGATCTTGCCCGAGCCTGCAGCCTGTTCGCGCAGGCCATCGAGGTCGCGGTGGAGGGGGAGGATCAGCGGGCAATTGTCGGCAATGGCGAAGTTCTCGGCGTTGATCTCGACGCCCTGGCCGGTGAGCTTCTCGATCTCGGCCTTGAGGGCCCAGGGATCGAGCACGACGCCGTTGCCGATGATCGACAGCGTGCCGGTGACGATGCCCGAAGGCAGCAGCGAGAGCTTGTAGACCTGATCGCCGACGACGAGGGTGTGACCGGCGTTGTGTCCGCCCTGGAAGCGGACGACTGCGTCAGCGCGGCTGGCGAGCCAGTCAACGATCTTGCCTTTGCCTTCGTCACCCCACTGGGCGCCGATCACGGTTACATTGGCCATGGATACACTCCTCCACCCTGCCCGGGTGGATCCTCAAGACGCCCTTCGACAGGACTCGGCGAAACGGGATGGATGGGCGAGGCAACAGCCTCGGATTTCGGTGCGCGCCCTAGGGGCAGACGCAGGCCAAAGTCAAGCGCGGTGCGAAAGGGCCAACCATGTCTTGGGGGATTTCTGCTGGCTGGGGCGGCAGGATTCGAACCTGCGAATGCCGGTACCAAAAACCGGTGCCTTACCACTTGGCGACGCCCCAGCAGGAGGCGCGCTTATAGCGTGGCTTGCGGGGATGAAAAGGGGTGACCGCACTTGGCAGGCACCCCTTTTGAACAGGTTACCAGTTGCGCTTCGGCGGTTGGAGCAGTTCGGGTGCCAAGGTGTCGAAGTCACCGGCGTCATGCCGTTCCGACAGGCCCTTTTGCGAATTCACGAGGCGGCCGCGGATGACGCCGGGGCGAGCATCGATTTCGCTGACCCAGCGACCGACGTTCTCGTATTCGTGCATGGATAGGAACGTTGCCGCTTCGCCATAGGCTTCGCCGCGATAGATGTTCCCGAACCAGGTGTAGGTGGCAAGGTCAGCGATCGTGTAGTCGTCGCCGGCAAGGAAGCGGGTCTTGGCGAGTTGGCGGTTGGCCACGTCGAACAGGCGCTTGGTTTCCATCGCGTAGCGGTCGATCGCATATTCGATCTTGAACGGGGCGTAGTTGTAGAAGTGCCCGAAGCCGCCGCCGATGAACGGGGCGGAACCGACCTGCCAGAACAGCCAGGATAGGCATTCCGCGCGCGCCGGACCCGAAGTCGGCAGCAGGACGCCGAACTTTTCTGCCAGATGCATCAGGATCGCACCCGATTCGAACACGCGGAACGGTTCGGGGCCGGACCTGTCGACCATGGCTGGAATCTTGGAGTTGGGATTGATGTCGACGAAGCCGGACGTGAACTGGTCGCCGTCGAAGATCTTGATCAGCCACGCATCGTACTCGGCTTCGGAAAAGCCCATCTGGAGCAGTTCCTCAAGCATGATCGTTGCCTTCTGGCCATTGGGCGTGCCGAGCGAATAGACTTGGAACGGATGCTTGCCGACGGGCAGCTCCCGCTCGCTGGTGGGGCCGGCGATGGGGCGGTTGACGCTGGCGAAGGCGCCGCCATTGGCCTTGTCCCAGGTCCAGACCTTGGGTGGAACGTACTCTTCGGACATGTGGCCTCCTGCAAATTTGTTAGTGTTGCATACTATAATGCGGCGTTGGCGGAGGAACCGCAAGGACCTCCTGTCCGTTCGCCGCCATATGGACAGCAAAGCCGCAAAACTCGTGCATGTCGATGACAGTCTTCCGGGTGTCACGCGCCGGCGATGTGGGCGGGGCTGGGCCTACTTCGATGCACGCGGGAATAGAGTTACCGATCGGGCCGAAATCGATCGCCTGAATGCGATAGCGCTACCACCTGCCTATGTGGAAACGTGGTTCTGCCCTGCGCCCAATGGCCATATCCTGGCAACCGGCGTGGATGCCAAGGGGCGGAAGCAGTACCGCTATCATCCTGATTTCCGGGCGGAGCGTGAAGGGGAGAAGTTTGACCGCTGCGCCGCTTTCGGGCGGCTCCTTCCGCTGGTAAGGGCCCGCGTTGAAGAGGAGCTGGCTTCGCGCCAGCTTTCGCGCGATCGCTGTATTGCAAGCGTGGTGCGGCTGCTGGATACCGGTGGCATACGCATCGGCAACGAAGCTTATGCGCGCAGCAACGCCAGCTTTGGTGCGACCACGCTGCGGATGAAGCATGCCGAAGTGAAGGGGCAGGTCCTGCGGCTGCGATTCCGCGCGAAGTCCGGCAAGGACCGCGAGATGCGGATGACTGACCGGAGCCTCGTGCGCTTCGTCAAGAAGATGCAGGACCTGCCGGGGCAGAACCTGTTCCAGTACATCGGCGATGACGGCACACCGTGCGCGGTGGGATCGATCGACGTCAATGACTGGCTACGCGAGGTGATGGGCGAGGATTTTACCGCCAAGCATTTTCGCACCTGGCGCGCGAGTGTTCTCGGCTTCGATGCGCTGGCACATGCCGAGGGCAAGATACCGCTGAAGGAGTTGCTGACGCAGGTCTCGGACCACCTTGGCAACACGCCTGCCATTGCCCGCAAAAGCTATGTTCACCCAGCGGTACTGGCCTTGGTAAACGAGCAGGAGGAGTGGCGCGCCGGGCTGCGTCTGCCGCGTGCAACGCGCTGGCTGAGCCGCGAGGAGCGGGGCCTCATCGCATTGCTGGAGGAAGGACCGGCGGCAGCTGAACTGCTTGCCGCCGGATAAGCGCGATCAGTTGTATTCGATCACCGCGTCGCGGCGAAGGTCGCGCAGATAAGTCTGCGCGCGCTTGTTGACGCGATCGTCTTCCATCTGCGCCATCATCTCGTCGAAATTCGGACCGCTGGCGACCTTGGGGTCGTCGCGGCCGCAAAGCATGAGTACACGCACGCCTTCGTCGATCGAACCGAAGGGTGGCGTGGTCTGCCCGACAGGCAGGTTGAGCAGCGTTTCCTGCAACTGGGCGGGTAGATCGCGGGCCTTGATCTGATCGTTGGCAACGACGGTCGCCCCGATCTTGTTGGCCTGACCCTCCGCATCGCCGCAACCCTTGATCGCCTTCACGGTGGCTGCGAATTCCGCCGCGCGCTTGGTGGCCTGCTCGTTGGTCGTGCCCTTGGGGAACTCGATCGAGATCTGCTTCAGGCTGAGCAGCGCATCGCGCGGATCGGCCGTGAGCACCTGACGCTTGTCTATCAGGTAGAGGATCGAGAAGCCGCCGCGGATCTCGACCGGGCCCGCCAGTTGCCCAGGCGCCATCGAGCCCGCTGCCGTGGCGAGTTCGTTGGGCAGCTGGGCGAGGCGGATCCACCCGAGGTCGCCGCCGACCGATGCGGTCGACGCTTCAGAATACTGGCGGGCATAGGCGACAAAGCTGCCGCCCTGCTTGAGCTGTTCGACGATTTTCTCGGCGTTGGCAAAGATCTGCGCCTTGTTCTCGTCGGTCGCGGCGAGGAAGATCTCGCCGATGCGGTATTCCTCGGTGCCCTTCGACGCTTCGAGCCGCTGCATGGCTTCCTGCACTTCGCCTTCCGAGATGTTCACGAACGGCTGCACGTTGCGGCGAAGCAGGTTCTGCCAGGCGATTTCGCCGCGGATCTGGCGCTTGAGCGAAGCGGCGGACGAGCCGATGCGCTGGAGATACTTTTCCATGGCCTCGGGCGACTGCCCGAAATTCTGGGTGGCCACGCGCTCGTAAGTCGATTCCACCTGGGCATCGTCGGCAGGGACGTCGGCCGCCTTGGCTTCCTGGATCTGCAGCGTTTCGTCGATCAGGTTGCGCAGCACCTGCATGCGCAGACGCTCCAGTTCCTCGGCTTCGATCTTGCCGCCATTGGCCGAGACGATCAGCGCAAGGCGCTGTTCGACATCGGTGCCGGTCACGATCTCGCCATTGATGATCGCGGTGGCGCGCCGGACGTTCGGGTCGTTCTTGCCGAACATCGTCGGATTGGCGGGGATGTTCAGCGGCGCGTTGGCGCCCTGAGCGAGCACTGGCGTTACCGCAACCGAAAGCGCGGCGAGGGTCGTAGCGGTGAGACCCAGCGTGCGCGATACCGCCTTGCGGGTGATGTTCATCTTGGACGTCATGGTCTTGAAAGTGGTCCTGTCGAACTGGCGCTCGTCTGGCGGCCTTCAGCTATGTTTTCTCTCTGGCCGCGCACGGCTTAACCCAAGCTGAGTGGCGCATCAGACGCAAAAGGGCAATAGAAGAGGCTATTTCACCCCGAGGTTCTTGAGCGAAAGCGAGATCTGGAAGGAGTTGCCGCGAACGGCGTCGCCGATGTTCACGTAGTCGCGCCGCCAGGTAAACGAAAGATCGAGGCAGTCGTCGGTGTAGGCGACGCCAAGGCGGTGGCGCAGCATCTGGAAGCCGTCGGAAGTGCGCGTCGGGTCTTCGTCGCGGTTGGTGAGGTTGACAATTGCCGATCCAAAAACCGAGAAAGTGCTGGTGATCGGCGTGCGCGCGGCGAAGCGCAATTCCTCGCGGTCCTGAAGGTCCTCGAAGGTCGTGGCGATGTTGCGGTTCAGCTTCAGATAGCCCGCTTCGATGTAGCGGCGGTGGTTGCCCAGCGTCGCGTCGAATTCGTTGCGGCGCAGTGCGAAGCTGTCCTTGTCCAGCCGGAAGCGATGGGTGAACTTGACGAGGTCGCCGAACCGGACGGTCGTCCTGCCCACATAATCCGAGGCCCGGTTGGTGAGGCCGGTTCCGTCAGGAAGCAGTGTGTTCTGATTCGACAGGCGGTAGCTCTGACCCACGGTGGTCATGATGCGCAGACCGGGGCGCTGGAACGTCCAGTCGAAACCATAGGTGAAGCGCACCCCGTCTTCCACGCGGTCATGGCCGGGAAAGCGGTTCAGCGCGAAGAGGTTGGTGTCCTCGAGATCGACCGAACGCGAATCCTCGTTTGGGATCTCGAAGTTGCGCACGCCGGGAGTCGCGACGACCTGGAAACGTGGCGTCAGAACCTGGGTGCCGCCAAAGACATCGCCGACGAAGGGCCACTTCACGTCCACGGCTGCCGTCGCGATGCCGCGCGTCTGCCATCCGGGCAAGCCGCGGTAGACAGCGGTCGTAGTCAGGTCGTTGTCCGAGCTGTGATAGGCATCGCCGCGCAGGAGGCCGGTCAGCGTCACTTCCTGGCCAAGCCCGGTGATCGTGCGCAAGTCCCACTGCGCGCGAGCGAAGGCGCGCTGGCTGTCCTGCCCCGCGGTGCGGACGATCGCGAGGCTGTTGGCTTCGAGTTCGAACCTGCCGGGCACACCACTGAAGGTCATGCGCTTGCGATAGTCGATGGCGGGAAGGGCCAGCGGCACCATGCCCTGGGGGTCATTGACCCGGACGGTCTGGGTTACCCATCCGGCGATGGAGAGGTAGCTGTCGTCGTCAATGCGCTCGAGGTTGAGCGAGGAGCGCAGGCGGTCGTCGCGGCTGATGTCGTAGCGGCGCAGGAAGGTGCGGTCCGAAGCGACGCGGGCGTTGCCAGTGAGGCTCCAGTGTGGCGAGAACTGCAGCTTGCCGTTGGCGTCGAGATAGCCGCGCCACGATTGCTGGCTGGCATTGGCCGCGCCGGTCGAGGTGCTGCCGAGCGGAATGCGCGAGCTGCGCGTGGCATAGCCGGTAACCTGAAAAGCGCCGAGGTTGGTCAGGTGGCGGTACTTCGCCGTCAGCATCGGGAGCGAGCCCGTGTAGAACGTGCCGGTCAGCGAAAGGTCGCGATTGTCGGCAATGCGCCAGTACCAGGTCTCGCTGATTTCCGCGCCGTTGGCTGCGCCGAGGCGGAAGTCAGGAATGAGCAGGCCGGTCTCGGCACGGAAATCGGACGTATGGCCGAGGCCTGGAAGTGGCAGGATCGGCACGCCGAACATGCGCAGCGTCGCACCCTTGTACTTCACACGCTTCTGCTTGGCATCGAAGTACACGCGGGCGGCGGTAACCTCCCAGCTAGGCTTTTTTGGGCAACCCTTGCCGTCCTCGACCGCGCAACCGGAATAGGCGGCGTTCTCGAGCGTCATGTTGCCGAACTCGTCGCGCGTGCCACGCTCAGCGGCCAAGCGCCCGCCGGTGCGCAAGACGACGAGCAGGTCCTCGATGGCCCCTGCCTTGAACTCGTCGGTCAGTTCGACCTTGTCGGTGTAGACGGTGTTGCCGTCCTCATCGACGAAACGGATGTTGCCTGTCGCGAGGATCTGCCCGGTGGTGCGATCCCATGTGACATTGTCGGCGCGGACGGTCTGCACATCGTGGCGAAGCACGACGTTGCCATCGGCGAAGACCTTTTCGGCGTTGCTGTCGTAGCGAACCTTGTCGGCCTCGAAGCGGACCACATCGTCCACTGACGATTCGTCTCCAGCCGGGGAGGCTAGTGGCGCTTCCTGCGCAATGGCTTGCGAACCAAGGGTGGAAAACAGCGCCAGTGCCGAAGAGGCAGCGGCCAAGCGCGCAAGGCGCAAGCGTCGATCAAGGGCTTGCGGCTGCGGCCGCCGGGCGGGTTGCATGCGCTTGCCTATCGCACCAGTGCACCCTAACTGCAATTCCACAATTTCCGCTTCCCGCCCTGCCTGCGTCGAAGTGTGACGTCCATTCCGTTCAGGAGTTCCCGATGAAGGTCGTTTTCCGCACAAGCGATGCCCCGCTTCCCCGTCTTGTAGCCCGTCTCGTGGCGCAGGACGCGTTGCCCTCCGATCTTGACGCGGTGGTACGCGAGGGTGCTGCTGCGGCGCGGTTCGCTGGCAAGGTGGGGCAGGTCTACGAGGCATTCGTAGCGGGCGAGACCGGCTTGAAGCGGCTCGCTCTGGCTGGCATGGGCAAGGCGGATGCTGGTGAACGCAGCGCAAATCTCGAGAAGGTTGGTGCGGCGCTGACGGCGAAGTACCTGACTTCGGGCGAGACTTCGCTGGCTATCGATTTCAGCGGTTCAAGCCTGTCCGGCACAGAGGCAGCTTCCATCCTGTTCGGGGCTCGCTTGCGCGGCTGGCGCCACGATGTCTATCGCACCAAGCTGAGCGACGAGCAGAAGCCGTCGCTGACCGAGATCGTGGCGGTGAACGCTCCCGAAGGTGCTGCTGCGGCTTGGGAAATCGAATCGGCGCTTGCCGAAGGCATCGAATTCACGCGCGAACTGGTCGCCGAGCCTGCCAACATCATCTACCCGGAAAGCTTCGTCGAACGCGCCAAAGCCCGCCTTGAAGGCACCGGTGTCGAGATTGTCGTCCTCGGGCTCAAGGAAATGACCGAGCTTGGCATGGGTGCGCTGCTCGGCGTGGCGCAAGGTTCGGTGCGCGAACCAAAGCTGCTCGCGATGCGCTGGAAGGGTGCTGACGCTGACAAGCCGACCGCCTTTGTCGGCAAGGGGGTGACCTTCGACACCGGCGGCATTTCGATAAAGCCCGCCGCTGGCATGGAAGACATGAAGTGGGACATGGGCGGCGCTGGCGCGGTCGCTGGTGTGATGCTGGCGCTGGCCAAGCGCAAGGCCAGGGCCGACGTCATCGGCGTCTGCGGCCTTGTCGAGAACATGCCCGACGGCAACGCTCAGCGCCCCGGTGATGTAGTCACTTCGATGTCCGGCCAGACGGTGGAAGTGATCAATACCGACGCCGAAGGCCGCCTTGTGCTGTGCGATGCGCTGACTTGGGTGCAGAAGGAATATGCGCCCAAGACCATCGTCGATCTTGCTACCTTGACCGGCGCCATGATCATCTCGCTCGGCCACGAATATGGCGGCATGTTCGCCAACGATGACGACCTTGCCGCCAAGCTGGACGCTGCGGGCAAGACCTCCGGCGACAAGCTGTGGCGCTTCCCGCTGGGGCCTTCCTACGACAAGCTGATCGACAGTCCGATCGCGGACATGAAGAACGTCGGGCCCCGCTATGGCGGTTCGATCACCGCAGCGCAGTTCCTGCAGCGCTATGTCGACAAGGGCGTGGCCTGGGCGCACCTCGATATCGCGGGCATGGTCTGGGCCGACAAGCCCGGCCAGACCTGGGACAAGGGCGCAACCGGCTTCGGCGTGCGCGTGCTCGACCGCTACGTCCGCGACGTGCTGGAGGCCTGAGGTTCAGGCACCGGCCCGCTCCCCCGGGCTGGTCACCTTGCGAGTAGGCTCTGGGTGGCCGGGCCGGGGGAGCGGGCCGGTGCCGCGCACAATTCGCGGATGCGGATTGTGCATCCCGAAGGGATCGATAAAGATGCCCAAGATGCGGCGCAAATCTGATCTTCCTACGAAGGTTTGCGCCGCTTGCGGTCTCCCGTTCACATGGCGCAAGAAGTGGGAGCGGGATTGGGACAACGTGAAGTTCTGTTCCGACCGCTGCCGAAGCGGCAAGAGCAAGGTGGCTGGCTGATGCGCGTCGATTTCTACCAGCTGACGAACGACCCGGCCGAGCAGGTCCTGCCCCTGATCGCACGTAATACGCTGGGCGCGGGCGAACGACTGCTGGTGGTGTCGGAGGACGAGGCGCAGCTTCGCCGCGTCAGTGAGGCGCTGTGGACGCGCCTGCCCGAGACGTTCCTCGCCAATGGTCGGGCAGGAACCGGCAACGACGAGTGCCAGCCGATCCTCTTGGCGGATGCACCTGAACCGGCCAACGGCGCCAGGTATATGGCGCTTGCCGATGGTGTCTGGCGAGAGGGCGCGTTCGAACGGGTGTTCCTGCTGTTCCCGCCCGCCCGCATCGATGACGCACGCGGCTGCTGGCGCATGCTCGGTGCGCGCGAGGGCGTCGAGCGGCGCTACTGGCGGCAAGAGGGCGGCAAGTGGAAGGAAGGGCCGTGAGCGCCAACCTTGCACCGCAGCACAAACATCGCTAGGGGCGCGCGCAATCAGAATCCCTATATCGCAAGGAATGCTCCCATGGCGGTTACCCGCACTTTCTCGATCATCAAGCCCGACGCCACCCGTCGCAACCTGACCGGCGCGGTCACCAAGATGCTGGAAGAAGCAGGCCTTCGCGTCGTCGCTTCGAAGCGCATCCACATGTCGCGCGAGCAGGCTGAAGGCTTCTACGCCGTTCACAAGGAACGCCCCTTCTTCAACGACCTGGTCGAATTCATGATCTCGGGTCCGGTCGTTGTGCAGGTTCTCGAAGGCGAGAACGCCATGCAGCGCAACCGCGACATCATGGGCGCGACCAACCCTGCCAACGCCGAACCCGGCACGATCCGCAAGGAACTGGCTGAGTCGATCGAAGCCAACACCGTTCATGGTTCGGACTCGGACGAGAACGCGGCGATCGAAATCGCCTACTTCTTCAAGCCGGAAGAAATCGTCGGCTGATCGGCATCCACCGCTGACATTCGAAGGGCCGGGGCAGCAATGCTCCGGCCTTTTTGCATCAGGCCGCATGCACTTTGGGTCTATGTTGCAGCATTGCAACGTATCATTGCAAAAACATTGTTATAGGCAATAACCAACTTTGTAGGTGCCACGTACAAGTGCTAGGAATGTAGCCGTTCCGAAACGAGAACGGTCGGGCCTTCGGGCTCATTCAGGGAGGATACCTGATGCTTTTCCAACGCGCTTCCGCGCGCCTGCTCGCGCGTACCAGCATGTTTGCTGCCGCTGCCTTTGCGCTTTCCGAGCCTGTCCTTGCCCAGGACGCGGCGCAGGAAGCGACTGCCGATGACAATGGCGGTGAAATCATCGTCACCGCGCAAAAGCGCGCGCAGTCGCTGTCCGATGTTTCGCTTTCGGTCGCTGCCGTCGGCACCGAGCAGCTTGCGGCCAACAACACCGTCAACCTCGAAGGCCTGCAGGCGCTGGTTCCCTCGATCAGCTTCGGCAACGACTTCAACTTCGCCAAGCTCTTCATCCGCGGCATCGGCCTGTCGAGCTCGCTTCCCGGCGTTGACCCGTCGGTCGCGCTCCACGTCGATGGCGTGGTCGTGAGCCTCGCGCAGGCGCAGCTCGGTTCGATGTTCGATCTGGAGCGCGTCGAAGTCCTGCGCGGGCCGCAGGGAACGCTCTATGGCCGCAATGCCACTGGCGGCGCGGTCAACCTGATCACCGCCAAGCCTACTGACAAGCTCGATGGCTATGTTCGCCAGACCCTCGGCGGCGATGCCTTCCTCGTGCAGACGGATGCCGCCATTGGCGGCCCGATCACGGAGGGTGTGCGCGCTCGTCTCGCCGTCCAGCGTATCAAGCGCGATGGCTTCGGCATCAACGAGTTCACCGGCAACGAGATCGACAACGCCAACCAGTGGTCGGTGCGCGGTCATCTGCAGTTCCTGCCGACCGACAAGCTCTCGATCCTGCTGACCGGCGAACTCCACACCGAGAACGACCGCTCGCTGGCCGTGAAGTTCCGCGAGGTTTCGTTCCCCGGTACGCAGGTCGCCAGCCTTACCGCGCTCGGCCAGCGCACCAATGCCGATGGCAGCGCGGCGTCGTTCGCCAAGAACGTGCGCAACCTCAACACCAACTATGACCCGATCAACGACCGCAAGCAGTATGCCTTCACCGGCATCATGGACTATGCCGCGTCCGATACGGTCGCGCTGAAGTCTTTGACCAGCTACCGCAATTTCCGCGCGATCTTCTTCCATGACTTCGACATGTCGTCTTACGCCGGCTACCCGCTGGCGCAGACCAACGCCGTGCGGACCAGCGCCAACCACTGGCAGCCGGTGTTCGAGAACCAGTTCAGCCAGGAGCTGCAGCTCAACGTCGATACCGACAAGCTGCATGCCGTGTTCGCCGGGTTCTACCTGAAGGACCACATCCGCGTCGAAAACCACATCGGTTTCGACGTTCTGAAGAACACCGATCCGTTCCGCGTCCAGTTTGATGGCAAGCTCGATGTCGAGACCTGGGCCGTGTTCGGCAACGTGACCTACGACCTTACCGACCAGTTCTCGGTCAAGGCGGGTGGCCGCTATTCGTGGGAAAAGCGCAAGATCAAGAACAACAGCGGCATCGGCACCGCCGCGACCGGCTTCGTTCTCGATCCGCTGCAGTGGGACACCTCGAAGACCTGGGATGACTTCTCGCCTTCGCTCGGCATCGAGTTCCGTCCGAACGACGACGTGATGGCCTATTTCAACTGGTCGCGAGGCTTCAAGTCTGGCACGGCCGAGATCGGTTCGCGCCGTTCGGCAGCGGCAGTCACGCCGTTCGTGAACCCCGAGAAGGTCGAAGCCTTCGAAGGCGGCATCAAGTACAGCGCGGGTTCGCTGCAGACCAACCTTGCGGTGTTCTACCAGAAGCTCAAGAACGGCCAGTTCCAGCGGACCTTCCCGATCCCGAACCCGCCGTTCTTCGCCAGCGCTCTTGAGAACGCTGCTGAATCGCGTGCTTATGGTGCGGAGTTCGAACTGCGTTGGCGTCCGATCGATGGCCTCGCCATCGATGCTTCGGCAGCGTACCTGAACTCGAAGTTCACCAAGTTCTTCTCGAAGAACCCGCTGAACGCCGCGCTGTTCGGCCCTGGCGGCGCTTCGCTGCCTGACGAGGACCTGTCGGGCAACGCTACGCGCATGAGCCCGAAGTGGACGCTGAACTTCAACCCGACCTACACTGCCGACCTGTCGAGCGGCGCCAGCGTCGTGTTCGGCACGAACGTCTCCTACCGTTCGAAGCAGTACCACACCGAGTTCAACGACGATCGCATGGCCGCCGATGCCTATGTGATGGTCGATGCCAACGTGAAGTATCGCCACTCGGACGACCGGACTTCGGTCAACCTGTGGGTGCGCAACCTGACCAACGAACTGGTCTGGGCGGGCAGCTATGCGGTGGCGACCAGCCGCACCATCGGTGGCACGCTGATGCCGCCGCGCACCTATGGCGTTACGCTCGGCTACGAGTTCTGAGCCGACGCCAAGGCAAAATGACAAGAGGCCGCCGGTTCACCCCGGCGGCCTTTTTCGTTAGGGTGGATGTCTGGGAGAGATTTGATGCAGGGCATGGGCGGGGGCGATTGCCCTTTCGAATTCAACTTTGATGCAGGCACCTTCAAGGCCGGCGATACCGTGAGCTATCGCATCGTCGGCAGCCCGATGTTCGAGGACATGCCGTTTGCAGGCGCCCTGCTCGAGGTGCACGATGATCACGTGATCATCGCCGGAGATCCGAACGACGCGTCAGTGCGCTATCGCGGCACGCGGGAGAGCAGGCCGCAGGTTCAGGCGAACGAGATCTAGGCGGGGAGCGCCTGCTCGCTGCGATACCATTGTGTCAGGCCCCATGCGATACCGGCTATGGCGAGGAGGCCCAGCAGGATCGGCCACGTGTAGCCAAAGCCGCTCGCCAGGAGCGCTGCAGCAACCAGCGCGGCGGTGGAGCAGCCAAGGTCCCACCCGCCTTCGGTCGCCATGTTGAAGCGCAGGGTGCACTGCGAGCGCTGGGCCATCGCATAGAGGGGCGAGAGCATGGCGGTTGCCAACATGGGTGCCGCCAAAGCTCCCAGCGCCGTTGCGATGAGCGCGGACAGGGGAGAGGCCCACGCCAAAGCCTTGATCACGAGAACCGCCGCGCCAAGGCCATAGGCAAGCGCCAGCGAATGCGTGCCGCGCCCGCGGTCGATCAGCCGCCCGATGATCAGGCTGCCCGCCGCCGCGCCCATCCCCGCCAGCGCCAGTGCTCCGCCAAAGCTCTCGAAGTTCTGGCGCAAGGTCACGAACAGCGCGAGGTTCCATACGACGACCGAACAGCCCGCCTGCAACCCTTCCGCGAAGTAGATGCGCCGCCCATTGCGGACGATGACGGGGTCTGCCCGGCTTTCTCGCGGGATCTCAGGGTTGGCCGCTCCCAGCAACGGTGCTCCAGCCAGCAACTGGAGCGCGGCAATGACGGCAAAGCCGATTTCTGGCCCGGCGCCTGAAAGCAGGAAGCCACCGGCAACAGGTGCGACAATCCCTACCGCAGCTGTCGTCGCCTGCTGGATCGAGACCTGCTTGCCCATTTCGGCGTTGTTGCCTGCAGCCGAGACGTAGGCATGGTAGCCAGTCCAGTAGAACACGCTGCCAAGACCTGACACCAGGATGTAGGCTACCAGCATCGGTCCCAGTCCCCCGATTAGCGGGAGCATCAGGAACGATCCGGCGCGAATGCCGACACCGAGCAGGAGAACTGTCCGCAATCCATGGGCGTAGGCGATCGGAAGGACCGCTGCGCGCAAGGCAAAGCGCGAGAGCAGGACAAGGGCAAAGCTTGCCAGCGCCAGCGAAGGTGTGAGGCCCTGCTTCACCAGAAATCCGACCACGAAAAGACCGCCACTGCCCTCTACAAACGATTGCAGTCCGGCGTGGGCATAAATGCGGCGGATCGTGGTGAGCGCCATGGTGCTCTCAGAATTCCATCATTGCGGCGAGGCGCTTGGGCGCAACGGCCGCCCAGCTGCGCCGCAGCCAGTCGGCGGCGTGGTCCCAGTCGACATCGGGGCGGTTGAGGATGAGGCCCGCCCATCCGCTCGCGCCATAGTACGCGGGCCGGAACCAGATGGTGTCGTCCTGCTCGATCAGCGCGGCCAGTTCATCCTGCCCGCTTGTCTTTACCAGCAGGGCAACGTGCGGCGTCCCGTGGTGCTGGTCGTTGAAATAGGCGAAGTACTTGCCACCCACGCGCCAGCCCGGAGCGCCGTGGCTTTCGCGTTCTTCCACTTCGGGAAGACTGGCGGCGAGTTCACGCACCTTGTCCAGCAGCCACTCGGCGCTGCTTTCGCGGGCGACATAGGCGGCCAGCGTTCGCGAATAAAGCTGGTGTTCGGCGAACAGGACCCGCGCGGCAAGGGTGTCGCCACTATCGCCGGGGCTGATCGCCACGGGTGTCTGGCCCAGAATCGGACCGTCGTCCAGCTCAGCAGTGACCAGATGCACGGTGCAACCGCCGTGGCTGTCGCCCGCCGCGATGGCGCGATCGTGCGTGTGCAGGCCCTTGTACTTGGGCAGCAGCGAAGGGTGGATGTTGAGCATCCGGCCTTCCCACCGCCCGACGAACTCGGGGCTGAGGATGCGCATGTACCCGGCCAGCGCGATATAGCGCGCCCCGGCCCGGACCACTTCGGCTTCCATCAGCGCATCGTGTTCGGCGCGCGGGATGCCCTTGTGCGGCAGGCAGAACGTCGCCACGCCTTCAGCCTCGGCAAGCTTCAGGCCCGAAGCCTCCGGATTGTTCGAGAGGACGAGGACGATCTCGTAAGGGCAGTCCACCGCACGGCTTGCATAGAGCAGCGCGGCCATGTTGGTGCCGCTGCCCGATATGAAGACGGCGACGGGGGCCCGCTCAGCCAACGTGGGTCGCTTCCCACGCCGAGCGCGCAGACCACGTCTCGGCACTGCCCGTGACGGTGCAGCCCTTTTCGCCCGCGACGATCGTGCCGACGCGATAGACGGTTTCGCCTGCAGCAGCGAGATCGGCGGCGAGCGAATCGGCTTCCGCTTCTTCCACAGCGAGGATCATGCCGATCCCGCAGTTGAAGGTGCGGGCCATCTCTTCGGGCTCGATGTTGCCCTGCGCCTGCAGGAAGGCCATCAGGCGGCTCTGCTCCCAGCTGTCGGCATCGATGCGGGCGTGAAGACCCTGCGGCAGTACGCGAGGCACGTTCTCGAGCAGGCCACCGCCAGTGATGTGGGCCAGCGCGTTAATCCGGCCAGAGCGGATGAAGGGCAGCAGGCTCTTCACGTAGATGCGCGTCGGCTCGATCAGGTAGTCGATCAGCAGGCGCTCGTTGTCGAACAGGGCAGGGCGGTCGAGCTTCCAGCCCTTGTCGGCGGCCAGACGACGGACCAGCGAATAGCCGTTGGAGTGCACGCCCGACGACGCAAGACCGAGCAGCACGTTGCCCTCGGCCACGCGGTCGCCGGTCAACTGCTCGCCGCGTTCCACGGCACCGACGCAGAAGCCTGCCAGGTCATAGTCGCCGTCGGCGTACATGCCGGGCATTTCCGCGGTCTCGCCGCCGATCAGAGCGCAACCGGCCTGCTTGCAGCCCTCGGCAATGCCTGCAACCACGCGCTCGGCCACACCGTTGTCGAGGCGGCCCGTCGCGAAGTAATCGAGGAAGAACAGGGGCTCGGCACCCTGTACGATCAGGTCGTTCACGCACATCGCGACGAGATCGATGCCGATCTTGTCATGGCGGTCATGATCGATCGCCAGCTTGACCTTGGTGCCGACGCCATCGTTGCCGGCAACCAGCAGCGGGTCCTTGTAGCCTGCGGCCTTGAGATCGAAGAAGCCGCCGAAGCCGCCGAGTTCCGCATCCGCGCCGGGGCGGGCGGTGGACTTGGCCAGCGGGCCAATGGCCTTCACCAGCGCATTGCCAGCGGCGATGTTCACGCCGGCCTTGGCGTAGCTGTAGCTCTCGGGCTTTTCCTGCTTGTCGCTCATGGTTGGCGCGCCTAGCGCTTTCCTGCTTGGATTTCCACTTTCGTTTCGGCAAAAGCGGGGCATCCAGTTGCGGAATTCGAATTCCGTGTGCGTTTCGGGCCGGACCTTCGGCCATGACTGGTTTCGGAGTTCCCTTGGTCGCCCTGTCCCTGCCACTCGAAAAAGCGAAGAACCGCAAGGCGCTGCTGCTCGGCATCGCGCTGCTGGCGGGCCTCGGCGGGGCTGCGCTTGTTGCACAGATCGAAGGCGATCGCGGGATCCCGCCAATTGCCAGCAACGGCGATTACGAAGTGCGCGGGATCGAGGTCAATGTCAGCGGCGACGACGCCGAGGACGCACGCAACAAAGGCTGGCGCGAAGCGCAGCGCAAGGCTTGGGTAAAGCTCTGGGGAAGCAATGGCAGCGGAGGGACAGCTCCAGGCCTGGATGATTCGACGATCGAATCCATGGTCTCTGCGGTGGTGGTCGAGCACGAACAGATCGGTCCTCGTCGTTACATCGCACGCCTTGGTGTGATATTCGATCGTGCCCGCACCGGCGAGCGACTCGGGATGACCGGAGTAAAGGCTCGCTCGGCACCGCTATTGGTCGTACCCGTGCTTTATCAAGGCGGCGTGGCGACAGTGTTCGAGACCCGCACGCCGTGGCAAAAGGCTTGGGCGGAGTACCGCACCGGAAACAGTGCGATCGATTACGTGCGCCCGGCCGGTGCAGGTTCCGATTCGCTCCTGCTCACCGCAGGCCAACTGGATCGGCGCAGCCGCAACTGGTGGCGCCTGATCCTCGACGAGTTCGGCGCATCGGACGTTATCATTCCCATCGCGCGCCTCGACCGGCAGTTCCCCGGTGGCCCGGTCAGCGGCACTTTCACCGCGCGCTATGGTCCGGACAACCGCTTCCTCGGCAGCTTCACGCTGACCGCCAAGAGCGAAGCTGACGTTCCCAAAATGCTTGAGGATGCCATCGGCAGGCTTGACGGGATCTACACGCAGGCACTGGTGGCAGGCGTGCTGAAGCCCGATCCCACGCTCAACATGGCAGCGGAAATCGACCCCAAGCTGATTGAGCAGACCTTGGCGACGGCTGGGCCAGTTGCCGTGCAAGCCACGACGGCAGGCCCGGAAACGGCGCCGACGGCGGCAGCCACGCCCACCGCCGCAGCCAGCGTCTCGACATTCACTATCCAGTTCGCCACCGCCGACGGTCCCGCAGTCGACGCCGGCATGGCAGCGGTGCGCGGGGTTGCCGGCGTCAAGAGCGCGGTGTCTAGTTCGATCGCGATTGGCGGCACGTCGGTCATGCGCGTGACTTACGCGGGCGAGATCGAAGCCTTGGCGGCAGCATTGCGGGCGCAGGGTTGGCGCGTGACGGTCGGCGCAGGCGCGCTTTCGATCCGCAAGTAACCGAACCGCGATTCGAGCGTATAGTCAGCAGATGTCGTCGCAGATCGCCCTTCCGCTGGTGACAGCGCGCGGTGCCGAAACCGTGGTCATGGGGCCAAGTCTGCTGCCCGTGATCGAAGCGCTGCAGTCTGCATCCACATGGCCTTTCCGCACAGCGATCCTTGTCGGCCCTCCCCGGTCGGGCAAGAGCCTGCTGGCGCGATGGTTTGCCGAAAGCGGGGCAGGGGAGGTGCTCGACAGTGCCGATTCGCTGCCGGAGGACGAGGTGTTCCATCATTGGAACCGTGCTCAGGCGTCCGGGCGTCCGCTCCTCCTGGTCAGCGATCGTGCGCCCGGAGCATGGCATGTCACTCTGCCCGACCTCGCCTCCCGCCTCGGCTCGGCCCTGCTGATCGAGATTGGCGCGCCAGATGACGAGCTGGTCGCGGGCCTGATCGTGGAACATTCGGCACGGCGCGGGCTCGTGCTGGGGGATCAGGTAATGGCCTACCTGTTGCCCAGAGTGGAACGGGCGCATGCCGAAATCGAGTTGCTGATTGAAACTCTTGACCGTCTGTCTCTTGAGCGTAAATCACCCGTCACCATATCCCTCGCACGCGACGCGCTTGCCGAGCGGACAGGGGAATTCCAGCCGCGCTTGCTTTAAGCGCCTGAAAGAGAGAGAATCGGGGCATGTTCAACGGCCTGATCGCCTATCTGGACTCGATCCGCTCGCGCGATCCCGCGCCCCGTTCGCGCTGGGAGATTCTTCTCTATCCCGGTCTGTGGGCCGTCGGCTTCCATCGAGTCGCGCACTGGCTGTTCGAGGCTGAACTCTATTTCCTGGCGCGTGCGGTAAACCACTTCTCGCGCTTCCTGACTGCCATCGACATCCATCCCGGCGCCAAGATCGGGAAGCACCTGTTCATCGAGCATGGATTCACCGTGATCGGCGAAACCGCGGAGATCGGTGACAACGTGACGATCTATCAGTGCGTGACACTGGGCGGTACGAACCCGACAAACGGCATTCCGGGCAAGCGCCATCCCACCTTGTGCGATGATGCGATCATCGGCTCCGGTGCCCAGATTCTGGGGCCCATCACGGTGGGCTCACGCGCCCGCGTCGGTGCGAATGCGGTGGTGACCGATGACGTGCCCGAAGGTGCGACGATGATCGGACTCAAGGCCCGGTCCACGCTGGTTCCGGCTGAAACCTGGCTCAAGCAGTTCATTCCTTATGGCACGCCCTGCAAGGAACCGTGCGAACCCAATGGCGGCACGCGTGTTGATGAACTCGAAGCCGAAGTTGCGGCGCTGAAGGCACAAGTCGCCGCCTTGATTGCTGCCCAGTCGGGCGGTGACGACACCACGCCCGCGCCGACTCCGAGCACCGTCGGCCGAAGGAACCGCAGCTGAGCGTGACCGGTCCTGATGCCGGGGCGTCCGGCACGGTCGTCCCCTTTCCGAATGTGCGCGCCATGCAGCAGGTGGGGTTCGAACGGCCCGAGCTGCTGAAGATTCTCGACATCTACGGCCGCATGGTCGCGGCAGGCCTGTGGCGGGACTATGCGATGGACTTCGGCAAGGACGCAGCGGTCTTCGCGGCCTTCAAGCGCACTGCCGAACGGCCTACGGCGCGAATCGAGAAGCGCCCGTCGCTGCGCGGCAAGCAGGGCATGTGGGCGCTGTTCGGCGAGGCCGGACAGGTCCTCAAGCGCGGGCACGACCTCGCCGGCGTTCTGTCACCGCTGGAACGGCGTCTGCTGAAGGTTGTCGAAGACTAACCTTTTGGCTTGATCAGGAAGTTCATCCAGCAACTGGCAAGCGGCTTGTCGCGATCCGCCTGCCATGCCTCGGCGCGCACATTGGCGATCCGCCGTCCCGCGCGGATCACCTCGCCGCGCGCAAAGGTTTCCACCGTCACGCCACCGCGCAGGTATTCGACCGAGATGTTGACCGGCTTGATCCGCACCTTGGCATCTTCCTCACCCAGCTCGGCATGAAGCGCCATGATCGCAGCGATTTCGAGCATTCCGGCAATTGCCCCGCCGTGCAGGAAGCCGGGACGCCCCATGGCGCGGTCGGAAAAGTCCATCGCGAGAAGCGGCGAGCCATCCAGCAAGCCTTCGATCCGCATGCCCATCGATCGCGCATAGGGCGGCAATCTTTCGGAAAGGAACTCGGCGCTGTCGCTCATTTCGCTGCCCCCGGATCGCGCGACCAGCCATCGGCGTCGACCTGGATGAAGATGCCGGCGGCGTGGGCAACCGGATCGGCGATGTCACCGTCGTGCGCGATGCCGCGGACGAAGGCCATGGACTTCTTCAACTGATAGCATTCGGCCCAGGCAATGATCGTCTTGCCCGGCGTTGCGGCGCGAACGTAGTCAACGCGCAGGTCCAGCGTCACCTGCGGCCGGAAACCGCCACGCAGAGCCCAAACCGACATCGATGTTGCATTGTCGAGCAGGCTGATGATCGGACCGGAGGCAAGCACGCCGGTCTCGGGATCGCCGACGAGATCCTCCCGCCAGGGCAGGGCCAGTTCGATCCAGTTGTCACCGTGGGTGCGATACTGCATGCCGATGAAACCGGTGTGGCCATGCCGCATCATGAACTTGCCGAATTGCGACGGGTCGAAACTCAGACCCGGCGGAATGGCAGGCCGTCCTCCGGTGCTTTCGGGCGTTGTTTCCATGCCGGAATCCCTGCCGCAGCCGAGGCCCGATTACAAGCGCTTCAAGCGCCTGGTTAAAACGCGCTTCCCGCCAGCGCGTCGATCGCGCCTTGCAGGATCAAGGCCGCCGCGTGCGAATCGATGCGTTCGGCGCGCTTGGCACGGCTGAAATCCTGCTCGATCATCGCCCGCTCGGCGGCCTGCGTCGTCCAGCGCTCATCCCAGAGCAGGATCGGCAGGCCCAGATCCTCCAGGTTGCGCGCAATTGCTCGGGCGCCTTGCGAGCGGGGGCTTTCCGAACCGTCCATGTTCAAAGGCAGGCCGATCACCAGACCCTTGACCGAGCGTTCGGCAATCATAGCCTCAAGCTTGGCCTTGTCTGCGGTGAACTTGCCGCGCTGGAGCGTCTTTCCAGCCGAGGCAAAGCGCCAATCCCGGTCGCAGAGGGCGATGCCAATGGTCTTGGTCCCGGTGTCGAGCCCCATCAGCACACCGCCATCGGGCAGCGCATCGCGCAAGGCCAAGGCCGATTGGGTAATCATCTGCCCTGCCCGGCATGCTGCTTTTCCCAGGCCGCCGCGCGCCGGGTGACGTCCGCACGCAGGTTCGACCAGAACAGCGGGATGTCATAGACATGGTAGTTGTTGCCCGGCAGGACATAGGGGCCAAGGTCCGGCGGGTCGCCGATCATGAGCAGGCCCGTCTTCTCGTCGCAGCGTGCAGGAACGGCCTTTGCGATCAGTTCGCCGCCCTTGAGATCCGCAGCCGGCTTCAACGTGCCGAGGTTGGCTGATGCAGGAGCGGCGCCTCCCATGGTTCCCGTCAGCGGATTGGTGCAAAGCACTGGTGGTGCGTCCTTTGCCTTTCCATCAAGCGCGGGGCGCGTTCGATAGGCTTCAAGGACAAGCTGCGGATCTGCCGGTTCGGCAAAGCTGGACCAGGTCATGACACAGCCCGTCGCATCGTCCTTGGCGCAGGCGGGCAGGCCCATCGCCGGCAAGTCATGCTCGACCGAGATCGGCCAGCCGATCGGATAGGCCGCAACCACTCGCGATGCGAGGGGCGTTCCCGCAACGCGATCCTTCAGCAGGTGCATGAGGTGAAGCGCGCCTTGGCTATGTCCTGCAAGAACGATCGGTGTGTCCTGCGGAACATTCGCCAGAAACGCGTCGAAAGCCTGACGCACATCGAGATAGGCTGAAGCGAGCGCGAGTTCGCCTTCCGCCTTGTCGGTCAGGAATGCGCCGAAGGCGGCCTGGCGGTAGCGAGGCGCCCAGACCTGCGCTTGTCCGTTGAACGCCGAGGCCATTCCCTGCACGAAGTAGGTCGCCCTGCGGTTGGTGTCGTTGTCGTCAAGCGGTCCATTCCAGCTGTTTCGGGCGAGATAGCTGGTCGGGTGGATGAAGAACACCGCGGCACGGCCTTGTCCCTTTGCCGCCCCAGCAGGGACCCACTGCGCCGGATCGTCCTTCAGGCCGGGTCGGGCAAGCCACATGCGATTGCCGGCGTAGGCGTCGGCCGGCAGTGGTTCGAGGCGGCCATATGCCACCCTTGGCACAAAGGCGAATCGGGTCAGTTCGTTCTGCCAGATGCGCAGGACGAAGATTGCCGCGATCACGAGGACCGCAAGAACAGCGATCAGGTAAAGGAACTTGCGGGCCATCCTTGTGTCTCTGTCTCTTTGGTGAGGTGCTTCTTCGGGGCTTCAGGCTTCGGCGCGGTTCGCGTCATTGCGCTCCGCCTGGCGTTCAAGCGCGATCTTGAGCATCGCCACGATCGGATCGGCCAGCATCAGCCCAAGGATGCCGAACAGGAGTCCGAACATCAACTGGGCACCCAGAACGAGAGCCGGAGCAAGATCGACGGTTCGCTTGGCCACCATCGGGACGATGATGTTGCCGTCGACAGTCTGGACGACGAGGTAGACGGCGATGCAGAACAGCCCCATCTCGGTCCCGCCGGAAAAGCCCACCATGATCATCAGCGCGCCGGAAATCGGCGCACCGATGTTCGGCAGAAAGGCAAGCAATCCTGTCAGCAGGCCGAGCAGGGCAGCCATCGGCACGCCCCACCACGCAAGCAGCGCCCAGGTGGCAACCCCTTCAACCGCCATGCCGATCAGCCGCCCGAACAGGAGCATGCGCAGCGACTTGCCCATCCGCAGCGCCGTGCCTTCCCAGTGGCGGCGGCTGACTTCCGGCAGCATCCATGCCACGCCGCGCCGGTACAGATCGGGTTCGAGCACGAAGTAGATCGAAAGAATGAAGATCAGGAATGCGGTGGTGAAGCCGCCGAATATGCCGCCCAGCGCTCTGGTTACCTGCCCGACACTGCCAAGGACCTGGCTGGCGATGCTTTGAAGGTCCAAGTTCTGAACGCTGATGCCATGGCTCTGCGCCCACAGGCTCAGGTTCGTAAGCTGCCGCTGGATGACTTCGGGCAGTTGCGCCGCCTGCGCGGCTATCTGCCCGCCGGCAAAGATCACCAGCCAGACGAGGAAAGCGAAAGTGCCCAGCAAAACTATCGTGATCCGCAATCCGCGCGGAATCCAGGGGAGCACTCGGGCGAGGAGGCGCTGGCCTCCGTCGATCATCGCGGCGAAAACGATGCCGCCGATGATGAGCATGATCGGCTGTGCCAGCAGGACGACAAGCGCAAAGATTGCGGCAATGCCCAGCCAGACGGTCGCCTTCTTCGCCTCGCGCCGGACGAGATCGTCCGTGATGTCGGTCGGTCCGGCCGGTCCTGGCGGATTGACATCATCCATGCGCTTCAATGTGCTCCTTGATCGCCGCCCGGGCCAAGCACGCCGCGCAGTTCAGGCCGTAGTCTGGTCCAGGCGCGGCCCGTGCGCAAGGCAGGCCACCAGGTCGCCGGATTCCACGATTCGCTGCCGTTGAGCGAGAACGTCACGAATTCGGCCCGCCCGCCGACATTGGCCAGCGGTACGGGACCTCCGAGGCCCTTTTCCTCGATTGGCGCCCGGCTGTCGGCGGAATGGTCCCTGTTGTCGCCCATCAGGAACACATGCCCTTCCGGCACGCGGGTTTCGGGATAGTTGTCGAGCACCTGATCCATGTGATCGATGATCACGTAGCTCGCGCCGTTGGGCAGGGTTTCACGGAACGCCGGAAGTTCATAGACCTCGCGGCCGTCGGCAAGACGCGTTCGATAGCGTTCGAACATGTCGTAGCACGGGGCCCCGTCGCAACTGAGTTGCGGATCTGCCGGGATCTGCACCGGTGGCTCGGCCTGTTGCGGGACGAGCCTGCCGTTGAGAATGATCTGGCCATGGATCACCGCAATCCGGTCGCCCGGCAGTGCCACGACACGCTTGATGTAGTCCTCGTCGCGGTCCGGTGGCACCGCGATGACGATGTCGCCATAATCGGGCGTCCGGGGGAGAACCCGGTCCTTACCGCGCGGCAGGACGTGGAAAGAGGCCGAGACCCACGACCAGCCGTAGGGATACTTCGAAACGATCAGCCGGTCTCCCACCAGCAGATTGGGCATCATGGATATCGAGGGAATGTAGAACGGCTTGGCGATCAGGCTGTGAAAGGTCACCACCGCCAGCAGCATCAGGAACAGCCCGCGAATCTCGGCCCACCAGTCTACGCCCCCCGGCGGCGGGGGAGGAGGGGACAGGTCCTGTTGGGGAGTCTCGGAAAATTCGTCGGTCAAGCGTCGCGCTTTTCTGCAATGGGGCTGGCATTCAGGGGACGTGCCTCGATTACAACGAAAGCCTGCGCCCAGGGGTGGTCGTCGGTCAGGGTGAGGTGAACCACCGCCTCGTGGCCCTCGGGAGTGATGGCAGCGAGACGCGCCGCCGCGCCGCCGGTGAGAGCAAGCGTGGGGGCGCCGGACCTGGCGTTGACCACACCGATGTCCTTCATGAACACCCCGGCCTTGAAGCCTGTGCCGACAGCCTTGGAGTACGCTTCCTTGGCCGCAAAGCGCTTCGCCAGCGTTCCGGCCATCGTATAGGGCCGCGCCGCCGCCTTGGCCTTTTCAACCTCGGTGAACACCCGGTTGACGAAGCGCTCGCCAAAGCGATCGAGCGAATTCTGGATGCGCTCGATGTTGCAGAGGTCGGAGCCCATGCCGATGATCAACGGGCTGTCCTCACCGTGCCTCGTCCATCAGCTCGCGCATCCGACGCACTGCGCTTTCCAATCCGACGAAGATTGCCTCCCCGATCAGGTAGTGCCCGATGTTCAGCTCGGCCAATTGCGGAATCGCCGCGATCGGCTGGACGTTCTCGTAAGTCAGCCCGTGCCCTGCATGGGGTTCGATGCCATTGCGCGCGGCGAGCGCAGCCATGTCGGCAATTCTCTTCAGTTCGATCGCCCGCTGCTCGCCCTCGGCATGCGCGTACTCACCGGTGTGCAGTTCCACGACCGGCGCGCCCAGCTTCATCGCGGCCTCGATCTGCCGCGCCTCCGGAGCAATGAACAGACTGACGCGGATACCGGCATCGCTCAGGCGTGAAACGATCGGGGCAAGACGGTTGTGCTGCCCGGCAGCATCCAGTCCGCCCTCGGTTGTCCGCTCTTCGCGCCGCTCGGGCACGATGCAGGCCGCATGCGGCTTGTGGCGCAGCGCGATCTCCAGCATCTCGTCCGTCGCCGCCATTTCAAGATTGAGCGGCAGGTTGGTCGCCGCTTGGATCCGCGCGAGATCTTCGTCGCGGATATGGCGGCGATCCTCGCGCAGATGAGCGGTTATACCATCGCCACCGACGCTCGCGACGATCTCGGCCGCACGTACCGGGTCTGGATGATCACCACCCCGCGCATTGCGGATGGTTGCAACGTGATCAATGTTGACGCCAAGGCGCAAACGGGCAGGGCGCAGCACGTTGTTCACGGCTTCGCGCGGCTCCCTGGCTTGACCGCTTCAGTCGCGGCGAGCTCGGGCGGCAGTTCGTCGGGCGCGTAGGTCGGGAAGTTCAGGGCAACGAGCGGGAAGAACGGCACGCCGAGATCAACGCTGCCAGCAGACCTGTCGACCAGCGATGCAGCAGCAATGACCACGCCGCCGGCGTCCTCGATCGCCTTGATCGCCTCGCGGCTGGAGAGTCCGGTCGTGACCACGTCCTCGACCATCAGCACCTTTTCGCCCGGATTGAGCGAGAAGCCACGGCGCAGTTCGAAGGTGCCGGTCGGGCGTTCGACGAACATCGCCTCGACGCCCAGAGCGCGACCCATTTCATGCCCGATGATCACGCCGCCCATCGCCGGTGCCACGACCTTCTGGATCTGCTGCCGCAACTCGCGCGGGATTTTCTGGGCCGTTGCCGCAGCAAGCCTTGAGGCGCGCATCGGGTCCATCAACACGCGGGCGCACTGCAGGTAATGTGCGCTGTGCCGACCCGAAGAAAGCAGAAAGTGCCCTTCGAGCAGAGCCTGGCTGGCACGGAATTCGGAAAGGATCTCGTCTTCGAGCATCTGTCTGCCTGGAATAATGCTGCAATGCCTCGCAAATGGCCCTTGCCCGCCCCGGTAGCAACCCTTTTCGAACGGTGCTGTAACGGACTGTTTCGGCCTTGCACCAATGGCCATGAGAGGCCCATGAAAAATATGCGTTCTGCCGCTTGAGGCTTGAGACAACCGCGCGTATAGGCCGGTCCGATCGAGGGACTTAGAGGAGGTGCGCATGCGCCTCCTTGATGCAGCGCAACAAGCGCGCAAACAGGGAAAAAGCGGAAACTTTGACGATGAGTCTTGCCGATACCGCCCGTTCCATGGGCAAAGCTTTCCGGACCTTTGGCGTCGCTGCCGCGC
Source organism: Novosphingobium jiangmenense (assembly GCF_015694345.1). Taxonomy (GTDB): domain Bacteria; phylum Pseudomonadota; class Alphaproteobacteria; order Sphingomonadales; family Sphingomonadaceae; genus Novosphingobium; species Novosphingobium jiangmenense. The sequence continues at coordinate 156,985 of NZ_JADQDC010000003.1, forward strand.
TGACATTCGGGACCCAGGCCATGGCCGCAGCGCCTGCTGCACCGGTTGCAGCCGAAGCTGCCGCTCCGGTCGCCGCCGCACCGGCTGCTGCCGCCAGCGACTCGGCTGCTCCTGCAGTCGCCGCTGAAGCTGCTCCGGTCGACAAGGGCTACTACACGCCGATGAAGCCGACGCCCGGCAAGGGTCAGCCGGTCGACAAGGGGTGGACCTTCCAGGATCAATACTCGCCGATCGGTGAGCAGGGTCTGTGGATGCACGACGTGATCCTGATGCCGATCATCGTTGCCATCTCGATCCTCGTGCTGGTTCTGCTGCTGGTCGTGATGGCCAAGTTCAACAAGCGGGCCAACCCGGTTGCTTCGAAGACCAGCCACAACACGCTGATCGAAGTGATCTGGACCCTGGTCCCGGTTCTCATCCTGGTGGTGATCGCGGTTCCTTCGATCCGCCTGCTCGCCCACCAGTACGAGCCGGCTCCAAAGGGCGCGCTTACTGTCAAGGTGACGGGCTACCAGTGGTACTGGGGCTACACCTATCCTGACAACGGCGGCTTCGAAGTCATCTCGAACATGCTGTCGGAAGAAGACGCGCTCAAGGCTGGCGAACCCGGTCACCTTGCAGTCGACAACCGCATGGTCGTCCCCGCTGGTGAGCCGATCCGCATCCAGACCATCGGTTCGGACGTGATCCACGCCTTTGCCGTTCCGTCGCTGTGGTTCAAGCTCGACGCCGTGCCGGGCCGCATCAACGAGAAGGTGCTCTTCATCAAGGAGCCGGGCGTGTACTACGGCCAGTGCTCCGAACTGTGCGGCGCCCGCCACGGCTATATGCCGATCGCGGTGGAAGCCCTGCCGCGCGACAAGTTCGAGGCCTGGGTGAAGACCCAGCCCGGCGGCACCGTCGGTGCTCCCGCAGCAGCCGCGCCGGCAGCACCTGCTGCCCCTGCTGCCTGACGCCAAGTTCATGAACAAGGTTTGACCGAGATGGCCACCATTCCCGCAAACGAAGGCTTCGATGCGCACCACGATGCGCACGACCACGATCATGACCACAAGCCGGGCTTCTTCGCCCGCTGGTTCATGTCCACCAATCACAAGGACATCGGTACGCTCTACCTGATCTTCGCGATCTTCGCGGGGATCATCGGTGGCGCCGTGTCGGGCATCATGCGTGCCGAACTGGCCGAGCCGGGTATCCAGTACCTCGGCTGGTGGACCAACTTCCTCGGCGGCAACGCTTCGGACTTCAACGCCACGCTGCACATGTGGAACGTTCTGATCACCGCCCACGGCCTGATCATGGTGTTCTTCATGGTCATGCCCGCGATCATCGGCGGCTTCGGCAACTGGTTCGTTCCGATCATGATCGGCGCGCCGGACATGGCCTTCCCGCGCATGAACAACGTCTCGTTCTGGCTGACCTTCGTGGGCTTCTGCTCGCTGATGCTGTCGGCATTCGTGCCGGGCGGTACGGGCGTTGGCGCTGGCACGGGCTGGACGGTCTATGCTCCGCTCTCGACCTCGGGCTCGGTGGGCCCGGCTGTCGACTTCGCGATCTTCTCGCTCCACCTCTCGGGCGCTGGCTCGATCCTGGGTGCGATCAACTTCATCACCACCATCTTCAACATGCGCGCGCCGGGCATGACCCTGCACAAGATGCCGCTGTTCGTGTGGTCGGTGCTGGTTACCGCGTTCCTGCTGCTGCTGGCGCTGCCGGTTCTGGCCGCTGCCATCACCATGCTGCTGACCGACCGCAACTTCGGCACGACCTTCTTCGATCCTGCCGGCGGCGGTGACCCGGTTCTCTACCAGCACCTGTTCTGGTTCTTCGGCCACCCCGAAGTGTACATCATGATCCTGCCGGGCTTCGGCATTATCAGCCAGATCATCTCGACCTTCTCGAAGAAGCCGGTGTTCGGCTACCTCGGCATGGCCTACGCCATGGTCGCGATCGGCGTGGTCGGGTTCATCGTGTGGGCGCACCACATGTACACCACCGGCCTCGACGTGAACACGAAGATGTACTTCACCGCTGCGACCATGGTCATCGCGGTTCCGACCGGCATCAAGATCTTCTCGTGGATCGCGACGATGTGGGGCGGCAGCATCGAGTTCAAGTCGCCGATGGTCTGGGCAATCGGCTTCATCTTCCTGTTCACGGTTGGCGGCGTCACCGGCGTCGTCCTGGCGAACGGTGGCGTGGACGACAACCTGCACGACACCTACTACGTCGTCGCGCACTTCCACTACGTGCTGTCGCTGGGTGCGGTGACCTCGCTCTTCGCCGGGTTCTACTACTGGTTCCCGAAGATGAGCGGCCGCATGCACTCCGAGTTCCTGAGCCACCTGCAGTTCTGGATCTTCTTCGTCGGCGTGAACCTGATCTTCTTCCCGATGCACTTCCTCGGGGTCCAGGGCATGCCGCGCCGTTATCCGGATTACGCGCTCGCTTACTCGTACTGGAACAAGATCGCTTCGATCGGCTACGTCATCATGGCTGTCTCGATCGTGATCTTCTTCATCAACATCCTCTATGCATTCCTTGCCGGCAAGAAGGCTGAAGCCAACTACTGGGGCGAAGGTGCGACGACGCTGGAGTGGACCCTGTCCTCGCCCCCGCCGTTCCACCAGTTCGAAACCCTGCCGGTGATCGACGACGCCGCTCACGCACACTGAGCAGATCGTCGGCCCAAGGGCTGAAAAGAAATGGGCCTCCGGAGCGATCCGGGGGCCTTTTTCCTTTCCGGATCAGAGGGGCGGGACCTGCCCCAACGCCTCATCCCGTTTCGCTTTCCATGAACGTAAAGCGCGCGTATAGGCGCGGCCAATCATGGATTCTGCAACGCCCCTCGGTTCGACCGTAGCCCTGCCCGCGGAGTGGCGCGATTTCTTCGCGTTGACCAAGCCGCGCGTGATGACGCTTGTGATCTTCAGCGGCCTGTGCGGCCTGCTGGCAGCGCCGGGCGAGATCCACCCGATCATCGCCTTCACGGCAATCCTGTGCATCGCAGTCGGAGCTGGTGGTGCCGCCGCACTCAACATGTGGTGGGAAGCCGATCTCGATGCAGGGATGAAGCGGACGTCCAAGCGGCCGCTGCCCTCGGGCCGCATGGACCCGACCTCGGCGCGTGATTTCGGCTTTGCTCTGTCCGGCGCATCGGTCGTTATCATGGGGCTGGGCGTGAATTGGCTTGCAGCCGCGATCCTTGCCTTCTCGATCTTTTACTATGCCTGGATCTATACCGTCTGGCTCAAGCCACGCACGCCGCAGAACATCGTGATCGGTGGCGGGGCGGGGGCCTTTCCGCCGCTGATCGGCTGGGTCGCGGTGACCGGCAATATCACGCTCATGCCGGTGCTGCTGTTCCTCATCATCTTCATGTGGACGCCGCCGCACTTCTGGGCGCTCGCGCTGTTCGTGCAGATCGACTACGCCAAGGTCGGCATCCCGATGATGCCGGTCGTCGCCGGTGAAAAGTCGACGCGCCGTCAGATCCTGATCTATGCGCTGCTGCTCCTGCCGGTCACTCTGGCGCCGTGGTGGATTGGTGGCACAGGTTGGGTATACGGCGTCTCGGCGCTGGTCCTTGGCCTGATCTTTGTCGCACTTTCGATCAAGGTCGGCCTGCGCGAGTCAGGTCCTGATGACAACATGAAGCCCGAAAAGCGCCTGTTCGCCTACTCGGTGCTCTATCTCTTCGTCCTTTTCGGCATGCTGGCGGGGGACCGGCTTGCCACAGTGCAAGGCTGGCAATGATGAATGACCCCAAGCAGCATACCCACCTCGGCAAGGAAGAGACCGCACTCTATCGCGCGCGCCAGCGCAGCCGCAACAAGGCGCTCGGCATCGTGCTGGGATCGCTGGCGGTGCTGTTCTTCGCGATCTCGATCGTGAAGATCGCCGCGCAAGTGAGCCACTGACATGGTGGGTACCGTAGCGCCCGATGCGCGCAGGAACCGCAACGTCGGCCTGATGGCTGCCGGCGCCGCTTTGGCCATGCTTGGCCTCGGCTATGCTTCGGTTCCGCTTTACAGGTTGTTCTGCCAGGTGACCGGCTATGGCGGCACCACGCAGCGCGCAACGGCCGACAAGCTGGCGGGCGTGAAGGTTGCGGGCAAGATGATCCGCGTGCGCTTTGATGCCAACACCGCGCCGGGCTTGCCGTGGATGTTCAAGCCGCAGCAGGTCACGCAGGACCTGCGCATCGGTGAGCGCAAGATCGCCACGTTCGAAGCCAAGAACCTCTCGGGTCGTCCGATTACCGGCACTGCGATCTTCAACGTGTCGCCCGAGCAGGCCGGCAAGTACTTCAACAAGATCCAGTGCTTCTGCTTTACCGAGCAGAAGCTCGTGCCCGGCCAGGATGTCCGGATGCCGGTGATCTACTACGTGGACCCTGCGATTCTCGATGATCCCGGCGCGAACAACATCGAGGAGATCACGTTGAGCTACACCTTCAACGAGACCCCCGAAAGCGCTGCACAGGCGCATAATTCCGCCGGGGCCAAGCCACTTGCTCTATTGGCAGAAAAGCCTCTGGACCGCGCGCAAGTGCGGCGATAAAGGCCCAAGTGAACTGCGCCCGAAGCGTCCTGCTGCGGGCTAGCCATTACGACCAGACTGACTGGGGGAATTGAGGCGATCATGGCCGGCGCAAAGAACCACGATTATCATATCCTTCCGCCCGACGTGTGGCCCTTCATCGGTGCCCTCTCGGCGCTGACGATGACCAGCGGCGGCGTGCTCTACATGCACAAGATGGCCGGTGGCCATGCCGTGTTCTTCGCAGGCCTCTTGGGCGTGATCGTCACGTTCTTCTCGTGGTTCGGCAAGATCATCAAGGAAGCCCATGCGGGCGACCACACCCCGGTGGTGCAGCTGCACCAGCGCTATGGCATGATCCTGTTCATCGCTTCGGAAGTGATGTTCTTCGTCGGCTGGTTCTGGGCCTTCTTCGACTTCTCGCTGTTCCCTTCGACGCTCGCCGAAGTGGTCGGTGGCCAGTGGCCGCCCAAGGCGATCGAAGCGGTCATGGACCCGTTCGACCTGCCGCTGCTCAACACGCTGATCCTGCTCTGCTCGGGCACCACGCTGACTTGGGCGCACCACGCCCTGATCCACGGTGACCGCGAAGGCCTGAAGAAGGGCCTGTGGGCAACGATCATCCTGGGCGCCGTGTTCTCGATGATCCAGGCCTACGAATACGCCCACGCGCCGTTCGCCTTCGGCACCAACACCTACGGCTCGGCCTTCTACATGGCGACCGGGTTCCACGGCTTCCACGTGATCGTCGGCACCGTGTTCCTCGTGGTCTGCCTGATCCGCGCCTACAAGGGCCACTTTACCCCGCGCCAGCACTTCGGTTTCGAAGCAGCCGCGTGGTACTGGCACTTCGTCGACGTGGTGTGGCTGTTCCTGTTCGTCGCCATCTACGTGTGGGGCGGCTGGGGCTACAAGATCCACTGATGCCGTCTGGCGACAGCCAGCACTCGAAGGGGCAGCCGGGGATTACCCAGGCTGCCCTTTTCGGTTTGTGCCCGCGCTGCGGGGCCAAGGGGCTTTGGGCTGGCCTTGCGGCGCTGGCAGATCGCTGCCCGACGTGTGGGCTTGAATTCGAACGCCTCGAACCGCGCGGACGGGGAATGTATCTCGTCGTCCTGCCGGTCACGATCCTGCTGGTTCTCGCGGCGCTCAAGCTGGATGACATCGTCCAGTTGCCGGTCTGGGCGCTGATCGGCCTGTGGGGCACGCTGGTGCCAGCCGTCGTGACAGCCACCCTGCGCTACGCCAAGGCAACCGTGCTGATGGCGCGACTCGAAAAGGAAGGTCTCCAGTGATGCGGCGCGTGCCGATCGTCTCCACCGTGATCGTGATTGCCGCCGTCCTGACGATGATCGGGCTCGGCGTGTGGCAGCTTGAGCGCCTGCAATGGAAGCAGAGCCTTCTGGCGCACTACACTGCCGCCATGGCTGACAAGGCAGAAGCGCCTTTCCCTTCGGCCAATACGCAGGAGATCGAGGCTGTCCTGTTTCGGCATTCGAGCGTGAACTGCCGCTTCACCTCTGAGTGGAACTCCATTTCAGGGCGAAACGCGAATGATCAGGCTGGCTACGTCCACGTCGTGCTCTGCGGGATCGAGGGGAACAGGACGGCATACGTTCAGGCTGGCTGGACCCAAGGGCCGCAACACCCCGATTGGAAAGGCGGCCCGGTAAGTGGCCTGATCGCTCCCTACATTGGCGGCACCGCTCGTCTGATCGCCGATCCACCTGCTCCCGGCTTCGAGGCCAGTGCAAAGCCTGATCCCAACGACATTCCCAACAACCACCTCGCCTACGCTGTCCAGTGGTTCTTCTTCGCAGGCGTCGCCTTGGTGATCTACACCCTCGCCCTGCGCAAGCGCTGGCGGGAGCGGGCCTGACTCCTCAATCCTTGCCCTTTGCGCCCATGGCCGCTAACCGCGCAAACCCATGAAGTACGTCAGCACCCGGGGGCAGGCACCCTCGCTCGATTTCCAGGGCGTCACGCTCGCAGGCCTCGCTTCGGATGGCGGTCTCTACGTGCCCGAAACCTGGCCGCAGTTCAGCGCTGACGAGATCGCGGCGATGGCAGGGCTTCCCTATGCGAAGCTCGCGCAGACGATCATGCAGCCTTTCGTCGGCGACTGCCTGACGCCCGAGCGCCTGCTCGAATTGTGCGAGCAGGCCTATGGCCGCTTCGCCCATGCCGCCGTCGTTCCGCTCAAGCAGCTGGACGAGACGCAGTGGGTGCTCGAACTGTTCCATGGCCCCACGCTGGCCTTCAAGGACGTCGCGTTGCAACTGCTCGGACTGCTGTTCGAGGAATTCCTGGCGCGCGGGGATGACCACATCACCATCGTCGGCGCCACCTCCGGCGATACCGGCTCGGCGGCGATCGACGCGGTCGCCGGTCGCGCCAAGGTCGACATCTTCATGCTTCACCCGCATGGCCGCGTGTCCGACGTCCAGCGCCGCCAGATGACCACCGTCATTGCGCCCAACGTCCACAACATCGCCATCGACGGCAGCTTCGACGATGCCCAGGCGATGGTGAAGCGCATGTTCAACGATGCCGCGATGACCAGCCGCTTCGGCATCGCCGCGGTGAACTCGATCAACTGGGCCCGCCTGATGGCGCAGGTGGTCTATTACTTCTACGCCGCGCTGCAGCTCGGCGCGCCGCAGCGCAAGGTCGCCTTCTCGGTTCCGACCGGCAACTTCGGCGACGTGTTTGCAGGCTATGTGGCGGCGAAGATGGGCCTTCCCATCGAGCGTCTGATCGTCGCCACCAACGTCAACGACATTCTTCATCGCGCACTGTCGAGCGGCGACTATTCGGCCAGCACCGTGACCCCCACCGCTGCGCCGTCGATGGACATCCAGGTCTCCTCGAACTTCGAACGCCTGCTGTTCGACGGCTGCGGTCGCGATGGTTCGGCAATGGCCGCGCAGATGAAGCACTTCGAAGCGACCAAGGCGATGCAACTGACCAACCAGCAGCGCGAATCGGCCGCCGAGCTGTTCACCTCCGAACGCGCCGATGCCGGGCAGATGGCAAATGCCATGCAGTGGGCCTATGAAGCTTGCGGCGAAGTGCTGGACCCGCACACCGCCATTGGCCTCCATGCCGCCCGCATCGCTGAAGGCATCTCTGCCGGCGTTCCCATCGTCACGCTCGCCACCGCACACCCGGCCAAGTTCGTCGATGCGGTTGAACGCGCCACCGGCGTGCGCCCGGGCCTGCCTTCGCGCGTTGGCGACCTGTTCGAACGCGAAGAGCGCTACGACCGTTTGCCCGGCGAGTACGACGCTATCGCCGCCTACGTTGCCGAGCGCGCGACGCTCAAGCATGGCTGATCTCGATCTCCAGCCGAAGCTGATGGTCGGCGAGGGCTGGGCGGACTTCGCCCTGCTCGATTCCGGCCACGGCCGAAAGCTGGAGCAATATGGCCCGCATCGCTTCATCCGTCCCGAACCGCAAGCGATGTGGACGCCGCGCACTTCGGACTGGCGCGCGGACGCCCAGTTCGTCCCGGGCTCCGACGAAGACGGCGGCGGGCGCTGGCAGTTCGACCACCCCGTGCCCCGCGAGGGCTGGGAACTCGGCTGGAACGACGTCCGTTTCACTGCCTCGTGCACCCCTTTCCGCCACCTCGGCTTCTTCCCCGACATGGCCCCGGTGTGGGAATGGATGGGCGAACGCCTCGCCGGAAGACCTGACGCCCAGACGCTCAACCTGTTCGGCTACACCGGCGTCGGCACGCTGGCGCTGTCCGAGTACGGCCCGGTCACCCACGTCGACGCCTCGAAGAAGTCCGTCGCCCAGGCCCGCGCCAACGCACAACTTTCGGGCATGGCCGAACGCCCGGTCCGTTGGATCATCGACGACGCCGCCAAGTTCACCGCCCGCGAAGTCCGTCGCGGTCGCCGCTACGACGGCATCATCCTCGATCCGCCCAAGTTCGGCCGTGGCCCTGATGGCGAAGTCTGGCGGCTTGAGGAAAGCCTCCCCGGCCTGATCACCGATTGCGCCCGGTTGCTCGACGCCGACAGCCGCTTCCTCTTCCTCACCGTCTACGCCGTGCGCATGTCCTCGCTCGCCATCGCCGGCCTGCTGTCCGAAGCGCTGAAGGACCTGCCCGGCACGATCGAGCACGGCGACCTCTGTATCCGCGAACAGGGTGAGGGCGGGCGTCACTTGCCCACTGCCATCTTCGCGCGGTGGCGGGTTTGACCTCAGGATTGAAATTTGCAGGCAATGCTGCTATCTGATCCGGACCAAACGACATTGGCTGATGCCATTGGATAAACCCCCATCGTTGCAGCGGTGGGGGTTTCTTTTTGGACCTGTCCGTTCGGGGGACGCGTTGCAGCGCATCCCCCTCCCGTCAGCCTCGCTTGCGGCCTGCCACTTCGACCACCTTCAGGATGAGGGTGGCAAAAGCGAACATGGCCCCAAGGAAGAGGCAAAGGTCACCAAACGACATTGGCTTCTCTCCATTGGATCACGGCAAGATTGCCGCGGAACCGTTAGAGCAGTTTCATAACGAGTTTACGAGATGGGGGCGTTGTAGGATGCGCCGTCACAACGCCCGATGAGATGGACTTTCTGAAATCCCGGTGCCAAAGAGCCCACCCATGTCCGACAGCCTGATCCTCGAAGTCGCCAATCTCGAAACCGATGTCCTGACCGGGATATATTCGGAAGAGACTGGCCGCCCGCAGCCGCTGCGCATCACCATGCGCGTCGGGCTCAAGCATCAGGATCGCTACACCGCCGATTGCCCGCTTGCCGCCAGCAAGAACTACATGGACCTCAAGTTCGCGGCGACCGACGGCTTGCCCAAGGGGGTGCATTTCAAGCTGATCGAGGCCGTGGCAGACCACATCATCGAAACGCTGATGTTGCAGGATGATCGGGTTCAGTGGGTGGAAGTGAAGATCGTGAAGCTGGCTATCAGCGAGAACGGCGAGGAAATCGGGATCACCCTGAAGCGCGAGCGCAAGGCTTGAGCCAGCGCCCGCTCGCGCTAGTCACCGGCGGATGGCGCCGGATCGGCGGCGCGATTGCCCGCAAGCTCGCAGGCGAGGGCTGGGACCTCGCACTCCACGCCCACCGCCCCTCCACCTTTGACAACGAGTTCAAGGCCCAGCTCGAATGGCTTGGCGCGGCGGTCCATCCCGTTTCGGGCGACCTCGAAGACCCCGCCTATCCACCGAGTCTGCTGGCGGAGGTCATCACGCTCGCTGGTCGCTCACCGGACCTTTTGGTGAACTGCGCCTCCCTGTTTCACGACGATCGTGCCGAGACGATCACGTCTGAAGCGCTCGAGCAGCACTTCCGCGTGAACCTCTTCGCCCCGCTGCTGCTCACCCGCGCCTTCGCCGAGGCCTTGGGCGAGCGTGACGGTTCGGTGGTCAACATCCTCGACCAGCGCGTGCTCAATCCCGTGCCGGACCAGATCAGCTACACGCTGTCCAAGCAGGCACTCCACGCTTCGGTGCGGACGATGGCAAGAGCGATGGCGCCCAAGGTGCGCGTCAATGGCGTCGCCCCGGGCCTGATCCTGCCAACCGCCGATTACGATGCCGAGCAATGGCGGCGGCTCGAGGACATCATGCCGCTCAAGCGTCTCCCCGGTGCCGACGAGATCGCCGACGCCGTGCACTACCTGGCCAGCGCCAAATCCGTCACCGGACAGACTTTGTTCGTCGATGCCGGCGCGGCCCTTGAATCTTATGCGCGCGACTTCGTATATCTCGAGAAGTGACAGCGCCTGCACCTCTGATTGACCGGTTCGCCCGCCGGATCACCTACCTCCGCTTGTCGGTCACCGATCGCTGCGATCTGCGGTGCGCCTACTGCATGCCAGAACGGATGGAGTTCCTGCCCAAGGCGGAAGTCCTTACCCTTGAGGAACTCCACCGCCTCTCGCTCCACTTCATCGCCCGCGGCGTCCGCAAGATTCGCCTGACCGGGGGCGAGCCGCTCGTTCGCCGGGACATGATGGAACTGGTGCGCGCGCTGGGCCGCAAGCTTGGTGACGGACTCGATGAGCTGACTCTGACGACCAACGGTACGCGGCTTACGGAGTTTGCAGATGACCTCGCCGCCGCCGGGGTCAAGCGCATCAATGTCTCGCTCGACACGCTGGATCGTGAGGCGTTTGCCAAGCTCTCCCGCCGTGACATGCTGCCGCAGGTGCTCGAGGGAATCGCCGCCGCAAAGGAGGCCGGGCTCAAGGTCAAGATCAACGCCGTCGCGCTCAAGGACATCAACGAGGCGGAAATCCCCTCGCTGATCGAATGGGGGCACGGTGCCGGACATGACATGACCCTGATCGAGGTCATGCCGCTGGGCGAGATCGAAGGCGATCGCTTCGATCATTACCTGCCGCTCGATGCCGTTCGCCGCGATCTGGAGAAGCGCTGGACGCTGACCGACAGCGACGCCCGTTCGGGCGGTCCCGCGCGCTATGTCGACATTGCCGAAACCGGCGGTCGTCTCGGCTTCATCACCCCGCTCACGGGCAACTTTTGCGCCGGTTGCAACCGCGTGCGCGTCACCGCCACTGGCCAGCTCTACATGTGCCTCGGTGGCGAGGGGAGGGTCGACCTGCGCGCCGCGCTGCGCTCGGAGGACCCGGACGGCGCCTTGTCCGAATGCTTCGCTCGCGCGATGGGCGAGAAGCAGGAACGCCATTCCTTCGTGATCGACAAGCCCGGCGGTGCCCCCGCCGTTTCGCGCCACATGTCCACGACCGGCGGCTGAGCCATGGCAAAGCTCGTGTTCATGGGGCGGCTCGAAGACGTAGCCGGTGCGCCGGAAATGGCTGTAAAACCGGGACCGGTCGAACAGGTGCTCGCGGCGCTGGAACCGGCTCTGGCGGTCGAACTGCTTGGTGAAAAGATCCGCATGGCCCTCAATGGCCGTCTCCTCACAGACGTCGGCGGCATCGTTCTTGCTCAAGGTGACGAACTCGCCTTCCTTCCCCCGGTGAGCGGTGGCTGACGTCCGTCTCTCGCTCGATGCGTTCGATCCTGCGGTTGAGATCGCGGGCTTCAACGCTCGTCACCCCAATGCAGGCGGTATTGTCACCTTCCTCGGCCAAGTGCGCGATTCGGGCGGTGTCGAAGCGCTCGAATTGCAGCACTACGAACCGATGACGCTCCCCGGCATGCAGGAACTTGCCCGCGTGACCGAACGGCGCTGGCCGCTCGAAGGCCTGCTGATCCTCCACCGCAGCGGGGTCATGTTGCCGGGCGATGCGATCGTGCTGGTCTGCGCCGCGGCGCGCCACCGCCGCGATGCCTTTGCCGCAGCAGACTTCGCCATGGACCACCTCAAGAGCGAATCTTGGTTCTGGAAGCGCGAGAAGACCGCCGCAGGCTGGCGCTGGATCGAACCACGCCCTGAGGATCACGAAGACATTTCCCGCTGGCGTATTTGACCAGCGCCATTTGATTCCCGTCAAGGAATCGCCGTCCGGACAGGCGCATGAAGGCTCCAGCACAAGGAGCCCAGTCCATGAGCATGCACATCGCCGTCGACCACATCGAACAGGTCGCCGATATCGTCGAACAACCGCACCACACCGTCGTCGATCGCAACTTCGGCCTGCCCGGCGGCCTCTATGCCGTCTCGGCTGGCGGCTACCTCGCCTTCATTGCCATGATGGCCTCGATCTTCGGCAACGGCCAGCTCGCCATCCCCATGACGATCTTCGTGCTGTTCATCGCCTGTGCCTTCGGCATCCCTGCCGTCTGGACCAAGCTTGGCGCTGATCGCCACCCGGACGCGCTCGGCTGGTACGACTTCCGCCGCAAGGGCATCCAGACACTGTCGGGCAAGCTCGACGCCGGTTCGGCCATGGCGCAGGTGCTGATCCTGCCAGTCCTGATCGCAGTCTGGGGCCTGGCCATCGCGGTGATCGTGGCCACCGTTCGCTGACCGGTTTTCAGAACCCCCCGCAGGGCGCTGCGCCGATGCGCGGCGCCCTCACTTTATCCGGCGAGTTGCGATAGCAGCGAATCGATCACCGAAGTCTCGCCCGCGACAAGCGCTTCAACTTCGCTACGCGCCGTCAGCACTGCCTTGAGGTCCGCGTCCGATCCATCGACCGCGCGATTGCTTGCCTCGGCTTCCAGCCGGTCGAGGTCGGCCAGCGGCAATCCCGCCTGCGCCCGCGCCGATTCGAGCCGTGCCACCGCCAGCGAAGCCACCGACCAGTTCTCCGTGCCCTTTGCCGCCCCGCGCGCTGCGCTTACCGCACGCGTTGCAGCTGGACGCGCGCTTTCAAACGCCGAATGTGCCTTGCGCGCCTGTGCGGTCAGATCCGCCAGACGCCTGGCCATGCCCTCGGACATGACCGCGGGCGGTGGCGCCGGAGGCGTCGCGCGCGCCGTGCGATAGATGTCCTCTGCCGGCCTGCGCGCCAGCGAGGGAAACTTTGCTCGGTCGGCACATCCGCCCAGCATGGTAGCAACGCCAAGCGTGGCGACGAGGGCAGTGCGACGGGCGGGAAAGGTCTTGTGGCGGGCCATGGACCTCGCCATAGCATGGACACGCGGGCTCGCCAGCCTTGCTTGCCAGTGTTGGTGGGCGGCTGCGTGCCAAGTGGCCGGATTTCGGGCGGGAAGCTGCCAGTTCCATTGATAGCGGGCATTGACAGCAGGCCTTCGTTTGACTATCCGCGCCACTCTTTCCGGGACCCTGCAGCCAGCGGGGTAACGGTATGTTGCCCTCAGTCAGCGATTCGCAGGCGTTGGGCGCCTCATTTGGAATCGCCCAGGGCAACCGGGCTTATGGAACGGATACACAGAACGATGTTCGCAATCGTGCGCACGGGCGGCAAGCAGTATCGGGTCGCCGCCGGAGACAAGATCGCGGTCGAGAAGCTGGCAGGCGAAGCCGGTGACAAGATCACGCTGGGTGAAGTCCTCCTCGCCGGTGAAGGCGATTCGCTGGCTGACGCCGCGAAGGTCACTGTCTCGGCAGAGATCATCGCCCAGGCGAAGTCGGAGAAGGTGATCGTGTTCAAGAAGCGCCGTCGCCACAACTATCGCCGCCGCAACGGTCACCGCCAGCAGATGACCCTGCTGCGCATCGTCTCGGTCGCCTGAGCGCAAACGGAATTCGGAGTAATCTGAGATGGCACACAAGAAAGCAGGCGGCTCTTCGCGCAACGGTCGCGACTCAGCCGGTCGTCGCCTCGGCGTGAAGAAGTTCGGCGGCCAGGAAGTGGTCGGCGGCAACATCATCATCCGCCAGCGCGGTACCCGCGTGTACCCGGGCGCCAACGTCGGCATGGGCAAGGATCACACCCTGTTCGCGCTCGGTGAAGGCCGCGTACGCTTCCACGCTGGCAAGCTTGGCCGCAAGTACGTGTCGGTCGACATCATGGCCGAAGCGGCTGAATAACCGGATGGTCATTCAAAGGGCCATCCCGATGGGGTGGCCCCGCCAGCGCTTCGCAGCTGGCCAGTAGAGGGAGAGGGCCCCGCCCATCTCCCTCTTTTCATGTCTCCCTCGGACGCAAACCGCTCCCTCGCAATCGGACGCATTGGACGCCCGATCCAGCGCAGGGCGCAATACCTCTGTCACGTCAGCGCTTTAGCTGCGCGTCGGCAGAGGGGCCGATGAAGGAGACTTGAGATGTTCATTCGCAGCGAACGGCTGTTCCTGCGGCCTGCCTGGCCGGAGGACTGGGCCGAACTCCACGCCCTGATCGATGACGAGGCCGTCGTCCGCAACCTCGCCCGTGCGCCGTGGCCCTATGGTCCTGATGACGCGAAGCGTTTCGTGGCGGCACCGCAGGGCGGCAATCACCCGCATTTCCTCGTCACGCTCCCCGGCAGCCACGGCTCCCGCCTGATCGGCTGCGTCGGCCTGATCGAGGAAGCGGGCGAAACCGAACTCGGCTATTGGGTCGCGCAGACGCATTGGGGCAGGGGCTATGCCACCGAAGCCGTGCGCGGCGTCCTCTCGCTGGCGCGCACGATCGGCCACCGCCGCGTCAACGCGCGCCATTTCGCCGATAACCCTGCCTCGGCGAGGGTCCTCGAAAAGGCCGGCTTCCGCCCAACCGGCGAGATTCGCCTCGGCCACAGCGCCGCGCGGTCGCAACCGGCGCCCACGATTCACCATGTCATCGATCTGGTCGTCCCGGTCGATTGCGATGGCCCGGAGGACGGCGGCTTCGAGCCGATGCGCCGCGCCGCCTGACTTGCAACGAAAAAGGGCTCCCTCGGGGAGCCCTTCGATCTTCAGCGTGGCATCACCGCATCGGGAAATTCGCTGTCTGCCTTGCCGATCAGCGCGCGGTCGTCGTGCTGCCACGGATGGAACCCCGGCAGGAAGTAGCTCAACCACGCCGGGAAGATGCGGCGGATCACGCCCGGCTTCCACAGCAGGTAGGTGGCCAGCTTCCACTTCCACTTCGCGCCGGTCAGCCCGTCCTGCGCCAGCAGGTCCAGCGTATCCTCGACGCGGTGGGTGATGAAGTTCTTCGTCACCACGACCATCATCAGGCTTTTGACCTTCCAGCGCTTCCACCGGCTCCAGTCGCGAGTCGCATGAAGCCAGGTGTCATAGGCGACGCCCTTGTGCTCGATCTCCTCGATCGCGTGCCAGCGCCACATGTCCGCCGCTTCCTGCTCCGCCCCGGCGAAATGCGCCGGGTTGGCGAGGAATTCGTGCGCCATCATCGCGGTATAGTGCTCCAGCGCCATGGTCGCCGCCAGATTGAGGATCACCGGGCGATCCTTGGTCAGCGCGAGCATTTCCTCCACGCGCTTGTCGATCCGCGCCATGTCGTAGCCGGCGTTCTCGGCCTGACGGTTGAACGCGATGTGCTCGCGCGTGTGGTTGATTTCCTGTTTCACGAAGGCCCGGATCTCGGCCTCGAGCTTGGGCGGCACGCCCTCGCGGTGGGCCTTGACTGCCTCGATGAAGAACGCCTCGCCACGCGGGAATGTGCCGGACAGCGCGTTGTGCCACGCCGTCGCCACCGGATCGCCATTCAACCACCAGCGGCCCGCAGGCTCGTTGCGGCCAAAGCGACGGTCGCGTATCGTGATCGTCAGGTCCGAGGGAGTGGGCACGGCCTTGCCGGAGGCAGCCGCGCGCTCTAGTGCGATCGTGGGGGTCATGGCAGTCATGAGCCGTAATCTAGGCGTGCTTACACCAATGTCAATAAGGAAGCGTCTTCCGCCCGAAGAAAGCCGCATGGCCGCGCTTGAAGCCGCGCGCGCGCTGCTGGTGGAGGCAGGACCTCAAGCTGTCACGCTCAAGGCCGTCGCTGGTCGAATCGGTCGCACCCATGCCAACCTCCTGCATCACTTCGGCTCGGCATCAGGCCTGCAGAAGGCGCTGGCCAAGCACCTCGCTGAAACGATCTGCGCCACGATTCGCGAGGCAGTGATTGCCAGCCGGTCCGGCATCGGCAAGCCGCGTGACGTTGTCGACCTCACCTTCGACGCGTTTGACCGTGAAGGTGCAGGCGCGCTCGCTTCATGGATGCTGCTCTCGGGCAACGAGGACGCGCTCGACCCCATCGTCGAGACCATCCACGATCTCGTCGTCGATCTCGAGGAATACAGCTCGGACGCGCAGCGCAGCACCACGCTGGCGTTGACGCTCATGGCCTTGGGCGATGCCCTCATGGGCGGCCCGCTGGCCAAGGGCCTGGAATTGCCGCGCACCGCTGCGCGCGATCGCGCCGAACAGATGCTGATCGAAGGTATTGCTACCCAGCAGGCTACTCAGGCGGATTGAGCTCCATCCAGTCGGGCGCAAGCTCGGCCGGAATATCCTCGACCCGGCGATGGTCCACCGCAAGGCCCAGCTCCGGATAGACCGCGCGCTGCCGCGCCGGGTCAGACTGTTCCAGCGGCACCACCACCAGACGGCGGTTGACCTTCTGCCGCCAGTTCATCCGCGCAGTGTTCTCCTGGCCAACGTAGCAACCCTTCGTGAAGCTTACGCCGTTCAGGTCCACCGCGTTGCATTCCAGCCAGAGCACTTCGCCGTTGCCAAGCTCGGCCTGCCCCTCGGCCACGCCCAGTTTGAGCCGGTGCGCACGCCAGGCGCTGTCTCCGGCTTCGTCCGCGTCCGACACCGGCGCAATCCAGCGCTGGCCAAGAGCACGCAGCCGTGGATCGTTCGCGCCGCCGTCACCGGGATGATCTTCCCAGAACACGCCCAGCGAATCGACCCGCTCGATGCGGATCTTGCGCCGCAACCGGTAGAGCGTCAGGCGCTTGGCCAGCGCGTCAGCCTGTGCCGCCTCGCAATCGATCAGCAGGCTGTCGAGCCCATCCGGCCAGACGAGTAAGTCGAACAGCACCTTGCCTTGCGGGCTCAGCAGCGCGGTCCACACCGGCAGCACGCCCTTCACGTCGTTGGTGACAAGCCCCTGCAGGAAACCGGCGACATCCTCGCCGGGCTCAAGCGGAGAAAGGCGGATCAGCGCGCGTTCGAATAGACGGGTCATGACTGGTAGATAGGATGCGCCCCCGCTAAGGGGAAGGCCATGACGACGACTCTCACGATCCGCCGCCCCGATGACTGGCACACCCACCTGCGCGACCGTGACGTGCTGGTCGGCGTCGCGCCCTATACCGCGCGCCAGTTCGCCCGTGCCATCGTCATGCCCAACCTCTCCCCGCCGATGACCGACGTCGCCGGCGTTGCCGCCTATCGCGACCGCATCCTCGCCGCGCTCCCGGCGGGCAGTGATTTCACCCCGCTGATGACGCTCTATCTGACCGATTCGACCGACACGGCGGAAGTCGAACGCGGCTTTGCCGAAGGCGTCTTCGCCGCCGCCAAGCTCTACCCTGCGCACGCCACTACCGGCTCGGCCCACGGCGTGACCGACATCCGCAACATCTACCCGGTGCTGGAAGTCATGCAGCGCATCGGCATGCCCTTGCTGATCCACGGCGAGGTCACCGACAGCCACGTCGACATTTTCGACCGCGAAGCCGTCTTCATCGAACGCACGCTCACGCAGCTCGTGGCCGACATGCCGGAGCTTCGCATCGTGTTTGAACACATCACCACAGAGGAAGCGGCGCAGTTCGTCGAAGGGGCAGGGCCGAACGTTGCCGCCACGATCACGCCGCAGCACCTGCATATCAACCGCAATGCCATGCTCGTCGGCGGTATTCGGCCCCACGCCTTCTGCCTGCCTGTGGCCAAGCGCGAAAAGCACCGCCTCGCCCTGCGCAAGCTCGCAACCTCAACATGCGACCGCGTGTTCCTCGGCACCGACACCGCGCCGCACGCCAAGCACCTCAAGGAGACCGCCTGCGGCTGCGCCGGCATTTTCAACGCGCCCTTCGCGCTGGAAAGCTACATCACCGTGTTCGACGAGGAAGGCGCGCTTGACCGCTTCGAGGCATTCGCTTCGCTCAATGGCCCCAAGTTCTATCGCATGCCGGTGAACGAAGGCACGCTCACGCTGGAAAAGGCCACGGTCGAAGTTCCCGAAGTGATCGACTGCAACGGCACCCTGATCGTGCCGTTCCACGCGGGCGAAACGCTCGGCTGGCGCATCGCTTAACGCGCCCGCTTGAGCATGTCCCAGCTGTAGAGGCCGATCGCCGACCAGATCAGTGCGAAGCAGGCGAGGCGGGTCGAATCGAGCGATTCGCCGAAGACCGTCAGTCCAAGGATGAAGCTCAGCGTCGGCGAGAGGAACTGCACGAACCCCAGCGTGGACAGCGGCATGCTGCGCGCCGCCACCGCAAACAGCAGCAGCGGGATGGCCGTCGCCACGCCCGAGGCGATCAGCAGCGGCGTCTCGTGCCCACCAATCAACAGCGCCGAGCCTGCAGGTGAGATGGCGCCCAGCCAGACGATAACGAGGGCGGGCACAACGAGCAGCACTGTCTCGATCGTCAGTCCCGGCACAGCCCCGACCGGCGCCTTTTTCCGCACGAAGCCATAGAATGCGAAAGTGAATGCCAGCGACAGCGCAACCGCCAGCGTGTCCAGCGCGCCGCCGAGCAAAAGCGCAATGCCGGCTCCGGCCAGTGCCACTGCCGCCCACTGCACCCGCGACAAGCGTTCACCCAGAAAGACGGTGCCCAGGACGACGTTGATCAGCGGATTGATGTAGTATCCCAGACTCGTCGCCAGCACATGACCGTTGTTGATCGCGATCACGAAGATCAGCCAGTTCGATCCGATCAGCAGCGCACTCAGCACCAGCAGTCCCAGAACGTGGCGGCTTGCCAGCGCCGCCCGCACGTCCGGCCACTGCTTGCGGAAGCTGATGATCACGAAACACACCGGCACCGTGAACAGCACGCGCCATCCCACCAGTTCGAGCGGTGGTACGGCGTGCAGTGCCCGAAAATAGAGCGGGAGCAAGCCCCACATCACATAGGCGGCAAGCGCTGCCGCAAGTCCCCGGCCCAAGGTGCTGGATTCGTTCATGCCGCGTCCCTGCCAGCAATGTCCGCCGGGGCCAACCCCGCTATGGCCGTCGTTTCATCGGCAACCGCAATCGCTTTATCGCAAACTTCGAATCTGACGCTTCGGTTGCGTTCCGTTCAGGTTGGCAGGCGTAAACCTTAACCAACGAAGCAGCAGGACCAGACTCCAAACGGTGCGGGTCCTCAAGGAAATGAGGAGAACGTCAATGTTCAACCTGAAGAATACCGCGCTGGCCCTGGTTGCCGCCTCGACCGTCGCCACCGCCGTTCCGGCAACCGCCGCAGTCCTTCCGCAGGCCCAGGCCAGCACCGCCATCTCCACGCAGTGGAACGAAGGCTGGGATGGCGAGCGCTGGGAACATGGCCGCGATCACGGCCGTCGCGACTGGCGCGGTTATGTCCGCGGCGACCGCTACTATGGTCGGGGTTATGATCGCGACTACTATCGCGGTAACGACCGTGGCTACTACGGTGGCGACCGCGTCTATCGCAACACCCGCGTCTGGCGCGGTGACGATGGCCGCTACTACTGCCGCCGCTCGAACGGCACGACCGGTCTCCTGATCGGCGGCGCAGCCGGTGCCCTGCTCGGCCGCGAAGTGGCCGGCAACTACGGTGACCGCACTCTCGGCGCGATCCTCGGTGCCGCCGGCGGCGCTCTGCTTGGCCGCGAGGTCGACCGTGGCGGCTCGCGCTGCCGCTAAGGTTCAATAGCTACTGACCGTCCTTCGGGTCGCACTGAGAAGGTCGGCAAGGGGAGCGCTCCGCACCAGCGGGGCGCTCCCTTTTTCTTAACCATGTCACGCTAATGCAGCGTCATGCGCAGCCTCGGCCTCATCCTGACCCTTGCTCTTGCCGCCTGCGGAGCCGCGCCGGTCGAGCAGGACAAGACCCCGCTGGACCCGGTCATGGCCGAAGCGCTCGAAGGCCAGCTCATGGTCGATCCCGACCTCAGCCAGCAGAACATGCGCAATCTTGCGATCGTCCCCGGCGGTCCGATCGACCCGGCGCTCCCGCTACCCGATCCGAAAAGCTGAAGCTTACTCGCTGCGCAGCCCCACGCCGATGCTGGCGCGCGGCTGGTCCATCTCGGTCGATGCGACGGGGTAGGCGCAATAGTCCGCCGCGTAATAGGCGCTCGGCCGGTGGTTGCCCGAAAGCCCCACGCCGCCGAAAGGCGCAGCAGATGAAGCCCCGTTGGTCGGCCGGTTCCAGTTGACCACGCCCGCCCTGATGTTCGCCCAGAAGCGGTTGTAGTCCTGCGGGCTTCCCCCGATCAGCGAGGCCGAAAGCCCGAACCGCGTGTTGTTCGCCTCGGCAATCGCCTCGTCGAAATCGTCGACCTTCACCACCTGCAGCAGCGGGCCGAACAGTTCCACGTCGGGCCGCTCGGCGATTCCCGTAACGTCGATGATGGCAGGGCTCAGGAACGGCAGGCCTTCCTGCAGCCGTACCATGTGCTTTATCGGCCGCCCGCCAGACGACAGCAGATAGACGAAGCTTTCCGTCAGCCCGTCCGCGGTGCGGTTGTCGATCACCGGGCCCATGAACGGCGCAGGTTCGTCGAACGGCGCGCCGACGATGATGCGGTCAGCGAGGTGCTTCACCTGGCTCACCACCGCATCGTACATCGAAGACTTCACGATCAGCCGCCGCCCCGCCGTGCAGCGCTGCCCTGCGCTGGTGAAGGCCGATTGCACGATCAACGTCGCGGTATCTTCGATCTTTGGCGTGTCCCACACCACGATCGGATTGTTGCCGCCCATCTCCAGCGCCACCATTTTGCCGGGGTTGGAGGCGAGCTTGCGGTTGATCGCAATCCCGGCGTGGGCAGAGCCGGTGAACAGCACCCCGTCGATTCCGTCATGCGCCACCAGCGCCTGACCTTCTGCCGGACCACCGATCAGCACCTGCACCACGGCTGCGGAAATTCCGGCACGGTGGAAGCACTGTGCCAGCATTTCGCCGGTTGCCGGGGTCTTTTCCGAAGGCTTGAACACCACCGCATTGCCCGCGATCAGGGCAGGAACGATGTGGCCGTTGGGCAGGTGCGCCGGGAAGTTGTACGGCCCCAGCACCGCCAGCACGCCATGCGGCTTGTGGCGCAGCGCTGCCGTACCCTGCAGCGCGCTGTCGAGCTTGCGCTGCGAGGTGCGGTCGGCATAGGCGCGGACCGAAATCTCGACCTTGTTGACCACGCTTTCGACTTCGGTGCGCGCCTCCCACAGCGGCTTGCCGGTCTCGCGCGCGATCATCGTGGCGAGCTTGTCGGCATCCTTGCGCACTTCGTTGGCGAAGCGGCGAACCAGTTCGATGCGCGTGGCGAGCGGCTGAGCCGCCCAGGCCGGCCAGGCCCGGCGGGCTCGCGCGACGACTTCCTCGACATCGCCGATCTTGCCGCGCCACACTTCGGCGCCGGTTGCGGGTTCATACGAGACGATTTCGGCAGCTGCCACGGATTTGCCTGCTCTTCTTTTCGGTTCTGGCGCGAACGATGGGGTCCCGGTCCCGGGCGTACCGTAACGCGGTATTCGTTACCGATTAAACAATATTCATGGGCGGGACCACCCCCGCCTTACGGATTTCTACCGGGCGGATTTCAACCGGGCGTGTGGCCGACAGGTTCCGGCTTTGCGCCCATCGCCTCGCCCATGCGCCGCGTGGCTTCGACCTTGGCCATCAACGCGCTCCAGTCATCCTGCCCGGCAATCGGCGCCCAGATCGCCTCCACCTCGTCGATCAGCATGGACTGCGGCGCGGCATCGGACCAGTACGGATGGCTACTGTCCGCCGCCGCATAAGGCGCCAGAGCCGCCTTCAACGCCTGCTCCTCCTCGCTCGCCCCGAACGGCCCGCGCCCGCCGCGATGGGCAAAGAAGAACGCATCCGGCCCAAGGCCTTGCGTCGCCATGACCTTCTCGCAGGCCCCGATCAGCGCCGTGTCTTCCTCCAGCCCGCGCTGCTCCACGCCCAGCCGCCACAGCCAGCGCCTTGTCATGGCCTGCTGGTACAGTTCGGGGTAGCGGTTCAGCGCCTCGATCAGCGGCGGCGCTTCAACCAGGGTCCGCAGGGCCACGGCCAACTGCCCGCAATTCCAGTGAATCGCCTCGGGCTGGCGGCCATAGGCATAGAGTCCCTGATGATCGAAGTACGCTGCCGTGAACCCCGGTTCCCACTTCGGCAGCCAGCGCCACGGCCCATAGTCGAAGCTCTCGCCGGTGACGTTCATGTTGTCGGAATTGAGCACGCCGTGGACGAACCCCGCCACCATGTAGCTCGCCGCCATGTCGGCCATGCGCTCGACCACCTGGTTGAAGAACCGCACTGCCGGATGCGGCGCGTCCTCATGCCCGCCGGGAAAGTTGGCGAGGCAGTAGGTGACGAGCTGCGCCATCTCGTCCTCGAGCTCCAGCGCACCCAGCCGCTGGAACGTGCCGATGCGGATATGCCCATGGCTAAGCCGCACCAGCACCGCCGACCGGGTCGGCGAAGGCTCGTCGCCGCGATAGAGCGATTCGCCGGTCTCGATCACCGAAAGCGTGCGGCTGGTATTCACCCCCAGCGCCTCGAGCATCTCGGTCGCCAGAATCTCGCGCACCGCGCCTTTCAGCGTCAGCCGCCCATCGCCCGCGCGGCTCCATGGCGTCTGGCCCGAGCCCTTGGTGCCAAGGTCCAGCTGCCGCCCGCTGGCGTCGAGCATCTGTGCAAAGGTAAACCCCCGCCCGTCCCCCAGATCAGGGTTGTAAACGCGGAACTGGTGCCCGTGATAGCGCAGCGCCAGCGGCCCCGGCATGTTGTCGGGCAAAGGCTCGAACCGCCCGAAATGCCGCACCCACTCCTCGTCCGACAACCCCCTAAGACCGATCTGCCCCGCCGCCCGGTCATTGCGCCAGCGCAAGGTCGTTTCGGGAAAGTCTGCCGCTTTTACCGGATCGCCAATCCAGTCAGCGAGAGCCATGATGCGGGGGGAGGGGCGATAGATCGCGTCTTGCGGGAGCGCCTGCATCCGGCAATAGTGGGCATGACCAGGCCTGCCCGCAAGCAGGCTTCCTTCGATTTCACGCGGAATACCAGACGAAATGGCCGAATACGAAGATCGCTACTGGACCAGCAGCGACGGATTGCGCCTGCATTTCCGATATTTCGATGGTGACGCATCACGCCCGCCGGTGATCTGCCTGCCCGGCCTCACCCGCAATGCCCGCGATTTCGAGGACCTGGCTGGCCGTCTGGCCGGCACCTGGCGCGTACTCTGCCCGGAAATGCGCGGCCGCGGGGACAGCGATTACGCCAAGGACCCGATGACCTACACGCCCATGCACTACCTGCAGGACGTCGAGGCCCTGCTCGCGCAGGAAGGGATCGAGCGCTTCGTCTCCATCGGCACTTCGCTCGGCGGGCTGCTCACCATGCTGTTGGCGGTGTCCAACCCGCAGCGCATCGCTGCCGCCGTCCTCAACGATGTCGGCCCCGAGGTTTCCGAAAAGGGCCTCGAACGTATCCGCGGCTATGTCGGGCAGGGGCGCAACTTCGAAACCTGGATGCACGCCGCCCGCGCGCTTCAGGAAAGCAGTGGTGACGTCTATCCCGATTGGGACATCACCCAGTGGCTGCGCTATGCCAAGCGCATCATGGCCTTGGGCACCGGCGGGCGCATCGCCTTCGATTATGATATGAAGATCGCCGAGCCATTCGAGGCTCCTGCCGGCGCGACTCCGCAGGTCGACATGTGGCCACTCTACGATGCCCTCGCCACGCGCCCGCTGCTGATCCTGCGCGGCGAAACCTCCGACATTCTCGAAGCTGCCACGGCAGAGAAGATGGCGAGCCGCCCCGGCGTCGAACTCGTCACGCTCCCCCGCATCGGCCACGCCCCGACACTGGACGAGCCGGAAAGCATCGCCGCAATCGGACGCCTGCTGGCCCGGGCATGACGGAGAAGCCGCTCAAACTGCTCCACCTGCATTCCACCTTCGATGCAGGCGGCAAGGAGCGGCGTGCCGTCGCCCTGATGAACCGCTGGGGCAAGGGGCGCAAGGACCGCCCGATTGAGCACCACATCGTCTCTGCCCAGCCCGGTGCGATGGGTGCCAAGGCCCTGATCGACAGGAACGTCACCGCCCGTTTCCCCTTCGGCTTCCCCCCGCTCGCCGGAAAGCTCGGCATCGCCCGCCTGCGCCAGCTCGCCCGCGCCATGCAGGGCTTCGATCTGATCCTCACCTACAACTGGGGCGCGATGGACGCCTGCATGGCCCACGCGATCTTTGCGCCGACCATGAACCTCGCCCCGCTCGTTCACCACGAGGACGGCTTCAACGCCGATGAAGCGGGTGGGCTGAAAACCAGCCGCAACTGGTATCGCCGCATCGCACTCGCCCGCGCCAGCGCGCTGATGGTCCCCTCGCGTCAGCTGGAAGACATCGCACTCACCGTCTGGCACCAGCCTCGCGCACGCGTGCAGCGTATCGCCAACGGCATCGATACGGCGCTCTATGCGCGCAAGCCGAAGCCGGATGTTCTCCCGCGCGTGGTCAAGCGCCCCGGCGAAAAGTGGCTCGGCACGCTCGCCGGACTGCGCGCGGTCAAGAACCTGCCGCGCATGGTCCGCGCCATGAAGGAATTGCCGCCCGAATGGCACCTCGTCATCCTTGGTGAAGGCCCGGAACGGGAAGCCATCACCGCCGAGGCGATCCGCCTGGAAATCGGCCACCGCGTCCACCTGCCGGGCCACGTCGCCGACCCGTCGCTTGCCGTCGGGCTGTTCGATCTCTTTGCGCTTTCGTCGGACAGCGAGCAGGCCCCGCTGTCGGTGATCGAGGCCATGGCCGCAGGCCTCGCCGCGGCGAGTCCTGCCGTGGGCGACGTCGCCGAGATGGTAGCCGAGCCGAACCGCCTCTTCATAACCGCTGCAAACGACGAAGCCGCCTTGGCGCGCGCCATCGCCACGCTCGCCGCCGACGAGCCGCTACGCCGCACCATCGGCAAGGCCAACCGCGATCGCGCCCGCGCCGAATTCGATGAGTCCGTGATGGCCAGCCGCTATGCGCAAGTCTACGCCGCAGCTCTCGGCGCAAGCCTGTTCCCCTGAAGCACCTTCCGCCGCCGCCTTCATCATGCGTTCACGCGCGGCGCGGCAGGTGGGCCGGAGCAATCAATTCCGTTGAAAAGGCGGTCCCATCCGCTAAACACCGCGCCAGACACACGCTAGCAAACGTCAACCAATTCCTGAAAGCGCTGCCTTGGCTCTCCGTCCCGATCGTCCGCAATCCCGTTCCAACCAACTCGCCGAGCGTTCGGCCGGGGGCGATGCCTTCCTGCGCGAAGTGGATGATGCTCTGCGCGAGGATCAGGTCTACACCGCGATCCAGAAGTACGGAAAGCCGGTCGGCGCGGTCATCCTCGCCGGGCTGCTCGGCCTTGGCGGCTACCTCTGGTACGAGAACCACAGCAATTCCAAGGCCGCCGAACAGGGCGAAGCGCTGACCAAAGCGCTCGACGATATCGAGGTGCGCAACCTCAAGGCCGCGACCGAAGCCGTCGCCCCGCTCGCCAAGGATGGCACCGATGGCTATCGCGCCACTGCGAAGATGCTGGCAGCGGGCGTCCTGTCCGAACAGGGCAAGAATGCCGAAGCCGCCAAGGCTTTCGCCGAAATCGCCGCCGATACCGGAATTCCGCAGGCCTATCGCGATCTCGCCACGATCCGCGAAGTCTCGCTGACCTTTGACCAGCTCGGCCCCGACAAGGTGGTTGAGCGCCTGAAGCCGCTCGCCGTCCCCGGCAACGCCTGGTTCGGCAGCGCGGGCGAACTCGTCGGCATGGCCTATGTAAAGCAGGGCAAGAACGATCTCGCCGGCGCCCTGTTTGCGCAGATCGCCAAGGACAAGACCGTGCCCGATACCCTGCGCCGTCGGACCCGCCAGATGGCCGGCCTGCTGGGCGTGGACGCCGTGGAAGATCCTGGCACCGCCACGATCGTCCAGCGCGCGCAATAAGCTTTGAGGATGCATTCGATGACGCCGAAACCCACTTTCCGCCGCGCTTCGCTGACCAGCGTGGTGGTTCTCGCGCTTGCCCTTGGCGGCTGCGGCGTCTTCAAGAAGAACGTCAAGACCACGCCGACTGTCGGTTCGCGCCAGCCGATCCTCTCGAAGATCGATGCCGGCACCAAGATCGACGACTCGATCTCTTTGATGACGGTCGTCTTGCCCGCGCCGGAAGTGAACACCGAATTCGCGCAAGGCGGCGGCAACGCTTCCAAGTCCTACGGCCACGCCGCGCTGTCGGAATCGCCCTCGCGCGCGTTCAGCGTCTCGATCAAGGGCTCCAACGCCCGCCAGCGCCTCGCCGCCTCGCCCGTCGTCGGCGGCGGCAAGCTCTTCGCGATGGACACGGACGGCACCGTCCATGCGTTCGACGCCAGCACCGGCGCACGCGTATGGGACACCTCGGTCCGCGCTGAAAAGCAGAACGCCGGCTCCACCTTCGGTGGCGGAGCGTCCTACGATGACGGCAAGGTCTATGTCACCAACGGCGTCGGCGAAGTCGCCGCGCTCGATGCCAACTCCGGCGAGATCAAGTGGCGCGTGAAGCCCGCTGGCCCGCTGCGCGGATCGCCCACCGTAGCCTTCGGGCAGGTCATGGTGATGAGCCAGGACAACCAGCTCTTCGCCCTCAACGAAGCCGATGGCGCAGTGCTGTGGAACGAAAGCGCATCGGTCGGCCAGACCAACGTCTTCGGCGTCGCCTCGCCCGCTGCCGGGCAGGGCACGATCGTCGCCGGCTTCTCCTCGGGCGAACTCGTCGCCTATCGTTACGAGAACGGTCGCCAGCTTTGGGCCGATGCTCTCGCGCGCACCTCGATCGCCACTTCGGTCTCGACTCTGACCGACATCGACGCAGACCCGATCATCGAGCGCGGCCGCGTCTATGCACTGGGGCAGGGCGGGCGCATGGCCGCCTATGAACTGGTCACCGGCCAGCGCATCTGGGAACTCAACCTCGCCGGCATTTCCACCCCCGCCATCGCGGGCGACTGGATCTTCACTCTCACGGACGAGGCCAAGCTGCTGTGCATCGCCAAGTCGAGCGGCAAGGTCCGCTGGATGACGCAGTTGCGCCGCTACAAGAACGAAAAGAAGAAGAAGAACCAAATCCTGTGGACCGGCCCGATCCTCGCCGGCAACCACCTGTGGGTTGCCAACTCGCGCGGCGAAGTCATGCGCGCCTCGGTTGCCGACGGCACGGTCAGCGAATTCACCAAGCTCGGCTCCAGCGTCACGCTCGCCCCGATCGTCGCCAACCAGACGCTCTACATCCTCGACGACAAGGGCAAGATCACCGCGTTCCGTTGATCTGCCGACACCTTGTCATGATCCGCTCATCCTGAGCTTGTCGAAGGATGTCCGCGCAAGGTCGTGATCACAACCATATCCTAACGCTTTGAGCGCTAAGGACGGGTGCATGAGCGCCCGTCCGGCCCCGCCTCCGTCAGACGTCTCCGCAGGCACCGGCCTTGCCGGGGTCATCGGCCTCGCGCTGTGGGTCCTCACCTGCCGCTTCTGGCCGCAGATCGTCACCACGCTCGGCCTCTCGGCCCCTGCCGAAGTCATGGACGGCCCCTCCGCCGCGCTCGCCGCCCTGCTGTTCTCGGGCAGCGCGATGGTCGGCTACGCGCTGTTGGTCGAAAAGGTCCACTTGCGCCCGTCCACCGGCATAGACTGGTCCTCGCCGCGCCCGTTGCGTGAAGTCGTCGACATCTCGATCACCAAGATCGCGGGCCTCTGGGCAACATGGGCGCTGATCGGCTTCGCCTACTGCATCGCCCGCTGGTACTGGCGCGGACAGTACGTCTTCGCGATGGAAGTGCTGGAAAGCGCCGCCCCGGTCCTGTTCCTCGGCGCCATCCCCTACATCTTCTGGCTCGACCGCGTCCTCGTCAACCCGCGCGACGCCGCGTGGCACTTCGGCGCCATGCTCATCGGCCGCGAGCCGTGGGACCCTGCCGAGGTAAAGCGCCACGCCCTCGCATGGCTGGTCAAAGGCTTCTTCTGCGCCTTCATGATCTCGATCGTCCCCGGCGGATTCGCCGCGGTCATCCACTTCGACTGGGCTTCCGTCCTCCACGATCCCGTCGCGCTCGGCACGCTGCTGATAGAGACGATGTTCATGATCGACGTGCAGATCGCCATGGTCGGCTACCTCGTCACATGCAAGCCGCTGGACGCGCAGATCCGCACCGCCAATCCGCACCTTTCGGCGTGGGTGGCTGCGCTGATTTGCTACCCGCCGTTCATCCTGATGGGCGATGGCGACGTGCTCGATTATCGCCATAACGGCGCGGAGTGGGCGTACTGGCTCCAAGGCCAGACCGGCCTGCTCTGGCTCTGGGCGGGCGCGCTGGTGTTCCTCACCGCCGTCTATGCCTGGGCCACCGTCGCCTTCGGTCTGCGCTTCTCCAACCTGACCTATCGCGGCGTCCTGACCAACGGCCCCTACCGCTACACGCGCCACCCGGCCTATCTGTCGAAGAACGCCTACTGGTGGCTCGCTTCGCTGCCGTTCCTCACCACCAGCGGCTCGATGGTCGATGCCATCCGCAACACCGTGATCCTCGCCCTCGTCAGTGCGGTCTACTACTGGCGCGCCCGCACCGAGGAGAAGCACCTCCTCACCGAAGACGCCAAGTATCGCGAATACCATGCATGGATGGCAGACCACGGCCTGATCACCGCGTCCTTGCGCAAGCTTGCCCGCGCCGTCACGCCTCGCCGACCGGTCGCCCAGCCCGCAGAATAAGCGTCAGACTTCGACGCCTTCGTCCGTCTCGAACACGCGGATATTGCGGTCGAACAGACCCAGCGTCGCGCGCTCTTCGGCCCACACCTTCATGTGCTCGGCCTGGAAATGCGCCTTGAGCGCCGCCATGTCGCTCCATTTCTCGGCGATGTGGATCAGCTCGGGATCGAGCACGTCCTGCCCGTAGGCATACTGGATGCAGCCATCTTCCTTGAGCGTCGCCGCGATGACCTTGGCCATCATCGGCTTGATCGGCTCTATGTTTTCCACCGGAACGCGGACGGTGCCCATCACGATGATCATCAGAAGCTCTTCTCGCCATAGATGCGCGAAAGGTCGCCGCCCCATTCGCCGTGGTAAAGGTCCAGCAGGCGTTCGGCGGGCGTCTTGCCCGAAGAGACGATCTCGTCGAGCGGCTGGAGATAGCCCGTCTCGTTGTCGCCCGCCTCGTTCAGCTGCGCCCGCGCAGCCAAGCCCGAGCGCGAGATTGCCAGCACTTCGGCGGCCACATCGCGCAACTTGCCCCCACCCGGCAGCGTCGCGTCCAGCCCCAGCTTGGGCACTTCGGCGCGCAGCCTTTCGCGAGCTTCCATGTCCCAGCCCTTGACCAGATCCCACGCCGCGTCGAGCGCGCCCTGATCATAGAGCAGGCCGACCCACAGCGCCGGCAGCGCGCAGATCCGGCTCCACGGCCCGCCATCGGCCCCGCGCATCTCGAGGAACGATTTCAGCCGCACTTCGGGGAAGGCGGTGGATAGATGGTCGTTCCAGTCTGCCAGCGTCGGCTTCTCGCCCGGCAGCACCGAAAGCTTGCCCTCCAGGAAATCCCGGAACGAAAGCCCTGCCGCATCGATGTACTTGCCCTCGCGGAACACGAAATACATCGGCACGTCGAGCATGTACTCGACATAGCGCTCGTACCCGAACCCTTCCTCGAACACGAACGACAGCATCCCCGTGCGCGCCGGGTCTGTATCGGTCCAGATATGGCTGCGATAGGAAAGGAACCCGTTGGGCTTGCCCTCAAGGAACGGCGAATTGGCAAACAGCGCGGTCGCCAGCGGCTGCAGCGCAAGGCTCACGCGGAACTTCTGCACCATGTCCGCCTCGCTCGAATAATCGAGGTTGGTCTGGATCGTGCAAGTCCGCAGCATCATGTCGAGGCCCATCGTTCCCACGCGCGGCATGTGCCGCAGCATGATGTCGTAGCGGCCCTTGGGCATGATCGGCAGTTCTTCGCGGGTCTTGTCCGGCCACAGCCCCATGCCGAGGTAGGCCAGGCCCAGCTTGTCGCCGATCGTCTTGACCTGCGCCAGATGCCGCCCGGTCTCCGCACAGGTCTGGTGCAGGTTGACCAGCGGCGCGCCCGAAAGCTCAAGCTGTCCGGCAGGCTCAAGGCTCACCGCGCCATCGGGGCCCGACATCGCGATGACGTTGTCGCCCTCGATGATCGGCTCCCAACCGTATTCGGTCAGCGCATCGAGCAGGTCCCTGATGCCGCCCTGCTCGGCATACGAGGGCGCACGGCGATCTTCTGTGCGATAGACGAATTTCTCGTGCTCGGTGCCGATCCGCCAGTTTTCCTTGGGCTTTTCGCCCTTCTGCATCGGCACCACGAGCATGTCGCGGCTTTCGATTACGGGATCGTTGCTATTTGAAACCTGCCGCGTGCTCATGCCCGCATCCGTTAATGGGCAGGACAGCTTTTAGCCAGCCAAATTGTAGCACTTCACCTGCAAGGCATTGTTGCCGGGTGGAAACGAAATGGCGACAAGTCGGGTCTGTTGCTACCCGAACCAGTCGCCCTGCATGCCCATCCACAGCGCAGTTCCGGCAACGGCCGCCGTCTCGCCGCGAAGGATGCGCGGCCCCAGCGACAGCGCGACTGCAGCCGGATGCGCGCGCACCAGTGCCCGCTCCGCCTCGTCAAAGCCGCCCTCCGGTCCGATCAGCAAGGCCGCCGGACCGTCGTTGATCGAAAAGGCCACCGCCGCCGGCAAGCCGCCGTTCTCGTCGGCAAAGAACAGCGTGCGCCCCTCCGGCCAGTCGCGCAGCAGCTGCTCCAGCTTCACCGTCTCGCCCAGATCGGGCAGCGCTGTCCGCGCGCACTGTTCTGCCGCTTCGGTCATGATCGTCAGCGCCCGCTCGGGATTGAGCTTGTCAGCCACGCACCGCCGCGTCACCACCGGCACGACCTTGGCCGCGCCCAGTTCCGTCGCCTTTTCCAGCACCAGATCGAAGTTCGGCTTCTTCAGCAAAGCGGCGCAGAGCCAGAAATCCGGCACCTCCTCGCGCTCGCGCAACCGTCGCTCGATCTCGACAACGACCTCGCGCTTGCCCGCCTCGACCACCCGCGCGACCCACTCGCCAGTCCGGTTGTCGCAAACGATCACCGCATCGCCCGGGCCGACGCGCATCACCTTGCCCAGATAATGCGCCTGGTTCCCTTCGATCGGCAGATGCAATCCATCGCTCAACGTCGTATCGACGAAGAGACGCGGCGCGGACTTGGGAGGCCAGGCAGGAGTCGCAGTCATCCACCCCGCCTAGCGCGGATTATGTCTTTCGTTAAGAGTTTGTCATGTGACTCCTGCCAGTTCCGAAACAATCGTCCCCGACAGCGAACACAAGGGCCTCGTCGCCAGCCTGCCGCAGCCGTGGCGCAACCTTGCCCTGCTCGCGCGGTTCGATCGCCCGATCGGCTGGTGGCTGTTGTTCTGGCCCTGCGCCTGGGGGCTGTTCCTCGGCGGCGGCACTTCGCGCTGGGGCATTCTCGCCTGGATGCTGCTTGGAGCCATCGCCATGCGCGGGGCCGGGTGCGTCTATAATGACATCGTTGATGCCGATCTCGATGCCCGCGTCGCCCGCACCGCTGCCCGTCCGATCGCCAGCGGCGCAACCAGCAAACGCACGGCATGGATCTGGCTGCTGACGCTCTGCGCAGTCGGTCTCGTCGTCCTGCTGCAACTGCGCTGGGAGGCACAACTTGTCGCGCTCGGCAGCCTTGCCCTCGTCGCCGCCTATCCCTTCATGAAGCGCATCACCGGCTGGCCGCAGGCATGGCTTGGTCTGGTCTTCACGTGGGGCGCCCCGGTCGGCTGGGTCGAAGCGAACGGGTTTGACCGCCTCGCCCCCCTCGGCCTGCTCTATGCCGGATGCTGGGCCTGGTGCATGGCCTATGACACGATCTATGCCCTGCAGGACCGCGAGGATGACGCCATGGTTGGTATCGGCTCCTCCGCGCTGTCCTTCGGCAGACACGTTCGCGCGGGCGTCGGCGGGCTCTATGCGATGGCGGTATTGTGCTGGGCTGGCGCAATCTGGCTTGTCCGCGCCGATCCGCTGGCCCTGCTCGCGCTTGCGCCGATCGCGCTCCATCTCCTGTGGCAGGTCGCCACCCTCAAGGAAGACGGCATCGATCCGCTCGCCAAGTTCCGCTCGAACCGCTTTGCCGGCCTGCTGATGGCTGCCGCAGCCTACGTCGTCGGCGCGGCCTGAGTGCCGAACAGCGCTTCGTGCCGAGCCTCGATGGCCGGCCACAAGTCCGCCGCTTCAGGCACGTCGAGCAGGAACAGGTCCCGCAAGATTTCGACCAGTTCCGTGGCCGAAGCCACCTCACGCCGCTCCTCGCCCTTGGTGGTGATGACTGACATCACCTTGCCTCTGAGCATCAGATAACGGCCCCCATCGCGCCGCTGCGCCGTCAGGTTCTGCACGAATACCGAAGCGGGATCGTGCGCCTGCCAGCGGCAGAGCCGGGAAAGCTGCTCTTCGTCGGCGGGTTCGGGCTTGAAATCATAGGACATCGCCGTCGGCCCAAGGCTTACGGAAACCCGCCACATCGCATCGTCCGTCCGGCCCAGCGAAACCGGCAAGGGATCATGTGTCCACGCCCCTTGCTCAAGCGGAACCGGTGCGCCCAGCCAACTGCCGAACCCGGCATCCACGAGCATCTGGCCACCGCACTGCACCAGCAGGCACAAATGCGAGCCCATGGACTCGTCACCCCGCATCTGCCGCATCACGCCCGCGCTCATCCGCGTCACGTCGAAGCCGATTGCCGCCAGCGCTGCGCCCAGCACGCCATTGTGTTCATAGCACCACCCGCCGCGCCTCGCCTCCACCAGCTTGGCGAAGGCTGCGGCAGGATCGGTCGTCAGCGGGCGGCCCAGCTGCACGTCGAGGTTCTCGAACGGGATCGCGCGCACGTGGGCGCGCACCATGGCGTCGAGCGTCGGCAGATCGGCGCGCACGGCCTCGGCAAGGCCGATGCGCGCGAGATAGGCCGCAAGCTGCGCAGGCGAAAGCGGCTCAACCGCCATAACTGACCACCTCGAACTCGATCCCGTCCCAATCGTAGAAATAGAACCGCTTGCCCGGCTCGTAATCGGCATGATTGAACGGTTCGAGCCCTGCAGCAATCACGATCTGCTCGGCCACGTCCAGATCGTCCACTTCGATGCCAACATGCTGCAACGGCACCC
The DNA here is from genome assembly GCF_015694345.1 of Novosphingobium jiangmenense. Lineage (GTDB taxonomy): Bacteria > Pseudomonadota > Alphaproteobacteria > Sphingomonadales > Sphingomonadaceae > Novosphingobium > Novosphingobium jiangmenense. The sequence goes on from NZ_JADQDC010000003.1 coordinate 190,232, forward strand.
CTTTCTCGAAGCGTCCGGAGTGTCCACCGGGAGGCGCATAGAACACGATGTACTGGCTCTCGGTGCCGAGATGGATCGAGAATCCGTCATCGATCGCTGGCCCGCGCCAGCGCTCGTGCCACCCGCACAGCTTGGTGAAGAACGCGGCTGACCGCTCGGCATCGCTGACGCGGATGTTGACGTGTTCAAGGCGGGCTGCAGGCATCGGTGGTGTCCTTCTATGGCACTGATTTGATTCGATGCTTGCGAATCTGCAACCTCAAGTTAACTTGAGGTCAAGCGGAAATCGCGGAGTCGCAGGACCTTGGCCATCAGTCGTAACGATCTCATCCCGATCGGCACCCTCGCGCGCCGCACCGGCCTCGCCGTCAGCGCCATCCGCTATTACGAGGATCGCGGCCTCGTCACCTCGATCCGCACCGGCGGAAACCAGCGGCGGTTCCTCCGTTCCGACATCCGCCGCCTCAGCTTCGTCCAGATCGCGCAGAAGCTTGGCCTCGGCCTGGCGGAGATCGAACGCGAACTCGCCGCCCTGCCACAGGGCCGCACCCCCAATGTGATGGACTGGCAGCGCATAAGTCGTTCCTTGCGCAAGGAAATCGACAGCCGCATCCAGCTTCTCACGCGCACCCGCAACAAGCTCGACGAATGCATCGGCTGCGGCTGCCTCAGCCTCGAACGCTGCGCCCTGTACAACAAGGATGACCGCGCCGCCGCAGGCGGGCCGGGGCCTAGGTATGTGCTGGATTAGCTCGCGTTCTCAAGCAGTTCGACTGCGCCGCCAAGGTCCACGCTGACAAGGCGCGATACGCCGCGTTCCACCATCGTCACACCGAACAGGCGGTGCATGCGGCTCATGGTCACCGCGTTGTGGGTGACGATCAGGTAGCGGGTGCGGGTTTCCTGCACCATCGCGTCGAGCAGGTCGCAAAAGCGCTCGATGTTGGCGTCGTCGAGCGGCGCGTCGACTTCGTCGAGTACACAGATCGGGGCGGGGTTGGTCAGGAACAGCGCGAAGATCAGTGCGACGGCGGTCAACGCCTGCTCGCCGCCGGAGAGAAGAGTCAAGGATTGCAGGCGCTTGCCCGGTGGTTGCGCGAAGATTTCGAGGCCGGCCTCGAGCGGATCGTCGGAATCGACCAGCGCCAGGTGCGCCTCGCCCCCACCGAACAAGCGACTGAAAAGACGGCGGAAATGGCCGTCGACGGCCTCGAACGCCGCCCGCAGCCGTTCGCGTCCCTCGCGGTTGAGGTTGCCGATCGAGCCTCTAAGCCTATGAACCGCCTCGGTTAACTCGGCCTGCTCCGCCACAGAGGTGCCCAGCTTCTCCTCGGCATCCTTCAATTCATCCGCGGCGACAAGATTCACCGGCCCGATCCGCTCCCGCTCCGCCGAAAGACGATCCATCGCCGCCGACTCTTCGGTAGCAGCGGCGACGTCTGCGGAAGCGAATTCGAAGCGCTCGGGCAGGAGGGGGGGCGGGCACTGGAATCGCTCGCCGGAGATGGCAGCCATTTCCTGTCGGCGGGCGTCTTCGTTCTCGGCGCGGGCGGCTGCTCCGGCACGGGCCTCGCGGGCGGTCGCGAGGGTCTCGTTTGCTGCCGAGAGTTTTGCCTCTGCCTGCGAGAGTTCGCCTTCCGCATCGGAGAGTTGCCGCTCTGCCTCGGAGAGTTGGATTGTCAGGCGCGCGCGGATTCCTTCGCCCTGCTCGATCTCGGAAATCAGTCCAGCAGGCTTCGCGGCAGAGATCGCGCGCTCGGTTTCAAGCTCCTCGCGCCGCCCGGTCATCTCGGCCAAACGCTTGGCCGCATCGCCGGCGCGGGCCTGCCAGGCCCGGATATCGCCTTTGAGGCCGGCCAGACGCTCCTTGCCCACCGCAATCTGCTGCTCGAGCGCGGCGGACGCGGCACTGGCGGATTGCAGCGTCACGCGCGCCGCATCATTTCGCGCCCGCGCCGCATCGAGCGCCGCCCGGCCAGCTGCCGGATCGGGCAGGGTGCTGCGCTTGTCCTCGGCGGCAGTGACGTCAGCCTGAGCCGCAACACGTTGATCTGCCAGCTCTTCCTGCGCCCGCGCCAATTCCGCCTTGCGCTGCTCAAGCCGCGCCCGCGCAGCCTCTGCGGCATCCAGGGCACGCAGCGCCATGCGCTCTGCATCGGCGGCGGCAGAGAGCGCGCGCTCCACTTGCGAAAGCTCGGCCTGCACCGAGGAGAGGCTCGCGCGGACCTCCTCCTGCGCTGCTTCGGCGATGGCAACGGCTTCGCGCCGCTCGGGCAAAAGCGCCTGCAATTCCGCCAGCCGGTTCTCGGCTTCGAGCGCCGCCGCCTCGGCTGCGCCTTCGCCGCGCGCGACGAAACCGTCCCAGCGGCGCAAGTGTCCGGCCTTGGTCACCATCCATTCGCCGTGGTTCAAAGTCTGGCCTTCGTCGGCTTCGACAACGCGCACAAGCGCAAGGCGTGCAGACAGTTCCGGCGGGCATTGCGGCACATGGTGGGCGAGGGAATCGCCCAGTGGTTCAGGGACTGGCGCCCCGGTCCAGAAACGCCCCTCCGCACCTGCCGGAGCCGCGCCGACGGGAGCCGAAGCATCGCGCCCCAGCACGGCGGCAAGGGCACGCTCATACCCCGGCGCAGCGCGGGTTCCGGCGATGGCGGACTGGCCCAAGCCCTTGGCAGAGCGTGCTTTCTCCCGTGCCGCCTTGTCGCGGGCGAGCGCATCGGCTTCCCGCTCGATCCCGGCGAGATCGGCGCGCGCCTGCGCCAGCGTGTTGCTGGCCGCATCGCGGCGCGAGGACAGGTCTTCGCGTTCGGCGGTGAGCGTGGCGCGCCGCTCTTCGGCAGAGGCGATGGCCTCGGCAGCAGCGGCACGCTTTGCCTCAGCTTCGGCGATCTGCGCTGCGGGATCGGCTTCGCGGGCGAGCACATCGGCCTGCTGGGCCAGTCGCGCAGCATCGGCATCAACGCGCGCAAGTCGTTGGCGGGCAGCGGAAACTGCTGCTTCGGCAACACGCCATTCCGCGTCGATCCCCGCCTGCTCGGCCACGCGCTGGGCCAGCGCGACTTCGGCTGCGCGCGCGGCGCGGTCAGCGTCGTCAACCGCGGCTGCAAGGGTCGGGCGACGTTCGCTGTCTGCGGCAAGCGATGATTCCGCAGCGGTGAGGTCCTGCTCCAGCTTCGCCATCGCAGCGGCGGCATCCTCGGTCAGCCGGTCGGCGCTGGCGCGGTCTTCCTCGATCCGAGAAAGCTGCCGGTCGATGTCCTTGACCCGCTGCTCGGCCGCTTCAAGCTGTGCGGTGAGCGAGGCCATGCGCTGGCCGTGGGCGGCGGCGTCCTGCCGGCGGTCGAACAGTTCGTCCCGCGCTTCGGCGAGGGCTGCAGCCGCCTTGTGCTGCGCTTTCTGCGCCGCTTGCGCGAGATCGGTAGCAGTCTTCACCGCTTCCTCGGCGGCGACAGCCTGCTTGCGGGCCGCATCGGCCGCAGCGGCGGCATCGCGCCAGCGGGCGAAGACGAGGCGGGCCTCGGCGAGGCGAATCTTCTCGCTGACCGCCTTGTAGCGCTCGGCCGCGCGGGCTTGGCGGCGCAACGTGGCAATCTGGCTTTCGAGGCCCGAGAGCATGTCCTCGAGCCGGGCCAGATTCGCTTCGGTCGCGCGCAGCTTCTGTTCGGCATCGCGGCGGCGGACGTGGAGACCCGCGATCCCCGCAGCCTCTTCCAGCATCATCCGGCGTTCGGCAGGCTTGGCCGCAATGACCGCAGCAATGCGGCCCTGACTGACCAGTGCCGGACTGTGCGCGCCGGTAGCGGCATCGGCGAAAACGAGCGACACGTCCTTGGCGCGGACATCCTTGCCGTTGACGCGGTAGGCGCTGCCTGCGCCGCGTTCGATGCGGCGGACGACTTCGAGCTCTGCGCCGAACGGCCCGTCAGGATCGGTTTCGGCGGTGAGCAGGACTTCGGCGAAGGCGCGGGCCGGGCGCGTGGCGGTCCCGGCGAAGATCACGTCTTCCATCCCGCCGCCGCGCATGGACTTCGGCGAGCTTTCGCCCATGACCCAGCGGATGGCTTCGAGCAGGTTGGACTTGCCGCAGCCGTTGGGACCGACGACGCCGGTGAGGCCGGGTTCGATGCGCAGTTCGGCAGGTTCGACGAAGCTCTTGAAACCGGATAGTTTCAAGCGCTTGAACTGCACCGATCAGGCCCCCCGACCCCGTCCTGCCCCCGGCGGCCTTAGCGGGCGCCGGCCTTCTGCAGCATGGGTTCGAGTTCCTGCCAGCTGGCAACGCCGGTCTTGCTGCCGTTGAGGAAGAACGTCGGCGTGCCGGTGATGTCGAATTCCTTGCTCCACTGCTCGTTCACGGTAGCAAGTTTGGTCGCCTTGGCGCTGTCCGCCAGGCACGAGGAACCTTGGGCTGCAGCAATCCCGCGCGAGGCGAAGAATTCGCTCATCCCGCCAAGCTGGGCGATACCCGCAAAGCGCTTGTCGGCGGGCAGGTTCTGGATCTGCTGGAAGGCGGCATCGTCCTTCTGCAGGTTGGTGAACATGTTCGGCTGCCATTCCCAGAACTGTTCGGACAGCGGGATTACCGCCTCCGGGCTTCCGCAAGTTGCGAGCAGCACGGCCGGCATGTCGAGAGCGTTCAGCAGGAACAGGCGCAGTTCGTAGGAGACGCGGCCCGAGGCGACGTAATCGTCACGCAGCTTGGGGAAGCCTTCCTTCGAGAACTGGGCGCAGTGCGAGCACGACAGCGCGCCGAATTCGACCAGCTTGATCGGCGCATTGGGATTGCCCATCAGGTAGCCGCCTTCAGGGGTGACCGAGAAGGTTTCCGTCCACGACTTGCCAGCGGGCGCCGGAACCTTGGCAATCGGCTCGGCGCTTGCGACGTCGCCCCCGGCGGCGGCGTCCTTCTTGTCGCAGGCGGCGAGACCCAGCGTCAGGGGAAGGGTGGCAAGCAGGAGCGCGCGGGCGAGTTTCATCGTCTGGATATTCCCGTTTTCTGGCGGTTTGGAGGGGACGCTAGCGGATTGTTGCCGGGGTTTGAAGGGGCGTCGCTCCGGGATTGTGGATCAGTTCATCCGCGCGAGGATCTGCGGGCGCAGCGAATCCCAGTCATGCGTGCCGGCAAGCAGGATGCCATCGATCATGAAGCTGGGGGTGCCGGTGACACCGAGCTTTTCCGCTGCATCATCGGTCTGCTGGGCGAGCTTCTTGGCGAGAGCCTCGTTCGCAAGGCAGCGGTCCATTGCCTGCCGGTCCATGCCGCGTGCGGCCATGAAGTCATAAAGCTTGAAGTCGCTGGCGATGGCGCGGGTGCGGCTGGCGAAGGCGCCAGTGGTCCAGCGCTGGCGTTGTGCCTCGGTCGAATTGGTGAGCGGGCCGATCCATTGGGGCTGCAGGCGCATGAATGCGGTATGCAGCTGGAAAAATCGGTTGGCCGGCACGCAATTGGTGATCAGCGCCACGGTCATGTCGACCGGATCGCGCACGAAGTTGCGCACTTCGACCGCGCCCTTGCCCGGAGCGATCATGCCGATCTTGAGCTGGCCTTCGGACTCGGTTTCGAAGTGCGAGCAGTGCGGGCAAGTGTAACTGACGAACTCGATCACGCGCAGTTTGGCGGCAGGATTGCCGAGCACGTGATGGCCCTCAGGCGTGACCGAACCGGTGACGGCCCAGTTCAGACCGCCGGCGGGGCGCGGTGCGGGCTTTCTCGCAGCCTGACCCGATGCCCCTGACGCCACGAGCGCGGTGGCCGCAATCGCTGCTGCAATGAACTTGCGAATCATCCGATCTTCTTCCCCCCGGTTGCACTGTCCAGACTGCGCGCCAGCGATTCCAGCACCGTGCGCAATTCGGGATCGCCGATATCGCGCAGCGAATCCCCCAATTCCATCGGTATCGGTTTGAGCGAGGGAGGCGCCGCGCGCGGGGCCTCCTTGGGCTTTGGTGCCTGAACCGCGCCTTGCCGAATCTTCACCTTGGCCACGGCATTGTAGCCGAAAAAGCGGTTCACCCGGTCGATGATCTCGGGCGTGACATGCTGGATCAGCGGCGCATGGGCAGGGCTGACGACAAGTTGCAGGATGCCTTCCGATTTCTCGCCGGGCGGGAAGCGGATCGATTCCGGCATGCAGTGGCGCGCGTGGCGTTCGCCGACGATTTCGGGCCAGCGGGTGACGACGCTGGATTGCACGAAGCCGAAGCGGCGGAACGCGGTGCGGCCGATGGCGGGCATGAGATCGGCGATCTGGCGGGCCTCGCCGCCGCGCGGACGCTCATAGGGTTTCGGGGCGTAGAGCTTGCCTGCCTCGGCCTTCGTCGACCGGGAGCTCTTGCGTTTCGGCGCGTCCGAAGGGGTGCTTTCCATATCGCTTCGCGCCATGCCATAGGTGCGCGATGCAAGCCAGAGAGGAAGCCGCAAAGTCGTTCGATCCGGAGGCAATCGCCCCGCTGCTGCTGGCGTGGTACGATGCCAACGCGCGGCGCCTGCCGTGGCGGCGCCTTCCCGGCGAAGAGCGGCAGGATCCGTACAAGGTCTGGCTGTCCGAGGTCATGCTGCAGCAGACGACGGTGGCGGCGGTCGGGCCGTACTTTGCGAAGTTCACGCAACGCTGGCCGAAGGTGAGCGATCTGGCGGCGGCGGACGATGCCGATGTGATGGCGGCCTGGGCGGGGCTCGGGTATTATGCGCGGGCGCGCAATCTGCTGGCCTGTGCGCGGGCGGTGGCGGCGCGGGGCGGTGCCTTTCCCGATACGGAAGCGGGTTTGCGCGGGTTGCCGGGGCTGGGCGAGTATACCGCTGCTGCAGTGGCGGCGATTGCCTTCGGACAGCGGGCGGTGGTGGTCGATGCCAATGTCGAGCGGGTGGTGTCGAGGCTCTTCGCGATTGACGAGCCGCTGCCTGCAGGCAAGGCGGCGATCCGCTTTGCTGCCGGACAGGTGACCCCCGAAGAGCGCGCCGGGGATTTCGCGCAAGGGATGATGGACCTTGGCGCGACGATCTGCACGGCGCGGAGCCCGCGCTGCATGCTGTGCCCGTTGCGCGAACTTTGCCGGGGCTATGCCGAGGGTTCGCCCGAGCGGTTGCCGGTTAAGGCGGCGAAGAAAGCCAAGCCGGTGCGCGCAGGCCGCGCCTACTGGATCGAGCGCGATGGCGAGGTGCTGCTGGTGCGCAGGCCGGGGCGGGGAATGCTCGGCGGGATGCGGGCGCTGCCGGACGATGGCTGGTCAGCCAAGGGCGATGGTCCCGACGGGCTTGAGGGGGAGTGGCGCCCTGCCGGCGTTGTGCGCCACGGCTTCACGCATTTCGATCTCGAATTGCAATTGATGCTTCCGGTTCAGGCACAAGCGGTTAGTCTGCCCGAGGGAGAATGGTGGCCGGTCGAGACGATCGAGGCCGCCGGATTGCCGACCGTGTTCGCCAAGGCGGCGCGGCTGGCGGTCGCTGGAAGGACTGACTGAGGAATGCAGCAGGTTTCGGTTTCGCGGCGTGGATTCATCGGCTCGCTGGGTCTGGTCGCGGGAAGCATCGTATTGCCGCGTCTGGCTTGGGCCAGCGCTGCGGCTGAGGCACGTTTTCCCACGGTGGCGGGGATGGTCGATGGCTATGTCTCGTCGGGCAAGCTGCCGGGCATGATTGCCGCGCTGGGCTGGGGATCGAGCGAGCCACCGCTGGACATTGCCCGTGGCTCGCTGGCCAAGGGGCTGGCGCTGCCGGTCGACATGGACAGCCTGTTCCGCATCTATTCGATGACCAAGCCGATCACCGGCATGGCCGCAATGATGTTGGTGGACGAAGGCAAGCTGCGGCTCGACCAGCCGATTGCCGACCTGCTGCCGGCGTTCGGCAAGATGCAGGTGCAGGTCACGCCAGATGGGTCGATCACCGATCTTCGTCCGGCCAAGGCGCAGATTACGGTGCGGCACCTGCTGACGCACACGGCTGGATTGGGCTATTCAATCATCCAGAAAGGGCCGATCAAGGACGCCTATATCAGCGCAGGGCTGGTACCGGGGCAGGCGAGCCGGATGCGCTTTCCGGGCATGGATGCGCCCAAACCGCTAAGCAGTCTGGCCGAATTTGCCGATGTCCTGGCGACGATGCCGCTGGTTTACGAACCCGGCACCGTGTGGAGCTATTCGGTCGCGCTGGACCTGATGGGGCGGGTGATCGAAGTGGCATCGGGCAAGCCGTTCGATGCGTTTCTGGCCGAGCGCGTGTTCGGGCCATGCGGCATGACCTCGACCTGGTTCCGCGTGCCGGAGAGCGAGGTCGGGCGCCTGACCACGAACTATGCGGCGCTGGGCGGGACACTGCTGCCGGTCGATCCGGCCAAGGCTTCGATCTATCTCGATCAGCCGCCCTATCCGTTCGGCGGCGCGGGGCTGGTTTCCAGCCCTCGCGACTATGACCGGTTCCTGCGGATGCTGCTGGGCTTCGGGCGCATCGATGGCACTCAGGTGATGAGCGAGGCGGCGGTGCGGCTGGGGACGAGCAATCTCCTGCCAGCGGGCACCGACCTTTCGCAGTCCTTCATCAAGGGCAACGGCTTCGGCGCAGGCGGGTCGGTCGGGCTGGGCGAGGATGCCGGGACCTTCGGCTGGGCCGGGGCTGCCGGGACAGTAGGCTTCGTCAACTACCGGGTGGGGCTGCGCGCCGGGGTCTATACCCAGTACATGCCGTCCGACGCCTATCCGGTGCACCGCGAATTCGCAAAGGCCGTGCTGGCCGATGTAACAGGGAAGAAGGCCGCAGCCTGATGGACACGACGATTGCTTTTGCTGGCGGCGGACTTGACCGCGCCGACCATATCCGGGGCGATGCGGACAAGCTCGGCAGCTTGATGAACTGGCGCGCGCGGCTGCTGCGACTGGAGGGGATCGACCCGGTGATCGCGCCCGATGGCGGGCTTGACTGGGGCACACTGGCCGATGCCGATCCCGATGCGGAACTGGTGTTCCTTGGCCTCAGCGAGGACGGCCGTGGCTGCTTTGCGCAAGTGACGCCGGCGATCATCGGCAGTGTCGCGCCGCCCAATCCTCGGCTGTGGGCAGCAATGGGCTCGCTCTCGCCTGCGGACCTAACCATCTACGGCGGCGCGCGCAGTCTGGTCGACTGGCATGCTCGGCACCGCTTCTGCGCCCGCTGCGGGTCGGCGACGAAGCTCGCCAAGGGCGGTTGGCAACGCAGCTGCACCAACGATGCCTGCAAGGCAGAACACTTCCCGCGCGTTGATCCCGTGACGATCATGACGGTGGAGTGCGAGGGCGAATTGCTGCTCGGTCGCCAGCCGCGTTTCCCGCCTCGGCGCTATTCGGCGCTTGCCGGTTTCGTCGAACCCGGTGAGGGCCTTGAAGATGCCGTGCGCCGCGAGGTGCAGGAGGAGGCTGGCGTGAAGGTCGGCGAGGTGCGCTTTGTCGCAAGCCAGCCCTGGCCGTTCCCGTCCTCGCTGATGATCGCCTGCCATGCATTCACCACGCAGCGCGAGATTACCATCGACGAGACCGAACTCGACGACGCGCGCTGGTTTACCCGCGAGGAAGTTCGTTACGCCATGACCGGGGCCGAAGACGGTGCGTTCATTGCGCCGCCGCCTTTCGCCGTGGCGCATCACCTGCTGAAATGGTGGCTCTCGCAATGAGCGCGCCCGCCAAGGTCACGCTCGACATCTGGTCCGACGTGATGTGCCCGTGGTGCGTGATCGGCCTCAATCAGCTCGACAAGGCGCTGGCCGGGATGGACGGCGAGGTGGATGCCACCGTGCGCTTCCATCCGTTCGAGCTGAACCCCGACCTGCCCGAGGAAGGCGAGGAGCAGGCTGCGCATATCCAGCGCAAGTATGGCCGCACCGCAGAGCAATCGGCCGGTGTGCGCGAAACCCTGCGACAAGCCGCCGAGCGCGCGGGCTATTCGTTCGACTACACCGGCGATGGCGAAGCACCACCGGCGATGATGTGGAACACGCGGATGGCGCACCGGCTGCTGACCTGGACCCTGCGCGAATTCGGGCCGGAGCGTCAGGTCGAACTCAAGCGCGCTTTGTTCGATGCGCACTTTAAGGTGCGGCGCAATGTCTCCGATCCCGAAGTGCTGGCGGAAGTTGCGGAAAGCCTCGGCCTGCCCCGGCTCAATGCGCTTCAGGCAATGATCGACCCGCAGATCGATGCAATCGTCACCGCCGAGGAGCGGCAGGCGTGGGACTGGAACGTCACCGGCGTCCCCGCAGTGGTGATCAACGGCAAGCTGATCGTGCCGGGCGCGCAGGAGCCGGACGTCTATGCCGACCTGATCCGCAAGGTATTGGCGCGCGAGGCTGCGGGCAAGGCTTAGACCAGCCCGAGCTTGGCCAGTTCGGAGGCGATCTGAGCGGGCAGGACTTCTCCCGCCTCGCCATCGCCAAGATCCGCAGGCGCGTCGGCATCTTCGAGGTAGCGCCAGCCCTGGTGCGCGCGGCGGGGCTTGGGGTGGACGTCGATCAGCCTGGTGCTGACGACGATGTTGGTGCGACCGCCCTCGGCTTCTTCGAATCCGACGATCTCCGAGCGGGCGACGAGCTGGTGCTTGTGAATCCAGTAGAGCGAGCCGCCGATCATTTCCTCCGCACGCTTGGGGCGGTTGCGGGTGGTGAGGTAGGCGACCTTGGCGCCGCCGCGACGACCTGTGTCAGAGAACCATTCGTGGATCTCGGCCAGTGATTGAGCACCGTAGGCCACCTTGGTCATGTGCAGGGGCATTGTCTGATCCCGAACTTTCCCGTTGCGCCTTGCGTCCTTCGACAGGCTCAGGACGAGCGGAGTGTGTTGAGGTTCCTCAAGAGCCGCTCATGCTGAGCCTGTCGAAGCACCAGAATGCTAAGCCAAGCCGCTCAACACGGCGAGACCGAGGAACGAGAAGAAGCCCATGACATCGGTCGCCATGGTCACGAATACGGCCGAAGAGACAGCCGGATCCACCTTGAGCCGATCAAGGGTCACCGGGACCATGATTCCGGCAAGACCGGCGACAAGGTTGTTGATCACCATCGCCGCGCCGATCACGCCGCCAAGCAGCGGGTTGCCGAACAGCAGCGCCGTGCCCGTGCCGATCATCAGGCCCAGCGCGGCACCGTTGGTGGCGGCGATGCGCAGTTCGCGCAGGATCATGCGGATCGTGTTCGAACTGGTCAGCTGGTTGGTGGCGATGGCGCGAACGACAACGGCCAGTGTCTGCGTGCCCGCATTGCCGCCCATGCCAGAGACGATCGGCATCAGCACGGCGAGCAGCGCCAGCTTTGCAATCGCGCCCTGGAACAGGCCGACGACCGAGGACGCGATGATTGCGGTGCCGAGATTGACCACCAGCCACGTCAGGCGGGTGCGCACCGTCAGCAGGATCGGCTCGTTGATGTCGCCATCGCCTGCACCGGACAGGCGCAGGATGTCCTCGCTCGCCTCTTCCTGAATGATGTGGACGATGTCGTCGACGGTGATCTGGCCGACGAGGCGACCGCTCTCGTCAACGACTGCAGCCGAGATCAGCGCGTACTTCTGGAAGCGAAGCGCGACTTCTTCCTGATCCATCGAGACCGGGATCAGCGTCTGGTCGCGCTTCATCACGTCGGCTAACGGCACGCTGCGCGGCGCGCGCAGGATCCAGCTGAGGCTGCAGGTGCCGACCGGATGGTGCTTGTGATCGACGATGAACACTTCCCAGAATTCGGTGGGCAGTTCGTCGTCGCGGCGCAGGTAGTCGATCAGGTCACCCACGGTCATCGCCTCGGGCACCGCGATCAGATCGCGGCTCATCAGGCGGCCGGCGGTTTCTTCCGGGTAGGACAGCGCGGATTCGATCGCGGCGCGATCCTCCGGCTCCATCTCGGCAAGGACGGCCTGCTGGTCTTCCTCGTCGAGGTCCTCGATCAGGGCGACGGCGTCGTCCGTCTCCATCTGCTCGGCAAGGTCGGCAACTTCCTCGGGCTCGAGCTCTTCGACCAGCAGTTCGCGTACGTGGTCGTTGAGTTCGGCGAGGACCTCGCCGCCCATGAGGTCGTTGATCGCGCGGGCGAGCCTTACGCGGTCATCCTGATCGATCAGTTCGAAAAGGTCGGCGATGTCGGCCGGGTGGAGCGGTTCGACGAGGTTGTAGACGGTCTCGTCATCACCCGCTTCGAGCGCTTCGGCGACGCGGCGGACAAAGCCGGGGCGGAGGGTGTTGTCCTCTTCGTCGAGGCTCTCTGCATTGCGCGACGGCTCAACCGGCGCGGGCGCTTCGTCCACGTCGGGGAGCAGGCTGTCGATGATGTCGTCGTCGCGCTCCATAGGCGCGGGTTACCGGCTGAGGCGTCAATTGCAACCGCCTAGCAGACCTATGCGTGACTTTCTTTTCGCATGCCTTATATCGGCGCGCAAACAAGCAAGGATTGCGACAAATGGCTGACGAAAAACTGGTCCTCACGCTCGATTCCGGCGATGTTGTGATCAAGCTGCGCCCCGATCTGGCCCCCGGCCATGTCGAGCGCATCAAGGAACTGGCGAACGAGGGCTTCTACGATGGCGTGAAGTTCCACCGCGTGATCCCCGGTTTCATGGCGCAGGGCGGCTGCCCGCAGGGCACCGGCATGGGCGGATCTAGCAAGCCGGACCTCAAGGCCGAATTCAACGATGAACCGCACGTGCGCGGCGTTTGCTCGATGGCGCGCACCAGCTATCCGCACTCGGCCAACAGCCAGTTCTTCATCTGCTTCGACGATGCGCGCTTCCTCGACAAGCAGTACACCGTATGGGGCCAGGTCGAGAGCGGCATGGACCTGATCGATGCGCTGCCCAAGGGCGAGCCGCCGGCAAACCCGGGCGTGATCCGCAAGGCCAGCGTCGTCGCTGCCTGATCGGATTTTCGGTTGGTAAAGAGGGGCGGGGCCATGCGGCTGCCGCCCCTTTTAATTACACCAAACCCCGCTCATGCTGAGCTTGTCGAAGCATCTGGCGCAGCGCAAACGTCCTTCGACAGGCTCAGGACGAGCGGGTTGGAGTTTAAAGACCTAACCGCCGCACCGCCTCATCCTGGGCGATGAGCGGCAGGAGCGCGGCCATCTCGGGGCCGTGGTCATGGCCGGTGAGGGCCTGGCGCAAGGGCAGGAACAGCGCCTTGCCCTTGCGGCCGGTGCTGTCCTTGAGCGCGGCAGTCAGGGCGCGCCATGGGTCGGCGGACCAGTCCAGCGTGGCCGTGACCTTGGCCGCCTCGCCAAGGTAAGCGCGCGTTTCCTCATCGAACGCTGGCGCAGTCACCGGGCCAGTGACCACCTGCCACCAGTCCTTTGCCTCGTCGATATGCGCAAGGTTGGGACGGATCGCATCCCATGCGGTTTCGCCCATGCCTTCGGGCAGGAGGTGGGCAACGCGGGCATAGGGCAGGCGGTGCACGATCTGGGCGTTGACGCGGTGGAGGTCTGCCTCGTCGAAGCGCGCGGGCGCGCGGCCGAAGCGGGAAAGGTCGAAGCTTTCGGCAAGAGCTGCTGCATCGAGCGTGGCATCAACCGGATCGGAGGTGCCGAGACGGGCAAGCAGCGCCACGATTGCCTCAGGTTCGACCCCCTGTTCGCGAAAATCGGCCATGCCGAGCGCACCGAGCCGCTTGGACAGCTTGCCTTCGCTGCCAGTGAGCAGCGCTTCGTGGGCAAAGCGGGGCGGCTGGGCGCCTAATGCCGTGAACATCTGGATCTGCGTTGCCGTGTTCGAGACGTGGTCTTCGCCGCGCAGCACGTCGGTAACGCCCATGGCAATGTCGTCGATCGCCGAGGGCAGCATGTAGAGCCACGAGCCGTCGGCGCGGCGGATCACCGGGTCCGACATCTGGCGCGGGTCGAAGGTCTGAGGGCCGCGAATGCCGTCCTCCCACGCAATCGGCTGATCGTGGTCGAGCAGGAAACGCCAGTGCGGTTTCTCGCCCGCAGCCGCCTTCGCTTCATGATCCGCCTCGGTCAGCTTGAGCGCTGCGCGGTCGTAGATCGGCGGCAGGCCTCGGCCGAGCAGGATCTTGCGCTTGAGGTCCAGTTCCTGCGCAGTCTCGTAAGCGCGGTAGATGCGACCGGCCTCGACCAGACGCTGGAACTCGCGTTCGTAGAGTTCGGTGCGCAGCGATTGGCGCTCCTCGCCGTCGTAGGTCAGGCCAAGCCAGGCAAGGTCGGCACGGATGGATTCGACGTGCTCTTCGCGGCTGCGCTCGGCATCGGTATCGTCGATGCGCAGCAGGAACTTGCCCCCGGTCTTCTTGGCCAGCAGCCAGTTGTGGAGCGCGGTGCGGACGTTGCCGACGTGAAGCTTGCCGGTGGGCGAGGGGGCGAAGCGGGTTACCGTGGTCATGCGCGCTGCCCTAGCGCGCCGCTCCTTCAAGGGGAAGGCTGGCGGTTACGGTATCAGGGCAACGGCGTGGATCGTCGCGTTGTAGAGCGCTTCGTGCCGGTCGGCGCGGACGAAGCCTGCAATTGCCGCCGAGAACAGATCGCGATGCGCGGAAACAGCCGCGCGACCGAGGTTGGCAAGCGTTGCCTCGTCGGGCGTTATGGCAAGGCAGCACGGACGGTTGACCATGAAGGGTTCCGGCCAGACCTGCTTGATGGTCTGCACCAGCCCATGCACGGCGCAGGCCGCTTCGACGCTGCGATAGCGCTGCGCCAGATCCGGCACGGGATCCCTGCCCGAAGCTTCGAACATGGCACAGACCCGCATCGCCATGATCAGGTGCAGCCCCTTGAGCGAAAGCCCGCGCACATCCTGCGGGCGGCGCAGGGCGGCAATCAATTCATCGTAGCGGTTCGGGCCATCGCTGACCGGCTTCTGGGAGGCCATCGGAGTCCTTTCTTGCGAACGATTCGCAAAGTAGGTGGTTCGCCTCATCCGGTCAATGCGAATCGTTCGCAACAACTCCAGTTACGGGATCAACTTCCTGAGGATGTCGTTGCCCTCTGCGGTCTCGCCCAGCAGGCGCCGCATCATGCATTCGCCCAAGGCGCGATAGCTTTCCCACTGCGCCTCGTCGAAGAACTGGTCGCCGGTGCTTTCCTGCGGAAAGGCCGGATTGTGGGCGGCGTAGCCGAGCACGTCCTGCGGCAGGCCATCGAAGCGCCGGGGCTTGAGCCAGACGATGCGATTGGTCACCTTGCCGTCGTCGTTGCGGACATCCAGCATCAGGGCGAATGCCCCTTGCGGCGTGCTGCCGGGAGTGCTGCGCGTGCGCCAGTCGCCCGGGGAACCGTTGAAGAACAGTCCGGCCCCCTGCGCTCCCACGAGACCTTGCAGCTCCTGAGAGGGCGTGACCGCGATCCTGATGCCGAGGTCGATCCGTGCCTTACGGATCAGCAACTCGAGGTCTTCAAACGCATAATCGGGGTCGGCACCGTTGTCGCAGACCACGACCAGCTTCACATCGCGACGCAGCAGCTCGTAGGCGCCGGAGTTTTCGAAGTGTCCGCCGTCCGATATGTTGAGCCGCCCATATTCGCGCGAGTAACTGCCGCGCATCTCGTTGAGCAGGTAGAAGTAGGTCCGCACCGGGCGGGTGAGCCGATGAAACCACCGCTTCGCGCCGGTTACCTCGCCACGGATCAGGTTGTTCACTTCCCACCAGTAACCGAGGCGGATGTTGGCCAGCGTGAAGGCCAGCGCGCCCCCCAGCGTCGTCCGCGAACCCATTGCGCTCGACGCGGCTGCACCCGAGATCGCGCAAAGCTGGCCCAGCGAAAGGGCCTCGACGCCAGCCTTGGCCATCGTTTCCCAGCTGATCGGCGTGTCTTTCAGGCCCGATTCCTGTCGCGCTGGATCGATCCACACGCCTTCCGGGGCGAAGACCAGCGGCACACCCTTGCGGTCGCGATCGAGCAACTGGCTGCCGTCACGGCTGTGCGTCTCGTTGAGAGTGACATTGACGAGATGGAGGGGGCCGGCCGTCGGCTGCCGGAAATAGACCGATGCGGGGATCTGGTCGTCAGGGTCGCTTTCGGTGATGCCAGCGCCTCTGCGCGCGCCTGATCGGGTGATGCGGCGCAGATTGCTGGCGCCCAGATAGGCCCGCGTCAGGCGCGATGCGTAGAGGCCATGCAGGGACGACAGGTTGATGAAGCCGACCGAGGCTCCTGTCACCAGCGTCAGCGCCAGGATTGCAGCAAAGCTGAACGCCAGGCTGTGGACGGCCGTTCCTGTCATTTGCCATTCCGCCAAGGCAATCGGTGCCTTGCCGATCGCCGCCCACTCCGTGCCGAACACCATGGCTTGCACGAGCAGGTGGATGGAAATGGCCAGGGTCAACAGCATGGCTAGCCCGGCGATCAGGGCCAGCGTCCAGATCCATTTTGAAAGAAGCGCCCCGATGCTGCTTTCCCGACCGGACAGCATTTTGGGCAGCTTGTGGATCAGCCACGCCAGGACTGGCGAAAGCAGAGCGGCCAGTGCGCCCGCGGGGCCGTTGCGCCTGCCGTGTTCAATCAGCCACGAGAACAGCGTCATCGACAGCGTATCGACCAGCGCCAGTGCTCCGAGGCCCAGAGCAACTCCCAGGAACATCGCGCTGATCCGTGTAAATCGTCGCCGCGCCTCGGCAATGACGGCTTCGCCCGGCACCGCTTTGCCTTCCGCCTGATAGGGAACTGCAAGCGCGGTGAAGAACGCAAAAGCACCACCGGCGACTGTGCTGGCAGTCCCCAGGCCAACGAGAAAGCGTAGCGTGACCGGAGGATTGCCGATGAGGCCATGACGGAACACGCGGTCTGCGAGGACCCCGGCGATTGCCATGGCCAGCAGGCCGGTCAGGACCAGCGCTATCCTCGGCCAGGCAACGCGCTCCTCATGTGACGTAAACCGCGTCGACATGTATTCGGTCAGCCAATAGGCGATCCCGGCCGAAAGGGCGAGGAAGGCGGCTGCTGCGCTCCCGAGCCAGATAACGCTGAATTTCCACGGAGCGTTTCCCGTCGGCGCGATGAAACCGGCAATCGCACCACCATGATTCAGCAGCAGCGCAGTAGCCGTGACCACGGTCAGCCACAGCAATGCCAGCGGCAAGGCGATCACATAGGTCATCGCGATCCAGTTGCGGATCATGTAGGCGGCAGCGACAAAATAGTCCGAGCCACCATCCGGGGCGAGATAGCGGCTGTGTTCGCGCAGCCACCATACCGGATTGCGCACGCGCTTCCCGTTTTCCGGTCCGCTGATCTCCTGCGCGTTCTGCTTGCTGGCGAGAGCCTCCCGAACGAAATTTGCCTGCCTCTGCAGCGCGTCTGTCGACGCAGGAGCGGCCATGGCTTCGGGGCCGCGCGCGGTTCTTGGCAGGAACATCGCGCCAAGGAAGCTCCCAAGGTAACCGCCGCCGGAGACGGTGGAGCAGTAGTCGAAATCGAGCAGGCGGTCCTTTTCAACCAGCGCCTGCGCCACGCCAAGGGAGATCGTCGCACTGCGGATGCCGCCGCCCGAGAAGGCGAGCCCCATGGACCCCGCCGGATGGTCCAGCGATGTGCCGAGTTCCTCGAGAACTTCCCTGCGCCGCTCGAGCGACTGTTGCGGAGTGCGGGAAGAAACAATGCTGCTTTTGCTGCTGTAGGCCGAGGCGACTGCGGAAGCGACATAGGCCCTGACCCTGTGGATCACACCCTGATCGGAAGCGACCGGCTCCGGGTCTTCACTGCCAGCCATCGATCCCCTCCGCCAAGGCTCCTGCCCCGGAAAAGGTCCGCTGGATCGCTCGTGAAATCAATAGGCTCCGGAACGGGAACTCTGCCGAAATGGCGCGACAGGAATGGTCGGTCAGCGTCTGCCGGCTGACGGCCTCACTCTTCCGTTGCTTCCACCCGATGCGACCGCCAGCGCAGCGCCATGCCGACGATCGACAAGGCCATGCCCGCAATGATCGCCAGCAACATGGCCTGTTCGTCCTTTGCCGACTTCAGCGCCGGAATGCCCAGCAGAACCACGCTGACGCTGGAAACCAGATAACCGCTACCCTTCAGACGCGAACTTCGGCGCATTCGGCACTTTCCCGATATTTGTCAGGCCTTTGGCAGGCATGGACAGACTACGGGAAAGCGCTTTTCAGGTTCCGGTGCGGAAACCGTGGGTTATCGGATAGCGCCGATCGCGGCCATAGTTGCGGGCGCCGAGCTTCACCCCCGGAGGGGCCTGACGCCGCTTGTACTCGGCGAGGTTCAGCAGCCGCTCCACTCGTACCACAGTGGCGCGGTCATGACCTTCGGCCACGATCTGGTCGACGCTCTTCTCGTTCTCCACCAGCCCCTGCAGGATCGCATCGAGCACATCGTAAGGCGGCAGCGAATCCGAATCCTTCTGGTCGGGGCGCAGTTCGGCGCTGGGCGGCTTGGTGATGATCCGCTGCGGCATCACCGGACCATCGGGGCCAAGGCCGATCTTCGGACGCCGCGTGTTGCGCCATTCGGATACGGCGAAGACTGTCGTCTTGTAGGCGTCCTTGAGCGGGTTGTAGCCGCCGTTCATGTCGCCATAGATCGTGGCATAGCCGACGCTCATCTCGCTCTTGTTGCCGGTGGTCACCAGCATTGGACCGAACTTGTTCGAAAGGGCCATCAGCGTCACGCCGCGAATACGCGACTGGATGTTTTCCTCGGGCAGGTCGGGCTGCTTGCCGGTGAACACCGGGGCGAGCATGACGTCGAAGGCATCCACCGCCGGGGCGATCGGCACGGTATCGAGGCGGACGCCGAGCATGTCGGCGCAGCCTTCGGCATCCTCGAGGCTCTCCTGCGAGGTGTAGCGGCTCGGCAGCATGACGCACCAAACCCGGTCCGCGCCAAGCGCATCGACGGCGATTGCAGCGCAGATGGCCGAGTCGATCCCGCCCGACAGGCCCAGCACGACGCCCGGGAAGCGGTTCTTGTTCACATAATCGCGCAGGGCCATGACCATCGCGCAGTAGATGTCCTCGGGATGCTCGGCGAGTTCGTGGTCCACGCCCGGTTCGCACCGCCAGCGCGAGCCGGAGCCGACGGCGGTCTGCGTCCAGACCGTAGTGACGACCGATTCTTCCCAGTCCGGCATCTGCACCCACAGCGCGCCTTCAGGGCCGACGACGAAGCTGGCACCATCGAACACGATCTCGTCCTGCCCGCCGACGCGGTTGAGGTAGGCGAGCGGGATGCCGGTATCGATCGCACGGCGCTTGGCCACGCCATCAATGCGCAGCACGTCCTTGTCGATCTCGTAAGGCGAGCCGTTGATGCAGATGAAGATTTCCGCGCCGAGATCAGCGAGGTGGCGGCAGACATCGGGGTGCCAGATGTCCTCGCAGATGGGCAGGCCCAGCATCGCGCCCTTGAACAGCACCGGTTCCGGCAGCGGGCCTGGCATGAAGTAGCGCTTCTCGTCAAAAGTGCCGTAGTTGGGCAACTCGTACTTGAAGCGGGTGGCGGCAATGCGTCCGCCTTCGAGCAGGGCAACGCCGTTGTGCAGATCGCCATCGCGCACGAAGACCGAGCCGACCAGCATGGCAGGGCCGCCGTCTGCCGTGACCTTGGCCAGCTTTTCCAGCTCCGCCGCCGCGCGTTCGATCAGCGCGGGCTTCATGATCAGATCCTCGGGCGGATAGCCGATCAGCATCAGTTCGGGATAGACGATCAGGTCTGAATCCGGATTGCTTTCGCGCACGGCAAGCATGGCCGCAACGTTTGCGGCAAGATCGCCAACCGACTGGTTGAGCTGGGCGAGGGTGATGCGAAGGGTATCGGCCATGGCCTAACTCCTAAGGGACTGTTTGCCGGGCGGCAACGCCCGTGGCTCCGAAGAGTTGCAAAGCTGTCATCTTGGGCTAAGGGCCGAACGGGGATCGAATCCGAGGGAATCGCACGCAATGAAGATCATGGCCGGCAACTCCAACCTGCCGCTCGCCCGCGCCATTTCGGCCTATCTCGAAATGCCGCTGACCGACGCCAGCGTGCGCCGCTTTGCCGACGAGGAAGTCTTCGTGGAAATCCACGAGAACGTCCGCGGCGAGGACGTCTTCGTCGTGCAGTCGACGAGCTACCCCGCGAACGACAACCTGATGGAACTGCTGATCTGCATCGACGCACTGCGTCGTGCCTCGGCCAAGCGCATCACGGCGGTGGTGCCCTACTTCGGGTACGCCCGCCAGGACCGCAAGCCCGGCCCGCGCACGCCGATTTCGGCCAAGCTGGTGGCCAACCTGATCACCCAGGCAGGAGCCGATCGCGTGCTGGCAGTGGACCTCCATGCCGGACAGATCCAGGGCTTCTTTGATATCCCGACCGACAACCTCTTTGCCGCCCCGGTCATGGCTGCCGACATCCAGACCCGCTACGGCACGCAGGAGCTGATGGTCGTCTCGCCCGACGTCGGCGGCGTGGTCCGCGCCCGCTCGCTGGCCAAGCGCCTCAACAACGCGCCTCTCGCCATCGTCGACAAGCGTCGCGACCGTCCCGGCCAGTCCGAGGTCATGAACATCATCGGCGACGTGAAGGGCCGCATGTGCATCCTGATCGACGACATCATCGATTCGGGCGGCACCCTGTGCAACGCGGCGCAGGCGCTGCTGGATGCAGGTGCTGCGGGCGTTTCGGCCTATATCACCCACGGCGTCCTGTCGGGCGGCGCGGTTGCCCGCGTGAGCAATTCGGCGCTCAAGGAACTGGTGATCACCGACACGATCATGCCGACCGAAGCCACCGCTGCATCGGATCGCATTCGCGTGCTGACGATCGCCCCGCTGATCGGCGAGGCCGTGCGCCGCATCGCCGACGAAAGCTCGGTCTCGAGCCTGTTCGACTAATCCGGACGCTTCAAGCGTTCCAGCCATGCGCGAGCCTGCTTGGGCTCGCCCACGGCGTTGGCTGGCGGCTTGCCCCGCGAGGCCATGAACTCGTCGTGGAGCGTGAACGGCTCCATGAACAGGGCTTCGCGCGCCTCGGCGATCTCGTCGGCGAGTTCCGTCAGCTTGTCGATGATCGGCGCCGTCGCCGCGCGCATGATCTTGTCAGCGTTGTGGTCGAACAGGCCCCATTTGCCTGCAGCGGTCACCTCCAGCGCCTCGATCAGCGCGGCGCGGTAGTCCGCTTCCATTTCGGAGCGGCGCTTGTCGAGACGTTCGAGACGGTCAGCCCTTGCCATGCGGAGGGCCTAGGCGGTGAGACAGGCCCACGCAACCATGCTCACTCCCAAGGCTTGACCTCGCCGGGTTCGAGCCTGCGGATTTCCTCGAGCCGACGCGCCTGCCGGGTTTCCAGCCCCAGCGTCATCAGCGGTTGCGGCCGTTCCACGAATTGGCGCGGGCTCATGCCGAACAGGGCTGTGAACTCGCGGATGAGGTGGCTCTGGTCATAGTAGCGCAGGGCAATCGCCTCGGCTTCGTCGTGATCGGCCACGCCGCGCAGGTGGCTGGCCATGTCGAGTGCCCGCGCACGGCGCAGCACCTGCTTGGGCGGCATGCCGAAATCGCGGCGCACGATCCGTTCGAGCCGGCGCTGTTCGACGCCGAATTCATTGGCGATCTGAGCGATGCTGACCGTTGGGTCGGAGAATGCTGCCGCCTCGAACCGCGCCGACACAGGATCGGGTTCGCGCACGGCACGTTCGGCAATCAGGCTGCGCATCTCGTGCTCCATCGCCTTGACCCAGTCCTCGGGCGAATCCGCCGGGTCGAACAGATCGAGCCAACGGGCTTCTGGCATGCCGAGATCGCTGAAGGTGGCAAGGCGGTCGGTCAGGCTGGCGACGTCAGGCCCGTTGAGCGCATGGCACACGCCGGGGCGCAGGAATATGCCGATGCTGATGAAGCTGCCGGTCACGCTGATCGGCATGCGCCTGGAATGGGGACCGAACAGCATCGCAGCGCGCCCCGACGTCTGCACGCCGTCTGCAGTCGTGGCTTCCCAGTCGCCGCGCAACTGCATCCGGATGCAGGCGAAATCGCTGAGCAACCCGCAGTCGAGGCGATGTTCCGGCGGCGCGCCGACAATGGTGACGTAGAACCGGCCGACCCAGCGCTCGAGATCGGCGGCTGGCGCCCTGCTGTATGAGATCGGCTGCCCGTCGCGCGTGGCGATGGGTGAGACTATGGCCTTGTCGACCCCAGGCCGGTTGTTGCGACTCATTCTGCGTGCCCCCAGACAAACGATGCACGCGAGGGTTAGCGCCCCTGAAACTTCCCATGCGTGTCGTCCGTCACGCCCCCCTTAAAATTGCGCGAGGGTGTTTGTCCAATGACGAATCGTGTTCTGCGCCTTGACCGGGTCGGGGCGGAGCAGGCAGAGCCGGGGCATGAAGCTCGATAACGACATCGCCCTCGCCATGCGCCTCGCAGACGCCGCCGCTGCCGCCATCCGCCCGCATTTCCGCACCGTGGCGGCAGAGCGCAAGGGCGATGCCACGCCGGTCACCCTGGCGGATCGCGCCGCCGAGGAGGCGATGCGCCGCATTCTCACCGCTGAAGTGCCGCGCGATACGATCATTGGTGAGGAGTTCGGCTCGACCGCAGGATCGTCCGGTCGCAGCTGGGTGCTCGATCCCATCGACGGAACGGCGGGCTTCCTTGCCGGGCGTCCCATCTTCGGCACGCTGATCGCGCTCGTCGTCGAAGGTTTCCCCGTACTCGGAGTCCTCGATCAGCCGATCACCGGAGAGCGCTGGGTCGGCGCGATGGGGATGCAGACCACGCTCAACGGCAAGCCCGTGCAGACGCGCATTTGCCGGGAGCTGTCCGATGCAACGCTGGCGACGACCGGGCCGCACTATTTCGACGATCATGACGGCGGCCACTTCATGGGCCTTGCCGCCAAGACCGATCACAAGCGCATGGTCATGGGCGGCGATTGCTACAACTACGCCATGCTGGCGACGGGCCAACTCGACGTGGTCTGCGAAGCTAACCTTAAGCTGCACGACTGGGCCGCACTTGTGCCCATCGTGGAAGGGGCAGGCGGCACCATGGCAGACTGGAATGGCGATCCGCTCCACGCCGGATCCGATGGCCACGTGATTGCCCTTGGCGATCCGGCGCGGCTGGAGGACGTGGTCGAGGCGCTGGCCTGCGGGCATTGATTGCAGCGTGCGCGGCAGCTGGTTCTTCTTCTACGGGACGCTGACCGAGGACCACGACAATCCGGTAACGCGACGTATCTTGCCGCTCCTGGAAGGCGGGAAACGGGCGTCAGTGCAAGGTTGCCTCCGCACGGTGCCTACGCCGGATGGGTGGTATCCGGTTCTGCGGGGCGGTCCGGGCAGGGTTGCGGGGCGGCTCTATCAGGCAGGCCCGTCCTTCTCGTTGAAGCACTTGCGCCTGCTTGATGCGTATGAGGATTGCGACCCGCGCCGCATCTGCCGATCCGAATACGTGAGGCGGACCATACGGGTGAGGACCGCGCGAGGCGGTTCCGTCATGGCGCAAGTCTATGTTTACAACCGGCCATGGCATCCGGGCCTGCGGGTCATCGCCGGGGGAGATTTCACGGCGTTTCTCGCAAAGCACCATCTTCGCGCCTTCGGCTCAAGGCTCGATGGCAACCGTCGGCGTTAACGGACCAGAAGCTCGACCTCCGAAAGCTCGATCACCGGAACCTCCCATGGATGTGCGGCCATGAGCGCAGCGAGCGCCTCGGCAATGTCGGCGCCAGCGTAAGCGTAAGTGGTCAGGATCGCGGTCGAAGAAAGGCTGCGTGCGCCCGAGGTGCCGAGGGTGGGAGTGGCGTCCGGGCCGGGCTGGAAACTCTCCCATCCGGGCGCGATTTCGCACACGCCCTTGTAGAGACCGAAATCGCCCAGCGGATTATCATCGCGGATGACGGCGAGTATCGCGCCGGCCGCCGGATCGCGCTCCAGCGCGTCATTGTCGCCCTTCAGCAAGGCGGCTAAGGTCTGCGATGCGATCGGGCAGTGGATCTTCACCGCGACGGCGCGGCGGCGCATTACAGGCCGGCCTTCAGCATCCAGTCGTGGAACAGGCGGACCGGGCGCGATTGCAGCGCGCGCGGGCGGCAGACGAACCAGTAGGAATAGGGGCTGTCGACGTCGATATCGTAGAGCCGGGCAAGGCGGGAATCATGGCTGCGATGATAGTGATCGTCATGCATGATAGCGATGCCGAGCCCTTGAGCAGCCGCTTCCAGGATCAACTGTCCCGAATCGAAATGGTCAATCGCGGCAGGTTCCAGCTTCTCGAGATGCAGCGCCCTCTTCCACGCTTCGAAGCTGGCTGGCAGGTCGTTGTGGACGAGGAACGTCTGCTTCGCGAGCTTGGCAATGTCGGGCCGTTCACCCAGTTCTGCCGCCAGTTCGCGAGAGGTGATGGCGTGGACGCGGTTGTGATCGAGCCGCACCGAGTGGAGCGAGGCATCCGGTCCTTCCGAAAGGACGATGGCGGCGTCGATCGTGTCGCCCAGCTTGGTCTCTGCCGCATGGCCCGAATCGATGTCGATGTGCAGTTGAGGGTGGAGCTTGCGCAATTCGCCAAGGCGAGGGAACAGGCGCTGGCTGCCGAACAGCGGAAGGACGCCGAGGCGCAGGCGCATGACCTTGCCGGTATCGATCAGGCGATCCACGCGATCGGCCATCTCGTCGATCAGCGGGGCAACAGCATCGTAAAGCTGCTGGCCTTCCTCGGTCAGCTTCAGGGCCTGATGCTTGCGCTCGAACATCGGCTTGCCGACGAAGTCTTCCAGCGCTCCCAGGCGCCGCGACAGGGCGGAAGGACTGAGCGCGAGTTCCGCCGCTGCCGTCTTGGCCGAGCCGGCGCGCACGACGCGTATGAACGCCTCGAGCGAACGCAGGGGGGGCAGGCGGCGGATCATCGACTTGTCCTATTCTGCTTCGGTCAGTTCGGCCTGCGGCGCGTGGAGCCTGAGGCGGGTCAGGCGGCGTTCGTCGCCGCCCGTCACTTCCAGGCGCCAGCCACTGGCATGTTCAAGCACGCGCCCGACGGGCGGCACTTCGCCTGCCAATACCACGGCGAGGCCGCCGAGCGTATCCACGTCTTCCTCCACTTCCGCAAGTCTCGGATCGACCGTTTCCGCGACGTCATCAAGCTCCGCACGGGCATCGGCATCCCAAGTGTCGGGATCGATTCGGCGCAGAAGCTCTTCAGGTGCATCGTCGTGCTCGTCCTCGATCTCGCCGATGATCTCTTCGACCAGATCCTCGATGGTTATGATGCCATCGGTGCCCGAATACTCGTCGATCACCACGGCGAGGTGGGTACGGCGGCTGCGCATGTCGGCCAATACGTCAAGCGCGCCCCGCGCCTGCGGCACGAACAGCGGCTGGCGCATCAGTGTGGTCCAGTCCTTGGGCGGTTGCTTGTGGGACAGCATCATGCCGGCGACAATGCCGAACACGTCCTTCACGTGGATCATGCCCACGATCTCGTCGAGCGATTCGCCATAGACCGGCAGGCGGCTGTGACCGTGCTCCGCAAACGCCGCGACCAGTTCCTCGAATGTGGCGGAAGCCGGCACGGCAATGATCTCGCCGCGCGGAATGGCTACGTCGTCGGCGTCATGTTCGCTGAAGTGGAGCAGGTTGCGAAGCATCTGGCGTTCGAGCGGCACAAGGTCGCCATTGCCGTTGCCACCACTGTCCTGATAGACCTCGCCTTCGTGCTCGTCGATCGCTTCCTCGATCTGCGCGCGCAGCGACTGGTCGTGGTCGGGCCCGCGGAAAAAGGCCCGGATCGCGCGCCACAAGGCGCGGCTACTGCTACTGTCTCCGTCTCCCGACCGGCTGTCGCCGGTGGAGCCATTGCCCTCGGGCACTGCGGTGTTCCCCTGTCTGGTCAGTCTTCGACCGCATATGGGTCGGCAATGCCCATCAGCGCAAGCGCCTTCCGCTCCAGATTTTCCATTTCCTCGGCTTCGGCCTCGCCCAGTTCGTGGTCATAACCGGCCAGGTGGAGCAGGCCATGCACCACCAGATGGGTGGCATGTACCTCGACCGACACCCCTTTCTCTGCCGCCTCGCGCGTGCAGACGCCGTGGGCGAGGATCAGGTCGCCGAGCATTCCGGGCGCATCGGTATCGCGCGCGGCATGGAGCACTTCCTCGCGGCTCAGCATCGGGAACGACAGGACATTGGTCGGCTTGTCCTTGGCCCGCCACTGCTTGTTGAGTGCGTGGACTTCCTCGTCATCGGCCATGACGAGGCTGACGAGGAGGTTCTCGTGTGCCAGCTCGCCCGCGATCTGCGCCGTCGCTTCGGCGGCGCGATTGGCGAGGTCCTCCCAGTCGGTTTGCTCGCCCCAGACCGGATCGATGTCGATTTCAAGGATCGGCGCGCTCAAGCGTCTTTCCCCTCGTAGGCCTCGACGATGCGCCCGACGATCGGATGGCGCACGACGTCGGCGGTGTTGAACCGCACCGTGGCGATGCCATCGACACCTTCGAGGCGTTGCACTGCATCGTTGAGGCCGCTGGCGCCGACGCCGCCGGGCAGGTCGACCTGCTTGGGGTCGCCGCAGATCACCATGCGGCTGTTCTGGCCGAAGCGGGTGAGGAACATCTTCATCTGTGCAGGCGTCGTGTTCTGCGCCTCGTCGAGAATGACGAAGGCGTCCGCCAGCGTGCGTCCGCGCATGAAAGCGATCGGCGCGATCTCGATCTCGCCCGAGGCAATGCGCCGCTCGACCTGTTCGGGGGGCATGCAATCGTAGAGCGCGTCGTAAAGCGGGCGCAGGTAGGGATCGACCTTCTCCTTCATGTCGCCGGGCAGGAAGCCGAGGCGTTCCCCCGCTTCGACCGCCGGGCGCGACAGGATCAGCCGCTGCACCGAACCGGAGATCAGCTGCGCCACCGCCTGCGCCACGGCGAGATAGGTCTTGCCGGTGCCCGCCGGACCAAGCGCGAAGATCACGTCGTGGCTGATCAGCGCCTTCATGTAATCGATCTGCGTCGGGCTGCGCGGAATGATCGTTTTCTTGCGGGTGCGGATCATGATCGGCGGAGCACCGCCGGGCGCACCGGTGATGATGCCTTCCAGCGTCGGCTCGACGCTCATCGCGATCAGCGATTCGACAGCGCCGGAATCCAGTTCCTGCCCGGATAGCAGGCGCTGATGCATGCCCTTAAGCACGTCGCGCGCGCGGGCGACGGCATCGTCAGGCCCCTCGATCAGCACGCGGTTGCCGCGCGCCGAAATGTAAACTCCCAGCCGGTTCTCGATCTGCACGAGATTGGTGTCGAACTGGCCGAACAGGGCGCCAAGCACGGTCTGCTCGTCGAACTCGACTTCCACCCGGGCACGGCGGTGCTGTGATTCCGGGCGATGATGCGCCTCGTCGGCGCGGTGGGGTCTACGGGCCATGAGCTCCTTTCAGGGTTGGGGCCTGATTCAGAGCATAGGAACGGTTGTTGCGCGCACAAGACGCGCACGCAGACTTTGCACAGCCGTTTTAGACGAGCTGACCCGCAATCGAGTTCGGGCCTGCTTCCACAAGCTTCACCGTAACTATCTGGCCGATCTCGGCTTCGCCCGTGAAGTGCACCGATTGCAGCCAAGGGGACTTGCCGAGCCACTGGCCGGGATGCTTGCCCTTGCGCTCGACCAGAACTTCGCAGGTCTTGCGGACGCTGGCCTGATTGAAGGCCAACTGGTCCCGGTTGAGCGCGGCTTGCAGGCGCTGCAAGCGTTCGTCCATCACGACCGCAGGCACATGGTCCGGCATCGTCGCGGCGGGTGTGCCAGGGCGGGCGGAATACTTGAAGCTGAACGCCTGCGCATAGCCGACGGCATCGACCAGATGCAGCGTTTCCTCGAATTCGGAAGTGGTTTCCCCGGGGAAACCGACGATGAAATCGCCCGAAAGCGCGATGTCCGGACGGGCGGCGCGAATGCGTTCGAGCAGCTTGAGGTAACTGTCGGCGGTGTGGCTGCGGTTCATTGCCTTGAGCACACGGTCGCTGCCCGCCTGCACCGGCAGGTGGAGGAAGGGCATCAGCTTCTCAAGTTCGCCATGGGCGGCGATCAGCCCGTCGGTCATGTCGTTGGGATGGCTGGTGGTATAGCGGATGCGCTTGAGGTCCGGGTCGGCGGCGAGTACGCGCGCCAATCCATCAAGACCGATGCTGCGGCCCTTGTCATCTTCGCCGGTCCAGGCATTGACGTTCTGGCCGAGCAGGGTGATCTCGCGCGCACCGCCTGCCACGAGCAACTTTGCTTCTTCCACCAGATCGGCAAAAGGACGGCTGATTTCCGCGCCTCGGGTGTAGGGCACGACGCAATAAGTGCAGAACTTGTCGCAGCCTTCCTGAACCGTGAGGAACGCGGTGGGGGCAGACTTGCGCCGCTTGGGCAGGGCGGCGAACTTGGCCTCGGCGGGCATGTCGGTCTCGGTCGCGCGCTTGCCAGCGGCGGCGTCGGCGACCATTTCCGGCAGGCGGTGATAGGACTGAGGGCCGACCACGACCTTCACGCTCGGTGCGCGGCTCATGATTTCCTCGCCTTCGGCCTGTGCGACGCAACCGGCAACGGCGATCAACGGCGCGGAACCATCCTCGCGGCGCAAGCGACCGATGTCGGAATAGACCTTTTCGGTTGCCTTCTCGCGGATGTGGCAGGTGTTGAGGACCACAAGGTCGGCATCTTCGCCTTCAAGAGCGGGAGACATGCCATCGGCGGCGAGCAGTTCGGACATGCGTTCGCCGTCATAGACGTTCATCTGGCAGCCGAAGCTTTTGACGCGGAAAGTCTTGGGGGCAGGGGTGGTAGCCATGGCCGCGCCGATAAGGGATTCGGGACGCTTTGTCTAACGCGTGGCGCTTATCGCCTGCAGGATCCGTTCGCGCGCAGCAGTGGCCATGACCTTGCGGTTGGCTGTTTCTTCCGCCGTGAGGGGCGCAAGGAAATGCACGGTGACCGGTATCGGTCTGCGCCGGGCGAGAATCTTGAGAAAGTTGTCCAGCCCATGCTCTTCGCCGACCCATGCCATGGCAGCAACGTCGGGCCCGTAATCGAGCCACACCGGCTGGATAGCGATGCCGGGCGGAGGCGGATCAAGGGCTGACAGCAGCGAGGACTTGAAGGGCAGGAGGCCCAGCCCGTCGCTGGTGGTGCCTTCGGGAAATACCGTCAGGGCACCCGTATCGGTCAGTGCCGCGCGCACCTGTTCAACTTGTGCGTGAACAGAGCGCCGTTCATGTCGCGCCACGAACACCGTGTCGTTCATTTCGCACAGCCATTTGAGCAGGCCGACATCAGCCAACCCCGAGTGCGCGACGAAGGCACTGCCGCTTGCGCCCGAGATGACCGGAATGTCCAGCCAACTCACATGGTTCGAAAGCAGGAAAGCGCCCTTGCGCGAGGGCGCGCCGGTGATCGTGACACGCGCCCCGGCGATGCGAGCAATGCCGCCGAGGAATATGCGCGGCCATGGATTGTGCAGTCGCATAACCCGCCAGACGTAGTAGAGCGGCACGCAAACGAGCAGCAGTAGCAGCATCGCGGCAAGCCGCAGGACGATGCGCAGACGTCCGGCAAGCGAGATTGCCGGACGGGCGATGGCGTCAGCCGTCGCGTTCAAGCTTCACGCCGTAAAGCTCCATGCGGTGATCGACCAGGCGGTAGCCGAGCTTTTCCGCGATCTGGCGCTGGAGCTGTTCGAGTTCGGGATCGACGAATTCGATGACCTTGCCGGTCTCGACGTCGATCAGGTGATCGTGGTGCGCTTCCGGCGTCGCTTCGTAACGGGCGCGGCCGTCGCCGAAATCGTGCCGGTCGAGAATGCCGGCCTCTTCGAACAGGCGCACCGTGCGATAGACCGTCGCGATCGAGATACGCGAGTCGATGGCCGATGCCCGCTCGTGCAGTTTCTCCACATCGGGATGATCGTCGCTCTCCGACAGGACGCGCGCGATCGTGCGGCGCTGGTCAGTGATGCGCAGGCCACGCTCGGCGCAGAGAGCTTCGATGTCGATCGCTTGGTGCACTGGGTACTCGTCGTAAAAGGATCGGCCCGCCGATCTATAGACCGGCGGGCCGAATCTTCAACCGCGCGCAATCGTGTTGCGCACAGGATCGCGTGTGCTTCAGGCTGCGGTCTTGCGGCCGCGCTTGGGAGCAGGCTTGCGACCGAGGCCGATCTTCTTCGCCAGTTCACGACGCTTCTCGGCATAGGCCGGAGCGACCATCGGATAATCGGCGGGAAGATTCCAGCGAGCGCGATACTGTTCCGGCGTCATGTTGTAGCGCGTGGCGAGGTGACGCTTGAGCATCTTCAGCTTCTTGCCATCTTCAAGGCAGACGATGTGATCGTTCTTGACCGAAGCGCGGATCGAAACGGCAGGTTCCGGCGCAGCCTCTTCTTCGACCACCGGCTTTTCGAGACCGGCAAGAGCCGAATAGACGTTCGAAATCAGGGTCGGCAGATCGCTGACCGAGACACTGTTGTTGCTCACGTGAGCTGCAACGATGTCAGAGGTGAGGGTGATCAGGGTCTCCCGCATATCGTTCTGAATTTCACTCATTGCACACCGGCCTTCTTTTTGTTGGTTCCAGGGCAGGGTTTCTGGACTGGCAACTGGTTTGGTGATCCAGGTCACATCTATAGTCCTATCCCGCGAAGATACAACCGATTGGGTGAAGGATTTTTAATCCAGCCAAGGTCATGGAATCCGAACGAAAGTAACCGGTCAATTGTCCAAAGTCAGTTCCTGGCTGATCGCATCGATTCTGCCGCCGCCAGGCGTACGATAGTAGCCCGGTCTCAGCCCGACTTCGCGGAAACCATGGGATGCATAGAGAAACGCCGCCGGATTGTCCTTCCTCATCTCGAGGAAAACTCTCTGCATTCCTGCAGCCTTTGCCGTTGCGATGAACTGGGCGAGCAGGCGGTGGCCCAGTCCTTTGCGGCGATACTTTGGAGAGATTGCGAAAAGTAGCAATTCCTCTTCATCGAGTACGGAGCGACTCATGAAGAATCCAGCGGATTCGGACGTTTCTTCAAGTTGCATGCTGCCGTCTGCGGCAATCAAGCCATAGCGACAATTACCTAGCAGGAGGGCGTCGCTTACCTGACGGCGGTTCCATGCCTCGCCGTATTCCGGCGGGAAGGCCTGTTCCATTACTGCCATGATCCTGTCGATGTCGTCTTGCGGCAAGGTCATGGTCTGGGTCCGGAAACTGATTCAGGCGGCCGAGGGCAACCGCGCGTCGGGCGCGCGACCGTACCGGGGGCGGGGATCGCCGTGGAGTTCGGCGGGAGCGAGGAGGTGCGCCTGTCTGGCGTCAGGCCGCAGGTCCAATGCATCGACGTCGGAGCGACCGTTGGCCAGCGCCACAGCCTGACTGCCCGCGACCAGCGGCGCGCAGGAGCGTGCGATCGCATCGGCAGGCTTCAGGGAAACGACTTCGCCCAGCGGCACGCATCCAGCGTCGAAAGGCTGGAAAAACCATTCACCATGTCCGCCGGTCATGCAAACGTCGACCGGTTGTCCGGGACGTTGCGCAAGGGCCATGGCCGCCACGAGAGCAAGGCTTTCGAAGCCTTCCAGCCTCGCGCCCCAGGCCAGCGCCAGTGCGCGTGCCGCGGCAAGTCCGACGCGGATGCCGGTAAAACTTCCGGGGCCCACGTCAACCGCGATGACATCCGCACGCCCCTTGCCGGGGAGGCCGGCGATCATCGGAACGAGCCGTTCGGCATGGCCGCGACCGAGCAGTGCAAAATCGCCCGCAAGCAGCGTGCCGTTCTCGATCAGTGCGACCGAACAGGCTTCCGTGGCGCAATCGATGACCAGCTTGCGCATGGGCAGGGCGATCAGGCCGCGCGGACTTCGCTGACCTCGGGGACGTAGTGCTTGAGCAGGCTTTCGATCCCGTTCTTGAGAGTTGCCGTCGAAGACGGGCAACCCGAGCAGGCACCCTGCATCTGGAGGTAGACCACGCCCTCGCGGAAGCCCTTGTAGATGATGTCGCCACCATCGTTGGCGACAGCGGGCCGCACGCGGGTCTCGATCAGGTCCTTGATCTGGTCGATGATGTCGGCATCGGCGGGATCATCGGCAAATTCATCGTCTGTATCAGCCGGCACGGCGATGCCCGCAGCCGATCCGCCGACGAATAGCGGTGCCTGGCTCACGAAATGGTCGAGCAGGATCGAAAGCACCTGGGGCTTCAGGCTCGCCCATTCGACGCCGGGTGCCGCCGTTACCGAAACAAAGTCACGTCCGAACAGCACGCCGGTGACGTCGCCAAGGTCGAACAACGCCTGGGCAAGAGGCGATGCCTCGGCGGCCTCGGGCGATGTGAACTCGCGCGTTCCGCTGGCCATGACCTGCTCGCCCGGCAGGAACTTGAGCGTGGCGGGGTTCGGAGTGGTTTCGGTCTCGATGAACATGATTCGCATGTAGGCCGGTCGTTTGCCGGGTCAAGTGCCGGAAGGGCCGGGTTTTGCGCAGTTTCAGCGCAAGGTCTCATGGCGCATTGCCCGAAGGCCCGCTAAGGCGAGGGCATGACCAAGTTGATCCATGCGCTCGGCCGCATCGCCCCCGTCATCATCGTCTGCTCTGCGGGCGCTTCGGCCCTTCATGCTGCGGCCCCTGCAGCGAAGCCCGTGGCGCCGTCGGCCGTCGCCATACCCATGCCGCTCAATCCCGTGGTATCGCCCGCACAGCGGCTCTGCACGGCAAAGACCGCCAGCGGGCTCGGCACGATGGTGCTGAAGGCCGCCGAAGGGGCGAAGCCGGCCAAGGGCGACTACGTGCTGGTCAATTACGTGGGGTATCTCGCCGCCAATGGCGAGGTCTTCGATCAGGGCACCCAGGCAGCGTTCCCTGTCGACGGCGTGATCCCCGGCTTCTCGGAAGGCCTGAAACTGCTTCCGAAGGGCGGCCTGATGCGGCTGTGCGTCCCCTCGGCGCTCGGGTATGGCGCGGAAGGTTCGGGCCCGATCGGCGCGAACGCGGATCTCGTGTTCCAGGTCGAACTCGTTGACTTCAAGACCTCTGCCGAAGTCGAGGCGATGCGCGCGGCACAAGCGGCAAGTCAGCCCGCACAACCGGCTCAGGCCGCACCCCAACAGTAACGGGTCTATTCACTGGTCCTTCATCGGAAGGCTTCCTATAGTCAGCCGATGCGATCCCGTAACACGCGCGCCCGGCGCTTCGGCCTGTTCCTCTCCCTCCTGCTGGTTTCGGCGGCCCCCGTGGTCGCCGAAGCGCCTGCAAAGGCTCCGGCCACAGCAGCGAAATCCTCTGCCCCGTGGCTCTACAAGGGCTCGGACGTGCCGCAGGACAAGGCGTGGACATTCGGTGTCCTGCCCAACGGCATCCGCTATGCCGTGCGCCACAGCGGCGTGCCGCCTGAACAGGTCTCGATCCGCGTGCTGGTCGATGCCGGTTCCATGTACGAGACCGAAGCGCAGCGCGGCTACGCCCACCTTATCGAGCACCTGACCTTCCGCGAATCGAAGTATCTCAAGGAAGGCGAGACCATCCCGACCTGGCAGCGCCTCGGCGCGACGTTCGGCAGCGACACCAATGCCGAGACCAGCCCGACGCAGACGGTCTACAAGCTCGACATTCCGAACGCGACTGCGCCCAAGCTGGACGAGACGTTCAAGCTGCTTTCGGGCATGATCACCGCGCCGATCTTCACCGATCACGGGGTGAAGACCGAAGTGCCGATCGTGCTCGCCGAGATGCGCGAACGGACCAGCCCGCAATCGCGCGTGCTCGATGAAACGCGCGGCCTGTTCTTCAAGGGCCAGCTGCTTGCCTCGCGCAGTCCGATCGGCACCGTGCAGACGCTCGAGGCCGCCGATGCCGCAGCCGTAAAGGCATTCCACGACAAGTGGTATCGCCCGGACAACACGGTGATCGTGGTTGCGGGTGACGCGGATCCGGCAACGCTGGTTGCGCGTATCGAGCAGTGGTTCGGCGGCTGGAAGATCGCCGGCAAGAAGCCGCTTCAGCCTGACTTCGGCAAGCCTGTGGCCCCGGCCGGCATCAACCCTGCCAACCCGGTGGGCGAGGCCAAGGTTCTCGTGGAGCCGGACCTGCCGCGTCTGGTCAACTGGGCGATCCTGCGCCCATGGACCAAGGTCAACGACACCATTGTCTACAATCAGGGGCTGATGATCGACCGTCTGGCCCTGGCGCTGATCAACCGGCGGCTCGAGGCGCGGGCGCGTGGCGGCGGCAGCTATCTCGTCGCCTCGGTCGACGAGATGAAGCAGGAGCTGTCGCGCTCGGCCGATGCCACGATCGTGACCGTCACCCCGCTTGGCGAGGACTGGAAGAGTGCGGTCACCGATGTCCGCGCGGTCATCGCCGATGCGCTGGCCACGCCGCCTTCGCAGGAAGAGATCGACCGCGAAGTTGCCGAGTTCGAGGTCGCGTTCAAGGTATCGGTCGAAACCCAGTCGACCATTGCCGGATCGAAGGCTGCCGATGACATCGTCAACGCGGTCGATATCCGTGAGACCGTGGCCAATCCCGATACGGTGTACGACATCTTCAAGCGGTCGATCCCGCTGTTCAAGCCGCAGGCGGTGCTCGATCACACCCGGGCCCTGTTCAAGGGCACGGTCGTGCGCCCGATGATGATCACGCCCAAGTCGGGCGAAGCGGACGAGGCATCGCTGCGCGCAGCACTGACCGCGCCGGTCAAGGCTGCATCGGAAAGCCGCGTTGCCGCCAATGCGCTGAAATTTGCCGACCTGCCGCCGGTCGGCACCCCCGGCACCGTTGCCAGTGCGCGCCCGATCGGCCTTCTCGGCATCGAGCAGGTCGAACTGTCCAACGGGGTGCGCGTCTTGCTCTGGCCGAATGATGCAGAGCCGGGGCGGATCATCGTCAAGGCTCGTTTCGGCGGTGGCTACTCCGCCATTGCGCCGCAGGATGCAGTCTACGGTCCGATCGGCGAAGTCGCGCTGATGGACAGCGGGATCGGTGCGCTCGGGCGGGACGATCTCGATCGCCTTGCCACCGGTCGCAAGCTCAGCCTCGATTTCAACATAGACGATACTGCCTTCGTCCTGTCCGCCGATACGCGTCCGGCCGACCTGACCGACCAGCTCTATCTGATGGCGGCCAAGCTCGGCATGCCGCGGTGGGACCCCAATCCGGTCCTGCGGGCCAAGGCTGCGGCGAAGCTGCAATACGAAAGCTTCAACGCGGCGCCGATGGCGGTGCTCAATCGCGATCTCAACTGGTTGCTGCGTGATGGCGATCCCCGCTATGCCACGCCCAATCCGGCCGAATTGGAAAAGGTCACGCCCGAGGGCTTCCGCAAGGCGTGGGAGCCGCTGCTTGCCCAAGGCCCGATCGAGATCGACATGTTCGGCGATTTCACGCGCGAGCAGGCGCTGGCAGCTCTGGAAAAGACCTTTGGCGCCCTGCCGGTCCGCGCGCCGGCTCCCTCTGCTACGCTCGCGCCCAACATCCCCGCGCACAACACGGAACCTCTCGTGCTGACGCATCGTGGCGATCCGGGGCAGGCGGCTGCGGTCATCGCATGGCCCACTGGCGGCGGACAGGCAGGCGTGCGCGAAAGCCGCCAACTCGAAATTCTCGCGCAGATCTTCAACAATCGCCTGTTCGATGCGATGCGCGAGAAGGTTGGCGCAAGCTATGCGCCGCAGGTCGGTTCAAACTGGCCTCTCGATTTGCCCTCGGGCGGTTACATTTCTGCCATGGTCCAGTTGCGTCCCGGCGATTTCGACACGTTCTTCGCCGCGGCCGACAAGATCGCGGCTGACCTCGTCGCTACGCCACCGACGGCAGACGAGATTGCGCGCGTGACCGAACCCCTCAAGCAGCTGATCACGCGGGCCAGCACCGGCAACGGGTTCTACATGTTCCAGCTTGAAGGCGCTGCCTACGATCCGCGCAAGATCGCTGCCATCCGCACGATCCTGTCCGACTACAGCCAGACCACGCCCGAGCGGATGCAGGCCCTCGCCCAGCGATACCTCAAGGCGGACAAGAGCTGGCGGCTGGAAGTGGTGCCGGAGAAGCGATAGGCGCGTCAGCAGGCAATCCTGGCTGTTGCACCGCTGAGGCCGGGACTCACATTGCGGTCGTCGCGCGCGATGACTGCTGCCTGCTCGTGGATGGTGATCGGCTTGACGAACATCGTTCCGAACAGACCGTGATACTCGTACCAGACTTCGGCAACCATGACCGCGCTCCGGTTGGGAGAGCTTATCCGCCGGTTGCCCAGCGAAATGCCTGAGGCAACAAGCGCAAGCGAGTTGCCGGTCAGGTCGGGCTTGCCGAACCTCGAGTTCTGCCGGCCATTGCCCATGCATTGCTGCCAGTGGAGGTATTGCTTCCCGGTCACCGGGTGAACCTCGAGGCTGGAGAGAATGACCCGCCCGTTATCGCCCAGTTCGATGTTGGACCCTTCCTCCAGCGCGCCCTTGAGCACCGATTCCACATCGCCTGTCGTTATCGTCGGCGTTACCCCGCTGTTATCCGTCTGGCCGAGGCGCGAAGCGTTGTCTGCCAGCGCCAGGGCAACCTGGCTCGCCTCCATTGATGCAGCATTAAGCCAGGCGATCTCGGCACCGTACATGCCAAGAATCATGAACAGCGGCACCACCAGCGCAAACTCGACCGTCGAGACCGCGTCCTGACGCTTCGCAAGCGCACGCAGTGTCCGGATTGCCCGCCTCACGGACAGCTCCCTGCCGTTGCGCCATAGGAGGTCTGGTTGCCGAACGGCTGGTTCTTGGTGACCGCCGTCGCCTGAAGCGACCGTTCTGCCCACAGGCGCGGCAGGAACGGTACCTGGAACACCGGCTTGAACTTCGCGGTCACCTGATAGACGACGACGTCGTTGGCAGAGCCGGAACTGCCCTTCTGCCCAACGTCCTCGTCCCATTGGCCGTTGCGGTTTTCGTCGGTGTAGGTCTCGCCCGCATCGCACAGCGCGTTGGCGTTCTTGTCGTTCCACTTCTCGGCACGGCCAACGTCGGCGAAGTCGTAATAGCTGGTCCGACTTGTCGTGATCTTCACACCGGGCAGGACCGGGCGGATGGCCTCCAGTACGGTGGCGTCGGCTTCGCTGGTGTTGCGCGTCTCCAGAGAGGAATCGCGCGCGGCACGGTGGACCGCACCGGTCAGCACGGCTTTGCCATAGACCATCTGCCCGACATCCATGATGCCAATGAGCAGCACGAGGAACAGAGGGACGACGATCGCGAACTCGACGATCGTCGATCCGCTCTTGTCCCTGAAAAGACAGGCGCCACTCATTGCACCACCCGCAGTTCGCCGACCTGCTTGGCAATCGCCTGGAATGCAGCATCCAGTTGGCTCGCATTGGCGGCGGTGAAGGCGCTGTCGGTCGAGGAGCAGGCCTGAAGTTCGGACGTCATTGCTTGTGCGAAAGCAATGACCCAAATCCGGATGCCCTTGGCCTTCACGGCCTCGCACAGGGCAAGGAACCGCGAGTTGTGGCGGGCAGCATCTTCGCTGTACCCATCGTCGGTGACGCGTCTGTCATGGAACTCGATCCCCCAAGCTGACTGGATGGCGTAGGACGGCGCCATTTCCCCGTCGGTCATGAAGATCATGTGCCGCGAAACCTCGCCGCCGTTCGCGGGTGGCTCCCGGACATTGCTGGACCACAGGCCGTCGGGCGAGGCGAGGCGCGCGCCCCAGACCATGCCGATGTCGTGATAGGTCGCGCCCTGCGCCACGAGAGAATCCGCAAAGGCACTGAATGCGCTGCTGTTCATCGTCGAAAGCAGGCGGGCTGGCGTCGGGCAGAACGACTGCGCCTGCTGTCCGGTTGAGGAAGGCGAGGCGCTGTTCATGTATACGACGCCGTTGGAGGTCACCGTGCGGATATAGGCGACATTGGGCCACATCGGCGCCCACTTGCTCCCCGCCGAGCTGTCCGGCGCCAGGTCGATCTCCATGTCCTGCGCACCTGCAGGGGTAAAGCCGCCCAGAGTGGACCAGGTGAAGCTCGGCTCCGAGACGGTCGATCGTTCCTCGATGCAACCGGCCCAGGTCGACGAGACCAGTGCTCCGTTATCGCCGGTTGGCGTCGAGACGCTCTCGAAATTCTTGAAGCGGCTCGTGTCATAAGTGACTGGGAGATAGTCCCAGCGGTCGAAGACCTGCGAGCTGGTCTGGATGGGGTTTTCCGTGTCGTAGGTATAGGAGTAGGAATCGCGATAGGCATAACGCCAGATGATCCCCCAGCCCGAACCGCCCGAGGAGCTGCAGGCGTACTCGGTCAGGCGCTGCGGCTGCGTCACAGTCGTGGTGGTCACGCGCTGGCCCGAACTGTTGGTTCGCGTCTGCGTCGTGGTCGTCGAAGACCCGTTGTTCGCCCAGGCCGTGTTTGCCGGCAGGGCTCTGCTGCATTGCGTCGAGTTGTTGTAGCGCGTGCTCGAGAATGACGAGTAATTGCTGTAGCTTGTGCTGCTGGTGCCCGATCCGGTCGTCCTGACCGGTGCGCTGTATCCGGTGGTGGTCTGCACCGTGCGATAGACCGCCCGCCGCGACTGGATGGTCCAGCTGTCGACAAGGTAGCTCGGGTCGAGATTGCGCAGGAGCGCGCCGACGTTGACCGACGAGCTGTAGGGCACGAAACCATAACGCACGCGGGCATTCGTGCCGGAAAGCGATGCCTCGACGGTGGCGTAGAAGTTCTTCATCGCCGCGCGCAGCGCCTCGATTCTGGTCTGGGTCGATCCGGCCAGCTGCCAGCTCATCGAACCTGTCGTGTCCAGCACCATCATGATGTCGCTGTTGCCCACGCCCATCGATGCCGTGCAGCGCACGCTGAGGTCAAAGCCGGCAAATCCGAACAACTGCATCATCAACGGCGGCAGCGTCGTTGTCGCCACGGCATCGATGCTGCCGCCCCGGTCGGCGGATTCGGGCGCGAAAGCCGTGTCGCGAGATCCCTGATGTGCCTCGTCGAAGTTTGCGAAGAAGTAGTTCTCTGCCTGTGATCTTGCCGTGGCATCGAAGCCGTTCGTCGTCACCGCGCGGCGGCCCGCCAGAACGCCCGCATCGCATGCTGCCTGCAACCTTGTCTGCGTTCGCCACGCCCTGCTGATGTCGATGGCGCCGCCGATCAGCGCGGCAACCGCGAAGATCGCCATGGCCGATAGCGGCAGGATGTTGCCTTGGCGGTTCCGGGCAAGGGATTGCAGAAGGCGGCGGAGGGCAGGCATCGATGCGGGGCGGACCTTTGGTGGGCGCAGAGGGTTAACTGCCGGTCCACCAAAACATCCTCATGCGCAGGCTAGGGATTACCCCCTAGCGTCGCCTCCCGCCGTGACTGCGATATCCGATTGCCGTGATCGCAAGCCTTCCTTTGCATTTCTTGCGTGGTGCGCGTATGGGCGCGCCTCTTGAAAGGAATGGAAAGTGGCACAGAACTGGACTGCGGATTCGTGGCGTGCGTATGAAGGACGGCATTTGCCGACCTATCCCGACGCCGAAAAGCTGAACGGGGTCGAGAAGACTCTTACGAGCTTTCCGCCGCTGGTCTTTGCTGGCGAGGCACGTGCCCTCAAGGCAGATCTCGCACAGGTCGCCGCAGGCAAGGGTTTCCTGCTTCAGGGCGGCGACTGCGCCGAGAGCTTTGCCGAATTCCATCCCAACAACATCCGCGATACCTTCCGCGTGTTGCTGCAGATGGCGGTCGTCCTGACCTTTGCCAGCAAGCAGCCTGTCGTGAAGGTCGGTCGCATGGCCGGCCAGTTCGCCAAGCCGCGCTCTTCGCCGGTCGAGAAGATCGGCGATGTCGAACTGCCGAGCTACCTTGGCGACAACATCAACGGCATCGAATTCACGCCGGAATCGCGCATCCCCGATCCCGAGCGCATGCTGCGTGCCTACAGCCAGGCCGCAGCTACGCTCAACCTGCTGCGCGCGTTCTCGACCGGTGGCTATGCCAACCTGCGCCAGGTCCATCAGTGGACGCTCGACCACATCGGCAAGAGCCCGTGGGCCACGAAGTTTGCCGAGACGGCCGACAAGATCGGCGAAGCGCTCGACTTCATGGAAGCCTGCGGTGTCGATCCGCGTACCGTGCCGCAGCTGCAGGGAACCAGCTTCTACACCAGCCACGAAGCCCTGCTGCTCCAGTATGAAGAGGCCATGACACGCCAGGATTCGCTGACCGGCGAATGGTACGACACCAGCGCCCACATGCTGTGGATCGGCGATCGCACCCGTTTCGAAGGTTCGGCCCATGTCGAATACCTGCGCGGCGTGAACAACCCGATCGGCATGAAGTGCGGTCCGTCGCTGACCCCGGATGCGCTGCTGCGGATGCTGGACACGCTCAATCCCGGGCGCGAGCCAGGCCGCATGACCCTGATCAGCCGCTTTGGCCATGACAAGGTGGAAGCAGGGCTTGCTCCGTTGGTGCGCGCGGTCAAGCGCGAAGGCCATCCGGTGGTCTGGTCGTGCGATCCGATGCACGGCAACGTGATCAAGGCCGACAACGGCTACAAGACCCGCCCGTTCGACCGCATCCTCACCGAAGTGAAGGGCTTCTTTGCCGTCCACCGCAGCGAGGGCACGCATGCCGGCGGCATCCATATCGAGATGACCGGCCGCGACGTGACCGAGTGCACGGGCGGTGCAGTGGCGATCACGCAGGAAGGCCTGGCAGATCGCTATCACACGCATTGCGATCCGCGTCTGAACGCTGCCCAATCGATCGAACTGGCTTTCCTTCTCGCCGAAGCGCTCAACGCGGAGCGTGCAGAGGCGAAGTCCGAAGCAGCCTGAACGCATTTGCCGGCCCGTCTTTGAAAGGCAGGGCCGGCAAGGGCTCAGTTCTCTGTGGGCAGGCTCAGCGCATAGCCGCTCTGCCGGTCGCTGCGAATGTCCGCGCCTTCGCGAAGCTTCTTGCGCAAGGCCGATACGATGACCTTGATCGTGGCCGGCTTCAGCGGTTCCTCCCGGCCAAGTGCCCGCGCCAGAGACCGGGCGGGCACGGCGCTTCCCTTCGCGGCAAGCAGCAGTTCGAACACGGCTCTTTCCCGGCCGGATGGGGCTTGGGCAAAATGCCGTTCCTGATCGTTCGAAGCAACCCGTTCCACCGAAGCGCCATGGCCGAGCCGAGCCAATCCATAGCGTTCGACCAGGGCTCGCATTCTGGCCTGCGCTTCGGGCATGGGCATCCGGGTATCGAAAACGTCGTCGAAGCCCGCACGCAGCAGCGCGGCGCGTTCGGAGGGCGAACTGGTCCGGGCAAGCGCGATCTTCGGCTTCAACGCCAGCGCGGGGGCGTAGTAACGCAGCAGTCTCTTGATGCGCTTGGTATCGTTTCCGGCAATGATCAGTACATCGTAGAAGAAGCGCTGCGGCGATATGTCGGCGAGGTAGTTCTCGGACGCGCGGCAGATGGCGATGTCCCGGTGCAAAAGCTCCGACCACACAAGTAAAGCCGAAGAACTGGCCTCACCTACCAGAGCCATTCGAACAACGATATCCGTACGGGCGTCGTCGTTCACGGCATCCTCGGGCAAAGTCGGCCGCGAGCGCTCTCGCCGGCCAGTTTCCGGTCTTCCAAACGGAGCCATAAGCATTTTATTCGCTTCCTGAGTACGAAGTTGAATAGACAATGAAGGAAAATTCATTTTCTATTTATGCACTCTGCAAGTGCATCTGCGCCCCCAGGACTGCCAAGTCATTGTCTGACTTCATTTCTAATTATTGCGTCAGATTCGAACGACTGACAGAACCACATCCAAACAGATTAGTGCTGTTATGGAAGTATTCTACGTTAAACTACGGATATTACAAGCTTTCGGAAAGGTTAACGCCGGGTTCTGCCATTCGATCAGATCGCCAAGCCGACAAGGCGTTGAAATCAAGACAAAACCTGTGCGGAGTGAGGGCGCACTCCCCTGATGCAGGGAACTGCGCCACTAGAAATTCCTATATTTTACAAATAGAACCGGGCTTCAGGCCCCTGCCTTGATGGCATAGCTCAGTGCCAGATCGGCAAGCGGCTGCACTCGCTCGGACATCGCCTTGGCATGCGCGCTGGAGGCGGTACCGTCGATAACGCGTTTCTTGATGCCCTGGATGATGCCGGCAAGCCTGAAGAAGTTGTAGGCAATGTACCAGTCGAGATCGGGAAGTCCGTCACGGTCGGTCTTCTCG
This sequence comes from Novosphingobium jiangmenense, assembly GCF_015694345.1. GTDB lineage: Bacteria > Pseudomonadota > Alphaproteobacteria > Sphingomonadales > Sphingomonadaceae > Novosphingobium > Novosphingobium jiangmenense. The sequence goes on from NZ_JADQDC010000003.1 coordinate 232,312, forward strand.
CAATAGCGGGCGACAACGTCATCCAGTTCGGGAATGCCAAGGGCCTTGCGGTCAAGATCCTGCACGCCGGAACGGCCGCCATTGTCCTGCACCCAGGCCGTGCAGAAATAGGTGAAGTCCGCCATTGGATCGCCCAGCGTCGACAGTTCCCAGTCGAGCACGGCGACGACTTTCGCCTCGCTCGGATGGAAGATCATGTTGTCGATGCGATAGTCGCCGTGGACCACGCTGGTCCGCGTCTGCTCGGGCAGGGTCGCCGGCAGCCATTCGATCAGCCGCTCCATTGCCGGCATCGTCTCGGTTTCGGAAAGCCGATACTGCTTGGTCCAGCGATCGACCTGACGGCCGAAGTAGTTGCCGGGCTTGCCGAAGTCGGAAAGTCCGGCTGCCTCGACATCGATCGAATGCAACGCCGCCAGCGTATCGACCATCGCGTCGTAGGTCGCACGCCGGAACTCCGGAGTTGCCCCGGGCATGGCGCCGTCCCAGATCGTCCGCCCGTCGACGCAGCCCATCACGTAGAACCACGAACCGATCACGCTGTCGTCTGTGCACAGGCCGTATTGCCGGGCAACCGGAAAGCCGGTTCCCGCCAGTCCGGCCTGAACCTTGTACTCGCGATCGACTGCATGGGCCGAGGGCAGCAGCTTGCCGAACGGCTTGCGGCGCAGAACGTATGGGCCGGACGGACTGTCGATCTTGTAGGTCGGGTTCGACTGGCCACCCTTGAACTTTGAAACGCTCAGCGGCCCTTGGAAGCCGTCCACGTTCTCTTCGAACCAGCGGGTCAGCGCCGCTTCGTCAAGTTTGTCGGCGCCTTCGGGCACGACCGTGCCGGTAAACGCCGCCTGTGCGTCGATCGGTGCCCCGCTCATTGGCCGAACACGATGACCGAGCGGGCCGAGTGGCCCTGCTTCATCTTCTCGAACCCGTCGTTGATGCCTTCCAGCGGAATGCGCTCGGCAATGATCGTGTCGAGATCGAGCAGCCCGCGCATGTAGAAGTCGACCAGACGCGGCAGGTCCACCGGGAAGTGGTTGCCCCCCATGATCGCGCCCTGCAGCTTCTTGTCCGAAAGCAGGTCCATCGCCGAAAGACCGACCTTGTGGTTCAGCGGCATCATGCCGAGGATCGTCGCCGTACCGCCGCGCCGCAGCGAGGCGACCGCCAGATCGCCCGAGGCTGGACGACCCACCGCCTCGATGGCGTGGTGTACCCCGCCCTTGGTCATCTCGACGATTTCCTTGGCCGCATCCGGGCCGGCGTCGATCGCATCGGTCGCACCGAGCCTGAGCGCAAGTTCACGCTTCTCCGGCATGGGATCGACCGCGATGATCCGTCCGGCACCCGCGATCTTCGCAGCGTTCACCGTCGCCAGCCCCACACCGCCACAGCCGACCACGCAGATCGTCTCGCCGGGGGTCAGCTTGGCGGCGTTGAACACCGCGCCGGCACCAGTGGTTACCGCACAGCCGATCACCGCAGCCCTGTCGAGCGGCATGTCGGGCGTGATGGCAACGCAGGCATGTTCGTGCACCAGCATCTGTTCGGCAAAGGCCGAGAGGTTCAGCATCTGGTTGACGGTGCTGCCATCATCCGTCCGAGTGAGGCGAGGGGGCTGCCCGGCCCCGCGCCGCGTGTCGCCGCCAAGGCACAGCGACATGCGACCGGTCACGCAGAACTCGCAATGTCCGCAGAACGCCGAAAGGCAGGTGACGACTGCGTCACCCACCTTCACGGTCCGCACTTCCGAACCGACCGCCTCGACGATCCCCGCCGCCTCGTGTCCCGGAACTGCAGGCAGCGGGTGCGGATAGGCGCCTTCGATGAAGTGCAGGTCCGAATGGCACAGCCCGCAGGCGGCCGTACGGATCAGCACTTCATGCGGACCCGGCTTGGAAACGGTCAGGTCCTGGATTTCGAGCGGCTTGCCCGGTTCGACGAGTACGGCGGCTTTCATCTTCTCTCTCCTTACCGGGCCACGCCCAGATCGCCCGAGCTGAAGCCACGGTCACCCGAGGGCATTTCGGAATGGCGCGCGAACTCGATACGGGCAATGGCACGGGCGTGCACTTCGTCCGGACCATCCGCCAAGCGAAGCGTGCGCTGGTGGGCATAGGCTTCGGCCAGGCCGAAGTCTTCCGAAACGCCGCCGCCGCCGTGGGCCTGGATCGCATCGTCGATGATGCGCAGCGCCATGCGCGGCGCCTGGACCTTGATCATCGCGATTTCGAGCGCGGCTGACTTGTTGCCGACCTTGTCCATCATGTCCGCCGCCTTCAGGCAGAGCAGGCGGGTCATCTCGATGTCGATGCGGGCCTGGGCGATGCGCCATTCCCAGATCGACTGATCGGCCACACGCTTGCCGAAGGCCACGCGCGATTGCAGGCGCTTGGCCATCTTGGCAATCGCTTCCTCGGCCACGCCGATCGTGCGCATGCAGTGGTGGATGCGGCCCGGCCCGAGGCGACCTTGCGCGATCTCGAAGCCACGCCCTTCGCCAAGCAGGATGTTGGAGGCCGGCACGCGGACATCCTTCATCACCACTTCCATGTGGCCATGCGGCGCGTCGTCATAGCCGAACACCGGCAGATGGCGGATGATTTCGACGCCGGGGCTGTCGATCGGCATCAGCACCATCGACTGCTGCTGATGACGCTTGGCCTCGAAATCGGTCTTGCCCATGACAATCGCGATCTTGCAGCGCGGATCGCCAAGGCCGGACGACCACCACTTGCGCCCGTTGATCACGTATTCGTCGCCCTCGCGGCGGATCGAGGTCTCGATGTTGGTGGCATCCGAGGATGCTACTCCCGGCTCGGTCATCAGGAAGGCCGAACGGATCTCGCCGTTCATCAGCGGGCGCAGCCACTGCTCCTTCTGTTCCAGTGTGCCGTAGCGGTGGAACACTTCCATGTTGCCCGTGTCGGGCGCGGAGCAGTTGAACACTTCGCTCGACCAGCCGATGCGCCCCATTTCCTCGGCACAGAGGGCATATTCGAGGTTGGTCAGGCCGGGGCCCTCGAACTGGAAGCTTTCCTCTACGTGATGATGCCCGCCGTTGCGCGGCGGCATGAACAGGTTCCAGATTCCGGCCGCCTTGGCCTTGGCCTTCTCCTGTTCGACGACCTGCAGCACCTTCCAGCGGTCGGCAGTCCCGGCCTCGGCCTTGTATTCCTTGTGGCGCGGGCGAACGTTGTCTTCGATGAACTGGCGGACGCGGTCACGCCAGTACTTCTGGCGGTCGGTCGGTTCGAAATCCATGGGCCTCTCCTTGCTTGCCCGGCAGTCTTCATCGGGCAGACGGTGAATTCAAGCGGAAATTAAGTGACCGATTAAGTCATGTCCTTGATCGGGATCATTGTTGTGTCACGGGTGAAGCCCGGCAGCATCGGGATCTGCCCTGGCCACCTGATCCAGCCGCTCGAGCCGGGCCTGATGCGCCGCCCGGTCGATCGGAAAGCGCCGCACGACGAAGGCGGTAAGCGCTGCCAGCACCGCTATGCTCGTGGCGTAGGCAAGGCTCAGGCGATAGGTCACTTCGGGCAGGACCGCATCCGGCGGTGTATTCGCCTCAAGGCCTGCGTAGCTCAGCAGCAAGCCGGTTGCGAACACGCCAAGTCCGCCCGCGCACTTCGATGCCAGAAACGCTCCTGCGGAAAGCGTCCCTTCCGAACGCCGTCCGGTCTGCTCCTCCGATGCTTCGACGACGTCGGCGACCATCGACCACAAGGTCATCGTGCCCGTAACGGTGAAGGTGTTGGACAGGAGCGTACAGGCGAACATCATGCCGAGCGAGGCCGTGGTCCCGTCCGGTGCCCAAAGGCCAAGCCAGCGCAGCACCAGCGGCCCTGCCCAGAACACCATGCCGACCGGCGCCATGCGCATCACCGTTCCGGCCTTGCCCCAGCGCTTTTGCGCGCGCCCGACCAGCGTCGAGGCACCGACCACGCTCGCGAACAGCAGGAACGGGAAGGCCTGCAGGGCAGTCGGCGTGAACTTCCAGACGTAGAGATAGAGGTAGTTGGACAGCGCAAAGGTGATGCCCTGCGAGGTCAAAGCCGCGGCGATACCTGCCATCACGATCAGGCAGGCGGGGTGCGAAAAGCTCTCGCGGATTTCGCCAAGCGAGGCGAGGGCGCTCTTTTCGTGGCCTGCCCGCTCCTGCGGCCAGCCTGCCACTGCACGATGTTGTCCGATCGCCGAGGCGAGGACGCACGTTACCATGAGCCCTGCGCCGAACAGCCCGTAATTGCGGTATCCTTCCCGCGCCAGCATGGCATCGGGCAAAAACACGCCATAGGCCAGCAGCAGCATCAGCAGCCCGCCGCCCCACGAGAACAGGAAGCGGAAGCGGGTCAGGCGCGTGCGCTCGTCGTAATCGCGGCTGATCTCCGCCACCAGCGCCGCCGAAGGCACCTCGCACATCGCCACCAGCGCGCGCACCATGATTGCCGATACCAGCAGCATGACGAAGCTTGGCTCGCCGATCGGCGACCACAGGAATATCCAGGCAAAGCCCAGCGGAATCGGCGCAAGGTACAGGAACGGCAGTCGTCGCCCCCATGCCGTGCGGGTGCGGTCGCTGAAATGGCCGACGATCGGGTCGATCAGTCCGTCGAACACCAGGGCGATGAGCAGGGCCAGGCTGACCAGCCGCGCATCCATGCCCAGCACCTGATTGTAGAACAGCAGCAGGAACGTGGCGAAGCCGTTGTCCTTCACCCCATAGGCGACGCTGCCCAGCCCGTTGGCGAGGGCAAGGCGAGTGGGGACACGGCCGTCGACAGGGATCATGCGGTCTTGCCGCTCTCTGCCATCTGCTGCAGCGCATCGAACAGGCCTGGCATGTTCGGGTCCCAGCTATGGCGCGGCCCGATGGTGATCCCGCCATCGACTATCAGCGATGTGCCGGTGACGAAGCCTGCCGCCTCGCTCGCAAGGAACAGCACCGCCTGCGCGATGTCCTCCGGCTGCCCGCCACGCGCCACCGGCTGCGCCTGCTGCGACATTGCGGCAATTGCGCCCTTGGCCTGCGCCTCGAGTTCGGCAGGCATTTCCAGCGACGCCGTGAAGATATTGGTGTTGATGAAGCCGGGTTGGACCGCATTCACCCGGATCTGGTGCTTGGCGAGGTCTGCCGCCGCAACCTTGGTGAGATGCAGCACGCCGGCCTTTGCCACGGCATAGGCCGTCGGCGAATAGCCCGGACTCACCGCCGCCACGCTCGAGGTGTTGACGAACGAAGCTCCCTTGCGCCCGATCATGTGCGGCACGGCATAACGGATGCCGAAGGCCACTGAGCGCAGCAGCAGGTCCATGGTCCGGTCCCAGCCTTCCGGCTCGATCTCGTCGATCGGGGCACGGTCGCCACCGGCACCGGCATTGTTGAACACGCTATCGATGCCGCCGGTCTCTGCCGCGGCGCGATCCATCAGCGCCTTGATGTCCTCGCACCGGGTCACGTCGCAGCGCGCGGTGACGACCTTGCCATTGGATGCGCTGGCGGTTGCGACAAGGCCCGTCTCGTCGATGTCGGCAGCGTAGACCGTTGCCCCCTCGGCAGCGAATGCGATGGCCGCCGCTCGTCCGATTCCCGATGCCGCACCGGTCACCACGACCGTCTTGCCGTTGAATCGCATCCTTCTCTCCAGCACTTTTCTATCGTTTTACGTTTACGTCAGCTTAGGCGCGAAAGACCGTCCGTCAATGCCGATGCGGTTGACGCTACGGCATGCGAGGCTTGCCCCAAAGCGCAGGAAACGCCTCGCAAATAGCCGCTTGCCAGACCGTCGCGACTCGCTTTAACCTTCCGATTAAGAGAGGAGCATTGCCATGTCTGACCTTGATGCCTTCCGCGCGGAAATCCGCGCCTGGCTCGAAGAGAACTGCCCTGCCGAGATGCGCGAGCCTGTCCGTGACGAAGGCGATGTCTGCTGGGGCGGACGCAACTTCCAGTTCAAGAACGAAGCGCAGAAGACCTGGATGGAGCGCTGCGCGGCCAAGGGCTACACCGTGCCCGACTGGCCCAAGCCCTACGGCGGCGCCGGCATGTCTCCGGCGGAAGCCAAGATCTGGCGCGAAGAGCTCGCCCGGATCGGCGCCCGTCCGCCGCTCTCCAGCTTCGGCATCTGGATGCTCGGCCCCGCGCTGCTGAAGTTCGGCACCGAGGAACAGAAGGTCCACTACCTCAACCAGATCGCCCGCGGCGAAATCCGCTGGTGCCAGGGCTACTCCGAACCCGGCTCGGGCTCGGACCTCGTCTCCCTGCAGACCTTCGGCGAGGACAAGGGCGATCACTGGGTCGTCAACGGCCAGAAGATCTGGACCTCCTACGCCGACAAGGCCGACTGGATCTTCTGTCTCGTCCGCACGGACAAGACCAACAAGTACCAGGGCATCAGCTTCCTGCTGTTCGACATGACCACCCCGGGCGTGACGACCAAGCCGATCAAGCTGATCAGCGGCAACTCGCCCTTCTGCGAAACCTTCTTCGACAACGTCGTCGTGCCGAAGAACCAGATCGTCGGTGAACTCAACCGCGGCTGGGACGTCGCCAAGTACCTGCTCGGCCATGAGCGCGAGATGATCTCGGGCGCCGGCGGCGGTGACCGCCTCAACGCCATCGGCGCAGTCGTTGCCCGCAATGGTCTCGAAGACCCGATCCTGCGCGCCGACCTCGCCATGTTCGATGTCGATGCGCTGGCCTATGCCTGCATGGGCGAGAAGTTCCTTGATGAGGCCAAGGTCGGCCGTGCCCATCCCGCACAGCCCAACATGATGAAGTACGCGGGTACCGAGCTGAACAAGCGCCGCCACGAACTGCTGATGTCGGCAGGCGGCGCGACTGCGCTCGAATGGGAAAGCGAGCGCACCAACGGCGGCTCGCCCTCGCGCTCGTGGCTGCGCACCAAGGCCAACTCGATCGAGGGTGGCACCAGCGAAGTCATGCTCAACGTCGTTGCCAAACGCATTCTCGAACTGCCGGGAGCCTGATCGATGCCCCTTTACCACACCGAAGATCAGGCCATGCTGGCCGAGACCGTCACCGGCTTCATGGCCGATGAGGGCGGCATCAAGAAGCAGCTGCGCCACTATCGCGACATCAACTGCCAGGACGGCTTCGGCCATGCCCTATGGAAGCAGTTCGCCGAAATGGGTCTCACCGGCATGCTCGCCGCCGAGGCCGATGGCGGCTTGGCGATGGGCCACGTCGAAGCAGGCATCGTCCTGCGCGAAATCGGTCGCAACCTGACGCCGTCGCCGTTCCTGACCACCTCGGTCATGGGTGTCACGGCGCTGTCCGGCGGTTCGGACGAACTGCGCGGCCGCTGGCTCCCCGGCGTTCTGTCCGGTGGCAGCGTGCTCGCCGTAGCGGTCGATGAAGGCCCGAAGCACCGCCCCGAACGCATCGCCTGCAAGGCCGAGAAGGCCGGCAACGGCTTCCGCCTGCAGGGTCGCAAGGCCTTCGTGGTGCAGGGCGCGTCAGCCGATGCGATCATCGTCGCGGCCCGCACCTCTGGCAGCGACACCGACAACGACGGCATCACCCTGTTCGCGGTGCCGAAGGACGCCGCAGGCGTGACCCACGAGAACCTGCGCCTTGTTGACAGCGCGATGGCCAGCAACGTCACCTTCGACAATGTCGAGCTCGATGGCGATTGCGTGATCGGCGAAGTCGATGGCGGTCGCGAGCTGCTCAACAAGGTCATCCGCGCAGGGCGCATCGGTGCTGCCGCCGAACTGACCGGCGTGGGCCAGGGCGCGTTCGACATCACCACGGCCTACCTCAAGACGCGCAAGCAGTTCGGCCAGTTGATCGGTGAATTCCAGGCGCTGCAGCACCGCGCCGCGCACCTTTATTCCGAACTCGAGATCGCCGAAGCAGCCGTGATCAAGGCGCAGCAGCTGCTCGACGGCAATTCGGAGAAGGCCGACCTCATGGTCTCGGTCGCCAAGGCCAAGGCCGCCAAGGCCTGCAACCTCTCGGTGCGCGAAGGCGTGCAGATGCATGGTGGCGTCGGCATGACCGACGAATACGATATCGGCCTCTACATGAAGCGCGACCGTTCGCTCGCCGAATTCATGGGCGACCAGTACTACCACGCCGAACGCGTGGCCCAGCTCAGCGGTTATTGATCAGGCGCAGCGCGTAATGCTTCGACAGGCTCAGCATGAGCGGGATCAGGTAGGATAAGAAATCCGCTCGTCCTGAGCCTGTCGAAGGACGCAGGTACAACGGTCGGGTGAAAAGGTCGGAAGGGAACAACACATGGATTTCAGCAAGCTCTTCAGCCTTGAAGGCCGCATTGCGGTCGTCACCGGCGGTTCGCGCGGGATTGGCGAGATGATCGCCGAAGGCTTCATCGCCGCCGGGTGCGAGCGCGTCTACATCACCGCCCGCAAGGCCGCCGTGGTCGAGGAAACCGCCGCCCGCCTTGGCGAGAAGTGCATCGCACTTCCCGGTGACATCTCGAACGTCGCCGGCATCCAGCAACTCGCCGCCGATCTCGCGGCCCGCGAAAGCAAGCTCGACATCCTCGTCAACAATGCGGGCGCGGCTTGGGGCGCCGACTTCGAAGACTTCCCGGAAGTGGGCTGGGACAAGGTCATGGACCTCAACGTCAAGACCCCGTTCTTCCTGACGCAGAAGCTGCACGGCCTGCTCAAGGCTGCGGCCAGCAAGGAGCAGCCCGCCAAGGTCATCAACATCGCCTCGGTGGACGGCCTGCGCGTCAATCCGTGGGAAACCTACAGCTATCAGGCGTCAAAGTCCGCGCTGATCCATCTTACCCGCCGTATGGCCGCGCGCCTGATCAAGGACCAGATCGTCGCCAGCTGCATCTGCCCCGGCGCGTTCCCGTCGGAAATGAACAAGGCGGCCGCCAAGAACCCGGAGGCTTCGGCCAAGGGTATTCCGTCAAAGCGCATCGGCACGATCGAGGACATGGCCGGCGGCGCCATCTTCCTCGCCAGCCGCGCCGGTGACTACGTGGTCGGTACGCCGCTGCCGATCGACGGCGGCATCGTCAACGGCTGGATTCCGGACAACGCCATCGATCCCAGCGGGCATTGAGTAAGCAAAAGATGCTGCGCCCCCGCGAAGGCGGGGGCCTCAGGCGGTTTACGGAATGTCAGCGATAACGGCTTGAGGTCCCTGCCTTCGCGGGGACGCAAGTCTCGTTCTGCGCTGCAAGGGCTAGCCCCGCGTCAACCCGCGCACGAAATCAATCAGCCCCGTCTGCCGCGTCCGCTTCATGCGTTCGGCGGCAAGGATTTCGCGCACCTTGTCGAAGCAGCCTTCAACGTCGTCGTTGATGACGACATAGTCGTAGCCGTCCCAGTGGCTGATCTCGGCCTGCGCGCGGTCCATACGCGCCGCGATTACTTCGGCACTGTCGGTGCCCCGCCCGGTCAGGCGGCGGCGCAGTTCCTCGAGGCTGGGCGGCAGGATGAACACGCGCACCACGTCGGCCTGCGCTTTCTGGTAAAGCTGCTGCGTGCCCTGCCAGTCGATGTCGAACAGCACGTCGCCGCCCGCCTTCAGCCGGTCACGGATGTGCGCCTTGGGCGTGCCATAGCAATTGCCGAAAACCACGGCCCACTCGTAGAATTCGTTGGCTTCGACCATGCGGTCGAACTCGGCCTGGTCCACGAAGAAGTAATCTACGCCTTCGACCTCGCCCTCGCGCATGGGCCGCGTCGTGACCGAAACCGACGCCGCGATCTCGCTATCCTCGCTCAGAAGTTTGCGCGCGATGGTGGTCTTTCCCGCGCCCGAGGGCGAGGAAAGGATGAGCATCAGGCCCCGCCGGTGCAGGGTATCGTCGTCATGGGACTCGTGAACCATGTGCGCTAGTGGCGCATCGGTTCCCGCGCGGTCAAGTGGAGAAGGTTCCGCTCACGCCTTCTTGCCGCGTTCGGCCTGTTCCTCGACAGCGACTTCGCCCGCCGCTTCGGCCTTGCGGCTGCGCTTGCGATCATAGAGCGTCTTGGCCAGCAAACCGCCGCCAACCACGATGGCGCCGGGGACGGACCGCGTTGCCACCCGCGCGATCGCCGTGCCGACCAGCGTCTGCATCATCGAGCGACCCTTGATCACGCGACCCGCCTTCTTCGAGCCGAGCTTGCTGCCGATCAGACCCTTTTCCACGCCACGGCGCAGCAGCGCGCCGCCGGTGCGCAGGGCGATGTCGGCGAGAATCAGGTTGGTCATCGGGTTGGGGCTGGGCGCAGGCACCTTGTCAGCGGCATCCTTTGCCGCATCGGCCAGTTTCTTGCCCTTCTTCGCCATGCCCAAGCCTTCTGTCAGCGGGGCGGTGCGCCCCTTACTTCTTCTTGCCGAAATCCACAGTGACGACGTTCGAGCCATCGTCAGTCCGCTCAACGGCGGGCTTTTCGGCTTGTTCCGGCGAATCGTTCTCGGCGGGCTCGACCGGCTCGGCCTCGTCGTCCACCACTGCCTGGAACTGCAGTCCGAAATCCACCGCCGGATCGACGAAAGCGGTGATCGCCGAGAAGGGAATCACCAGATTCGACGGGATCTGGTTGAACGAAAGGCCCACGCTGAACTGGTCCGCTTCGACCTTCAGGTCCCAGAACTTGTTCTGCAGGACGATCGTCATCTCGTCCGGGAAGCGCTCGCGCAGGCGCTGGGGGATGTCCACGCCGGGAGCGCCGGTCTTGAAGGTGATGTAGAAGTGATGCGCGCCCGGCAGCATCCCGCCGCCCGCCGCCACTTCGCCCAGCACTCTGCCGACCACGGCGCGCAGCGCCTCCTGCACGATTTCGTCGTAGGGGATCAGGCTGTCAGGTGCATCGCTCATGCCGCCACAACTGGCCTTGACCTGCGCCCCGGTCAAGTGGGGACGGTGATTGATTCTCAACCGGACCGGCGTATAGGCGCTTCCCATGCGCACCGGATCGATCACGCGAAAGACCGAGGAAACCGACATCGCCGTGTCGGTGAACCTCGATGGCACCGGCACCTACAAGGTGGAAACGGGCATCGGCTTCCTCGATCACATGATCGAGCAGTTCAGCCGCCACTCGCTGATCGACATCGAATGCCGGGTGAAGGGCGATCTCCACGTCGACCAGCACCACACCACCGAGGACAGCGCCATCGCGCTGGGCCAGGCGATCTCGCAGGCGCTCGGCGACAAGAAGGGCATCACCCGCTACGGCCACACCTACTCGCCGATGGACGAGGCGCTGTGCCGCGTTGCACTCGACATTTCGGGCCGCCCGGTACTGATCTGGAAGGCGTCGTTCACACAGCCCCGCTTGGGCGAGATGGACACCGAACTGTTCGAGCACTGGTTCCAGTCGATCAGCCAGGCCGCCGGCATCACGCTGCACATCGAAAGCCTCTACGGCTCGAACAACCACCACATCATCGAAGGCATCTACAAGGGCTTTGCCCGCGCGATGCGCGCCGCGATCACCATCGATCCGCGCAAGGCCGATGCCGTGCCCTCGACCAAGGGCATCCTCGGTGGCTGATACCCTCGCGCTGGTCGATTACGGCGCGGGCAATCTCCGCTCGGTCGCCAATGCGCTGAAGGCTGCGGGTGCAGAAGGCGTCGTCGTCACGGCTGACCCCAACGTCGTCCGCGCCGCCGACCGCATCGTCCTGCCTGGCGTCGGCGCATTTCGCGCCTGCATCGAAGCCCTGTCCGCCGTGCCCGGCCTCGTCGAGGCGATGGAAGAGCGCGTGCTCGTGGGCGGCGCCCCGTTCCTCGGCATCTGCGTCGGCATGCAGCTCCTCGCCGATCGCGGCATCGAATTCGGCACGACCGACGGCCTTGGCTGGATCGGCGGCGAAGTCCGCGTGATCGAACCGGCTGACCCGTCGATCAAGGTGCCGCACATGGGCTGGAACGATGTCGCGCCCATGCCGCACCACGGCGGGGCGGAGCTGCTCGAACCGGGTGAGGCTTATTTCCTCCACTCCTACCACTTCGTGCCGGAAGAGGGCGCGCACGTGGCGGCGATGAGCGATCACGGCGGCGGCATCGTCGCGGCGGTCGCGCGCGACAACATCCTCGGCGTGCAGTTCCACCCGGAAAAGAGCCAGTCCTACGGGCTCGCGCTGCTCGCCCGCTTCCTCGAATGGAAGCTCTGACGGGATAGCCCGAGGGAACAGTTCGGCGGGCCGGGGCCTTTCCTTCCTTTGAAGGAGGCCAAACCTGCATGACCAAGTTCCCGTTCGACCGCCTCGTGTTCACGCCCTTCATGGTCGACCTTGAGCGGTCTCCGCTCAGGGGGCACTTCGGCGCAGAGACCTACGTGCTGGGCGCATTCAACCCCGGCATGACCGTGCTGCCAAACGGCAACCTGCTGTTCATGGTCCGCATCGCCGAGGCGCTGCGCCAGCCGATCCGCGACGGCAAGGTCCATGCGATCCGCTGGCACGATGGCGGCTACGTCCTCGATGGCTGGCCGCTCGAACTCGCCGATACCTCCGACCCGCGCAAGTTCCTGCTCCACGGCGGGGGGTGGAAGATCATGGCCCTGACCTCGCTGTCGTGGCTTCTCCCGGTCGAGATGTCCCCCGATGGTCTCAACGTGGTGGCTATCCACTACGACAAGGCGATCACCCCCCAAGGCTCGTTCCAGTGCTACGGCACCGAGGACGCCCGCATCTCGCGCATGGGCGAGGGCGCCTATCTGATGACCACCTGCTCGGTCAGCCCCGAACGCCATTCGACCACGCTCTATTCCTCCGAGAACGGTCTCGACTGGCACTTCGAAGGCATCGTGCTCGATCACCAGAACAAGGACATGCTGATCTTCGAAGGGCTCGTCCATGGCGAATACTGGGCACAGACCCGGCCCTTGGGCGATCTCTACTTCGCCTATCCACCCGGCAGCGAATGGCGCTCCGGCCCCTCCATCAACCTCGCCACCTCTCCCGACGCTCTGCACTGGAAACCGCGCATCGAGCCCGGCATCCGCCCCCACGCCGGCACTGCCGCGACCGCGCGCATGGGTGGCGGGACGCCCCCGATCCTCACCGAGATCGACGGCCAGCGCGGTTGGCTCACACTGTGGCACGGTGTCGAGCCAAAGGAGATCGTCGGCATCTACCGCACCTACTGGTCGCTGCTTGACGAGAACGAGCCGTGGAAGACCATCGGCGGCAGCCACACCCCGCTGCTGGAGCCGGACGCAGAGCTGACCCGCCCGCTCGAAGACCTGCTCTACTTGCGCGATGTCGTGTTCACCACCGGCATTGCCGAACTTGAGGATCGCTACATCGTCGCCTCGGGCGAGGCCGATCTTGCCTGCCGCATCACCCATGTGCCCAAGGAAGCCTTCCGTTCGGCGTAAAGCGCTGCTAGGCGCGCGATCCATGATCGTCTTTCCCGCCATTGACCTGAAAGCTGGCCAGGTCGTTCGCCTCGCCGAAGGAGACATGGACCGCGCCACGGTCTACGGCGACAACCCCGCCCATCAGGCGAGTCTGTTCGCCGAGGCCGGATCGCAGTACCTCCACGTCGTCGATCTCGACGGTTCGTTCGCCGGCCGCGCCGAGAACCGCGAGGCGGTGGAAGGCATCCTCAAGTCCTTCCCCGGCCACGTCCAATTGGGGGGCGGCATCCGCACGCGCGAAGCGGTCTCGGGCTGGTTCGACCTCGGCGTCAGCCGCGTCGTCATGGGCACCGCCGCGCTCAAGGACCCGCAGTTCGTCAAGGACATGGCCAAGGAGTTTCCCGGCGGCATCGTCGTGGCGGTTGACGCGCGCGACGGCATGGTCGCCACTGAAGGCTGGGCCGACGTCTCGGACGTCTCGGTCGTCGATCTCGCCCGCCGCTTCGAGGATGCCGGCGTCGCCAGCCTGCTCTTCACCGACATTGGCCGCGACGGCCTGCTCAAGGGCGTCAACCTCGACGCCACCGTCGAGCTTGCCCGCCGCGTCGACATTCCCGTGATCGCCAGCGGCGGCGTCAAGGGCATCGACGATATCCGCATGCTCAAGATCCACGAAGCCGACGGCATCGAAGGCGTCATCACCGGCCGCGCGCTGTTCGAAGGCAAGCTTGATCTTGCCGCGGCCATCGCGATGGCCGAGGCCTGACATGACCGTCCGCGTCCGCGTCATCCCCTGCCTCGATGTCCGCGATGGCCGCGTGGTCAAGGGCGTCAACTTCGTCGATCTGCGCGATGCGGGCGATCCGGTCGAACAGGCGCGTGCCTATGACAAGGCTGGCGCCGACGAACTGTGCTTCCTCGACATTTCCGCCAGCCACGAAGGCCGCGGCACGCTGCTGGATGTTGTCGCGCGCACCGCCGAAGTCTGCTTCATGCCGCTCACCGTCGGTGGTGGGGTGAGGGCAGTCGAGGACGCCCGCGCACTCCTCCTCGCCGGGGCTGACAAGGTTGCGGTCAATTCCGCCGCCGTCGCCCGGCCCGAACTGGTGCGCGACATTGCCGAGAAGTTCGGCGCGCAGTGCGTGGTCGGCTCGGTCGACGCCCGCCGCACCGGACCCGGCAAGTGGGAAATCTTCACCCACGGCGGGCGCAAGGCCACCGGCATCGATGCGCTGGCTCACGCCGTCAACCTCGCGACCCTCGGTGCTGGCGAACTGCTCGTCACCTCGATGGACGGCGACGGCACGCAAAAGGGCTATGACCTCGAACTGACCCGCGCCATCGCCGATGCCGTGCCCGTTCCGGTCATCGCCAGCGGCGGCGTCGGCAGCCTCGATCACCTTGTCGAAGGCGTGACCAAGGGCCATGCCAGCGCGGTTCTCGCAGCCTCGATCTTCCACTTCGGCACACACTCGATTGCAGAGGCGCACGCCGCACTGCGCGCTGCAGGACTGCCCGCAAGGTCCTGAGTCCCAAGATGGGGCATTAACCATCTGATATACGGGATTTTACCGAATCGCGTCCTCTGGCATTGGTCTGGCGTTAACAACCAAGGTCGCTGGTCACGTGCTTCGTATCGGAACGTCCCTCTTTGCAGTCCTGCTGTCGGTCGCGCCAGCTCTGGCGCAATCGAGCGGCATCTCGATCCCGGAACCCACCGATGGCGCCCTGTTCGGCATCGGCCTCGTCGGCCTGATTGTCGGCCGCCACATCGCCAAGCGCCGCAAGTAGAATCGTCATCCGCGCGCAGGCGGGGGCCCAGCGACAAGCAAGGCCGTCGCAGCGCGACGACGCTTCAGCGAGGCTGGATTCCCGCCTGCGCGGGAATGACGAAGTGCGCCCCTTGACCACCCCCCTCCATCCGCGCCATTGCGCATGGCATGGAACACGGTGAAATCCTCGCCCGGCTCGAAGCCACGATAGCCCAGCGCCGTCAGGGCGATCCATCTGCCAGTTATGTGGCCAAGCTTAACGCCAAGGGCATTGCCAAGATCGCCCAGAAGGTCGGCGAGGAAGGCACCGAAACCGTCATTGCCGCGCTCGCGGGAGACCGCAAGGAGCTCGTCGGCGAAGCGGCGGACCTTATCTTCCACCTGATGGTGCTGCTCTCCGCCAAGGACGTGCCGCTGGCCGAAGTCCTGGCCGAACTGGAACGCCGCGAAGGCACCTCGGGGATCGCCGAAAAAGCCAGCCGGAGCAACTGACATGGCCGTTGACGCAACCCAGCCTTACGACGACCAGAACGTCTTCGCGAAGATCCTGCGCGGGGAAATTCCCAACCGCACCGTCTATGAAGACGACTTTGCGCTCGCCTTCCACGACATCAATCCGCAAGCACCCACCCACGTGCTGGTGATCCCCAAGGGCGCCTATGTGTGCTGGGACGACTTTTCGGCCAAGGCATCCGAAGCGGAAATCGCTGGCTTCGTCCGCGCCGTCGGCAAGGTCGCCCGCGATCTCGGTCTGGTGGCTCCGGGCTATCGTCTCCTCGCCAACACCGGCACCGACAGCCATCAGGAAGTGCCGCACCTGCACGTCCACCTCTTCGCCGGGCAGCCGCTCGGCCCGATGCTGGTGCGCTGAAAAGGGGGAACACGGGGGTAAGCCGTTAACCACCCCTTGCCCTTCGACTCGTCGCAAGGGTAGGGTCACCGCCGAATGTCCGTTCCGCTTGCGCCCTCCGGCCTGTTCGATGGCCCTCAGCACCTTTACCCGGTCCGCGTCTACTTCGAGGACACGGACCTTTCGGGCGTGGTTTATCACGCCAACTACCTGCGCTGGTTCGAGCGCGCCCGCTCCGACATGCTGCGCCTGCTCGGCATAGACCAGCGCGCTGCCCACGAAGCGGGCGAGGGCGCCTACGCCGTCAGCGAGATGGACCTGCGCTACCTGCGCCCGGCCAAGCTTGATGACGAAGTGCTCGTCCGCAGTCACGTTGCCGAACTTTCGCCCGCCACCTGCCGGATCGTGCAGCGTGCGTTCAGGGACGAGACGCTTCTGTGCGAGGCGAGGGTGCGCGTCGCCTTCGTCGCGCCCAATGGCCGTCCCCGTCGCCAGCCGCGCGAATGGATGGCCGCTTTCCAGACGATAACAACTGCTCCCGAAGGACAGGAAACCGCATGACTCTCCCGATGCTCGCCAATGGCGTTGCCTTCGCGCCGACCTCGCTCAACCCGGTGAAGCTGTTCCTCGATGCCGATTACGTCGTGCAGGCCGTCATGATCGGCCTCGTGCTGGCCAGCGTCTGGACCTGGACGATCATCATCGGCTTCTCGCTGAAGATGGGCAGCGTGCAGAAGGGCTGCGACAAGTATGAGCGCGAGTTCTGGGAAGCCCGCGACATTGACCAGTTCCAGAAGGACAACAAGGGTTGCGATCTCCCCTCGGTCCGCGTGGTCAATGCCGCGCTCGCCGAATGGCGCCGCTCTACCTCGGGCAATGCGATCGATCGCGAAGGCACACGCCAGCGCCTGAACACTGCGCTTGACGGAGCGGTTGTTGCCGAGACCGACGCCCTTGCCAGCCGCCTCAACTTCCTCGCCACGGTCGGTTCGGTCGCGCCGTTTGTCGGCCTGTTCGGCACGGTCTGGGGCATCATGGACAGCTTCTTCAACATCGGCGCGCAGCAGAACTCCTCGCTCGCCGTAGTTGCGCCGGGCATTTCCGAGGCGCTCTTCGCCACCGCCATCGGTCTGTTCGCGGCTATTCCCGCCGTCATCGCCTACAACCGCTTCTCGCACCGCGTGAACCGCTTCGAGACGCGGCTCTATCGCTTCGCCGACCGTTTCCACGCCTCGCTCAGCCGCGAACTGGAGGTCTGAGTCATGGCGATGTCCATGGGTTCCGGCGGCGGAGGCGGTCGTGGCCGCAGAGGCCGTGGCGGCCGCGCCGCGATGAGCGAGATCAACGTCACCCCGCTGGTCGACGTCATGCTCGTGCTGCTGATCATCTTCATGGTCACCGCGCCGATGCTGGCGGCGGGCGTGCCGGTCGACTTGCCCGACAGCAAGGCCGACCCGCTCGATCAGCAGCAGGACCAGATCACCGTCACCATCGATGCGCAGGGCAACGTCTTCCTCGATGACCAGCAACTCGCTCCCGGCGAACTGACCGACCGTCTGGCAGGGCTTCAGAAGGGGCCGAAGCCGCCGCTCGTCACGTTGCGCGCTGACCGCGTACTCGATTGGGGGCGCGTCGCTGCCGTGATGGGCGAGCTCAATGCTGCGGGCTTCAAGTCGATCTCGCTGGTCACCAACAGTTCATCCGCACCGCAATAGGCCTGAAGCGATGCGCGATCCCACCGCAGGAGGACTTTCGAAGCAGGAAGGGGCAGGGCTGGCCATCGCCGCCTTGGCGCACGCCGGCCTGCTCGGCTTCCTGATGCTCTCGCCCCCGGGCAAGACGATCAAGCCGCCGCCGCAGCGGATGGAAGTGACCTTCTCCGACGAAATCGCCGACCAGTCGACCTCGCCCGATCCCATGGCCGAGTCCGCGCCCGACGTTGCGCCGGAACTGGGCGAACCTGCGCCCGAACCCGTCGCACAGCCGCAACCGTTGCCCGAGCCGCCGAAGCCGGTCCCTGCGCCACCACAGCCCAAGCCAGTGCCCGCACCGCCGAAGCCCGCGCCAGCGCCTCAGCCGCAACCCAAACCCGCTCCGCCGAAACCGGCCCCGCCCAAGCCAGCCCCGCCCAAGCCTGCCCCGCCCAAGCCAGCCCCGGCAAAACCGGCGCCTGCAAAACCGGCTCCCGCCAAGGCAGCACCGGCCAGGCCCGGCGACGAAAGCCCCCGCCGCCGCCCCGACGCGCCATCGGGCGGCAGCCGCATCGGTTCGGACTTCCTCAAGGGTATCCCCGGCTCGACCAAGCCCGGCACGGCAAAGACTCCGCCTGCCGCAGTCGCCGGGCCCGAGGTCAAGGCATCGCTCGCCAGCGCCGTCGCGCGGCAGGTCAAGGCGCATTGGGTCGGCCCGCAAGGCGTCGATATCGACAAGCTGGTCACGGTGCTCGCCTGGGATCTCAATCCCGATGGCAGCCTCGTCGGGCGTCCGCGCGTGGTCAGCCAGACCGGCATCACGCCCGCAAACGAGGCTCAGGCCAAGCGCCACGCCGAACTCGCCATCCGCGCGGTCCAACTCGCCGCGCCCTTCGATCTTCCCTCCGAATACTACGCCAACTGGAAGCGCATCTCGGCCTTCCGGTTCGACAAGAGGCTGTCCCAATGAAAATCCGCGATCTTCTCCTGTTCGGCACGCTTCTGACGGCACCGGCCATGCTTGACGCGCAGCAGACCACGGTGCCTTCGTCGAGCGCTTCGCAGGCCGCTCCGGAAGACGAAGGCCTCACCGGCTCGGTCACCGACGAAAGCGAATGGCAGGACCTCGGCATCGCCATCCCGTCCTTCCCGACCAACGCCTCGGTCCCGACTGCGGCCGAGGGCGGCAACACCGAGGCCCTCGGCCGCAACGTCGCCCGCGTCGTCTACAATGACTTGCGCAACAACGGCCTGTTCAAGCCGGTCGGCCCCGACCAGCTCCCCGAAGTCGCCTTCCCGCAGGTCACCGCGCCGACTTTTGACGCCTGGCGCGGACGCTCTGCCGAAATGCTGGTGCAGGGCTTCGTCAAGGCCAACGACGATGGCCGCCTGACTGTCGGCTGCTACCTCTACGACGTCGCGCTCGGCAGCGAACTTGCGCGCCAAGGCTATGTCGTGAAGCCCGAGGAATGGCGCCGTGCCGCGCACAAGTGCGCCGACATGGTCTATTCGCGCCTCTCCGGCGAAAGCCCGTTCTTCGACAGCAAGATCGCCTATATTGCCGAAACCGGCCCCAAGGACCGTCGCCGCAAGCAGCTGGCGATCATGGATTCCGACGGCGCCAACCACCGCTTCATCACCAATGGCCAGGCCACCGCGCTGACCCCGCGCTATTCGCCCGACTATAGCAAGATCGTCTACCTCAGCTATCTCAACGGTGCGCCGCGGATCTACGTCTACAACATCGGCACCGGCCAGCAGACGCTGGTCACCTCCAGCACCAATCCCACCTTCGCCCCGCGCTGGTCGCCCGATGGCAAGTGGATCCTCTATTCGATGGCCATTGCCGGCAACACCGACATCTATCGCGTGCCGGCCACTGGTGGCCAGTCCACGCGCCTGACCGACAGCCCGGGCATCGACGTCGGTGGCTCCTATTCACCCGACGGTAGCAAGATCGTGTTCGAAAGCGACCGTTCGGGCAGCCAGCAGCTCTATGTGATGGACGCCGATGGTTCGAACCAGAAGCGCATCAGCTTCTTCGGCGGCCGCGCCGCCACGCCCGAATGGTCCCCACGCGGCGACCAGATCGCCTTCACCCACATCGGCGGCAACTTCCGCATCGCCGTGACCGACCCATATGGCAAGGGCATGCGCTTCCTGACCGACTCCTGGCAGGACGAGGCTCCGACCTGGTCTCCGAACGGTCGCATCGTCCAGTTCTTTCGCACCGAGCGCGGCAGCGGCAAGACCGGCATCTGGCAGGTCGATCTGACCGGACGCAACGAGCGGAAACTCAATACGCCCGTCGATGGTTCAGACCCTGCATGGGGTCCCGTACTGCCGTAGCCTAGGGGCCTCCCGTAACCAAAGGGTGGAATTGCGTCCTTGTCATTCCATCGCACAGACTGCACGATACGTCGCCATCTCTCCCATCCCTCCCACAGGAGAATGCCCATGAACCGTCCGATCCTGATTGCCGGCCTTGCTGCCGTCACGCTCAGCCTCGGCGCCTGCGCGTCGAAGCCCAAGCAGCTTCCGCCTGAACCCGGCACCACCACGACCACGCAGACGACCCCGCCGCCCAGCCAGCCGACCGGCCCGGTTCCCGGCAGCCAGGCCGATTTCGTCGCCTCGGTCATTTCCGATACGGTCAACTTCGATACCGACCGCTACAACATCGACGCGTCCGATCAGGGCATCCTGCAGAGCCAGGCCTCGTGGCTTGCCCGCTATCCGGCCAAGCGCATCACCATCGAAGGCCACTGCGACGAGCGTGGCACCCGCGATTACAACATCGCGCTGGGTGAGCGCCGCGCCAATGCGGCCAAGAACTATCTCGTCAGCCTCGGCGTCGATCCCTCGCGCATCACCGTCGTCAGCTATGGCAAGGAACGGCCGCTGGCGCTGGGGTCGGACGAGGAATCGTGGGCGAAGAATCGCCGCGCCGTCACCGTCACCGTCAGCTGATCCGCTGCACAGCATGCAAAGGCCCGGTCCGCAAAGGTCCGGGCCTTTTGCTTTGCCTGCACCACACCCATCTTGACCTTTCCCGCCGGTTTGGCTTGAGGCTAAGGCAATGGCACGCAACACACGATCGAGCGATTGGGGCTTCCCCCGCTGGCGCGGCTACGGCAGCGCCTTCGAGGCTGCGCCGGTGCGCCTGTGCGATCGTGCCGGGTGCGACCAGAAGGGCGATTGCCCCGCACCCAAATCGCCGAACAACCCGGATCGCTGGTACTTCTGCCAGCAGCATGCCGCCGAATACAACCAGGGCTGGAACTACTTCGAAGGCCTCGACAAGGAAGAGGCCGAGCGCCGCGAGGCAGAGGAGCGCGGCGAGGCCTCGGGCTTCCGTCAGGCCGCATGGGCCGAATGGGGCGGTTCGGGCGACGGCACCCGCAGTCGTGACGAGTTGCGCGCTCTCGAAACGCTCGGCCTTGATCCCGACGCGGATTTTGACGCCGTGAAAAAGGCGTGGCGCTCCAAGGCAAAGGAAGTCCACCCCGATGTCCGCCCCGGCGACAAGGCGGCGGCAGAACAGTTCCAGAAGCTTCAAGTCTCCTACGAAGTATTGCGCGCGGCCGAAGAGCGTCGCGAATGGAAGGGCTAGAAATGGCGGGGATCGAACGGTTCGGCGCCGGGCAGGCCGCTCAGGCGGCGGAAGTTCTGGCCCGCGATGGCGTCATAGCGTTCGACCGCATCTTCGATCCCGGACTGATTTCGCGGATCGGCCAGGAATTGCGCCGCCAGGTGCCCGGAGCCTTTGACGAAGCGGCGCGACAGCCGGAAGATTATCTCAGCGTCGGCGATCATCGCATCAACGGCCTTGTCCCGATCGGCAGGCGTCTTTCCGGCGTACTCGATCTTCTGCTCGATCCCGCACTGGAAACGTTCTTTGTCGGCGCGCTGGGCGAGGGCTGGGTCTATGAGTCGTTCGGCGTGATCAGTTCCTTTCCCGGAGCTACGCTGCAGCATCTCCATTCCGACGACAATTTCCTGTTCGAAGGCAGCGAGCATGACGGGCAACTGCCCGCCTTCGCCCTGACCATCGCGATCCCGCTGGTCGAAGTGAACGATGTCAACGGCGGCACCGAATTCCTCATCGGCACCCATCGGGAGAAGAAGCAGCAAAGCTATCCCGGCACTGCCGTTTCCAGCCCGATGCAACCGGGCGACTGCATGATCTGGGATTTCATGATCCGGCATCGCGGGCGGCCCAACACCAGCACGGCGGCGCGGCCGATGCTCTACATCACCGCCTGCCGTTCCTTCTGGACGGACTCGGTCAATTTCCGGCCCAACGCCCAGAAGCTGGTCATCCAGCCCGATCTGGTCTGGTCCCTGCCGCCCGAAAAGCGCCGCCGCCTCAAGCGCTTCAAGCCGATGCCGGGGCTCGGCACCGGCCTGCGCAGCGTCAGCCGTGCGGTGAACTGGTATGCGCCAGGGCTTCATCAAGGATTGATGAAACTCTTGCGTCGTCGGGGAAGCCCTCGCTGATCCACTGATTTTCCACCGTGCGTAGCAAGCGCGCGACTTCGGGACCGGCAGTCACGCCACGCGCAACGATTGCACCGCCCTTCAGCGGGAACACCGGCGCGGTCCAACCATCGAGCGGTGTGATCGACGTCCCGCCGATCAGCAACCGGTCCCGCGCTTCCTCGATCCCCACGCGATAAGCCAGCGCCCGCGCATCCGCTTCCCCAGCCTCACGTGCAGCAACCGTTGCCAGCCGCTTGCGCTGCGCCACCGACAGGCGCAACCGTGCCGCAACCTGCTCGGCCAGCGGCGGATCAGGGGGCAACAATGCCGCCAACCGTCGCAATCCAACCCCCTGCGCACCCGCCTCGCGCTCGTTGCCGATCAGCCTGTCGAGCGCAGCGAGCCCTTCGTTGGTGGCTTCGGGCAATACATGGGCCAGAACCCCAAGCTCGGCCATGCGCCGGACCGTCGGCGCCGGATCGGGCAGGCCCAGCAGGTTCATCAGTTCCCACCCTACGCGCTCGCGCGAAAGCCCCTTCATCCCGGCGGCAAGCTCCGCAACTGCCCCTTCCGCCTCCGCATCGGCAGGAATGGAACCGAACCGCGCCTGAAAGCGGAAGTAGCGCAGGATGCGCAGGTAATCCTCGCGGATGCGTTCGCGGGCGTCGCCGATGAAGCGCACGCGCCGTGCGGCAAGGTCGGCCAGCCCGCCGTGATAGTCGAACACGTCCAGCGTGCGCGGATCGGCATAGAGCGCGTTGATCGTGAAGTCCCGCCGCGCCGCATCGTCGCGCCACTCGGTCGAAAAGGCCACGGTGGCATGGCGGCCATCGGTCGAAACGTCGCGGCGCAGCGTGGTGATTTCGACCGTTCCCCCGGGCAGAACAGCTGTCACTGTGCCATGGGCTATGCCGGTCGGCACGGCCTTGATCCCGGCGGCTCCAAGCCGTGCAGCGGTCTCATCCGGCAGCAGCGTCGTCGCCATGTCTACGTCCTTGGGCGCGATCCCCAGGATCGTGTCGCGCACCACGCCGCCCACCCAGCGACAATTGCCCTGAGACGCAGGATCGAGCGCAGCGACCAGCGCGGCAAGGTCCTCGCGGGCGGTCCACGCTGCGGCAGGCAGGCGCTCAGTCATGCCAGCTTATCCGCTTTGCCAGGTTGGAGATGATCGCCGCCGTCACGCCCCATATGCGATGCTCGTTCCACAGGATCTCGATGAAGCGCCCCTTGTGCCCGTTCCATTCCGCCGATTGCCACACATGCTGCGCCGGATCGAGCAGGAAGCCCAGCGGCGGCTCGAACCAGCCCGCCACTTCGGCAGGGTTCGGCTGCAACGGCAGGTCGGGCGGTACCATCGCCAGCACCGGCGTGATGTCATAGCCGGTGCCAGTGCGGAATCGGTCGGTTTCGCCGATCACCGTGACGTCCTCGGGCCGGATGCCCAGTTCCTCGTTCGCCTCGCGCAGCGCCGCCTCGATTGGCGTCTCGCCCGGATCGAGCTTGCCGCCGGGAAACGCCGCCTGTCCGGGATGCGCGCGCATGTGCGAAGGCCGATGGATCAGCAGCACGCCGGGGCCGTCTGGATGATCCCGCCGCTCCGTCACCGCGATCAGCACGGCGGCAGGGCGCAAGCCATGTTCGGGCAGGGGGCGCCAGTCTTCGTAGAGTTCCTTCGCCGGTACGCGATGCCCCTCGGCGTAGAGGTCCGTCAGTCGCGCAAGAAGGCTCATGCGTCAGGAACCAGCGCGAAACGCTGCCCCAAACTCTCGACCACAAGCTCCTCGCCAAGCGAAAGCGCGTGCTCGATCAGTTGTCCATAAGTGCTGCGATTGAGCCGCGCCTCGGTGCCATACCGCACCGCCAGATAGAACGCCGGCACGTCCGCCGTGCCCGCCACGCGCAAGGGGTGATCATGCCCGCACACCACCAGATCGTCGCTGTTCAGCCGGAACGCCAGCGCCGCGCGCCCCTCGGCATCCAGCTTGACCTGCATGTCCGTGGCGATGAAGGCGGCGTCCTCCACCTCGATCGAAAGCTTCTGGAACGGCGTCACCATCCAGTGCTGCCCCTGCTCGTCCCGCGTCAGCAGCGAGGAAAACGCCCGCACCATGGCAGGGCGCCGGATCTCGCCACCCTGATGGAACCACCGCCCGTCGGCGGCAATGCGCATCTCGCTGTCGCCAATCTCCTGCGGGCTCCACTGGTCGACCGGCGGCAGTTTGCGCGCGGCCACCTGCTCGGCCAGTTCGGCAAGGCTCAGCGATGCGAGTTCGGGCGGGGGAGAGTAGGGCACCGTTTGCCGATGCCAGATCGGATCAGCGCCGCCAAGGCCCCAACATGCCCTCTTGCGGCAGGACGGCAGGATTGGCGGTGCGG
Source organism: Novosphingobium jiangmenense (assembly GCF_015694345.1). Classification (GTDB taxonomy): domain Bacteria; phylum Pseudomonadota; class Alphaproteobacteria; order Sphingomonadales; family Sphingomonadaceae; genus Novosphingobium; species Novosphingobium jiangmenense. The sequence goes on from NZ_JADQDC010000003.1 coordinate 256,803, forward strand.
CACAGCAGGCGATGCTGCTCATACGGCCCGGGCAGGCGCCATCCTCCGGTGTTGGCATTGCTGAAGCCGAAGAAGCGCTCGTAGTATTCCGGATCACCGATCAGCACCTGCGGCAGCGGCGCGCGCGGATCGATCGCGGTCAGCGCCGCCGTCATCAGCGCCTTGCCAAAGCCTTCGCCCTGCAGGTGCGGCATCACCGCCACCGGGCCGACCATGATCATCGGATGCATCCGCCCGCTCTCGTCGGTCAGCGCCACCGGCCAGCACTGGATCGTGCCGGCCAGCATGTCCTCGTCATCGAGCGCGGCGAACGACAGGTTCGGCAGCCACTCCATGCCCTCGCGCACCTTGTAGGCGGTTCGCTGGTGCCGCGCCGGTTCGAACGCGGCATCGAGCAACTGCTCGACCAGCGCGGGATCGACATCGGCAAGCGGGATGATCTTGGACAACGGCAGGGCCTTACTGAAGCCGGTCACCCGGCGGGAAGCGCGCCGATAGCCCCCATGGTCCCCCGCTGCAAGTTTGGAGGAACATGACGTTCGTACGGCGGTTCTCCATGTGCAGAAACTGCAAGCGCCACAACGGGAATATCACTTTAGCTTCTTCTCATATATAGCTAGGAAGTGCTTGAGGCGCCAAGAGAAGACGCCCGGTCCCGCGCAGGGGAGATAGACGTGTTCGCAGGTATGGACGCCCAAGCGGCGGCGCTGGTTCTGGCGCGTATGCAGTTCGCCTTCACGGTGAGCTTCCATTTCATCTTCCCGGCCTTTTCCATCGGCCTTGCCAGCTACCTTGCCGTGCTCGAAGCGCTCTGGCTCAAGACCGGCAAGGACCTCTACCTCGACCTGTTCCGCTACTGGTTGAAGATCTTCTCGGTGGCCTTCGCGATGGGCGTGGTCTCCGGCCTCGTGATGTCCTACCAGTTCGGCACCAACTGGTCGGTCTTCTCCGACAAGGTCGGCGGCGTGATCGGCCCGCTGATGGCCTACGAGGTGCTGACCGCGTTCTTCCTTGAAGCCGGGTTCCTCGGCGTCATGCTGTTCGGCATGAACCGCGTCGGACGCGGCCTCCACTTCGCCGCCACGCTTATGGTCGCCGTCGGCACTTTCATCTCGGCTTTCTGGATCCTCTCGGTCAACTCGTGGATGCAGACGCCGACGGGCTTCGAGATGGGGCCGAACGGCGAATTCCTCCCCGGACCGAGCTGGACGGCGATCATCTTCAACCCCAGCTTCCCCTATCGCCTCGTCCACACCGTCATCGCCGCTTACCTCACGACGGCCTTCGTCGTCGGCGCGGTCGGCGCGTGGCACCTGCTCAAGGACCGCGCCAACCTCCACGCGCGCAAGATGTTCTCGATGGCGATGTGGATGGCAGCGCTGGTCGCCCCGGTGCAGATCCTCGTCGGCGATGCCCATGGCCTCAACACGCTTGAGCATCAGTCCGCCAAGGTCATGGCGATGGAGGGTCACTACCAGTCCCACCCCGATGGCGCGCCGCTCTACCTGTTCGGCATTCCTGACGACGCAAATCAGAAGCTCGACTACGCCATAGCCATCCCCAAGGCCTCGAGCCTGATCCTCAAGCACGATCCCGACGCCCCGCTCGCAGGTCTCGACACCATCGCGCCCGACAAGCGCCCGCCGGTGTGGATCGTGTTCTGGTCGTTCCGCATCATGGTCGGCCTCGGCTTCCTCATGCTCGGCCTCGGCCTGTGGAGCCTGCTCGCCCGCACGCGCAAGAAGCTCTACGACTGGCCCATGCTCCACCGCCTCGCCGTGCTGATGGGGCCCTCGGGCTTCGTCGCCGTGATCGCCGGATGGGTGACGACCGAAGTCGGACGTCAGCCCTGGACGGTCTATGGCCTCCTGCGTACCGCTGACTCGGTCAGCCCCATCGCCGCGCCCGCCGTCGCCACCTCGCTCGCCGCCTTCGTCGTGGTCTATTTCGCGGTCTTCGGCATCGGCACCTGGTACATCCTCCACCTGATGAAGGACGCGCCGCATCCGCACGAGCCCGGCCCCGAACAGGACGAGCGCGCCCCGATCCGCTCTGCCGGCATCACCCCCGCCCAGCAGCAGGAGGAAGTGGAATGATCGACCTCACCACGATCTGGGCCCTGATCATCGCCTTCGCCGTGCTCATGTACGTCGTGATGGACGGTTTCGACCTCGGCATCGGCATCCTCTTCCCGTGGTTCGGCGTCGGAGAGGAGCGGGATCAGGCGATGAACGCCATCGCCCCGGTGTGGGATGGCAACGAGACCTGGCTCGTCCTGCGTGGGGGAGGGCTGCTCGCCGCGTTCCCGCTGGCCTATGCCATCATCCTGCCCGCAACCTACCCGCTGATCATCGCGATGCTGCTCGGCCTCGTCTTCCGCGGCGTCGCGTTCGAATTCCGCTGGCGCGATCCCCGCCACCGCGCCTTCTGGGACTTGGCGTTCTTCTCGGGATCGCTCGTCGCCGCCCTCGCGCAAGGCATAACCCTCGGCGCACTGCTGCAGGGCATCCATGTCGAGGGCCGCGCCTATGCCGGTGGCTGGCTTGACTGGCTCTCGCCCTATTCGCTGCTGACCGGCGCTGGCGTCGTCGCCGGTTACGCCCTGCTTGGTGCCTGCTGGCTGACAATCAAGGTCGAAGGCAGCGCCGAGGACAAGGCCTTCCGCTTCGCAAGGCTATCCGCTTTTGCCACGCTCGCCCTGATGGCCGCCGTGAGCCTCGCCACGCCGTTCCTCGCCGGGCAGTACTTCCAGCGCTGGTTCACCGAACCGATGGTGTTCTGGCTGACCCCGGTGCCGCTCGCGACGGCAGCACTGGCCATATCGCTCCTGCGCTCGCTGCAGCAGCGCCAGCCGGTGCGCCCGTTCCTCTACGCGCTCGGCCTGTTCCTGCTCGGCATGATCGGCTTGGGCGTCTCGATGTGGCCATGGGTCGTGCCGCAGAGCATTTCGATCTGGGACGCCGCCGCGCCTGAACGCAGCCAGGTCTTCATGCTGATCGGCGTCGGCCTGATCATGCCGCTGATTCTGGGCTACACCGGTTGGGCCTACTGGGTCTTCCGGGGGAAGGTCGGCACCCATGGCTATCATTGATCCGCGCCTCGATGGAGCGGACCGGGCCGAGGCCACGCCGCTATGGCAGCGCCTCGGCTGGATGGCCGCGATCTGGCTCGGCAGCGTCCTGACCTTGGGCGCGGTCGCCACGGTCATCCGCTACTGGCTCAACTCTCCGCAAAGCTGAACGGCTCGGCCCCGCGCCGGTAGTCGTCGGGCAGGATCTCGCGCCCGATCGGTGGCTCGGCCCGCGCCGTGCACTGCGCGCGATGGCACAGGCGGCAGGTCACCCCGATCGGCGTCGCCTCCACCGCCTTGGGATCGGCCCCCGCCGCATAGACCAGCCGCGGCGCATGTTCCGCCGCGCAGGCCAGCGCAATCGCCCGTGTCCATCGCGGCCGTCCGAATCCGCCGCCGCCCGAAGTGACCGTCCGCGCCAGCGAGAAGAAGCGCTGACCGTCCGGCAGTTCCAGCCACTGCGTCACGATCTCCCCCGGCGTGCGGAAGCATTCGTGCACGCTCCACAGCGGACACCCGCCGCCATGCGCGGCAAAGGGAAAACCCGCCCCGTCCAGCCGCTTGGAAACATTGCCTGCGGTATCAACGCGGATGAAGAAGAACGGCACCCGCTCCTGCCCCGGCCGGTTGAGCGTGGTCAGCCGGTGCGCCACCTGCTCGAAACTCGCCCCGAACTGTCCCGACAGCGCCTCGATGTCATAGCGCCGCGCGTCGACAGCCCGCGCAAAGCGGTCATAGGGCATCACCAGCGCCGCCGCCGCATATCCTGCCAGCGCCCGCCGCACCAGTTGCGCCGCCGTCTCGCTGGCAAAGCTCTCGCCCCGGATCACGCCCGCGATCTCGCTGCGCAACGCGGTATAGGCAATATGCTGCATCAACTGCCACGCGCGGCCCGATGGCGACAGCGTATCGTCGATCAGCAACTGCTCGTTGTGCCGGTCATAGCGCCGCACCGCATCCATCATCACGTCGGGTGGCAGGAAGCGCACCCGCACCCCGCGCAGGCGCAGCCACTCCGCCGCGCCACCCGCCTTGGCGATCTCGTCGGCCAGTTCCTCCGCCTTCGAATCGATCGCCGGGAAGTAATTGCGCCGCGCCGCCACAAAGCGCCGCGCCTCGCCCACCGGATCGCTCGCGCCGGTTCCCGGCACCGCGCTGCGCTGTTCCGCCAGCGCCTGCTGCTCGCGCTGCCAGGCTCCGTAAAGCCGCAGCAGTGCTTCGGTCACCCCCGGAAAGCTCGCCGCCACGTCCGATACTTCCAGCGCAGGCAGGTCGATGTCGTTGAAGATCGGATCGCGCAGTGCGTCCGCCATCCTGCGCGCGTAGTCGTCGCGCTCGTCGCTGGCGAGGTCGGCCATGTCGAGCTTGTAGGCCCGCGCCAGCCGCAGCAGCAGGTCCGCCGTCAAGGGCCGCTGGTTTCGCTCGATCAGCGCGATGTAGCTTGGCGAAATGCCCAGCTCGTCGGCCATCGCCTGCTGCGTCAGGCCCAGTTCGCGGCGGATGCGCTTGAGCCTCGGCCCGAGGTACAACGGTCTTGTCGACACTTCACACGTCCCTTTGTCGTCACTGCACAACTTTACAAGCAGATCCTGTAAAGTTTGACAACATCACTCCGCGCGCCGTTCCGCTCCAGCGATTCGCGCGTTACCCCGATCTCACACAGACGCACACCACGTGAGGGAACACGGGAAATGACCTACCACAGCAAGATCGTCGAAGCCGGCAAGGCCATCGCGCCTTTCGCCCAGACCTGGGATGGCATCGAGCCCGAGAACGTGGCCCGCATGCGCCTGCAGAACCGCTTCCACACCGGCCTCGACATCGCGCGCTACACCGCCAAGATCATGCGCCGCGACATGGAAGCCTATGACGCCGATCCGGCGAACTACACCCAGTCGCTCGGCTGCTGGCACGGTTTCATCGGCCAGCAGAAGATGATCTCCATCAAGAAGCACTTCGGCACCACCAAGGGCCGCTACCTTTACCTGTCGGGCTGGATGGTCGCCGCGCTGCGCAGCGAGTTCGGCCCGCTGCCCGACCAGTCGATGCACGAGAAGACCAGCGTCCCGGCGCTGATCGAGGAACTCTACACCTTCCTCAAGCAGGCTGACGCCCGCGAACTCGGCATGCTGTTCCGCGATCTCGATGCTGCCAAGAAGGCTGGCGATGCGGTCAACACCCACCGCCTGCTCCACAAGATCGACGAATTCGAAACCCACGTCGTGCCGATCATCGCCGATATCGACGCAGGCTTCGGCAATGCCGAGGCAACCTACCTGCTCGCCAAGAAGTTCATCGAAGCCGGTGCCTGCTGCATCCAGATCGAGAACCAGGTCTCGGACGAAAAGCAGTGCGGCCACCAGGACGGCAAGGTCACCGTCCCGCACGAGGACTTCCTCGCGAAGATCCGCGCGGTCCGCTACGCCTTCATGGAACTCGGCGTCGATGACGGCGTGATCGTGGCCCGCACCGACTCGCTCGGCGCAGGCCTGACCAAGCAGATCGCCTACGTGAAGGAGCCGGGCGACCTCGGCGACCAGTACAACAGCTTCCTCGATTGCGAGGAAGTCGATGCTGCGAACCTCGGCCACGGCGACGTGCTGATTGCCCGCGATGGCAAGCTGATGCGCCCCAAGCGCCTGCCTTCGAACCTCTACCAGTTCCGCCCCGGAACCGGCGAGGACCGCTGCGTGCTCGATTGCATCACCTCGCTCCAGAACGGCGCGGATCTGTTGTGGATCGAAACCGAAAAGCCGCACATCGGCCAGATCGGTGGCATGGTCAGCCGCATCCGCGAAGTGATCCCGAACGCCAAGCTGGTCTACAACAACAGCCCGTCGTTCAACTGGACGCTGAACTTCCGCCAGCAGGTCTATGATGCGATGGTCGAAGCCGGCAAGGACGTGTCTGCCTATGACCGCGCCAAGCTGATGAGCGTGGACTATGACGGCACCGAACTCGGCATCGAGGCTGACGAGCGCATCCGCACCTTCCAGCGCGATGCTGCGGCGCAGGCCGGCATCTTCCACCACCTGATCACGCTGCCGACCTACCACACCGCGGCGCTCAGCACCGACAACCTCGCCAAGCGCTACTTCGGCGAAGAGGGCATGCTCGGCTACGTCAAGCAGGTCCAGCGCGAGGAAATCCGCCAGGGCATCGCCTGCGTGAAGCACCAGAACATGGCCGGCTCCGACATCGGTGACGACCACAAGGAATACTTCGCCGGGGAGGCCGCCCTCAAGGCCGGCGGCGCCCACAACACGATGAACCAGTTCGCAGCGTAACAACAAATAGCCCCTCCCCTTGAGGGGTGGGGTTGGGGAGGGGTGTACCCCCTCTCAGACGAAGAAATCCTCGCGGCAATCACGCCTCGAAGATCCAGGATGGAGACCCACCATGGCTGAACCTGCACGTGCCCGCGCGGTCCTCTCGACCGAGGACTTCAAGCTGATCCGCGAAGCCGTACTGCACTACCTGAAGGCAATCGAGGACCAGCCCGAATCGGTCAAGTTCTCGAACCTTTACCACCGTCTTGGCAGCGCGCTCGGGCGTTAACCCCTCGCACTGCCTGCAAGGACCTTTCCTGGGGAGGAAAGTCCGGCCCGTCGCGTCTCAGCCGAGGCGCGGCGGGCTCTTTTCTGCGGTGAACGGTTCACCGAAAAGTGCGCGGCGCTTACCTTTGGCTAATGAATTCCCGGTAACCCCGGCAAGGTGAAGAACCCGCACGCGCCCGTTTCCGAAACTGCATCGGCCAAGCTGCCGATCCTCGCTGTCATCGGGCTGCGCGATCCGGCCGAGGGTGACTGGGGCCGCCTGCGCGGACTGCAATACTCCAGCCTTGCCAAGCTGACGTTCGCCCGCCTGGTCGCCCATGCGCTGGCGGCCCTGCTGGTCCTCCAGACGTACGCGGGCAACGTCCATGTCGTGTTTCTCGTTGGCTGGATGGCGCTGCTGGTCGGCGTGCTGATCTCCGGTGCGCGCTTTGACCGGACCCTGATCGACGCGGACCGGCGGCGGATCAGTCGCCAGGAAATGCACCGGCAGACGATCAGTTCGCTGTTCGTCGCGGTGGTCTGGGCGGTTCCGATGCTCGCCTTCTCGCCCTTCGGCGACCCGGCCCAGCGCATGACTCTCTGGACGGTCCTCGCCATGCTGATGACCGGCATGGCGGTAACCTTCGCGGCGATGCCGATGGCGACGGTGATGTTCGGCGGCATCGTCGGTCTGTCCGGCGTCGTCTCGTTCCTGATCTGGGGCGAGTACACCGCCGCCGCCGTCGCGGTCGCCTTCGTCACTATCGTCAGCGTCGGCGGAGTCGAGGCCGCGCGAACTTTCCTCGGCGCCCGCGTCGCCGAGGCGGGCATGGCGGAGAAGGCCGAAGTCGTCTCGCTGCTGCTGCGCGAGTTCGAGGAGGGCGATGCCGACTGGCTGTGGCAGGTCGATGCCAACCGCCGCGTCCGCTCGGTCAGCCCGCGCTTCGCCTTCGCCTTGGGCGAGGACCCCGAGGACGCCGACGGCAAGCCGCTGATCCAGCTCATCGCCGGCCCGGCCTGGGATTCCGGCCACTTCCATTCCAGCCTGCATGACCTCGCCGAGCGCCTCAAGCGCCGCGAGAGCTTCTCCAACCTGCTGGTTCGCGTCACGCTCCACGGCAGCCATCGCTGGTGGGAACTCTCGGCATCGCCCAAGGTCGACGAGAACGGCACCTTCATCGGCTTCCGCGGCGTCGGCTCGGACGTGACCGAACAGCGCGAAAGCGCCGAGAAGATCGCCTATCTCGCCCGCTACGATACCCTCACCGGCCTGCCCAACCGCCTGATGCTCACCGAGGCGCTGGGCGATGCCATGGGCTATGCCGAGAAGTGGCGCACGCGCTGTGCCTTCCTGATGATCGACCTCGATCGCTTCAAGGCGATCAACGATACGCTCGGCCATCTCGTCGGCGACCAGCTGCTGGCGCTGGTCTCCGAACGCCTCAGGCTGATCATGCGCGACGACGAAGTCTGCGGGCGCCTCGGCGGCGACGAGTTCGCGGTCGTGATCCGTGATGCCGCCGACGAGGAGCGCATCGGCGAACTGAGCGCTGCGATCATCGCCACGCTGTCGCAGCCTTACGAAATCGACCACCACATGCTCTACGTCGGCGCCAGCGTCGGGTCGGCCATTGGCCCGCGTGACGGTTCGACGGTCGAGACGCTGCTGCGCAATGCCGACCTCGCACTCTATCGTGCCAAGGACGAGGGCGGCGGGCGCCACTGCACTTACGAACCCTCGCTCCACGCCCATGCCGAGGAGCGCCGCAAGCTCGAGTTCTCGCTGCGCCACGCGCTGGAACGCAACGAATTCTCGCTGATGTTCCAGCCCGTCGTCGATGCGACGACCGAGGAGGTCCTGAGCTTCGAAGCGCTGATCCGCTGGAACAGCACCGAGCATGGCTTCGTCAGCCCGGCCAAGTTCATTCCGCTGGCCGAGGACACGCGCCTGATCGTGCCGATCGGCGAATGGGTCCTGCGCACCGCCTGTCTCGAGGCGATGAACTGGCCCGACCACGTCAAGATCGCGGTCAATGTTTCGGGCGAGCAGCTGCTCGATCCCTACTTTGCCGAGACCGTGGTCGGCGCGCTGGCATCAACGGGCCTCTCGCCACACCGGCTCGAGATCGAGGTGACCGAGAGCATCTTCGTGCGCGATGGCACCACCGCGCAGATGACGCTCGAGAACCTCATGGGCATCGGCTGCGGCGTGGCGCTCGACGATTTCGGCACCGGCTACTCGTCGCTGGGCTACCTCCGGAAGATGCGGTTCTCGACGATCAAGGTCGATCGCAGCTTCGTGCAGGGCGCGGCCAAGGACAATCCGGAAAGCCTGGCCATCGTTCGCGCCGTCGTTGCCATGGCCGATGCGCTGGAGATGTCGACCACGGCCGAGGGCGTCGAGACCGAGGACGAGCTGGCCTGCATCCGCCGCCTCGGTGCCAAGAAGATCCAGGGCTACTACTTCGGCCGTCCGATGAACCGGACCGACGCGCTGGCGCTGTTCAGCCAGACCCGCTTCCGCGAGCGGGCGGTCGGTTAAGCCGCGACCAGCCCGCGCACGACGCTTTCGAACAGCGCGCGGCCGTCCGAACCACCCTGCGCCGCTTCGATCATGCGCTCGGGGTGCGGCATCATGCCGAGCACATTGCCGCGATCGCCCAGCACGCCCGCGATGTTGCGCGCCGAGCCGTTGACGCTTTCCGCATAACGGAAGGCCACGCGGCCTTCGCCTTCCAGCCGGTCGAGCGTGGCGTCGTCGGCGAAGAAGTTGCCGTCATGGTGGGCGACGGGGATCGTGATCTGCTGGCCGGCGTCATAGCCGGCGGTGAACAGCGACTGGTTGTTATCGACCGTCAACTTCACGTCACGGCAAACGAAGCGGATGCCGGCGTTGCGCATCAGCGCGCCGGGCAGCAGGCCCGCCTCGGTCAGCACCTGGAAGCCGTTGCACACGCCGAGCACGGTCACGCCACGCTCCGCCGCGCGGACCACCGCCTGCATCACCGGCGAGCGAGCCGCCATCGCGCCCGAGCGCAGGTAGTCGCCGTAGGAGAAGCCACCGGGCAGGGCGATGAAATCGAGATTGTCGGGCAGGTCGGCATCGCCGTGCCACACGCGATGGACCGTGCCGCCGCAGACCTGCTCGATCGCCACCGCCATGTCGCGATCGCAGTTCGAGCCGGGGAAGGTGATGACGGCGGAGGTGAAAGCCATGGCGCGGGTTCCTAAGCTCAGGCGGCCTTTTCGATGCGGTAGTTCTCGATCACCATGTTGGCGAGGAGCTTGCTGCACATCTCGTCGAGCGCTGCGTCCGAAGTGGTGTCGGCCACGTCGAGTTCAATGACGCGCCCTGCGCGCACATCGTTCACGCCTTCGAAGCCGAGGCCTTCGAGCGCATGATGGATGGCGCGGCCCTGCGGATCGAGCACGCCGTTCTTGAGGGTGACAATGACGCGGACCTTCATCGGCGGGGCCTTTCGGACACTGAATGCTGGAGAATCTTGGGGGCGCCTATGCAACCTGATGGCCGGAAGAGCAAGGGCGAGATCAGGGATGATGGCGGGGGTTTACGCGGTTTACACTGTTCAGGGAAACTTCGTCAGCACCCCTGAAGCTGGCAGGACAATGCCCCCGGAGGCCGGAAAAGGGTCGCAGGAAGGGGCCAAGGCTCGTCATGATTCGCAGCCTAGCGCGTAATCCGTAAGTAGGAAAACGGGGACGCGCAGGTCCTTGAAATGTGGCAGGAATGCCGAGCCGCAGGACCGGCAAAAGTCCGTGCGGTGGCAGGTTGCCGGCCCCATCAAACGCACCCCACGCGCACGTCCGGCACCTGCCACCGCCCTTTTGCTGCCATAGCGATTGCCTGTTTACATGACTGACGCGTCAGTTATTATCAAGACATGCCACGCGTCACGCCAGCCGATCGCAGAGACCGCATTCTCGCCGCCGCGCGCGAGGAGTTTGCCGAACGCGGCTTTGCCGCCGCACGGCTCGAGGACGTGGCCAAGCGGGTCGGGATCAGCCGCGCCGCGCTCTACCTTGCCTTCGACAGCAAGGAGGCGATGTTCCGCGCGCTGGTTTCCGAAGTCATCACCGAGATGATGCCCAAGCTGCTGCCGAGCGACTACGGCAGCCTGCCCGCACCCGCGCTGATGCGGGCCTTCGTCAAGAACGCGATGAAGCGCATTGCCAGCCCGGACATGGCCTTCCTGCCGCGACTGATCGTGGGCGAGGGGCGCAACTTCCCCGAACTAGCGCGCTTCTATCACGAGACCGCGATGATCTGCGTGCTTGGCGCGATCGAGCGGTTGATCGTCCACGGCATCGCCCGGGGCGAGTTCGCCTGTCCCGATCCGAAGATCGCCGCGCGCAGCGTGGCCGGCGGGATCATCTTCGCCGCGCTGTGGCGCAACGTGTTCGAACCGGTCGGGGCCGAACCGCTTGATATCGACTGGATGGCCGAGAACCATGTCGGCATGGTGCTTTACGGCCTGTGCAAGGAGCTCCCCGCATGAAGGCACCGCCAAGACCGGTGATCGCGCTCGGTGTGCTGGCCCTGGCGGGTGGGGCCTATGCGCTGTTTGGCCCGAAAGCGGAGCCGGATCGCTGGCTGGGCTATGTCGAGGGCGAGCCGCTGCTGATCGCCGCGCCGGTCCCCGGGACGCTGGCATCGCGGCCTGTCACGCGTGGGCAGTCGGTCGAACGCGGCGCGCCGCTGTTCACGCTCGATCCGCGCACGACCGATGCCGAAGGGGCGCAACTCGCCGCGCAAGTCGCTGCGGCAAAGGCGCAGGCGGCGGACCTTTCCCAAGGCCGCAATCGCGCGCCCGAACAGGCGGCGGCACAGGCGGCATTGGCCTCGGCCCGCGCGCAGGCGGCCAGGGCAGGGGCAGACTTCGAGCGGATTGCGGCGCTGGCGGGCAAGGGCTTTGCCAGCCGGACCCAGCTGGATGCCGCGCGGGCGGCGCGCGATTCCGCCAGCGCGGCGGTGCAGCAGGCGCAGGCCGTGCTGGCGAGTGGTGGCTTGAGCGCCGGCCGGCCCGAGCAGCAGGCCGCCGCACAGGCAAGCGTCGGCGCCGCCGAAGCCGCCTTGCGCGCGCAAACCCGGCGGCGCGAGGAAATTGCCCCGCTGGCCCCGGCCAAGGGCGTGGTCGAACAGACCTTCTATGATCCGGGCGAATGGGTCCCGGCCAACCAGCCGGTGCTGTCTGTCCTGCCGGACGACCAGCGCAAGCTGCGTTTCTTCGTGCCGCAAGAGCGCGTGGCGGGGTTGAAGGTGGGGGCCACGGTGCATTTCACCTGCGATGGCTGCGGTGCGGGCGCACGCATGGCGACGATCAGCTATATCTCGCCGCGTGCCGAGTTCACGCCGCCGGTGATCTATTCCGAACGGGCGCGGGCCAAGCTGGTGTTCATGGTCGAGGCGGCCTTACCCCCGGCGCAGCCACTCCCGCTCGGACTGCCGGTGGCGGTGGTGCCGGAGTGAAGATGGTCCTGATCGTGGACGTGGCTGCCCTCCCTTGCCGAGGGTGCCCCTCCACCATCCTTCGGATGGTCCCCCTCCCCGGGGCGGGGAGGAATTGGTGAGCGATCTCGTCATCGATGTGCGGGGCCTGACCAAGCGGTTCGGGGGGCGGACCGTGGTCGATGACGTCAACTTGCAGGTGGCGCGCGGGTCGATCTGCGGCTTTCTGGGGCCGAACGGGTCGGGCAAGACGACGACGTTGCGGATGATCTGCGGGCTGCTGATCCCCGATGCCGGGGAGGGTGAGGTGCTTGGCCTTGACCTGCGCAAGCGGCGCGGCGCGATCAAGGGCCGGGTCGGCTACATGACGCAGAAGTTCGGGCTGTTTTCCGACCTGACCATTGCCGAGAACCTCGAGTTCTTTGCGCGCGTCCACGGTCTCGATCGGCGGCGCGAGCGCGTGGCCGAGGCGCTGGAAGGGCTGGGCCTGGCCACGCGCTCCGACCAGTTGGCGGGCAAGCTTTCGGGCGGGTGGAAGCAGCGGCTGGCGCTGGCGGCGGCAGTGCTGCACGAACCGGAAATCCTGCTGCTCGACGAGCCGACCGCAGGTGTCGATCCACAAGCGCGGCGCGAGTTCTGGGACCAGATCCACGAACTGGCGCAGGGCGGGATGACCGTGCTGGTCTCCACCCATTACATGGACGAGGCGGAGCGCTGCCACGAGATCGCCTATATTGCCTATGGCCGGATGCTGGCGCGGGGCACGATCGGCGAGGTGATTGCCGGGTCGGGCCTGCAGGCGTTGCTGGGCGAGGGGCCGGGGGCGGACCGGCTGGCGACGCGCATCGAGGGCCGTCCCGGCGTGGCGATGGCGGCGCCCTTCGGCACGGCAATTCACGTTTGCGGGCCGGACCTTTCGGCGCTGCGGGCGGCGGTGGCCGAGTTCGATGGCGTGACCTGGCGCGAGGCGCGGCCGAGCCTCGAGGATGTGTTCATCCACCTGATGCGCGGGGCCGAGGACAATTCGGTGGTGGTGGCGTGATGGGCCTCTGGCGTTTGTGTGTGGCGCTGCCCACCCCCAACCCCTCCCGCCTGCGGGAGGGGAGGCGGCAAACGGGTTTCAGCCCTCCCGCAAGCGGGAGGGCCGCGAGACTTTACGAGCCGCAGGCGAGTTTAGTCGCAGCGGGGTGGGACTGCGGGTGCCACAGACCATGAAATGGCGCGCGGCCTTTGCGCGGATTGCCGCGATGGTGTTCAAGGAAGTGCGGCAGATGCTGCGCGATCCCGGCACGATCGGCATGATGCTGATGATGCCGATCGTGCAGCTGACGATCTTCGGCTTTGCCATCAACAACGATCCGCGCCAGCTGCCGATGGCGCTGGAGATCAACGATACCTCGCAGTTCGCGCGCAGCATCGACGCGGCCTTGCGCAACACCACCTATTTTCGTGTCACGCATGTCGTGTCCGCGCCGGGCGAGGGGGAGCGGCTGCTGAAGGATGGCAAGGTGCAGTTCCTTGTCACCGTGCCGGTCGATTTCGGGCGCGATCTGGTGCGGGGCGAGCGGCCGCAACTGCTGGTCACCGCTGATGCCACTGATCCTGCCTCCACCGGCAATGCCCTCGGTGCGATCCAGCAGGCGGTGGATGGGGCGCTGACGCATGACCTGATCGGGCCGCTGGCGGCGCGGGCGCAGGGCACGCCACCGGTCGATCTGGTGATCCACCGCAGCTACAATCCCGAAGGCATCACCAGCCACAATACCGTGCCGGGCCTGCTCGCCATCGTGCTGTCGATGACCATGGTCATGCTCACCGCGCTGTCGGTGACGCGCGAGGTGGAGCAGGGGACGATGGAAAACCTGCTGGCGACCCCGCTGCGCCCGTTCGAGGTGATGGTCGGCAAGATCGTGCCCTATCTGGTGATCGGCATTGTGCAGATGGTGGTGATCCTGAGCGCGGCGCTGGTCGTGTTCCATGTGCCGTTCGAAGGAACGGTGGCGCTGGCGCTGTTTTCCACGCTGCTGTTCATGATTACCAGCCTGGCGCTCGGCTTCATGCTTTCAACGGTGGCCACCAGCCAGTTGCAGGCGATGCAGATGAGCTTCTTCTACATGCTGCCCTCGATCCTGCTTTCGGGCTTTGCCTTTCCGTTCAGGGGCATGCCGGTCTGGGCGCAGTGGCTGGCCGAGGTGCTGCCGACCACGCACTACATCCGGCTGGTGCGGGGGATCATGCTCAAGGGCTGGACCTTGGCCGATGCGGCGGGGCAGCTTGGCGTGCTGGCCGTGATGCTGGCAGTGCTGGGGACGGTGGCGGTGCGGCGGTATCAGGATACGGTGGCTTAACGCTCCGGCGCGCTTGCTCCTTCAGGCAGGACCAGCACCTGCACCGCTTTCTCCGGCGCAAGATATCGGCGCGCGATGGCCTGCAGGTCTGCTGCCGTCAGCTTTTCCAGCCGCGCGCGGGCCGACTTTGCCCGCGCCAGTCTGTCCGGCTGGGTCTGGGCGCGTTCGGCAAGAGCGCTCCAGCCGCCGTTGGTCTTGAGCGAATTGTCGATGCGTTCGAGCATCGGGGCGCGGGCGCGCTGCAGGACGTCGGCATCGACCGGGCCGGCGATCAGGGTGCGCGCAGTTTCCTCCAGCGCGGCGCGCGTGGCGGCAACGTCTGCAAGATCGACCGAAGCGCTCATGGTGAAGGTGCCGTAGCCGGTCCAGACGCGGCTGAGCGCCGAGGATGCGCCGGGGCTGTAGGCCTTGCCGAGCTTCTCGCGCACCGAATCCAGCACCTCGATCTCGGCGACTTCGGCGAGGAGCGAAAGGGCCATGGCCTCCTCCGGATCGCGGTCGTCGCGGGTGGGCCAGGTGGTGCGGACGATCGCCTGGTTGGCCTCGCCGGTGTGGCGGATGACTTGCAGGCCGCGCTTGGCGGTGAAGCTGCGCTGGCGTTCGGCGGCGTAGGGGCGGAAGACTGGTTCGCGTGAGGGGAGAGCGCCGAAGGTGCGGGCGACGGCGTCGATGGCGGCGGCTTCGTCGATGTCGCCGACTATGGAGATTTCCAGCGCGCCGTGGGCGAGGCGATCCGAGATCGCCTGCTTCAGCTTGCCGTAGCCAAGCGCCGCATAGGCCTCCTGCGGCTGCAGCGTGAAGCGCGGGTCGTTGTCCGAAAGGATGCCGCCGATGCTGTTGGAGAGGGCAGCGCCGGGGCTGGAGCGCAGGCGGGCGAAGAAGTTGGCGATGTTCTGGCGGTAGAGCACTTCGCCTTCGGGGCGGTAGCCGGGGTCGGTGAGCAGCGCGGCCATGAGCTGGAGCTGCAGCGTCAGGTCGCGCGGGGTGGTGGTGGCGTCGGCGGAGAAGGTGTCGCCCGCCGCGCCGAGGCCGAAGGCGACCGAGCGGCCTGCAAGCAGGGTCTGCAGGTCGTCCTCGCTGTGTTTGCCCAAGCCTCCGCGCGCGAGGACGCCGGTCATCTCGGTGGCGAGGGGATTGTCGCGGGTGTCGAGCATTTCCCCGCCATCGAGATTGAGGCGGACGTCGATGCGGTCCCTGGCAAGATCGGTGCGCTTGAGGTTGAGGCGCACGTTGTTGGCAAAGCGGATCTGGCGGATGCCGTAGAGCGCTTCGGTGACGTCCGAGACGACGGTGCCCGCCGGGCCGAAGTCGGTGTAGGCGAACGGGATCGGCGCGGGGACTTCACCGGCCGGAGCCTTGGCGCGGGTGGCCTTGGCCCATGTCTGGCGCAACGCCTGCTCGCCGCCCTTGGGCGCGGCGCGGCCCTGGAAGCGGATCAGCGGGTCCTTGAGCGGGACCGCTTCCTCTTTCAGCGCGGCCATGACGGTCTTTGGCGTGATTGTCGGGGCGAACTGGTTGAAACGGGCGAGGCCGGACTGCGGCGTCGTCGGCACCTGCTCGTCGCGGATCAGGGCGAGGGCGGCACCGACCAGCGCGCCGTGGGGGCGCGTGTCTGCCCCGGCGGCGGCATTCTCGAGGCCGGTGCGGATGTCGGCCAATTGCTCGTCGATCTCGGGCTGGGTGAACCCGCTGGCGAGGGCGCGGGCATAGACTCCGGCGGCAGCGGCGAACCCGCGCTGCCAGCCACCATCGACGGTATCGACGATGACATTGGTGGTGCGGCCGATCTTGAATACCTCGCTGGTGCCGAAGCCCGCGCCGCGGAACGGCGGATCGATCGCGCGGCTCAGGCGGGCGAGGCGGCGGTTGACGACGCCGTAGCCGATCTGGCGCAGGAGGTTGCGGCGGCGGTTGGCGATGGTGTCGGGCTCGTCCAGCCACGGCCCGTGGCGCGATGCGGTGACGCGCTCGGACAGCGAGGGATCGAGGTGGATGTCGACCCTGGCCTTCTGCCTGGGATCGACCTTGCCCTGATCGGGGCGCGGGGTTTCAGGGCTGGCCTGCCAGTCGGTGAAGCGGGCGCGGATGGCCTGCTCCACGGCATCGGGCTCAAAATCGCCGACGACGATCAGCGTGGTCTTCGACGGCACGTATTCACGTGCCCAGAAGGCCTTGAGGGCATCGGCCGTTGCGGCGTTCAGCGTCTCGACCGTGCCGATGGGGAGGCGTTTGGGATAGGTGGCGGCGGGGTAGAAGAAGGCGAGCTGGTCTTCGAGGTTGGTGCGGCTCCAGCCTTGTCCATCACGCAGTTCGGACAGGACGACGCCGCGTTCGCGCGCCACAGCCTCGGGATCGAACGACAGCTCGCTCGCCGTCTCGCGCATCAGCATCAGCGCGGTGTCCAGCAGCTTCGCATCGTTGCGCGGCAGGTCGAGCATGTAGAGCGTCTGCTCGAACGAGGTTTGCGCGTTGGTGTCCGCGCCGAACGAAAGCCCGTTGCGCTCCAGCAGCTTGACCATCTCGCCCTCGGGCACATGGGTGGAGCCGTTGAAGGCCATGTGCTCGACGAAATGGGCAAACCCGCGCTCGGCCTGGGTTTCGTCAAGCGAGCCAGTGGCGACGTCCATGCGCACTTGCGCGGTGCCCGCAGGCGTCGCGTTCTTGCGGATGATGAAGCGCATGCCGTTGGGCAACTGGCCGTAGCGGTAGGCAGGATCGGGCGGCAGGTCGCTCTTTTGGAAAGCCCATGTTGGCTTGGGCGCGCTGGCAAGCTGCGCAGGCTGCGCGGCGCAGGCGGCGAGAGACAGGGCAGCGGCGAGGGGAAGCAGGCGGCGCAGGATCATTGCGAGGGGGTGTGCCCGGTTGGGGGCGGGGGTGCAATGAAGAGTTCGTTTAACGATGCAGACGGATGCGGCGCTCACAAACCTCAAACATCATTGCTTCACTAGCCGTCACCGCCTCCGAAAACTCCAGTTCGACCAAAGGCATAAACTTGGTCAACCGACTGGCCGCCAAAGGGTAGGGTAAACAAAGCATAAGCCGACAAAGAGTTGGATACCGCGTTCGGTTTTTCTCCGATATTCGACGCTCAATTCGCTTCATGTCCACATCGTGACTAACAAGCACGCGCTGATCCTGAACCGCTGCCGTGGCGACTATGTGATCCTCGGTGCCTCGTTCCAAAATGTGGTAGGCGAAGACTACGTCATGCCCTCTTTTGACCAATGCTTGGCCCACAGAGAGTTGAACATTCTCGTCCAGCAAAAATCGCATAAGACAAATCAGATGCGATTACGCCACCTGAGTCAACCGGCACTTTTCGAGAACTACTTCGACATCACCTGCGGAAAGACTAGGGAACTCCGCCAAGATTTCGCCCAGCGAATACCCTGCATCGGCCAAAGCGCGCACGCTAGATACCGGAATGCGTGTGCCCTCAAAGACTTCTTCGCCGCCCATCACGGCCCTGCGTTTTGTGACTTTGCCGACAGCACCTGGTTTACGTCGCTTGAGCGCTTCGGCTTTCTCCCGGATTTCCTCAGCAATGCTTTCGAGAGGAATTGTAGCGCCATACTGGCCGGACACGGCCCCTTCTATCACGTCTGACGAAGGACGTCGAAAGTGGACTTCACCGTTCAGAGTGAAGAGTGTCAGTTGGCTCCACGGTTTGCCGCTGTGCTCCTTCAGGCGCTTGGCCGCTTCGCGAAGATGTTGCATCGAAACCCGCTCGCGGAGAATGGCCAAAGTCCTTAGGCCGACAACGTCCTCGAACGAGTAAATGCGGCTGTAAGGACTACGGCGATTCTCGTAGGCATATGCAGGAACAAAAAATCCGCTCAGGTCCCAGTCGATAAGCTGGCCTTCGGAGAGTCCGGTCAGATTCTGCACCTGCTTCATACTGAAGGCGGCGATTACGTCGGTCATGATCGCTCCTTCTCACGGCGACCTGACCCCCGCCGTCAGATCGGATTTCCCAAGGCTATACTGTGCCGGAGCGCAGTTGGCGGAGCAAGCGACTATTTAGCATTACGTCTAACCCAACGGGGTGAACCTGCAGTTAAGCCGCGACCGCAAATCTGCTCGAAAGTGCCTTTCGAACAGCAGGCATTTACTACCTCCCCATTTGTGCTTCGCAAAAACGGGGAGGATCTGGTGCTTTACTTCTTCCCGCGCAGCTTCCGATGCGCGCCGAGGTCGAACACCTCGCTCGGGCCACCGTCGTTTTCGAGCAGGCCGAGGCGGCGGGCGACTTCCTGGTAGGCTTCTTCTTCGCCGCCGAGGTCGCGGCGGAAGCGGTCCTTGTCGAGTTTTTCGCCGGTGGTCATGTCCCACAGGCGGCAGCCGTCCGGGCTGATTTCGTCAGCCAGGATCACGCGGCTGTAGTCGCCGTCCCAGATGCGGCCGAATTCGAGCTTGAAATCGACGAGGCTGATGTTGATCGCCGCGAACATCCCGCAGAGGAAATCGTTCACGCGGATGGCCATCGAGGAGATGTCCTGCATTTCCTCGTTCGATGCCCAGCCGAAGCAGGCGATGTGCTCTTCGGCAATCATCGGATCGCCCAGCGCATCGTCCTTGTAATAGTATTCGATCAGGGTGTGCGGCAGCGGCTCACCCTCTTCAATGCCGAGGCGCTTGGAGATGGAGCCTGCGGCGATGTTGCGCACGACCACTTCGATCGGAATGATCTCGGCCTGGCGCACGAGCTGTTCGCGCATGTTCAGGCGGCGGATGAAGTGCGTGGGGATGCCGATGTGGGCGAGGCGCGTGAACACGTACTCGCTGATGCGGTTGTTGATCACGCCCTTGCCGTTGATCGTGCCGCGCTTCTGCGCGTTGAACGCCGTGGCATCGTCCTTGAAGTACTGGATCAGGGTGCCGGGTTCGGGACCCTCGTAAAGGATCTTGGCCTTGCCTTCGTAGATCTGGCGGCGACGGGACATGATTTGCGTCTTCCTGCACGGCGCCGGGCAGCGGCCCGGCCAGAATACAAAACCCCGGCATCGCGTTGGAGGCGAATCCATCGCAAGCGCCGGGGCGTTCTTGCCGCCCATAAGCCAACATGCGCCAAAGTGCAATTGGATGCGCCTGTGCAACGGAGCCTTGCAGGGCGGGGCGCTGGAATGGCGCGGCAGGCGGCGCTAGGCTGCGGGCAGAGGAGATACTGCTTATGACCAGCCCTGCCGCCAGAACCGATGCGATTGCCCTGCTTGCCCGCTACTACGCCGCGTTCAATGCCGGTGACTGGAAGGGCATGCTCGAGTGCCTGAGCGACGATGTGGCGCACGACATCAACCAGGGCGAGCGCGTGGTGGGCAAGGCGGCCTTCGCGGACTTCCTCGGCCACATGGAGCGCTGCTACAAGGAGCGGCTGGAAGATATCGTGCTGATGGCCAGCGAGGATGGCACGCGCGCTTCGGCGGAGTTCGTGGTGCATGGGGCGTACCTTGCGACCGACGAAGGCCTGCCCGAGGCGAACGGGCAGACTTACGTGCTGCCAGCCGGCGCGTTCCTCGCCATCGAGGGCGGCAAGATCGCGCGGCTGACGATGTACTACAATCTGGCCGACTGGACGAAGCAGGTGGTTGGCTGATGGGGATCGAGGTCAGGCCTCTGACCGGAAGCGAAATCGCGGCGGCGCTCGATGATCTGGCCGCCTTGAGGATCGCCGTCTTTGCGGCCTATCCCTATCTCTACGATGGCGATGCGGCCTATGAGGCGGAGTATCTTGCCGAGTATGCCGCTGCGCCCGATGCCGTGCTGGTGGCGGCATTCGATGGCGCCCGGATCGTCGGCGCGGCTACGGCGGCACCGATGATGCACCAGAAGGCGGAGTTTCGCAGACCCTTCGAGGCGCGGGGGATCGATACGGCGCGGCTGTTCTACTTTGGCGAGAGCGTGCTGCTGCCGGACTATCGCGGGGCCGGGATCGGGCATGCCTTCTTCGATCAGCGCGAGGCGCAGGCGAAGGCTTGCGGGGCTAATGCGGCGTGCTTTGCGGCGGTGGTGCGGGCGGACGATCATCCGGCGCGGCCCGAAGGTTACACCCCGCTCGATGCGTTCTGGACCAAGCGAGGCTATGCGGTGGTGCCGGGGCTGACCACGAAACTGGCGTGGAAGGAGCACGGCGACGAGGCCGAGAAGGTGAACGTGATGCAGTACTGGATGCGCCGATGGTAAGCTTCACCGTCGCTGCTGCGCAGTATCCGATCGACCGGCTGGAAAGCTGGGAAGCCTATGCGGCCAAGCTGACGCGGTGGGTGGAAGAGGCTGCGGCGGCGGGGGCCTCGCTGGCGGTATTCCCCGAGTATGGGGCGATGGAGCTGGCCAGCCTCGATCCTGAAACGATGGGCGATCTGGCCGGGTCGATCGAAACGGTTTCGGCGCTGCTGCCGCGCGTCGATGCGCTTCATGGCCAACTGGCGGCGCGGACGGGGATGCACATTCTGGCAGCTTCGGCACCGCGCAAGGATGCCGACGGGCGGTTTCGGAATGCCGCGCGGCTGTTTGCGCCCAATGGCAAGGCCTCGGTGCAGGACAAGCTGGTGATGACCCGGTTCGAACGGGAGGAGTGGGACATTGCGCCCGGAGCCTCGCTGCGGGTGTTCGATACGGCGCTGGGGCGGCTGGCGGTTTCGATCTGCTATGACAGCGAGTTTCCACTGCTGGCGCGGGCCTGCGTGGAGGCGGGGGCGGAGGTGCTGCTGGTGCCTTCGTGCACCGATACGCTGCACGGTTACTGGCGCGTGCGGATCGGGGCGCAGGCTCGGGCGCTGGAGGGGCAGTGCTATGCGGTGCATTCGCCGACCGTGGGGGATGCGGCGTGGTCTCCGGCGGTGGACGAGAACCGGGGGGCGGCGGGGGTCTATGGCCCGCCGGATCGCGGAATGCCGGAGGACGGTGTTGTGGCGCTGGGCGTCGAGGGCGCGGCGCAGTGGGTCTTTGGCGAGGTGGATACTGCGCGGGTGGCGGATTTGCGGGCCGATGGCGGGGTGCTCAATGCGCGGCACTGGGCGGAGCAGCCGGGGGCGGTGGCCTTGCCGGCGGTGGAGGTCGTGGACTTGCGCTAGGCCTGCGGCTATCACGCGGGTTCGTTACGAGGGAAACCATCCGCAATGTCGCTTGATGCCGCCGAGCAGGTCCACCGGCAGTTCCTTGATGCACTGGAAAACGGCACGGCGCGCAGGCGCTCGAACCTTGGGCTGAAGGACGTCGGGCTGACGCCGGAGCGGGCGACGGCGCTGTTCCGTTCGCAGGCTTTGTCGCGCCAGCTCGACCGGATGAGCCGCAAGCTGCAGGCGCGGGGCGAGGGGTTCTATACGATCGGCTCCTCCGGCCACGAGGGCAATGCGGTGCTGGCCGAAGTGCTGCGCGTCGACGACATGGCGTTCCTGCACTATCGCGATGCGGCGTTCCAGATCCATCGCGCGCACCGCGTGCCGGGAGAGAATCCGGCGTGGGACATGCTGTTGAGCTTTGCTGCCAGCGCCGAGGACCCGATCTCGGGCGGGCGGCACAAGGTGCTGGGATCGAAGCGCCTGTTCATTCCGCCGCAGACCTCGACCATCGCCAGCCACCTGCCCAAGGCGGTGGGGGCGGCGTTCTCCATCGGCATCGCGCGGCGGATGGGGTTCGAGGACACCGCATTGTCGAGGGACGGCGTGGTGCTGTGCAGCTTCGGCGATGCCAGCGCCAACCACTCGACCGCGCTGGGGGCGATCAACACGGCGTGCTGGGCGGCCTTTCAGGGCACGCCGATGCCGATCGTGTTCCTGTGCGAGGACAACGGCATCGGCATTTCCACCCGCACGCCCCCGGGCTGGATCGAGGCGAACTTCTCGGGGCGCGCAGGGCTGCACTACATCGCCTGTGACGGCTCGGACCTGGTCGACACGATGCGCGCCGCGCGCGAGGCGGAACAGATGGCGCGGCGGCAGAGGAAGCCGGTGTTCCTGCACATGAAGACGGTGCGGCTCTATGGCCATGCCGGGAACGACGTTCAGCTCGCCTATCGCACCAAGGAGGAGATCCGCGCCGAGGAGGAACGTGACCCGCTGCTGGCAAGCGCGGCGCTGCTGATCGAGGAAGGCGTGATGTCGGCGGCCGAAGTGCGCGGCGTCTATGACGAGATCGAGGCGACGCTGGAGCGGCAGGTGGAGCTGGCGATCAGGCGGCCCAAGTTGCCCGATGCGGCGGCGGTAATGGCGAGCATCGTGCCGCCAAAGCGCGAGGGCGTTGCAAGACCGTTGGCCTCGGCTCAGGACCGCGCCGCGCTGTTTGCCGACGATGCCACAGCGATGGACAAGCCGCAGCACATGGCCAAGCTGATCAGCTGGGCTATGGCCGACCTGCTGCTGCAATATCCCAACGCCATCGTCTGCGGCGAGGACGTGGGGCCGAAGGGCGGGGTCTATGCCGCGACGCAGAAGCTGCATGCGCGGTTCGGATCGGCGCGAGTGATCAATACCTTGCTGGATGAGCAGGCGATCCTGGGGCTGGCCATCGGGGCGGCGCACAACGGGTTGCTGCCGATGCCCGAGATCCAGTTCCTCGCCTATGTCCACAATGCCGAGGACCAGATCCGGGGCGAGGCGGCGACGCTGTCGTTCTTCTCGAACGGGCAGTACACCAACCCGATGGTCGTGCGGATTGCCGGTCTGCCCTACCAGAAGGGCTTCGGCGGGCACTTCCACAACGACAATTCGCTCGCCGTCTTCCGCGACATTCCGGGCGTCGTGCTCGCGGTGCCATCCTCTGGCCGCGACGCCGTGGCGATGCTGCGCGAATGCGTGCGGCTGGCGCATGAGGAACAGCGCGTAGTGGTCTTCGTGGAGCCGATTGCGCTCTACATGACGCGGGACTTGCACGAGGCGGGGGATGGCCTGTGGGCGAGCCTCTACCAACCGCCGGGGACGGGGGAGATCGCATTCGGCGAGATTGGCGTTGCCGGTGGCGGGACCGATCTTGCGATCGTGACTTACGGCAATGGCTACTACCTCTCGCTGCAGGCGCAGAAGCTGCTGGCGAAGCAGGGCGTTGGCGTGCGGGTGATTGACCTGCGCTGGCTGGGGCCGGTCAATGACGATGCGGTGATCGAGGCGGTTGCCCCCTGTTCGCGCGTGCTCGTCGTCGACGAATGCAGGATCACGGGCGGGCAGAACGAGGCGCTGATGGCGCTGCTGGCCGAACGCGCGCCTGACAAGGCGATTGCGCGCATGGCGGCGACAGACAGTTTCATCCCGCTAGCCCGCGCTGCCACTCATACCCTGCCCAGCCGCGACGGCATCGTCGCCAAGGTGCTGGAGATGGTGCGTGGCTAAGGAGACCGTCCTTGTCGTCTGCCCCGGACGCGGCACCTACAATGCTCCGGAGTTGGGGTATCTCAAGCAGCATCACGCCGGGTCCGAATGGCTGGCGCGGTTCGATGCGATGCGGGGCGAGGCGGGCAAGGAGACCTTGTCGGCGTTGGATGGGGCGGCAAAGTTCACGCCTGCGCACTTGCGGGGCGACAATGCGGCGCCCTTGATCCATGCCTGTGCCTACCTCGATTTCCTCAGGATCGACCGCGAGCGGTTCGAGATCGTGGGCGTCACCGGCAATTCGATGGGCTGGTACACCGCGCTTGCCTGCGCCGGGGCGGTTTCGCCCGAGCATGGCTTTGCCATTGCCGACGGCATGGGGATCAATTCGCAACGCCACGAGCCGGGTGGCCAGTCCGTGCTGGTGCTGGCGGGGGAGGACTGGACAGTCGATCCCGCGCTGTTGGCCGAAGTGGAAGCGGCAATGGCGCGCCATGGGGTGCTGCTGTCGATCCGGCTGGGCGGGATGCTGGTGGTGGCGGGGCCGGTCTCCGCGCTCGATGCCTTCGAGAAGGACTTGCCGAGGCTTTCGCGCCCGCCGCTGCGGTTGGCAGGGCATGGGCCGTTCCACACCCCGCTGATGCAGCCAAGCAGCGATGCGGCGCGGGCGCAGTTCCCGGTGGAATGGTTCGGCCAGCCGCAGGTTCCCCTGATCGACGGGCGGGGCAAGGTGTGGCGGCGGTTCGAGAGCAACCGCGAGGCGCTGTGGGACTACACCTTCGGCCACCAGATCCTGCAACCTTACGATTTCACCGCCGCGATGACCGTGGGCATTCGCGAATTCGCGCCCGACCGTGTCGTGCTGCTTGGCCCCGGCGAGACGCTGGGCGGGGCGATCGGGCAAGTGCAGATCGCTCTGAAATGGCTGGACATTGCGTCACGTAACATGTTCACTGCGCGTCAGGGAGAGGATCCGTTCCTGATTGGCATGGGGAGACCCAGCCAGCGAGGTACCGTGATCCCGTGAGCCAACCGTCAATACTGTTCGTCTGCCTTGGAAACATCTGCCGCTCGCCTCTCGCCGAGGCGGCCTTGCGCGCGCAATCCGTGGCTGCAGGGGTGGCAATGACCATCGATTCTGCCGGAACCGGCGACTGGCACGTCGGCCGCCCGCCCGATCCGCGCGCGCAGGAAACCGCGCGCCGCCACGGTCTCGACATCTCGAGCTATCGAGCGCGGCAAGTGGTCACGGAAGACTTCCACCGCTTCGGCCATATCTTCGCGCTTGATCAGCAGAACCTCAAGGACCTGCGCCGCATCGAGCCTTCACGCCACATCGCCGAAGTCGGCCTGCTGATGGACCTCGTGCCCGGCCGCAAGGGCACGGCGGTGATCGATCCCTATTATGGCGACGAGGACGATTTCGAGCAGGCCTGGGCCGACGTCAACGCGGCGGCAGAGCGGCTGGTGCAGCGCTACCTGCGCTGAAGCTCAGCCGCCAATCGACGAAGTGATGCGGGCTTCGGCAGCGGAAGCTTCCTCGATCAGCGCGCGCAGGGCGGTCGCGGTGTCCTGCATCAGCCGTTCGGAAATGGGCTTTTCGCCCGTAACGAAGCGCCGGATCGCGCGTTCGTCGATGCCGAGGCGGCGGCTGGCCGCAGTCGTTCCGCCCAGCACCTGGATGCAGTGGGCAAAGTGCTCGCCAAGTTCTTCGGTGGTGAATGTGCCGCTCATGCTGTCTCCTTGGCCTGATTGAATTGGCAGGCATGAAGGCTCTGCCTATAGGCCCTGAAATGGATATTGAAACGGACCCGGAAACGGAAACTGCGCCAGAAGCGGAAACTGTCGAAGCCGAATCCGCGCTGACGCGGCCGCAACGACGGCTGCTGCGGCGGATCTACAACGGTCGGACCGTGCCGATCGTGGTCGATGGCCAGCCGTTCCTGACCTTCAGGGAGGCAAGCCGCTATCTGCTGACGCTGTCGCCGGAGGCGCGCGATGCGGCCTATCTGGAGATGCGCGGGCAGGCGAAGTAACGCCTAGGCAACAACCAGCTTGACGCCCGCATCCTGCAAGGCAGCGGCCATGTCCGGCGCAATGCCGCTGTCGGTTATCACCGTGTCGATCTCGTCCAGCCCGCAGACGATAGTGCCGGACTGGGTGCTGAACTTGCTGCTGTCGACGAGCAGGATCACCTCCTCGGCCCGGTCGATCAGGCGGCGTTCGGCGGCGACCAGCACCGGGTCGGCCTGCATCACGCCTTGCGGTCCGATGGCCGCCGCACCCATGAACAGGCGCGGGGCGTGGAAGCGGGGCATCGATTCCTCGCCAGCAGGCGCAAGGATGATGTTCTGTTCGCGGAACACCGCGCCCGATGGCAGGAGGATGCGCGTGCCCGCCTGCGGCAGCAGCGCGTTGACGATGTGCAGCGAGTTGGTCAGCACCTGAAGGCCGAGCCCATCAAGGTGCGGGCACATCTGCAGCGTGGTGGTGCCGCCATCGATCATCACCCCTTCGCCCGGCTGGCACAGCGCTGCCGCCGCCTTGCCGATGGCCTGCTTGGCGCCGAGGTTCTGGGTGATGTTCTGGTCGAACGGCGTGCCCATCAGGCGCGGGCCGCTGGCGTCGTCGCCTTCGGGCAGCTTGGCCCCGCCGTGGACGCGGACGATCTGGCCGGATTCCTCCAGCCGCGTCAGGTCACGCCGGATCGTGGCCGGTGAGGCATCGAGCAGCACCTCGAGATCGCGATAGCTGACGAAGCCCGTCGGCCGCAGCGCCTCGAAGATGCGTCTTTCCCGTTCTGCCGCGTGCATTGCGCCCCACCGTCCCTAATTGTGGCGCTTATGCACTCGCCTGCAGCATGTTGCCAGCGCCGATCACGATGGTCGAGCCGACCAGCAGGCCGATCCCGGTCCACACCAGCGCGCGGGTGCGAGGGGAAGCGCCCTTCCATTCCCTGAGCGCGAAGCCCCACAGCGTCGAGAACAGGATGATCGAGGCCATGTGCAGGGTCCACGAGGAGAAGCCGTACTCGCCCATCTGGCTCTCGCCCATGGTGTAGAAGAAGAACTGGCCGTACCACAGCGTGCCGCCCAGCGCGGCGAGCAGCCAGTTGGCCAGCAGGTTGGGGCCCTCACCGGGCTGCGCTTCTGCCGAAGCCGCGCCGAAGAACTGGCCGAAGCTGCGGTTCCTGGCGATCAGGTAGGCGCACCACAGCGCATTGGTGGTGAGGCCTCCTGCAAGGACCACGCACAGGACCGGCAGGCCCTGGCTGAGCGGATCGGTGCCCGCTGCCAGCGTCAGGTCGCGGATCGGCTGGCCTGCGGCAAGGCCCCAGGCAAAGCAGCCGGACATCACGCCCGAGAAGGTCGCGATCAGCAGACCCTTGCGCAAGTTGAACTCGGCCACGCCTTCGGAAGCCTCGCCGCCAAGGTCGGCTTCCTTGGCATTGCCGGCGCGGGCGACGACGATGATGCCGGCCAGCGTGATCAGGATGCCTAGCAGGGTCAGTTTGCCGCTGGTGGTCGCGGCGATCTGGCCGAGGGTGCCATCAAAGATCGGCGGCCCCATCGTGCCGATCACGGTGGTCAGGCCCAGCGCCACCGCCATGCCGAGCGAGAGGCCAAGGTAGCGCATGGTCAGGCCGAAGGTCAGGCCGCCAAAGCCCCACATCGCGCCCCAGAACCAGCACCACATCAGCGTCTCGCGCGGGGTGGCGGAAAGGACGCCGAGGAGGTCCTTCGTCTGGATCGAGGCGAACAGCCAGGGCGCGATCAACCATGAGAACAGGCCGCCCGCCAGCCAGAACACTTCCCACGACCACAGCTTGATCCGCTTGTACGGCACATAGAAGCTGGCCGAGGAGAAGCCTCCGATCCAGTGAAAGATAACGCCCAGCAGCGGGTTCGCGCCCATCGGTTCCTGTCCCTTTTCGTTATGGCTTCACGAGTATCGAGCGGTCGATCTCGCTGATGTTCTTCACGCCGGTCAGCGTCATGGCGACGCGCATTTCGGCCTCGATGAGGCGGAGCATGTGCTCGACGCCCTGCTGCCCTTGCGCGGCAAGCGCGAAGACCCAGGCCCGGCCGAGCAGCACGCCCTTGGCACCCAAGGCGAGCAGGCGCACGACATCGAGGCCCGAGCGCACGCCGCCATCGGCCAGCACGGTGATCCGGTCGCCCACGGCATCGGCAATGGCGGGCAGGGCGCGGGCGGTGGAAGGCACGCCATCGAGCTGGCGACCGCCGTGGTTTGAAACGACGATGCCGTCCGCGCCAAGATTGGCCGCTTCCACCGCGTCCTCGGCATCGAGCAGGCCCTTGATGACCAGCGGCCCCTTCCACTCCGAGCGGATGAAGTCGAGGTCCTTCCACGAGATCGAGCTGTCGAAGTTCTCGCGCATCCACGCGAAGAAGTCCTCGATCCCGGTCTTGCCCTCAAGCTTGCGGATGACGTTGCCGAGGCCGTGCGGGCGGCCCATCACGCCCACGTCCCATGCCCAAGCCGGCTTCATCGCGCCTTGCAGCGTGCGGCGGATCGCGCCCTTCATGCCCGAGGCTCCGGCCAGCCCTGAGTGGTAATCGCGATAGCGGCTGCCCGGCACCGGCATGTCCACCGTGAACACCAGCGTCGAGCAGTTCAGCTCCACCGCTTCCTGCAGCAATTCGCGCATGAAGCCGCGGTCGCGGGTCATGTAGAGCTGGAACCAGAACGGCTTGCTCGCGGCCTTGGCGACTTCGGAGAGCGAGCAGGCCGATACGGTCGAGAGCGTGAACGGAATGCCCGCAGTCTCGGCCGCGCGCACCGCCTGGCATTCGCCGCGCCGCGCGTTCATCCCGGCAAGGCCGATCGGGGCGAGGGCAACCGGCAGTTTCAGCTTCTGGCCGAACAGCTCGGTCGAGAGGTCCAGTCCCGAAACATCGCGCAGCACGCGCTGGCGCAGGGCGATGTCGCGCAGGTCCTCGACGTTCCGCTTGAGCGTCGTCTCGCTGTAGGAGCCGCCGTCGATGTATTCGAACAGGAAGTGCGGCAGGCGGCGCCGGGCGAGTTCGCGGAAGTCGGGGATGGAGGCGGCAATCATGCGGCGGTTCTCTTCGTCGCGGCGTCGATCTCGGCGTGCCAGCGGTTGCGGTAGGTGTCGAGATCGCCATCGAGCGGTTCGACCCGCACCAGTTCCCCGCGCGGGGTGAGCGTCGGATCGATCAGGCGGAGTGCCCCGAACGACACATCGTTGTGGGCATTGGCGGTGTAGACCGCGGTGTCCGGACGCAGCGCAGCCAGCGCGCGCACGAACACTTCCGCCTCGGCAAAGCGCCCCTCGACCAGCAGGCGCTCGGACGAGCCGATCAGGTTAAGCGACGTGTCCGCCACCAGCGCGGCATAGATGCACGCGGCGGCGCGGCGCTCGTACCAGTCCTCGGGCCGGTTCAGCCAGTCGAAGCGCCCGTGCGGATAAGGCCCGAAGCCGCGCATCAGCGTCGGCAGGATCATGCGCTGCCTTGCCAGCACTTCCGGGACGGCGGCGAGCAGGGCGGGCTGATCGGGCTTGATGTCCACCCGGCGCGTGTCGATCTCGATCAGCGTCTCGATCTCGCGCCCGCCCATGAAGCGGGCCGAGGGCACCGCGCGGCCGTGGACGTCGACGTTGACAAGGCAGTCGCGCGCCTCGGGCAGGCTCGCGGTATCGACCGGGGTCGCGGGCAATCTCATGCCGATGAACCAGGTGCCGGTGGAAAGCACCGTCGCCTCGTTGTCGGCAATCTCGGCAAAGCCCCGCGCAGCCAGCAGTGCGGCATTGGAATCGTGCAGGCCTGCCAGCACTTTGACCTCGGGCGAAAGCCCGGTCTGCGCGGCGATCTCCGGCAACAGCGTACCCACTGCGTCTCCCGCGCGGGCGAGCGGCGCGAAGCGCTCGGCCCAGCCCAGACGCTTGGCCATGGGCGAGAAATCGGCTTCTTGCGGACACCACAAGTCGGAATGGCACCCCAGGCTGGTCACCTCGCTCACCGCATTGCCGGTGAGGAACCACGCCCAGTACTGCGCCCAGGGCAGCAGCGTGGCGCGGGCCATGGCTTCGGGCGCAAGCCGCTCCATCCACCACAACTGGCTGCCGAAGTTGAGGCCATCGGGCAGGGCGGGCGAGCCGGTCAGCGCAAACACGTCGCGCTGCGCCCGGTACTCGGCCATCGTCTCCTGCGGCAGCGCCTGCTCGTAGTCGAACGGCGGAAACGCCATCGCGCCATCGACCAGCGCCACCACGCCCGCACCATGGCCGACCGGCACGATCGTATCCACCGGAGCATGCGCGAATTCCGTCAGCATCTCGAGCAGCCACCGGCCCGTCGCCTCGGCATCGAGCCGCCGCACGCCCGCCACTTCCAGCGGCACGTTCGGGCGCACCCGACGGTCGAGCATGGTCCCGCCCGCATCCCACAGGCTGA
Source organism: Novosphingobium jiangmenense (assembly GCF_015694345.1). GTDB lineage: Bacteria > Pseudomonadota > Alphaproteobacteria > Sphingomonadales > Sphingomonadaceae > Novosphingobium > Novosphingobium jiangmenense. Next base: position 286,963 of record NZ_JADQDC010000003.1, read on the forward strand.
CCTTGCTCAGCGTCTTGCCGAGATCGATGACGATTCTAGCGCCCGACGGCACCCGCGCTCTCCCGCAGTCATTTCAATAAACGATCAATAGCAATCAAATATGATCGTTTCCAGCAGAAAGTCAGAACACCGCATGATCGCTGCGATCCACGCTGGCGCGGCCTTCGAGCACGGCACGGTAGTGATCGGTCAGCGTCTCGCTGCCGGTCGAAGGCGTCGCATCCGCGTCATACCGTCCCGTCGCCGGATCGAGCACCAGCATCGATTCGCTGGCATAGTATCGCCCGATCCGCGCCAGTTCCGCCTTGGTTGCAAGGCCCGGCACGACCTTGCCCGCCAGCGCCAGCACTCCGGCAATCGCATCGAGCAGCCCCAGCGGCACGGAGCGGAAGCGCGGCGCCTTGCCCAGCAGCGCAAACAGCGCCTCGCCCTGCGCACGCGGGGTCAGGGCCGGGCCGGGGCCGCCAATGGGCAGAATGCGGTTCCAGCGGTGTTCATGCGTGAGGCAATCGACGATGTAGGCGGCAAGATCGCCGTCGCTGACCGGCTTGCAGGCGGTCAGCGTGCCGTCGCCGAACACCAGGAAAGGCTTCCCCGCCTTTACCCGCTCGATCTGCCCGGACAGCGACTTGAAGAAGGCGGTCGGCCTGACGATGGAATGGCGCAGCCCCGATGCGGCCAGCTCTGCCTCGAAGGCCAGCTTGGCATGCTGGAACGCCAGCAGGGGTTTCTGAACGCAGATCGCCGAGAGCAGCACGAAATGCCCGACGCCTGCGCCTTGGGCGGCATCAAGCAGGTTCAGATTGGCACGATGATCCACCGCCCAGGCATCGTCCGGCACGCCGGTGCGCGAGGCGATGCACGAGATGACAGCGTCGAAGCGGCCTTCGTCAAAAATGCGCCCCAAGGCCTTCTTGTCGGAGAGATCCGCCAGCAGGATCCGTGCATCAGTTGACAAACCGTCGTCCGGTCGCCGCGACAGACAACTGACCTCATGCCCGTGCCGGGCCAATTCGCGAACCACCGCGCGCCCGATAGTCCCCGTCCCCCCGGCCACGCAGACCCGCATCGCTTCCTCCCGGCCCACCAGCGAGAGAGCCTCAAGCCAGCGACAGTCAGACAGATCGCGAGCGCGATCAAGCGAGATGTGGAGAAGGTGTGAAAATGGTGCCCGGGGACGGATTCGAACCGCCGACACGCGGATTTTCAATCCGCTGCTCTACCAACTGAGCTACCCGGGCATCGTCCTTTGCCGCGTCCTGAAAAGGACTTGGCTCGATGGGAAGCGCGCCTATGGCGAAGCGGGGCGAGGTTGGCAAGCCCCATCGCGCGAAAATTTTGGCGATTGTTGTGGTTGTAAACTTTGCGGCTGGATGCCCACCCCCAGCCCCTACCGCCTGCGGGAGGGGAGAACTGAAACGCTCCCTCCTGCTTGCGGGAGGGGAGAGTTGATGCGCGCTTTCTACCGGCGGATGGAAGCGAGACTTATTGGGCCTCGTGCGCGGTCTGATTCCCGGATTCCGGACGCTTTCAGTCTTCGGGATCCTCGTCCGCCGGACGGCCCGGAAGGGCGTAGCCACCTTCCAGCCACTGCACGAGATCGCGGTCCTTGCAGCGGGTCGAGCAGAACGGGCTGTGGGCCTCGCTGCGGGGCTTTCCGCAGATCGGGCAGCGCTTCTGGGTGGGCCGGGGGGCGGGTGTCGTCATAGCGGCACGCCTTGGGCAAAGCCGCCGGAAAGGGCAAGCGCGGGATCGGCCTTGCGGCGCACGGTGCGGCCGCTGCGGCGGGCAAGCTCGGCTTCCCATTCGGGCTGGATCGCGTCGAGCACGCGCGGATGAGCGGCGAGCAGCAGGGCGCCCGGCTCGGTCACGCGTTCGGCCTGGCGCAACAAGGCCCGCGCCGCAGCACTTGCGGGATAGCGTGCGTATCGTGCCACCAGCGAGGCCCGCTCGAGCCTCGAGACGAGGTGGACGAAGCCGAAGCCGTTCATCGCCGTGCGCTCGCCCTGCCAGTCGATCAGCGCATCGCCCAGCGCCTTGTCGACGTGCTGGCGGTCCTTCTTCTCGTGCAATGTCGGGAAATCGATGCCGACCGAGCCGCCGATGTCGAGCCGGTGCAGCGCATCGGCAATTTCATCGACGGCGGCGAGCGCGAGCTTGAGCGGCGGGAGTGCGCCATCAACGTCGATCAGGGTCATGGCCGGGGTGGGGCTGACGATGATGGAGCCGCCTGCGAAGGAGACTTCGCCGGTGATCGCCTGCTCGACCAGCTCGTCCCAGCCGTTGTCGGTAAAGGCGCGGCCGGTGATGGCCGCGGTCTTGACCGATGCGCCGGTCTCTTCGAGCTCTTCGCGCAAGGTTGGGGCCGGGCGGGGCGCCTCGCCGGGGGCTGAGCGGACGACAGGAAGCTTGGTGCGACCGCGCTCGGCAATCGCGGCGCGGGTGACGCGGACGGTAAGCGTCACGCCTTCGGTCGCCTCGCGCGGAAGCTGGTCGATCAGCGCCTCGGCACCGTCCTCGAAGCGCACGACGCCCCGCCTGCTGCCAGGATGGCGTTTGACGAGACGGGCCTGCGCGACAAGTCCGGGGCGCAAGCTTTCCCCCCAGCAGACGCGGGCCGAAAGAATGCGGCCGCCGGAGACGAGGATGGCGCGTTCCTCGCCGATCCCGGCCTCGTGCAGCCAGTCAGCGGACATCGAGGCCCGCCGCGCGCAGCAACTTGCGGGTTTCGAACAGGGGCAGGCCGATCACGCCGGAATGGCTGCCGGAAAGCCAGTCGCAGAAACCTTCGGCGCTGCCCTGGATGGCATAGCCGCCGGCCTTGCCGTGCCATTCGCCACCGGCGATGTAGCTTTCCACTTCCTCGCCCGACAGGCGCTTGAAGCGCACGATCGTCTCGGACAGGGCTTCCCGCAGCCTGCCGTCGGGCGTGATCACGGCGATCGCCGAAAACACGCGGTGGCGTCGGCCCGAGAGCAGGGCGAGGCACTGGCGGGCAGTGGCCTCGTCCTCGGCCTTGGGCAGGATGCGTGCGCCTGCGCCGACGACGGTGTCTCCGGCAAGGATAACGCAATCCGGGGCGATGGCTGCGGCAGCGCGCGCCTTTTCAGCAGCAAGCCGCGCGGCATGGGCGCGGGGGCGCTCGCCCTTGAGCGGGGACTCGTCGATGTCGGTGGCGACGACGCGCGCGGGCGTGATGCCGATGCGCCGGAGCAGTTCCAGCCGGCGCGGGCTGGCGCTAGCGAGAACCAGTTCGGGAGAAGGGGATGCGGGCGAAACCTCGCCCGCCATCAGAAGCCGCCGGGACCGCCGCGACCGGGCATGAAGCGGTAGGTGATGCGGCCCTTGGTCAGGTCGTAAGGGGTGAGTTCGACCAGCACTTCGTCGCCCACCAGCACGCGGATGCGGTTCTTGCGCATCTTGCCGGCGGTGTGGCCGAGGATTTCGTGGTCGTTTTCGAGGCGGACGCGGAACATCGCGTTGGGCAGGAGTTCCACCACCTGTCCGCGCATTTCGAGGAGTTCTTCTTTCGCCATCGGCGGGCTCGGATGCCTTTGTATAAGGGTATGCAGAAGGAACGCGCAGGCCACCGGAAATGATCCACGCGCACAAGGATTGCGCGGCCCATAGCCTTGCCGGGCGAAAAAGGGAAGAGGCGCGCGCGGGGCCGGTCTTGCGGTGACCAGCTTTGGTTCAGGTTGCGCGCCGGATGGTACAGTTCATGTTGCAGTGCGACAAACTGATACCAAATGCGCGTTGCCGCTGCGGGACCGTCTCGGCAGGTGTGGCGTTGAAGCTGCCAATGCCCAGCCGGCACCCTTTCGAGTTCAAGGAATTGCAGACGTGAGATTTTCCGCCGTGCCCTCGCTGGCCGCCATTGCCTTCTGCCTCGCGGCGACCAGTCCCGCGACGGCACAGGACGTGACTGCCGGGACCGATGATGCGGCGGCCGAAGGCGCGGCGCAGGATGCGCTGCAGGATCTCGAAGGCAACCCGATCACTGCCGAGGACGACCAGATCCTCGTCGTCGCCACCCGCATCAAGGGTCAGGTCGATACCGCGCAGCCGCCGATCGCGGTGCTCGATGAGAACGCCATCGCCTCCTATGGCGCGGGATCGTTGCAGGACCTGCTGGCCGCGCTTTCGCCGCAGACTTCGTCGGGGCGAGGGCGGGGAGGCGGGATGCCGGTCGTCCTGCTCAACGGCATGCGCATCTCGGGCTTTCGCGAGATGCGTGGCCTTCCGCCCGAAGCCATCCGCCGGGTCGAGGTCCTGCCCGAGGAAGTGGCGCTGAAGTACGGCTACCGGCCCGACCAGCGCGTGGTGAACTTCATCCTCAAGGATAATTTCAGCAGCTTCGGCAGCGACAGCGAGTTGCGCCTGCCCAGCGGCGGCGGCTTTACCGAGTGGGAGCAGGAACTCATCCTGACGAAGATCGCGGGCGGCAACCGCATCAACGTGACCGGCAAGCTCGATGATGCCAGCCCGCTGACCGAGGCCGAGCGCGGGATTGTGCAGCCCAGCACTTCGGCGACGCGCGTGGCCGGCGATCCCGATCCGGCGGCCTATCGCACGCTGATCGCGGATTCGAAGTCGGCCCAGCTCAATGCCACACTGGCGCGCGCGCTTGGCGGCGGGGCAGGCTTGAGCGTCAACGTGCTGGCCCAGCGCGACGATTCCCGTTCGCTCAACGGGTTGAACTCGGTGACGCTGACGGATGAGAGCGGCAGCTTCTCGCGCTTCACGCTCGACCCGCAACCGCTGACCACGCGCCGCCGCACGACCACGCTGCAGGCGAGCGCCGCGCTGAACAAGCCGCTTGGCAACTGGAACCTGGCGGTTACGGCAGATGGCGGGCACGTCGAGACGAACAGCACGATCGACCGCCGCGCGGACTTGTCGGGTCTGCAGGCACTGGTGAACAGCGGAGCACTGGCAGCGTCGGGCGCCTTGCCGTCCTCGGCGATCATCCCCGGTGCGGCCGACCGGGCATTGTCCAAGACCGACTCGCTGACCAGCCTTGCCACGCTGTCGGGCCGTCCGCTGCGCCTGCCGGGTGGCGAGGTGGCGCTGACGGTCAAGGCGGGGTTCGACTATTCGGGCATCGAAAGCAGCGATACGCGCACCGCCACCGGCCAGATCAACCTCAAGCGCGGCGATGCGCAAGGTGGGTTAAGCCTCGACCTGCCAATCACCAGCCGCAAGGAAAGCTTTGGCGCCGGGATTGGCGACATCTCGCTCAACGCCAATGCCGAAGTGCATCGGCTGTCGGACTTCGGCACGCTCTACAACTGGGGCGGCGGGCTGACATACAGTCCGACCGAGAAGTTGACCCTGCAGGCCAGCTATGTCGCTGCCGACAAGGCGCCGACGCTGACCGAACTGGGCGGCCCTTCGATCCTCACCGAGAACGTCTCGATCTACGACTTCTCGCGCGGCGAGACGGTGCTGGCGCGGGTGATTTCGGGCGGCAACCCGAACCTCGTCAAGGAGCGCCAGCGCGACTGGAAGTTCGGGCTCAACTGGACGCTGCCGTTCCTCAAGGATTCGACCTTCGTCGCCGAATACTTCCGCAACCGCTCGACCAACACCACCAACGATTTCCCGCTGCTCACGCCAGAGGTGGAAGCGGCGTTTCCGGGGCGCGTCGTGCGCGATGCCTCGGGGCGGATCGTGTCGGTGGACCAGAGCCCGGTGACCTTTGCCGAGGAGAAGAGCTCGCGCCTGCGCTATGGCCTCAATCTCTCCGGCAGCTTCGGCAAGCCCGACCCCAATGCACAACGCGGGCCGATGGCTGGCGTGCGGGGCGGCGGTGGCGGGCCGGGTGGTCCTCGCGCCGGGGCTGGCGGTCCGCCTCCCGGAGCCGGTCCGCGCATGGGCGGTGGTGGCGGGCGCGGCGGCCCCGGCGGCTTCAATTCCGACGGTCGCGGCCGCTGGAACCTTTCGATCTTCCACACCATCCGCTTCCAGCAATCGGTGCAGATCGCTCCGGGCGGCACCGTGCTCAACCTGCTCGATGGCGAGGCGATCAGCGGCAGCGTGGCGCGGCATTCGCTGGAGATGGAAGGCGGCGGCTTCTATCGCGGCTTCGGCCTGCGCCTCAACGGCACCTACACCGGCGGCTCGCGCATCGATGCCAGCGGCTTGCCGGGTTCGACGACGCTGAGGTTCGATCCGATCGCCACGTTCAACCTGCGCCTGTTCGCCGATCTCGGGCGCAAGCCGAAGCTGGTGGAGAAAGTGCCGTTCCTCAAGGGCTCGCGCCTCTCGCTTTCGGTCGACAACCTGTTCAACGCCCAGCAGCGCGTGACCGACAATACCGGCACCGTACCGCTGCGCTATCAGCCCGGCTACCTCGATCCGCGCGGGCGGGTGTTCGAGATCGAGTTCCGCAAGCAGTTCTGAGGCCGGGCTAGACGATCCGGCTCTTGCCCTGCACCCAGGCGCGGGCGCGTTCCTTGTTGCGCTCGCGCTCGGTCGCGGCGAAATTGTCGGCAAAGTGCCGCAGCGAAACGACCTGCGCGAGCGGCAGCTTCTCTTCGAACATCAGCCCGCAACGCCCGTAGCGGGCCCAGCGCACCTGTCCGAACGCCTCGATATGTTCGCATTGCAGGATCGCCGAAGCGCCGACAGGCGGCAGGTCTTCCTCGGGAATGATCGCCGCGCCGGTGACGGACAGGTCCTCGAGCATGCAATGCTGCGTGCCCGTCAGCAGGATCAGACGCGCAGGCAGGTGCAGCCGGACGCGGGCATCGCCGCGCCGTCCCTGGGGCACGGCGCTTGCGCCTGTCCCCGCCCGGCCGAAAGGTTTCGCGATCATTCACCACTTGTCGCGCAGGAGCCCTAAAACCACCGGAACGGACCATCCGGGAAAACCCTGATCACTTTGGGGAAACCCGGCCTCTGACCATTGCGCCGCGCGCGCCAGCGACTATCTGCATGGGAACGCCATGGCCCGCACGCCCGCCCCTCCACCCGACCGCGATACCGAGCGCTTCCACGAGGATCGCGCGTCGACCACCGTGCGCGGTGCGGACAAGCCGGACATCGAACTGGGCATCTCGGTCATCCGCGATACGGTGAACACGCTGCGGCCCAAGCCCGGCGTCTACCGCATGCTCGATGCGCGAGGTGACGTGCTCTACGTGGGCAAGGCGCGCGCGCTGAAGAACCGCGTCGCCAACTATACGCAAGTCGATCGCCTGCCCAACCGCCTGCGCCGCATGGTCAGCCAGACGCGCAGCATGACGATCGTCACGACGAATTCGGAAGCCGAGGCGCTGCTGCTCGAAGCGCAGCTGATCAAGCGCTTCCGCCCGCCCTACAACGTGCTGCTGCGCGATGACAAATCGTTCCCGTTCATCCTGTTGCGCGGCGACCATGCGTTCCCGCGCATCCAGAAGCATCGCGGCGCGCGCAAGGCCAAGGGCAACTACTACGGCCCCTTTGCCAGCGCCGGCAGCGTCAACACCACGATCAACGCACTGCAGAAACTGTTCCTGCTGCGCAGCTGCAACGACGGCTTCATGGCGCGGCGCGATCGGCCCTGCCTGCTCTACCAGATCCGCCGCTGCTCGGCCCCTTGCGTCGATCGCATCAGCGAGGCGGACTACGGCGAGCTGGTGCGGCAGGCCAAGGACTTCCTCGGCGGCAAGTCGAGCGCGGTCCAGCGCGAGATCGAGGCGCAGATGCAGGAGGCGGCGGAGAACCTCGACTTCGAGCGCGCCGCGATGCTGCGCGACCGTTTGCGCGCCGCCACCTTTATCCAGGGCAGCCAGGCGATCAACGCCGAGGGCGTCGGCAATGCCGATGTCTTCGCCATGGCAGTCAAGGGCGGGCAGGTGGCGGTGCAGGCCTTCTTCATCCGTGGCGGCCAGAACTGGGGCCACCGCGCCTTCTTCCCCAGCCACACCGAGGGGCTGGCAGAAACCGAAGTGATGACCAGCTTCCTCGCCCAGTTCTACGAGGAAGTGCCGCCGGCGCGCCTGATCCTCGTCGACCGTGAACTGCCAGAAGCCGCGCTGCTGGCCGAGGCCCTGTGCGAGGCGGCAGGAGGCAAGGTCGAGATTTCGGTGCCCCAGCGTGGCGACCGGCGCAGGCTGATGGAGCAGGCGCAGCGCAACGCCGTGGAATCGCTCGACCGGCGCATGGCCGAGAGCGGCACCAAGGCCAAGGTCATGCGCGAACTCGCCGAATTCCTCGAACTGCCCGAAGTGCCGCAGCGCATCGAGGTCTATGACAACAGCCACATCCAGGGCACCAATGCGCTTGGCGCGATGATCGTCGCGGGGCCGGAAGGCTTCGTGAAGGGCCAGTACCGCAAGTGGAACATCAAGACCGCACAGACCAACGACGACTTCGGCATGATGCGCGAAGTGATGACCCGGCGCTTCGGCAAAGCGCAGGAGGAAGACCCTGACCGCGAGAGCGGCATGTGGCCCGACCTCGTGCTGATCGATGGCGGCAAGGGCCAGATGTCGGCGGTGAAGGAGGCGCTTGGCGAACTCGGCATCGAGGACGTGGCGCTGATCGCCATTGCCAAAGGGCCGCACCACGGGCGCGAAGGACGCGAGGTGTTCCACTTCCCCGACGGGCGCGAGAAGATGCTTCCGGTCAACTCGCCGGTGCTGTTCCACCTGCAGAACATGCGCGACGAGGTTCACCGCTTCGCCATCGGCGCCCACCGCGCCAAGCGCAGCCGCGCGATCACCGCCAGCCCGCTGGACGAGATCCCCGGCATCGGCCCGGCCCGCAAGCGCGCGCTGCTCCTGCACTTCGGCACGGCGGGCAAGGTCCGCGCGGCGAGCCTCGACGATCTGCAGCGCGCACCGGGCGTGAGCGCGGCAGTGGCGCAAACCGTCTACGACTTCTATCATCCGAACGGCTAGAGGATGGAGAGTGCGATGAGCGACGACCGGCGCAAGTGGAGCGACGAGGCCGTGCGCCGGATCGAGGCGGACTTCAACCGCTCCGCCGACACGCACCTGATCCGCGTGGAACTGCCGAAATTCCCCGGCATCACGCTCTACCTCAAGGACGAAAGCGTCCATCCCACCGGCAGCCTCAAGCACCGTCTGGCGCGGTCGCTGATCCTCTACGGCTTGTGCAACAATCGCATCGGCCCGGACACGCTGCTGGTAGACGCGACAAGCGGATCGACGGCGGTTTCGGAAGCCTACTTCGCCAGGCTGATCGGGCTGAAATTCGTCGCGGTCATTCCGCGCAGCACCTCGCCGGCCAAGATCGAGGCGATCCGCTTTCATGGCGGCGACGTCCACATGGTCGACAGCGCGGGCGAGATGTATCCGGCAGCCGAACAGCTTGCTGCCGAAGCAGGCGGCCTGTTTCTTGACCAGTTCACCTACGCCGAGCGCGCGACCGACTGGCGCGGCAACAACAACATCGCGCAGTCGATCTTCCAGCAGATGGCGCGCGAGGATCACCCGGTGCCGTCGTGGATCGTGTGCGGGGCAGGGACGGGCGGTACCTCGGCCACGCTCGGCCGCTTCATCCGCTATGGCCGCTACCCGACGCGGCTGTGCGTGGCTGATCCCGAAGGCTCGGTGTTCCACCGCCACCATGCCGACCGCAGCGTCACCGCGCCGCCGCAGGGCGCGTGCTGCCTGATCGAAGGCATTGGCCGCCCGCGCGTCGAACCTTCGTTCGTGCCCGAGGTGATCGACCGCATGATCGCCGTGCCCGATGCCTCGTCGATCGGGGCGATGCGCGCCATTGCCGCGCGGATCGGCAGGCCGGTCGGCGGTTCGACCGGCACCAACATCCACGCCTGCCTCATGCTGGCCGAGGAAATGGCGGCGGCAGGCCAGGCGGGTTCGATCGTCACGATCCTGTGCGATTCGGGCCTGCGCTATGCCCAGACCTATTACGACGATGCCTGGCTCGAGGCGCAGGGGCTGGACTGGAAACCCGCCGAAACCCGCGCCGCCGCGTTGCTTTCCTGACACAGGGCATACGCAGGAACACCGTTTAGGCACCGGTAACCTTGTTTGTTTGCCTGCGGTTGAGGCTCCCGGGCGCTTGCTCGCCTGCGGGACAGGCCTTGCGCGTACGGGACGCGCGGGGCCGGGAGACTTGGGCAATGACGTTACGCAGCAGCCGCATTGCGGCATTGGGAGCCTTGGCGATGGTGGCTGCCGCACCGCTCGCCGCACAAAGCGCCAACGGCGTCGGCTCGCCGTTCGAACTGGCGTTCTGGCAATCGGTGGCGGGGAGCGAGGACCCGGCGGTCTATGACGCCTACCTGCAGCAATACCCCGCCGGGACATTCGCGGGCCTCGCCAAGGCCAAGGTGGCGAGCCTGCGCAAGTCTGCGCCAGCCCCGGTGGTCGCACCGCCGGTTGCTGCGCCCGCCCCGCAACCGGTCGCCGCTCCAGCGACACCGGCACCCGCCCCGGCTCTTGCCACAGCCGTAGCGGCACCGGCAGAACCCGCACAGGCCGCCCGCGATGCCGCGCTGCTTAGCGAACTGGCCAAGTCGCAGGAGCCCGGCGCGGGCACCGCAAGTGTCGCCGCCGCGCAAGGCTTTGCCCTGCCACCCCGGCCTGCGCTCACCGAGGTCAGCGACCTGCCGCTGCCGGGATCGTTCTGCTCTGCCGAGCAGCGCAATGCCTTCTACGAACTGCGCTACAAGCCGCTGCTCGAACTCGCACGCGGCAACAACTCCGCCGCCATCGCCCACATGCAGAAGCTGCAGCAGGCCTACGACAGCTACCAGCTCGCGCGCGATCCCTCGCCGATGAACGCGCTGGCCGCCGAGGCGCGCGACTATCAGCAGCAGGTTGCGGCGATGACCTACAGCCGTCAGGCCGCCGTGGTCCGCCAGTTCGATGCGATCATGGCCGTACCGATCACCGCCTGCCCGGTCACGGTCGCCGCGAAGTGAAGCGCCTCGTTGCCGCGCTTGCGGCCTGCACAATGCTTCTGCCGCTGCCAGTGCAGGCGCAGGCCTGTCTTGATCGCGAGACCCTTGTCGCCGCGCAAGTCCATGAATTCGAAGCGATGATGATGGCGGTCAGCCTGCGCTGCAAGGCCATCGGCGTCGACATCTCCGCCGATTACGAGGCCATGCTTGCCACCCACGCGCCGGTCTTTGCCGCAGCCGACCGCCGCCTGCGCGCGCACTTCGCGCAAGGGCGCACTTACGAGAGCTACGCTACCCAGCTCGGCAACCGCTATGGCGGCGGAGCGACCGATCCCGCCAATTGCCAGCGCTTCGATGCCGTGGCCCGCACCCTCGCCGCGCAACCGGCGATCTCGGCCTTGGGCAAGGTCGTCGCGGCCATGGTCGCGCAGCCGCGCATCACCGGTGCCGCCTGCCGCAAGCCCTGATCAGCCCTCGCGGCTCTTCGGCTCGATCGGCCGGATCAGCCCTTCCTGTGCCACGCTTGCCACCAGCCTGCCGTCGCGAGTGTAGATCCGCCCGCGATTGAAGCCGCGCGCGCGCCCAGCCCACGGGCTGTCGCAGGCGTAGAGCAGCCATTCGTCGGCGCGGAAATCATCGTGGAACCACACTGCGTGGTCGAGGCTCGCGCCCATCAGGTTGCCCTTCGACCAGCTGATGTCGTGCGGCAGGGTGGAGGTACCGAGCAGCGTCATGTCGCTGGCATAGGCCAGCACAGCGCGGTGGATGCGCGGATCGTCGGGCAGCGCGGCGACCGAACGGAACCAGGTATGCGCGCGCGGCTCCTGCGGGCCGCTGTTCATCCAGTGCCGCGCCTCCAGCGGGCGCAATTCGATGGGTCGGGGCTGCAGCATGAACTGGCGCTGATGCTCCGGCATCTTGTCGGCATGGCGACGGCGCAGTTCGGCCTCGCTGGCAAGATCATCCGGTCCGGCCACCTCCGGCATCGGCTCGGCATGATAGCGCCCGTCCTCGCGCTTGTGGAACGAGGCGACCATGTTGAGGATCGGCTTGCCCAGCTGGCTCGCCACCACCCGCCGGTTGGAGAACGAACCGCCGTCGAGGTCGCGCTCCACCTTGAAGTCGATCTCGTGGTCCTCGTTCCCGCCGCGCAGGAAATAGGCGTGGAGCGAGTGGACCGGGCGGTCGTCGGGCACGGTGCGCTCGGCGCTGGCGAGGGCCTGGCCGATAACCTGCCCGCCGAACACGCGGCCGACGCCGCCGATCTTGCGCCGTCCCTCGAAGCGGTCGCCGCCGTGGTCCTTGACGTCGAGCAGGTCGAGCAGACGGTCGACCAGTTCCTGCGGAGTCGGATTGTCGTTTTCGGTCATGCCCGTCCGATGGACTGACTTGCCGTTAGCGTCAACGGGATCAGCGCCGTCCACTGAGCTTGGCATAGAGCCGCCAGCCCAGCGCCTTGGCGCGATTGCTGGCCGGCCAGCGCCCCGGCGCGCGCGGAGCCCGGCCCCATTTGCGCAGCAGACCATTGAACGCCCGCGCATCGGCTTCGGCAAAGCTCCATTCCGAACGCCACGTGATCGACAGCGAGACCGAGGGCGCAGGCCCGTTTCGCACGAAATGCGGCGACATCACCGGTACATAGAGCGCCTCGCCCGGGTGCAGCGACCAGTCCTTGCCGGCGGGCTTCAGCTCGTCCCGCCAGAACAGCTCGCGTCCGCCGCCGGTGTGATAGCTTTCGTGCGTCTCGTCCGGCGCAAAGCGCGCATCGCCTGCCGGGAACATGGTCATGACCTTGCTGCCCATGACCTGCAGCAGGATGTTGTGCTCCGGGTCGAAGTGATAGGGCGTCACGCCGTCGGGGCTGGTCACGAAGACAAAGCCCTGCGGCTTGAGCATCGCCCCGGTGCGGTCCTCGATCACCGGGCGCAGTTCTTCCAGCAGGCTCGCCAGCAGTTCGGCATAGGCCGGGCATTGCTCGATGTTCTTGAGCGCGGCCCAGCTGCCGGTCGAGGCGATGTTGCGGATGGTCTCGCCGATGCCGATGCCGTTGGCCGGAGCCTTCTCGCCGTTCAGGCCGATGGGCAGTGCGGCGCGGTTGTACTCCACCGAACGCTCGGGCAGGGCCTCGGCCAGACAGGCCAGCGCGTCCAGCTGCATCAGCGGGTGCATGCCGAGCCGGTGAACCAGCTTGTGCGGCACTTCCGGGTAGGACGCGGCAAAGGTTGCGCGCGAAGTCTCGTCGAAGGCATCAAGCGGCGCCGCTGCGCGCGGCAAAGGGAAGGGCTGGTTCATCGTGTCAGTCCGACGGGATTGCGCCCGAGTTCGAGCGCGAGGAGGGTTTCGAACAGGGATCGCCGCAGCTTGCCGCCGATCGCCACGGAGATGCGCCCGATCGCGCGGCGCTCGGTCCACAGGCTGTCGATCATCGGATGGTCGGGCGCGGCGCAGCTGTCGCACCAGGTGATCTCGGGCCGCGAAAGCAGTGCCAGGTTTTCGCGTTGCAGCAGCACGCCCGGCGAATAGCGTGCGAAGTCCTCGTCGAACGCGGTCTTGTAGGAAAAGCTGCCCGGCGGCGTCAGGAAGTTGGCCAGCATGGCAATCGGCCGCCTGTCGATCGTCAGCGACAGGCGCTCCAGTCGGCCCAGCGCGGCCGCGCCTTCCAGCGCATTGCGGAACAGGGCCTCGGTCTCCGGCGCACAGGCCATCGCACTGTTGCTCGTGCCTTTCCAGCCACGCTTCTCAAGTGCGAGGAAGGCCTCGATCCAGGCGTCCAAGGCCGTGGCGTCCCGATACCGCACCACTTCCAGCTGCCCCTGTTCGGCGAGGCGCGAATGCTGGCGGCGCAGCTCCTTGCGCTTCTTGGCGGTGAGCGCCCGCTCGAGATAGAGTTCCGGTGTCAGCGGCGAATGCAGCAGGGCTCGCTGCTCGCGCATGACCAGCGAGGCCTTGCGGCCCTGCTCATCGGCACAGTCGAACAGCGCCTCGGTCAGCGGCTGTTCCAGCGGCATCGCAGGCAGGTGCAGGAACAGCGCCTGTTCGCGCCCGGCCTGCGCGTCTGCCCATTGCAACAGGGCCCGCCAGAACACCCTTTCGCACCCCGCCCGCACCAGCGGCGCACCGAGGAAGGCGTTGGGATGCAGCCATGTCGCCAGATGCGGCAGCGGCCAGCGACCATAGCGGCGGGGGCTGCTCAACGGCATCAGCCCGGCAAGTTCGCCCGCCACTTCCACCGAGAGCAACCGGCCCGTTCCTGTGGGATCGAAAGCCTCGAGCGAGGCCAGCAGGTACCACGGCTCGAAGAACGGGTTCGGGGTCGATGCACTTTCCGCCAGCGCATGCCACTGCATGCGGCGTTCGGGCGAAGTCCATTCGCGCCACGGTCGCACCGACGTCACCGGCTCGTCCGCAAGGACGAGAGGCGTGGGCGTGGCTGCCGTGGTGAATGTCGCAAGGTTCAAGTGTCAGGGTCTCCGCACCTCGCCTTAGGTGCAATGCCCGAAAACTCGGTTAACACGCGGGCAAAGAAATGCCCCGCCCGGATCGCTCCGGACGGGGCCTCCTCTCCCCAACTTTCCGTTGGTGGTTATCCCATCGCGTGGCTGGCAAGGGCTGCAAGCAGCAGCAGTGCCACGATATTGGTGATCTTGATCATCGGGTTCACGGCAGGGCCGGCGGTGTCCTTGTAGGGATCGCCCACGGTATCACCCGTGACGGCGGCCTTGTGGGCTTCCGAGCCCTTGCCGCCGTGGTTGCCGTCTTCAATGTACTTCTTGGCATTGTCCCATGCGCCGCCGCCCGAGGTCATCGAGATGGCGACGAACAGACCGCCGACGATCACGCCGAGCAGCAGTGCGCCAAGCGCGGCAAAGCCGTTGGCCTGGCCAGCGACACCCGCGATCACGAAGTAGACCGCGATCGGTGCCAGCACCGGCAGCAGCGACGGCACGATCATTTCCTTGATCGCCGCCTTGGTCACGAGGTCCACGGTGCGGGCATAGTCGGGCTTGCTGGTGCCTTCCATGATGCCCTTGTTGCTGGCGAACTGCTCGCGCACGTCGACCACCACGTCGCCTGCCGCGCGGCCCACTGCGGTCATGCCCATCGCACCGAACAGGTACGGCAGGAGCGCGCCGAGCAGCAGCCCGACGATGACATAGGGGTTCTCGAGGCTGAAGCTGACCGCGAGGTTCGGGAAGAACTCGCGCAGGTCGGTGGTATAGGCGGCGAACAGGACGAGCGCGGCAAGGCCGGCCGATCCGATCGCATAGCCCTTGGTCACGGCCTTGGTGGTGTTGCCCACCGCGTCCAGAGCGTCGGTCTTGTCACGCACCGAATCGTCGAGACCGGCCATTTCGGCGATGCCACCGGCGTTGTCGGTGACCGGGCCGTATGCGTCGAGCGCCACGACCATGCCGGCCAGCGCCAGCATCGCGGTTGCGCCATAGGCAATGCCGATCAGGCCTGCGAGCTGGTAGGCGATGATGATGCCGGCACAGATCACGATGGTCGGCATCGCGGTCGATTCAAGGCTGATTGCCAGGCCCTGGATGACGTTGGTGCCGTGGCCGGTTTCCGACGACTTGGCGATCGAGCGCACCGGGCGATAGTTGGTGCCGGTGTAGTACTCGGTGATCCAGATGATCAGGCCGGTGATGACGAGGCCAAGCAGCGAGCAGTAGAACAGCACGCGGCCCGAGAAGGTCACCGTATTGTCGAGGATGGTGTAGCCCATCGGCGCTTCCATGTCCCCGAGCGCATAGGAAATCGCCCACCAGATCGCACCGACGGACAGGACGGCGGTGACAAGGAAGCCCTTGTACATCGCGCCCATGATGTTGTTCGAGGAGCCGAGCTTGACGAAGTAGGTGCCGATGATCGAGGTGACGATGCACACGCCGCCGATCAGCAGCGGCAGCGCCATCATCGGGGCGAGAGCAGCGCCAAGGCCCTTGAGCAGCAGCGCGGTCAGCACCATCGTGGCGCCCACGGTCACGACGTAAGTTTCGAAGAGGTCGGCGGCCATGCCGGCGCAGTCGCCGACGTTGTCGCCCACGTTGTCGGCAATCACCGCGGGGTTGCGCGGATCGTCTTCGGGGATGCCGGCTTCGACCTTGCCGACGAGGTCGGCGCCGACGTCTGCGGCCTTGGTGAAGATGCCGCCGCCAAGGCGCGCGAAGATCGAGATCAGCGAGGCACCGAAGGCCAGCGCGACGAGGCCGTCGACCACGGTGCGGTCATCGCCGCCCACGGTGTAACCGGCGATGTCGGTCAGGTAGTGGTAGAACACCGCGATGGCGAGCAGGGCGAGGCCTGCCACCAGCATGCCGGTGATCGCGCCTGCGCGGAACGCGAGGGTCAGGCCGGCCTGGAGGCCGTTCTGCGCCGCCGCTGCCGTGCGCACGTTCGAACGCACCGAGATGTTCATCCCGATGAAGCCCGCGACGCCCGAAAGCACGGCGCCGATCACGAAGCCGGTGGCCGAGATCGCGCCGAGCGTCGCGGCGATGATCACGGCAACGACCACGCCGACGATGGCGATGGTGGTGTACTGGCGCTTGAGGTAGGCTTGCGCGCCTTCCTGGATGGCGCCGGCAATTTCCTGCATCCTGGCATTGCCAGCCGGTGCGCCGAGCACCTGGCGGCTGGTCACGAAGCCATAAACGACGGCCAGCAACCCGAATATTATCGATAAAACGACTAGGTTCACGTTGGCATCCCCCTTATCTCCCGGACCTCGAAAGGTCCGTCCCCGTCGTTGCGGGTCGGGCGGGAAGCTATAGCTTTATTTCTGCCCCGCAAGCCCTTCGATGACGTGCGGCATGGCCTTTTTAATCGTGCATATAACCCAGATTGCCATGCGGCACTGCACCATCGACGATAACAGGTGATGGCATCGCCGCTCGCGCCACGCCGATGCAATGCGCCGCAGTCGGGGGATTCGCATCGGCTGGCAGCGTGAACAGCAGTTCGTAGTCATCGCCCCAGCGCATCGCCTCGTCGCGGCGGCTGGCGGGCAGGGCGGGCGGGAAGGGCACGGCCTCGCTGTCGATGGCAAAGGTCACGCCACTGGCCTGCGCCATCCGCGCGGCATCGATCAGGAGGCCGTCGGAAACGTCCATCATCGCCGTGGCCATGGGGGCCAGCGCCCGCCCTTCCTCAAGGCGCGGCGTCGGCCGCCGGAACGCGGCGCTATCACCAGTCATCCCGTCGCGCAGCGCCTCGAACCCCAGCATCGCCGCGCCCACTGGTCCGGTCAGCCAGAGCCTGTCACCCGGTCGCGACCCGCTCCGTGAAGGCACCGGAGAGCAGGTCGCCCGCCCCAGCGCGGTCAGGCCAAGGCTGCGCGGGCCATTGGCGCTCACCGTATCGCCACCCAGCAAGGGCACGCCAAACGCCTGCAATGCCTCGCCCAGCCCGGCAACGAAGCGCGCATCCTCCTCACCCAGCGTGAAGCCGAGCAGCACGCCCACCGGTTCCGCGCCCTTGGCCGCGAGGTCCGAGAGGTTGGTTGCCACCAGCTTCCACGCCACGTCGGCCATATCCTGCCCCGGCAGCCAGTGCACGCCCTCGACCATCATGTCATGCGTCAGCACCAGCGTTTCGCCGCCGAAGGGCAGGACCGCGCAGTCGTCCGCCAGCCCGCGCGCCGCCGGGTGCGGGGCCAGCGCGCGCAGGGCTTCGATCAGGGCCAGTTCCTTGCTCACGCCCCGGTCTATGGGATGCGCTGCGAGACTTCACAAGCCCGCTTGACCAGCGCCGTCCCGCTCCTTAATCGTTCGATTAAAGGTATTTCGAGAGGAGTCGGAGCACATGGCCACAGCCTATATCGTCGATGCGGTGCGCACTGCCGGAGGGCGCCGTGGCGGCCGCCTCGCAGGCGTCCACCCGGTCGATCTCGCCGCGCGCAGTCTCGATGCGATCATCGCCCGCACCGGCATCGATCCGACTGCGGTTGACGACGTGATCATGGGCTGCGTCACCCAGGCCGGGCAGCAGGCCATGCAGGTCGGCCGCAACGCCGTGCTCGCCTCGAAGCTGCTCCCGCAATCGACGCCCGCCGTGACCATCGACCGCCAGTGCGGCTCCTCGCAGCAGGCGATCCAGTTCGCGGCGCAAGCGGTCATGTCGGGCGTGCAGGACGTGGTCATCGCCTCGGGCGTCGAAAGCATGAGCCGCGTGCCGATGGGCTCGAACGCCACCTTCCACATGAAGGAGGGCCTCGGCCACTACAAGTCGCCGGGTCTCGACGAGAAGTATCCGGGCATCATGTTCTCGCAGTTCATGGGCGCGGAAATGATCGTGAAGAAGCACGGCTTCACCAAGGACGACCTCGACCGCTTCTCGCTCAACAGCCACCACAAGGCCATTGCCGCGACGAATGCCCAGGCATTTGCGAACGAGATCGTGCCTATCGAGATCGAGACCCCCGAAGGCCCCGCCATGCACACCGTGGACGAAGGCATCCGCTTCGACGCCACGCTCGAAGGCATTGCCGGGGTCAAGCTGCTCAGCCCCGAAGGTTCGCTCACCGCTGCCAGCTCCAGCCAGATCTGCGACGGCTCCAGCGCCGTGCTGGTCGTCTCCGAAGCTGCGCTCAAGGCCCACGGCCTTACCCCGCTCGCCCGCATCCACAACCTGACGGTGACGGCGGGCGATCCGGTGATCATGCTAGAAGAACCCCTCTTCGCCACCGACCGCGCCCTGCAGCGCGCGGGCATGAAGATTTCGGACATCGACCTCTACGAGGTCAACGAAGCTTTCGCCTCGGTGCCGATGGCCTGGCTCAAGCACACCGGCGCGGACCCCGAGAAGCTCAACGTCAATGGCGGTGCCATCGCGCTCGGCCACCCGCTGGGCGCCTCGGGCACGAAGCTCATGGCCACGCTCGTCCACGCCCTGCGCGCGCGCGGCGGCAAGTATGGCCTCCAGACCATGTGCGAAGGCGGCGGCGTCGCCAACGTCACCATCATCGAAGCCCTTTGATTTTCCACCATCCCTTTCGTCATTGCGAGGAGGCGAAGCCGACGAAGCAATCCAGAGTCATCGCAAGCCGCTCTGGATTGCTTCACCCCGCTCTGCGGGGCTCGCAATGACGAAATTGGGGAACGACACCGATTGATCTGCCATTCTTGAGAGAGGAATACCCCCAATGAAGCTCGACAACACCGTTGCTGCCGTGGTCACCGGCGGCGCTTCCGGCCTCGGCGCTGCCACTGCCCGCGCGCTTGCTGCCAAGGGCGTCAAGGTCGCCATCTTCGACCTGCAGAAGGAAAAGGGCGAAGCCGTCGCGGCCGAGATCGGCGGCGTGTTCTGCGAGGTCAACGTGACCAGCGACGAAAGCGTCGATGCCGGCTTTGCCAAGGCCCGCGCCGCCCACGGTCAGGAGCGCATCCTCGTCAACTGCGCCGGCACCGGCAACGCGATCAAGACCGCCAGCCGCTCCAAGGAAACCGGCGAGATCAAGCACTTCCCGATGGATGCTTTCAACTGGATCATCCAGATCAACCTCGTCGGCACGTTCCGCTGCATCGCCAAGTCGGCGGCCGGCATGATGACGCTCGATCCGTGCGACGAGTTCGGCGAACGTGGCGCCATCGTCAACACCGCCTCGGTCGCCGCCGAAGACGGCCAGATGGGCCAGGCTGCCTACTCGGCCTCGAAGGGCGGCGTCGTCGGCATGACCCTGCCGATCGCGCGCGACCTGATGAGCGAGGGCATCCGCGTCAACACCATCCTGCCCGGCATCTTCAACACCCCGCTGCTGCAGGGCGCGCCGCAGAACGTGAAGGACGCGCTCGCCGCCTCCGTGCCGTTCCCCAAGCGCCTCGGCCAGCCGGAGGAATACGCCAATCTCGCCCTGTGCATGATCGAGACCGGCTACTTCAACGGCGAGGACGTCCGCCTCGACGGTGCCATCCGCATGGCACCGCGCTGACAGCAGAAGTAAGGTGAGGGGCGGGACAGCGATCCCGCCTCCATCGTTTCGGGAGAGTTACGTGGCCGACTACACGCAGATCAAGCTCGACATCGCCGACGGCATTGCAACGATCACGCTGCACCGCCCGGAAAAGATGAACGCCTATACCGGCACCATGATGAACGAGATGATCGACGCGTTCGATCGCACCGATGCCGATGACAGCGTCCGCGCCGTGATCGTCACCGGGGCCGGGGACCGCGCCTTCTGCGCCGGGGCCGATCTTACCCCGTCCGATGGCAAGCACGTCTTCTCCAGCGGCGATACGGTCGAGGACCTGTCCGATCCGCGCGTGCGCGATGGCGGCGGCATGATCACCTTGCGCATCTACCAGTCGAAGAAGCCGGTAATCGGCGCGATCAACGGCGCGGCGGTGGGCGTCGGCGTCACCATGCAGCTGCCGATGGACATCCGCCTCGCCTCGACCAAGGCGCGCTTCGGTCTCGTGTTCGCGCGGCGCGGCATCGTCCCGGAAGCAGCGTCGAGCTGGTTCCTGCCGCGCATCGTCGGCCTGCCCCAGGCGCTCGAATGGTGCATGACCGGCCGCATCTTCGACGCCGAGGAAGCCCTGCGCGGCGGCCTCGTCCGCTCGCTCCATGAGCCTGAGGACCTGATGCCTGCGGCCATCGCGCTCGCCCGCGAGATTGCCGACAACACCAGCGCCGTCTCGGTCGCGATGACCCGCGCGATGCTGTGGCACAATCCCTCGCTGTCGCACCCGATGGAGGCCCACCGCGTCGACAGCCGTGCCATCTACACCCTCTCGCGCGGCGGCGATGCGGCAGAGGGCATCGCGAGTTTTCTGGAAAAACGCGCTCCCCGCTACCCCGGACGCGTTTCTTCGGATATGCCTTCGTTTTATCCGTGGTGGAACGAGCCGGGTTGGGAATGAATACGGAAGTGTCAAAGGGGGAAAGCCTGGAAACGCCGGGCGCACGCGAGCAGCTTCTCCAGACCGCATCGATGATCATGCGCGAGGGAGATGTCGTCGATATTTCACTCTCGGAACTCAGCCTGCGCTCCGGGCTCAATTCCGCGCTGGTGAAGTACTACTTCGGCAACAAGGCCGGCCTGCTCAAGGCCCTGCTCGATCGCGACATGGAGAACATCGTCAAGTCGGTCGATGCCCTGCTGGCCAAGGACGACATGAGCCCCGAGGCCAAGCTGCGGCGCCACATCTCCAAGTGCATCGATACCTATTACGATTACCCCTACCTCAACCGCCTGCTGATGCGTCTGGTGCGCGACAGCGACGAGGCCGAGGCCAAGCGCATTGCCGACCAGTACCTGCTGCCGCTGCACCGCGCCTACAACCGCTTCATCGGCGAGGGCGTGAAGGCGGGCGTGTTCCGGCCGATCAACCCGCAGCTGTTCTACTTCACGGTGACCGGCGCGGCGGACCGTTTCTTCTCGGCGCGGCTGGTCCTCAAGCACTGCTTCGATCAGGACACGCTGACCGAACAGCTGCGCGACAGCTACCGCGAACACACCGTCGACTTCATCATGGCGGGCATCCTCGCGCACTGATTGCGCTGCCGAACCGCCCGTTTTTACTGCCCCGCGCGGCGAAAGCTGCGCGCGGGTGCGGTAAAGAAAATTTCGTGTGGCGGGCAGGACGGTAATGATCTAACGGGTTTTTCGCGGCCTGGTGTCATATTATTTCTCTCTTGCAAATCAGGCTGGTTTCATGTGATACGAAATCATGCCTCAGACACAGTCTCGCCTCTCCGACTTCATGCCCTACCGGATGGCCATCACCTCGAACGCGGTGAGCGGGCTTATCGCGGGCGAGTACCGCAGCGAATTTGGCCTCAAGATCCCCGAATGGCGCATCATGGCGGTCCTCGGCGATGCCGGGTCGCTGACCCAGCGCGATCTCGTCCGCGCCACGCTGATGGACAAGGTCGCCGTCAACCGCGCCTGCAAGGTGCTTGAGGAGCGCGGCCTCGTCCAGCGCAGCCCGAACGAGCAGGACGGTCGCTCGCATCATCTTGAACTGACGGCTGCAGGTTGCGACCTGCACGGCAAGATCTGGCCGCAGGCGGTGGAGATGTACGACAGGATCTTTGCCGCGATCACTCCGCGCGAACAGGAAAAGCTGCGCGCCATCCTCGACAAGCTGCTCAAGGCGGCCCGCGCGCTCGAAGGCGACGACAAGTGAAGCTCGCATCCCTGCCGCAAGGGCGCGACGGTCGTCTGATCGTCGTGTCCGAAGACCTTGCCTGGTACGCCGACGCCGATCACATCGTGCCGACGATGCAGGCCCTGCTCGACGATTGGGACCGCTATTTCCCGATGATCGAGGCGCTTTCGATCGAGCTTGCCCATGAGGCGATCCCGCGCAAGCGCTTCCACGAACGCGAAGCCTGCGCGCCCCTGCCGCGTGCCTACCAGTGGGTCGATGGCAGCGCCTACGTCAATCACGTCGAACTGGTCCGCAAGGCGCGCGGAGCGGAGCTTCCGCAAAGCTTCTGGACCGATCCGCTGATGTATCAGGGCGGCAGCGACGACCTGCGCGGCGGACGCGAACCGTTGCGCCTCGCCGACGAAGCATGGGGCTGCGACCTCGAGGCCGAGATCGTCGTCGTCACCGGCGACGTGCCGCAGGGCGTCTCAGCGGAGGAGGCGCTGGGCCACATCCGTCTCGTCGGCCTCGTCAACGACGTTTCGCTGCGCAACCTGATCCCCGGCGAACTCGCCAAGGGTTTCGGATTCGTGCAGTCCAAGCCGGCCAGCCACTTCTCGCCGGTCTTCGTCACGCCCGCGGCGCTCGGCGATGCCTGGGCCGGTGGCAAGCTCTCGCGCACGCTGATGATCGACGTGAACGGCCAGCCCTTCGGCCGGGTCGAGGCGGGCGAGGAGTGCACGTTCGATTTCGGCGTGCTGATCGCCCATCTGGCCAGGACGCGCAGCCTCGGCGCCGGCTCGATCATCGGTTCGGGCACTGTTTCGAACCGCGATCCCGATGGCTCGCCCGGCCGTCCCGTCGCGCAAGGCGGGCGTGGCTATGCCTGCATCGCCGAACAGCGCATGGTCGAGACCATTGCCTCGGGCCAGCCGCAGACGCCGTTCCTCAAGTGGGGCGACACGGTGCGGATCGAGATGCGCAACGCCAAGGGCAAGAGCATCTTCGGCGCGATCGACCAGACCGTCACCCGCGCCTGAACGCCTGCATCCGCAAACGAAAAGGCCCCGCCGGTTTGTCCGGCGGGGCCTTTCCTTGTGCCTGAAGGCCGGTCAGCTCTTCTTGTGGATCAGGGTATCGCTGATCGAGCAGGCCGCAGGGCCGAGGATGACCACGAACAGCACCGGCAGAATGAACAGGATCAGCGGGATGGTCATGATCGCCGGCAGGCGCGCGGCCTTTTCCTCGGCGCGCATCATGCGCTCGTTGCGGAACTCGGCCGAAAGCACGCGCAGTGCCGATGCCAGCGGCGTACCATAGCGCTCGGTCTGGATCATCGTTGTCACCACGCCCTTTACCGAATCCAGATCGACGCGGTAGGCCAAATTCTCGAAAGCCTGGCGGCGCTCGGTCAGGAACGACAGCTCGATCGCGGTGAGGGCGAACTCGTCGCCCAGTTCGGGATAGGCACGCCCCAGTTCGCGCGCCACGCGGCTGAACGCGGCGTCGACGGTCAGGCCGGCCTCGGCGCAGATCACCAGCAGGTCGAGCGCATCGGGCAGGCCCTTGCGGATCGCGTTGGTGCGCTTGGACACCATGTTCTGGATGAACACGTCCGGCCCCTTGTACCCCGCGATCAGCATGAACATGAACGCGCCCATGCGCTTCATGGGGCTCCAGTCGCCGAACATGTTCGTCCAGTAGAACATCACCGCGCCAAGCAGGCCGAGCGTGATCGGGCCGACCAGACGGCCAAGGATGACCGCAACCGCCCATTCCTTCTTGCGGATGCCGGCCTGGGCCAGCTTCTGCTGGATGACGGCGAGCTGGCTGTCCTGCAGGACCTTCAGCGATTCGAGGAAGCCGCGGATCTGGTCGGTGGTCTGGTTGCGACGGACGATGCTCTGGCGCTTGCGGGCATTGGCGGTGACGATGCCGGCCTTGAGCTGCTCGCGCCGCTCGTTCAGCGCCTTGACGCGCTTGGCCATCGGATCGCGCACGGTCACCGCGGCATAGATCGCCAGCATGACGGCGGCGGCGGCAACGCCGATCAGGATCGATCCGACGAAGTAGACGTCAAAGCCGAGCAGGGTCGGTCCGGGCGGGTTCTGAATCATGGCCTGTCTTTCCCGCTCAGATTTCGAAGTTGACCATCTTGGCCATGATGAACGACCCGATGCCCAGCCAGGTCAGCCCGCCGAGCCCGGCGATGATCAGGCGCTCGTCGACGAAGAATTTCGACAGGTAGACCGGGTTGATCCAGTAGATCAGCGCGAACACGATGAACGGCAGCGACCCGACGATATAGGCCGAGGCCTTGGATTCCGAGCTCATCGCCTTGATCTTCAGCTTCATCTGCGCGCGCTTGCGCAGCACGTCGGACAGGTTCGAGAGCGTTTCGGCAAGGTTGCCGCCGGTCTCGCGCTGGATCGCGAGGGTGATGCAGAAGAAGTTGAACTCGGGCATGTTGAGGCGGTCGGCCGTGTCCTGCAGCGCGTCTTCCATCGTCCGGCCCACCTTGATGCGGTCGGTCACCAGCTTGAATTCCTCGCCCACCGGACCCGGCAGTTCGCTGGCGACAACGCCAAGCGTCTCGGTCACCGGCAGGCCCGAACGAAGCCCGCGCACCAGCAGGTCGAGCGCATCGGGCAGGCGGGTGGTGAAGTTGTCGACGCGCTTGTTGATGGCGCGCGATACCAGCATGTGCGGAATTCCGCCGCCGATCAGCACGCCCGCGCCAAGCGCCATCAGCGGCGCGCCGGTCTTCAGGTAGACGATGACCAGCACCGCCAGGGCAAGGCCGCCGCTGAAATAGAGGTACTGCGACAGCGTCCAGCCCTTGCCGGTGCGATGAAGCCGCAGTTCCAGCGCTTCCATTCGCGAACCGGACCCGGCGATCTTCATGGTGCGCGGCTTGCGCGCGGCCAGCGTCTTGCGATACTGCGCCTCGACCTTGTCCATCGCGCTGTCGGAATGGCGGAAGCGCACCGACTGCAGTCGGCGCCCGCCTTCCTTCGAGGCGGAAGGACCCGAAAGCGCGGCATAACCCAGCACCATCGCCACCATCATGCCGACGGACATCAGGATCAGCTGGATCATGTTCCCCATTTCAGGTCTCTTCCTGTAACCTCAGTGGCTGCAATGCCGGATCAGGCCGGCACGCCGGCCTTGGGCTTGTTGAGCATCTTCTTGAGATCGAACTTGCCCAGCAGCGAGGGCTTGCGCGCGGTGGCAGCGCCGTCCTCCGCGCCGTCCTCCTCGCCCGATCCGATGATCGCGAAGGCGATGTCGCGGATCGCGCCACCCACCTTCGAGGCCCGGTTGGCGGCAACGAAAGTCTGCCCCAGCTTGGCCGCGTTCGACGCGCCCTTTATGTCGTAGGGCAGCATGTAGTTGATCTTGCGCTCGATCGAGGCTTCGAAGTCGGCCTTGCTGATTTCGTTCGCGCCGGCCTGCACCTTGTTCGCCACGATGATCGGGCGGGCGTGCGCGGCATTGGTCTTCAGCCAGGAGAGCAGGCGGATGGCATCGCGGGCACCGGCCAGCGTCAGTTCGGTCGCCACGATCACCACGTTCACGTCACCCAGCAGGTGCGGGAAGTTGATCAGCATGTTGCGCGGCATGTCGATCACGGTCATCTCGAACGCCTGGCGGAATTCCTCCTCCAGCTGCACGAAGGCGCTGCCGTCGGTCATCAGCGGCGAGCTGATCGGCGCTTCGGCCGAAAGGATCGCCAGATTGTCGTTGGCGCGGATCATCGCGCGTTCGATGAACAGCCCGTCGATGCGGCTCGGATTGTCGATAGCGTCGGTCAGGCCGCGGCCCGGCTCGAGGTCGAGCGTCAGCGCCCCGGTGCCGAAGTGCACGTCAAGATCGAGCAGCGCGGTCGGCAGCTTGTGGTCGGTGCTGAACAGCCAGGCGAGCGAGGTCGCCAGCGTCGAGGCACCGACGCCGCCGCGCGTGCCGACGACCGCAGTCGAGACGTGGCGCTTCACTGCTGCCGGATCATGGCTCTTGGGCGCCGTGAAGATCGCCTGCGCCTGCACCAGCGCGTCACGGATCTGCCCGGCGTTGAGCGGCTTGAGCAGATAGTCCTGGATGCCCGAGGCGATCAGGTCGCGGTAGAGGCGCACATCGTTGACCTGGCCCACCGCGATCACCACGGTGCCCGGTTCGCACACCTCGGCCAGCGCGTTGATGTCGTTCAGCGGGTCGCCGCTTTCCGACAGGTCGACCATCAGGATGTTCGGGCTGGCGGTGATGGACAGCGACTGGATCGCGTTCCTCAGGCCGCCACGGTGGCACTTTTCCGGTGCCCAGCCCATGTCGACGACGACCGGGCGAAGCACGTCGAGCGCGGTCTCGTCGCACATGAAGGCGGCAAAGGCGTCGCGGTTTGCATTCTTCCAGCTCATGTCGTCAGTTCCCTCCACCGCCGCCGCCGGCAGCGTTCGACGTCGCATTGTTCTTCAGGCCTTGCTCACCGGTCGGCCGTGCCGTGCGGAAGCTGTCTATCGCCTTGGTCCCGCTCATCACCACGGTCTCGCCGGTGCCGTCCGCGCCCTTGACCAGGTGCTCCTTGTCGGCGACCATCGCGGCCAGATTGCTGTTGATCGCGCAGCCGAAGTTCGAGGTGGTGCGGTTGCTCATCGAGAAGTCGGACTTGGCGGTCCAGTCCGGGCATCCCGGAACCGAAGCCGTCGCCCGCATCACCACCACGCGCGCAGCGCCAGCCGCCACGTAGCCGGGAGTGACCGGGGCCGGACCGTCGACGAACATGCCCCAGCGGCCGGCAACCGCGTCGACCGAGGCAATCGTCGCCTTGGACTGCAGCGGATCGTCGATGGCGATCTTGTCGCCATACTTCAGGCCGAGGCTTTCGAACCATCCGGCGAGGCGGCGCTGTTCAGGGATCGAGATGCCGCCGCCGGGCAGCGTCTCGACGTCGAAGACATAGCGGTCACGCTCGACCACCGGCTGGTGGACCGAATTGAGCATCCGGTTCTCGGGCGCGTTGACCGAGCAGGCCGAAAGCACCGTGGCCAGCGAAAGCAGCAGCGCTGCCGAAGCCGGTCGGAGGGCAGGGCGGGTGTGATTGATGCGCATGGGCTGTCCCTCTCTCACTGGATGCTGAAGCCGGGCTCGACGCTGGCGACCTTCTTGTCGCTGCGGCGGTCGGCCGATTGCGGCGCGCCCTTGGGCCGATCGAGTTCGCCGACCTTGGGCCCGGCCTGGACCGTGCCTTCCTTCTGCGTCGGCTTGGGCCGATCGCCGCCGGTCACCCCGTCGTTCTCCATGTTGCCGAGCAGGCGCTGGATGTCGTTGGGGCTCTGGAAGCCGTCGGTCGGCAGCTTGATCTCGTTGGCGTTGACCGGGTTGACCAGATAAGGCGTCACCACGATCACCAGCTCGGTCTCGCCCTTGCGATAGCGGGTCGAGCGGAACAGCGAGCCGAGGATCGGCACGTCGCCTACGCCGGGCATCTTGGTCAGGGCGTTCTGCGAACCGTTCTGCAGCAGGCCGGCGATCATGAACGACTGGCCCGAGCCCAGTTCGATCGTGGTTTCGGCGCGGCGCACGGTCAGCGCCGGGATTTCCACGCTGTCGAGCTTGAGCGCACCGGTGCTGGAAAGCTCCGAGACTTCCGGCCGCACGCGGATCGAGATGCGCCCGTTGGCCAGGACCGTGGGGGTGTAGGCAAGGCTCACGCCATAGCGCTTGTATTCGATCGAGGTGGTGCCGAGGCCCTGCGATACCGGGATCGGGTATTCGCCGCCCGCAAGGAAGTCGGCCGTCTCGCCCGAAAGCGCGGTCAGGTTCGGTTCCGAAAGCGTGGTCACCAGGCCCAGCGTCTCGCCGGCATCAAGCGCGCCCAGCAGGTCCAGCCCGAGCAGCTTGCCCATGCCCGAAATCGTCGTGCCCGAAGCGGCAGCCGAAATCGCAGTGCCGGTGCTCTTGACCAGATTGGCCGAGGCACCGGTCGGATCGGGGATATAGCCGCTCACGTTGACGTTCCCGCCACCCACCGCAAACGGCAGGCGCGGGTCGTTGGTGAACGTCGTGCCGATCGCGCGGCCTTGACCAACGCCGAACTTGAAGCCGCCCGAACCGTCGATCGTCGTCAGGTTGAAGCCGAGGTCGCGCACCAGCGTGCGGCTCACCTCGGCAAACTTCACGTGCAGGCTCACCTGCAGCGGCGTTGCCATCTTCAGGCGGCTGATCACGTTGGTCTTGTCGCCGACGAAGGCCTTGACCAGACGCTCGGCCTCGGCAGCGTCCTCGGGCGCGGCGACCGAACCGGTCAGCAGCACCGTGTTGTTCATTGTCGAGACGTTGACGCGGGCCTCGGGCATGGCGAGGTGCAGCATCTGGTCGATCGAGTCGATGTTGTTGCCGACGCGGATGTTGGCAGACCACACCACGTCGCCCTTGGCGTTGCTGGCATAGACCGTGGTCTCGCCGCCGGCCTTGCCGAACACGTAGAACTGGTTGGTCGACTTGACCTGCACGTCCGCCACCTTGTCATCGGCAACGAAGACGTCGGCCATGCGGCCAGGCACCGTGACCAGTTCGCCGCGTCCGATCGAGATCGTGACGGTACGGGCCGGGCTGGTCAGGCTTTGGGCGTGGAGCGCGCCGGTCGCGGGCAGCAGGGCCAGCGGGGCGGCGATCATCGCGGCCGTGATAAGCGTGGAGAGACGGCGGTTCATGGTGCTGCCCTTCGAATGCGGGTTCTGTCGCATGGTCCTGGTGTCGGGAGCGCGCATCACTTGGCTCCGATCGAGACGGTTTCGGTGTCCTTGCCGCGGGTCACGCGGACCATCGGACCGGTGCGGACGGGCTGGCCGTTCGCCGACATCTGCGGCGCGGGGCCGGAGGACGGTGCGGCATAGCCACCCGATGGCGCCGTCGCGACCGGCACGGTCGAGCGCTGGAAGCGCGATACGTCGCCACCGGTCACGTAGCTGGCCTTGGCGCTTTCGATCGGGCGGGCCATGGCCTGCTTGATCAGCGCTTCTTCCTGCTGCTTGGTCGCGCCAGCCGGGATCTTGACGTCACCCGAAGCGATCGCCTGCTCCAGCTCGGCTGAATTGTCGGCCAGCGAGCGCAGCGACAGGCTGATCGTGCCGACCGTCTGCGCCACCGCGATCTTCTCGGCGATCTTCGGCGTCACTTCGAGCGTGACGGTGCTGAAGGTGCGCACGCGGGTCTTGCCTTCGACCATTTCCTGTTCGGTCGACTGGTCGGTTGCCAGCACGCGCAGGTTCTTGAGGAAGGTTTCCGATGCCTTGAGCGCCATGCCGGCATCGCCGTTGCCCTTGACGGTCTGCGTCAGGACGAGGTCGATGTGGTCGCCCGGGAACACGAACCCGGCAACGCCGGTGCGGGCAGAGACCGGAATGGTCACGGCGCGCATGCCCGGCCCGAGAGCGGCGGCCAGGAAGCCGCGGTCGCCAGGAGCGACAAGGTTGCCCTTGGTCACCGGCTCGCCTGCGGTCATCGGGTTGCGCACCACGGTGCCGAGCAGCTTCTGCATGTCGGCCTCGCCTTCGACGAAGTAGGCGTCCTGGACCATGTCCTTGGGCCAGGGCTGGAAGTTGATCGCGTCGGCGGTGATGATCGTGCCGACGGGCAGGGCGCGCTGCGCCACCAGCACCTTCGGACCCATCGGCACCTTGGCCGCAGCTTCGGCCTGGGGCGTGGACGCGCCGGCGAAAAGGCTCCTTGCCGCGAAGGCCGTGCCGATCGCCACGATCAGCGCCCCCACCAGCAACATCAGCTTCCTCTTGTCCATGCTACTTGTCCCGCCCTCTTAAGTCAGGCCCGCATGTCTCGGGCAAAATGGTTAAAATTTGTGATATTGCGTTCACGCGCCCGTAACGGAGTGCCAGCCGGCCTCCAGCATCGGGGCGAGGATGATCAGTCCGGCAGTGGCAATCGCCACGCCGTAGGGGATCTTCGCGTCGCGCCGACGGGTCACGGTATAGTGCCACGCCGCCACCACGATGGTCAGCGCGCCGCCCAGCAGCGACATGATCACCAGCAGCTTGAGGAAGCTCACCGGCGGCAGCCAAAGCGCCAGCGCGGCGAGCAGCTTGACGTCGCCTCCGCCCATCAGCTTGAGCGCGAACAGTCCTGCCAGCACCACGAAGGCCAGCAGCGCCACGCCCAGTTGCATGGCCACGCCCGGCCACAGCGACAGGCCCGATGCCCACCAGTAGGCGGGCGCAGCCAGCGCGATGGCGGCGTTCAGCCAGTTGTCGATCTGGCGGCGGCGGATATCGGTGAAGGCGGCAACCAGCAGCGCGATTGCCAATGCCCCGACCAGTCCGTAAACGATGGTGTTCCCCTGCATGCTTCGGGGCATACGGGACAATCACTTACCAAACGGTAACCAAACCTTGGCGCACGATTGCGTCGGTGGAGGCGTCGCAGGCATGGAGTTCGACAGCACCAGGCGGATCGATCGCAGGGCGATTCCGGCCGATGCGATCGAGGGAAGCTGGACCGCTCCGGATGGCCACGCCATCCGCCGGATCGACTGGCCGGGCCTGGCCGAAGACCCCGCCCACGACAGCCCGCGCGGCTCGATCCTGTTCCTCCCCGGACGCGGCGATTTCTACGAGAAGTATCTGGAATCCCTCGATTATTGGCACAGCGAGGGCTGGCGGGTCACCGCGCTCGACTGGCGCGGGCAGGCAGGCTCCGGCAGGCTCTCGCCTCACCCCGACATCGGCCATGTCGAGGACTTCAATCTGTGGCTCGATGACCTCGCAAGCTTCTGGTCGCAATGGGTTTCGCAAACCCCTGCACCCCATGTCATCATCGGTCATTCGATGGGCGGGCACCTCGTCATGCGCGCGGTTGCGGAGAAGCGCATTAACCCTGTCGCGGTGGTCCTGAGCGCGCCGATGCTCGGCTTTCTCACCCCCGGTCCGAATCGCCTGCTGCACAAGGTCGCAGCCGCGATGTGCCGATTCGGCGACCCTGCTCGTCCTGCCTGGAAGATCAGCGAAAAGCCCGGCACCACCGCCGCGGCCCGCAACACCCTGCTCACCCACGATGACGCGCGCTACGAGGACGAGGCGCAGTGGAAGCGGCAGCGCCCGTACCTCGGCATGGGGCCGGGGTCGTGGCGCTGGGTCGAACGCGCCTATGCCTCGATGCTCGTGCTCGATGCCCCCGGCTTGCTCGAATCGGTGCAGACGCCGGTCCTCCTGCTGGCCGCGCGCCACGATGGCCTGGTCGGCTGGAAGGCGATCGAGCAGGCCGCCCGCCGCCTGCCGCGCGCCCAGCTCATGGTCTGGGGCCGCGAGGCACGCCACGAACTGCTGCGCGAGGCCGATCCTGTGCGCGACAAGGTCATGGCCGCGATCGACGATTTCCTTGATCGGCTGGCCCCCGCCGAGGAGGTCACCCCCGCGTGACCCTGTTTGCCGGAAACTTCGACGTCGCCGTGATCGGCGCAGGGATGGCCGGTGCCAGCCTCGCTGCCGAATGCGCCCCCCATGCCCGCGTCCTGCTGGTCGAGGCCGAGGACACGCCTGGCTACCACACCACCGGCCGCTCCGCCGCGTTCTGGGAAGAGACCTATGGCGGCCCCGGCGTCTTCCCGCTGACCATGGCCTCGGGCCGCTTCCTGCGCGAGGGCGGCTACCTGTCCCCGCGCGGCGCGCTCAACATCGGCCAGGCGGCAGACCGCGACAAGGTCGAGGCCTTCGTCGAGAAGTTCACCGCGCTCGGTGCCACGCTTCACCTGCAGGACCGCGCTGCATTGGAAGCCCGCGTGCCCGGCCTCAGGCCCGAATGGATCATCGGCGCGTGGGAGCCGGAATGCGCCGACATCGATGTCGCCGGCCTGCACCAGCACTACCTTGCCGCCTCGAAGCGCACCGGCACCGTGCTGCGCGTCCGCGCCCGGGTCGAGCGGCTGGAGCGCGAGGGCGGCGAGTGGCGCATTGCCTGGGCCGATGGCGAGGCGCGCGCGCCGATCATCGCCAACGCCGCCGGCGCCTGGGCCGACACTCTTGCCGAAATTGCCGGTGCCCGCCCGCTCGGCATCCAGCCCTTGCGCCGCACCATCGTTCAGCTGCGCACCGATCCCGCGCCTGCCGACGATCTGCCGCTGACGCTCGGCATCAACGAGGACTTCTACTTCAAGCCGCAAGGCGGGCGCCTGTGGCTCTCGCCGCATGACGAGATTCCCGACGTCGCCGGCGATGCCGCGCCCGAGGAACTCGATGTCGCCATCGCCATCGATCGCTTCGAACACGTCGTCGACTGGAAGATCGCCGCCATGGAACGGCGCTGGGCCGGCCTGCGCTCGTTCTCGCCCGACCGCCTCCCGGTCTACGGCTTCGATCCTGAGGTCGAGGGCCTGTTCTGGTTTGCAGGGCAGGGCGGCTTCGGCATCCAGACGGCCCCTGCCGCCGCACGCCTCGCCGCCCAGCTCCTCCTCGGCCTGCCCCGTGACGGGCTGACCGCGGAAATCGACGCCGGCGTCTATGCGCCGGCGCGCTTCCGGCCCGATCAGTCGTAGATCGGGCGCAGCTCGTTATCGAGGTAGTACCGGGTCATCGCCATCGAGGCGAGCAGGTCCGGCGACCCGTCGTACTCGATCGACATCCAGCCCTTGAACCCATGCTGCTTGAGCAGACGATAGAGGCCCTTGAGGTCGAGCGTGCCCATCCCCGGCTCCCAGAACCAGCGCGTGCCGTCGTCGGTGATTTCCGGGTCCTGCGAATAGCGCAGGCTGTCGGGCTGCCTGGACGAGGCCGTGTCCTTGAGGTGGAACGTGCTGATCCGGTCGTGGTAGTCGTTGTAGAAGGTCAGCAGGTCCTCGCCCATGATCGAGATCTGCGCGGTGTCGATGCAGTAGTGGACGTAGCGCGGGTCGGTCGATTCGATCAGTTCGCGGTGCTCGGGCAGGTTGATCGCGCAGAAGAACTCGTTGTGCAGGCCGATCTTCACCCCCTTGTCGGTGGCATAGCGGCCGATCTCGTTCATCACCTTGGCGCAATTCTGCACCTCCTCGCGGCTGAGCGGGCCACAGCCGAACCAGTTCTGCGTCGGGCAGGTGTTCATGTAGGTGCCGCCGAAGCGCACGATGGTGTCCACCGCCTCGCGGCCTGACTGCACCGCTTCGTCGAAGTGGCTGGCATCGTGCGAGGCATGGGCGCCATGGAACATGCCGATCACTTCGACGCCGCGATCCTTGGCAAAGGCGGTGAAGTTCTCGGGCGATCCGAACAGCGGCAGGATGTCGGCCATGTCCCACGGCGCGATCTCGATGCCGTTGAAGCCCAGCGCCGACTGGTATTTCAGGATGTTGTCCCAGTCGGAATAGTAGGCGCTGTTGGTCTTGTCCTCGTAGTAGAAGTCGCGGAAGTTATCGATCTGCTTGTAGGGGATCGACTTCCAGTGGCTCATGTTGGCGTATTGGATGTTGGGCATGTCGGAGACCTCCGGCCTTAATTCTGAAGCTGGTTGAGCAGGGCGCGCGTGCGCAGCAGGGCGCGGAACGGATCGCGCGTCTGGCGGGCGCTGCACACCACGGGGCCGGAGTAGCCCAGCTGGTCGAGCGTTGCGGCAAGGGCGGCAAAGTCCACCGATCCGGTGCCGGGATCGCGGAACACTTGCGTGGCCCGGGGCTGCGGGTGTTCGGGATTTGGCGTCTTCCACACCTCGCCGCTGTCGACGAAGCTGGTGTCGGTCAGGTGGACGCAGCCGATGCGGGCGAAGTTCGCGGTCAGGAACTGCACCGGATCGATCCCCGCCACGGTCAGGCTGGCGCTATCCAGATCGAGCGCCACGCTCTCCGGCAAACGTGCCAGCAGCGCCAGCACGCGCTCGCCCCCGAACAGGCTCCAGTATTCGTTGCGCAGGACGAGCTTCACGCCCAGTTCCTCGGCCTTGGCGGCAAGGCCGCTCAGCAGTTCGACCGTGCGGTCGGTGAACATCTCGATCTGCGCGTCGATGTCCGGGTGATACTGCCGGATGCGCCCGTAATAGGGCGAGGGGCTGATCGCGAAGTAGTCCGCGCCAAGGTCGGCCGCGTGGGACAGCGCCTCTCCGGCGAAGTGGCCGCTCGCGCCGAAGTAGAAGTGGATGTTGTCGTTGCGCATGAACAGGTTGGGATCGAACGTCACGCCGGTCACGCGCGTGATGCCCTTGCCCTCCAGCATCTCGCGATAGGCCGCCGCGCTGCCGTACTTGGTATTGATGCAATAGCGGTTCATCGGCACGCCGCTGCGCCCGCCGAACTGCCACACCGGCTCATAGGGAATCTCGATCGAGACGAACCCTGCCGTGGCGATCAGCGGGTAGAGTTCCTCCCAGAAGTACTTGCTTTCGAACCGGTTGCGGTTCGGTTCCTGATAATGGCGATTGATCAGATCGAGGCTTATCGCGATCTCTTTGGCGTTCATGGTCGGCTTCCACTTTCTGGCCTGGCTGCCCCGTGGGAGGAGCAGCGGCGTCCGTGCTTGATCGGAAAAGGGACCTGTGCCGCGCAGGCGCGGGCAACCGCGCCGGAGAGCACTCCGGCGTTCTGGCCGATGACAAATGACGATTTTGCCGCCGCAGACACAGGATCCATTTCCCATTCCACGGCCCCGACGCGCCTTGGCGCTCGTTTGCCTGGCGGGATCAAGGCCCGCTACTTTATGCGAGCGGGCATCTGCCATCGGCGCGCAAAAATCAAGTCCGCCCGCACGATTTGCCTGCCACCTCGCGCATTTCCCGTGGTATCACTTAACCTGGGTTAACGACTGGGAGAGTCGCGATGGCGCACCGTTTCGAGATCCGCAAGAACAAGGCCGGCGAGTTCGTCGCCTACTTCTGCCACAACAGCGAAGCAATTTTCTGGACCGAGGGCTACTCGAGCAAGGCCGGCGCGAAGAACGCGATTGAATCGGTCAGGAAGAACGGCCCGGACGCCGACGTGGTGGATACGACGGTCGACTGATCGCCGAAGCTCGTCCGCACCAATACTCGCGGGGCAACGCGTCACACCCGAAGTGTCAGAAGGCAGCGGGATCCCGGGGCAGGCCCACGATAACGTTGGTCAGAGCGATGGGTGTGGGGGAGAAATCCCCTCAGGCCGCCACCGCCGCGTCGCTCGCCAGCTTGTCCACGCGCTCGTTCTCGGGGTGGCCGTCGTGGCCCT
Source organism: Novosphingobium jiangmenense (assembly GCF_015694345.1). Classification (GTDB taxonomy): domain Bacteria; phylum Pseudomonadota; class Alphaproteobacteria; order Sphingomonadales; family Sphingomonadaceae; genus Novosphingobium; species Novosphingobium jiangmenense. Next base: position 322,115 of record NZ_JADQDC010000003.1, read on the forward strand.
TGACCCAGACCCATTCGACCTTGTGCGGACGCACCGCCTCGACCAGCGCGCGCCACAGGTCCTCGTTCTTGACCGGCTTGTTGTCGGCCGTCTTCCAGCCCTTCTTCTGCCAGCCGAACACCCACTTGGTGATGCCGTCGAGCACGTACTTGCTGTCGGTGTGGAGCGTCACGCGGCAAGGCTGCTTGAGCGCCTGCAGCGCCATGATCGCGCCCATCAGTTCCATGCGGTTGTTGGTCGTCTCCTTTTCGGAGCCGGCCATTTCCTTCTCGTGCTCGCCCATGCGCAGCAGCGCGCCCCAGCCGCCCTTGCCCGGATTGCCCTTGCAAGCGCCGTCGGTGAAGATCTCGACGTGCTTCACGCGAACACCTCAGGATTTGCCGCATAGAACTGCAGCCGCCGGGCAAAGGCCATCGGGTCCTTGCGCACCACCAGCGCATCGGCGGGCGTGTTCAGCCAGTCATAGGCGCGGCTCGAGGTGAAGCGCATCGCCGCACCCTGCGCCAGCAGGGGCAGGGCGGCGCGCTCTTCCGCCGAAAGCGGCCGCACCGACTCGTACCCTTCCAGCAGCGCCTGCGAGAGCTCCGCGCTGAAGTTCCGCCCCGTCGCATCGAAGCACCACGCCGCGTGCGTCACCGCGACGTCGTAGGCCATCAGGTCGTTGCAGGCGAAGTAGAAGTCGATCAGGCCGGTGACCCGGTCGCCCAGCATCAGCACGTTGTCGGGGAACAGGTCGGCATGGATCACCGCGCGCGGCAGTCCTTTCGGCCAGCCCGCCGCGATCTTCGGCATTTGTTCGGCCACCAGCCCGGCCAGCTCCGGATCGATCGAGGCGAGGCTATCCGGTCCGCATTCGTCGAACAGCCGCTGCCATTCCGCCAGCCCCATGCCGTTGGCGCGCGAGCCGGCAAAGTCCGCCGAAGCTGCATGCATCTGCGCCAGCGCCGCACCCACCGCGCGCGCCTGCCCCACGGTCGGCTCGCTGACCGAAACGCCCGGAAGGAATTCGATCAACGCCAGCGCCTTCTCGCCCCGCCTGCGGAACAGCGCGCCCTCGCGATCATGGATCGTGCGCGGCACCGGGCAGCCCTTGGCGGCGAGATGATCGAGCAGCGAGAGGAAGTAGGGCAAGTCCTCCAGCTCGATGCGGAATTCGTACATCGTCAGGATGAAGCGCGCGCCGCTCCCATCCCGTCCCGTCGTCTCCAGCAGCCAGTTGGAATTGGACACGCCCTCGGCAATGCCCTTGGCCGAAACCAGTTCGCCCACGTCGAATTCGTTGACAAGCGCGGCCATCTCTTCCGCGCCGATCTGGGTATAGACCGCCATGTGTCGTGCGCCTTAGTCGAGCAGCTGGCGCGGCAGCTTGAACACCATCTTTTCCTCGGCGGTGGTCACCGTCTCTTCCGAGATGGGCCGCAACTCACTGACCTTGGCGACGACCTCGCGCACCAGCACTTCGGGCGCCGAGGCGCCGGCGGTCAGCCCCAGCGTGTTCACGCCTTCGAGCCACGCGGGATCGATCTCGTTCGCGCGCTGGATCAGGCGCGAGCGCGTGCCCATGCGTTCGGCCACTTCAACGAGGCGCAGCGAGTTGGAACTGTTGGGCGCACCGATCACCAGCAGCAGGTCGCACTCGGCGGCAATCGCCTTGACCGCTTCCTGCCGGTTCGAGGTGGCATAGCAGATGTCCTCGGCCTTGGGCCCGACGATCTGCGGGAACTTGGCGCGCAGGGCCGTGACGATCTCGGCGGTATCGTCCACCGAAAGCGTCGTCTGCGTCAGGAACGCCAGCGGCGTGTCAGCCGCGAACGCCAGCTTGGCGACGTCCTCCACCGTCTCGACCAGCGAGATCGAACCTTCCGGCACCTGGCCCATGGTGCCGACCACCTCGGGATGGCCCTTGTGGCCGACGAACAGGATGTGCCGTCCGGCCTCCACCTGCCGCTCAGCCTGGCGATGCACCTTCGAGACAAGCGGGCAGGTCGCGTCCAGCCAGTCGAGTCCGCGCGCGGTCGCATCCTGCGGCACCACCTTGGGCACGCCATGCGCGGAAAACACCACCGGCGCGCCATCGGGCACCTGGTCCAGCTCTTCCACGAAGATCGCGCCCTTGGCCTTCAGCCCATCGACCACGAAGCGGTTGTGCACGATCTCGTGCCGCACATAGACCGGCGCGCCATAGCGCTGCAGCGCCCGCTCGACGATCTCGATCGCCCGGTCGACCCCGGCACAGAAGCCGCGCGGCGCGGCGATGAGGAGGCGTAACGGAGCCGTTTCGGCAGCGACATCTGGCAAGCTGGCGTTCATCCTGCGGCCCTTAGCAGCAAGCGCGCCCTACCGCCATTGCCGAAAGCGGCTGCGGTGGGTAGAGGTGGCCGAAATCTTGCCGCTCCGGCGGCGCGTTGTTGCCGAAATCGAGGATCGAGTGCCCATGAACGCAAGTGCCCGCCGTATCGCAATTCTGGGCGCACCGCTCGTGGCCGCGCTCGGGCTCACGGCCTGCGGCGGCAAGAAGGGCGAACTGGTGGTGGACGATGCGGTCGGCGTCACCGCCCTGCGCGATCCCTGCCCGCGCGTCGGCATTCCTGACTACACCGGCGACATTACTGTGTTCACTTCGCCGTTGCGGACCGATTCGGACGCTATCGACATCGAAGCCACGATCACCAACTTGCGCGCCCAGTGCGCCGATGGTGCCAGGCTGCATTCGGTCGCCAGCTTCGACGTACTCGCCCGCCGCGCCACCAAGTCCGGTGCGCGCCGCGTCGAACTGCCCTACTTCTCCACCGTCGTGCGCGGTGGCAACGTCGTCGTCGCCAAGCGCGTCGGCAAGGTCGTGATCGATTTCGCCGACGGTCAGGACCGTGCCACCGGCCACGCCCAGGCGGGCGCCGATGTCGACAAGGCCGAAGCTTCGCTGCCCGAAGAGATCGTTAAGCGCATCTCGCGCAAGCGCCGCGCAGGGGACGAGGACGCCGCTGTCGACCCGCTGTCGCAGCCCGACGTGAAGGCCGCTATCGCCAAGGCCAACTTCGAACTGCTCGTCGGCTTCCAGCTGACCGACGCTCAGCTCCAGTACAACGTCCGCAAGTAAGCACCCTTCCGTTAGTCGTGCGATTGGGCTAACCGCCCGCGCATGACTGACGCCCGGATCAACCTCCACGCCGACTTCGCCTCGGTAATCGACACCGCGCTGACCGCGCTCGAAGCCGCAGGGACGCTCCCTGCCGGTTTGAACCGAGGCGCGGTGACGTGCGAGCCGCCGCGCGATCCTTCCCACGGCGATCTGGCCACCAACGCTGCGATGGTCTTGGCCAAGCCCGCCGGTACCAACCCGCGCGCACTGGCCACGGCGCTCGTTGCCGAACTCGAGAAGGAGCCGCGCGTCGTCTCCGCCGAGATCGCCGGACCCGGCTTCATCAACCTGCGGCTGACCGACGATGCATGGCGCGGCGAACTTGCGCTGATCGCGGCGGCGGGCGGCGATTATGGCCGCTCGACCATGGGCGGCGGCAAGGTCGTCAACGTCGAATACGTCTCGGCCAACCCCACCGGCCCGATGCACATGGGTCACTGCCGTGGCGCCGTGGTCGGCGATGCGCTGGCGGACCTGCTCGTGTTCAGCGGACACAAGGTCACCAAGGAGTATTACGTCAACGACGCCGGCGCGCAGGTCGATGTCCTCGCCCGCTCGGTCCACATGCGCTACCGCGAGGCACTGGGTGAGAGCATCGAGATCCCCGAAGGCCTCTACCCCGGCGACTATCTCGTCCCCGTGGGCAAGGCGCTGGCCGAGGAGTTTGGTGACAAGTACGTCGGCGCCCCCGAGGCTGACTGGCTGATCCTGTTCCGCACCCGCGCCGTGGCGGCGATGATGGACATGATCCGCGCCGATCTCGCCACGCTCGGCATCCACCACGACCTTTTCTCATCCGAAGCGGAGCTTCAGGCTTCGGGCAAGGTGGACGCTGCCGAACAATGGCTGCGCGCCCACGATCTCGTCTACGACGGCATTCTCGAAGCGCCCAAGGGCAAGACGCTCGAGGACTGGGAGCCGGTCGAACTGCCGCTGTTCCGCTCGACCAAGTTCGGCGACGATCAGGACCGCCCGATCAAGAAGTCGAACGGCGCATGGACCTATTTCGGGGCCGACCTCGCCTATCACTTCCAGAAGGCGCAGACCGCCGATGCCCTCGTCGACATCTGGGGTGCTGACCACGCCGGCACGGTCAAGCGGATCAAGGCTGCGGTCGCCGCGCTGACCAGCGCCGAGGGTGGCGTTGCAAAGCCGTTCGAGGTCAAGCTCGTCCAGATGGTGCAGCTGATGAAGGGTGGCCAGCCCTTCAAGATGTCGAAGCGCTCCGGCAACTTCGTCACCTTGGCCGATGTCGTCGACATGGTCGGCAAGGACGTGGTGCGTTTCACCATGCTAACTCGCAAGCCCGACGCGCAGATGGACTTCGATTTCGACAAGGTCGTCGAAGCCAGCAAGGACAACCCGGTGTTTTACGTGCAGTATGCCCACGCGCGCATCTGCCGGAACATTCGCAAGGGTGCCGACGAAGGCTTTGCCCCGTCAGGAGAAAACCTCTCGTTGCTGGGCGAGGAAGAACTGGCTCTGGTCAAGCTCGCCGCTCAGTTCCCGCGCACGGTCGAAGCCGCTGCCGTCGCGCGCGAGCCGCATCGCATCGCCTTCTTCCTCCACGATCTCGCCTCGGCCTTCCACTCCTACTACAACCTCGGCAACGACCGGCCCGAGAAGCGCTTCATTGTGGCACAAGACTCCGCAATGACCGCAGCCCGCCTTTTCCTCGCCGAACAAATCGGGCAGGTAATTCGTAACGGTCTTGCGCTACTGGGCGTTGAGGCAGCGCAGGAACTTTGACGTCAAACAGGGCAGGGCAGGCATGAACGGCGAAAACGGGCAGAATTCGTGGGACGACGAACCGGGCAAGCCGTTCGACGTCTCTGCCGAGATGGCCGAACCCGTCGGTGATCGCCTCGCCCTGGGCGACGAGGAACGCCTCCCCTGGCTCGAAAGCGCTGATGATCTTGATGGCGAGGATGAGGACAGCGGCAACGGTCGCCTGATCGGCTTTGCGGTGATGGGCCTCGTCGTCCTCGCCGCGCTGGTCGGTGGCATCTGGTATGCCAGCAACCGCACCACCGGCCCGGCCAATGCCGACGGCAGCCTGATCGAGGCCAGCCGCGAACCCTACAAGGTCGTGCCCAAGGACCCCGGCGGCAAGACTTTCGCAGGCACTGGCGATTCCAGCTTCACGGTCAGCGAAGGCGAAAAGCCCGTCGCCAACCTTGCAGGCTCCGCCTCGCCAACCCCGGCGGCGGCCGCCCCGTCGCCCACGCCATCGGCCAAGCCGAGCGCAGGCGCAACGCCCGCACCCAAGCCCACTCAGGCAGCCGCCGTCAGCGGCGTCGGTGTGCAGGTCGGCGCGTTCTCGTCCAACGCTGCGGCAGAGGCCGGCTGGCAGAAGCTCGTCGCCAACCACGAAGCCCTCAAGGGGCTCTCGCACCGCGTGATCGAGGGCAAGGCCGACATCGGCACCGTCTATCGCCTGCAGGCCGTGGCGGGCGATCTTGCCTCGGCCAGCGCGCTCTGTGCAACGCTCCAGGCGGGCGGGTTGAAGTGCCAGGTGAAGCGCTGAACTGATCTGGGGGAGGTAGAGGGTCCCGTTTTCCCCCACCTTCACCGCACAAACCCTTGCCAAAGCCGCGCCATTTCGCGCACCTCACCGCCATGTTGCCTGCGATTTTCGGGCTTTCCGGCCTGACCCTGACCGATGACGAGCGCGCCTTCTTCCGCGATGCGGACCCGGCGGGATACATCCTGTTCGGCCGCAACGTCGAAAGCCGCGCCCAGGTCCGCGCCCTGACCGACGAACTGCGCGCGCTGCACGGACGGGACCGCACCTTCATCTGCATCGATCAGGAAGGCGGCCGCGTCGCCCGGATGAAACCGCCGGTGTGGGCAGCCTATCCGCCCGGCGAACGCTTTGACCGGCTTTACGACGTCGCCCCCGCCAGCGCGATCGAAGCCGCGCGCGCCAATGCCCATGCCCTCGGGCTGGACCTGGCCGAAGTCGGCATCAGCGTCGATTGCCTCCCCCTGCTCGACGTACGCCAGCCCGGCGCGCACGACGTGATCGGCGATCGCGCGCTCGGTTCCGAACCCTTGCGCGTCGCCGCGCTGGGCCGCGCCACGCTCGATGGCCTCGCCCGGGCAGGCGTCGCGGGCGTGGTCAAGCACATGCCCGGCCACGGCCGCTCGATGGTCGACAGCCACAAGGAAACCCCGCTCGTCACCGCCAGCGCAGAGGAACTCGAGCAGGACCTCGCCCCCTTCCGCGCGCTCAAGGACGCGCCCATCGCCATGACCGGCCACTTGCGCTTTACTGCGTGGGACGCCGAAAACCCTGCCACCCTCTCGCCTTTCGTGATCGGTGAGGTCATGCGCAAGCAGATCGGCTTCGACGGCCTGCTGCTGACCGACGATCTCGACATGCAGGCGCTGGGCGGCACCGTGCCCGAACGCGCAGTACGGGCGCAGGCGGCGGGATGCGACATCGCGCTCAACTGCTGGGCGAAGATGGACGACATGATCGGCATTGCCCAGGGCCTCGCGCCGATGAGCGCCAAGACCGCCGAACGCCTTGAACGCGCTCTGGCCGACACCTCAACGTTCGAAGGCCCTGCCGATACGTCCGCCCAAGCCGCGCTCCTCGCCACGCGCGACCGGCTGCTGGAACTCGCCTGATGGCCGACGTCGTCGAACCGGCCCTGTTTGACGGCGACGCGGCCTGGGAAGGCATTGCCAGCGCACCCACCGGCGATGCCGCGCTCTACCTAGAACTTGATGGCTGGGAAGGCCCGCTCGACCTCCTGCTCGAACTGGCGCGGCGGCAGAAGGTGGACCTGCGCACCATTTCGATCCTCGAACTGGTCGGCCAGTATCTCGACTACATTGAGCGGGCGAAGGCGCTGAAGCTCGAACTGGCGGCGGACTATCTGGTGATGGCGGCATGGCTCGCCTACCTCAAGTCGCTGCTCCTGCTCCCGCGCGATCCCGAAGTGCAGCCAAGCCCCGAGGAACTCGCGCTCAAGCTGCAACTGCGCCTCCAGCGTCTCGGCGCAATGCGTGAGGCCGGCGCACGGCTGATGGGGCGTGACCGCACCGGGCGCGACGTGTTCCTGCGTGGCGCGCCTGAAGGCCTGCGCGTGGATCGCAAGGCGCTGTGGCAGTGCGATGTGTTCTCGCTGATCCAGGCCTATGGCGCGATCAAGCACCGCAACCGCCCGGTCGTCCACATGGTCCGCGAACGCGCGGTTGTCACGCTCGACGCCGCGCTGGCGCGCGTGTCGAAGATGCTCGGCGTGGCGATGGACTGGACCGACCTGCGCGCCTTCCTGCCGCTCGATGCCGATCCGCAACTGCGCAAGTCGGCGCTCGCCTCCAGCTTCCTCGCCGCGCTCGAACTTGCCAAGCAGGGCAGGGCAGAGATCGCGCAGGACCACGCCTTCGGACCACTTATGCTGAGAGCTGCGCGCGCATGACCGGACAGCCCGACGATCTCGAACGCGCGGTAGAGGCCACCCTGTTCGCCGCCGAACAGCCGATGACCGAGCAGGAAATCTCCGCGCATCTCGAAGGCGCCGCGGTCGGCCCGGTGCTCGAACGACTGGCCGAAACCTACGCAGGACGCGGCATCCATCTCGTTGAGCGCGGTGGTCGCTGGCACTTCCAGACCGCCGCCGATCTCGCCCATCTCCTGCGCCGCGAGAAGGAAGAGCCGCGCCGCCTGTCGCGCGCCGCCACCGAGGCACTGGCGATCATCGCCTATCACGAACCCGTCAGCCGCGCCGAGATCGAGGCGATTCGCGGCGTGCAGACCGCCAAGGGCACTCTGGACGTCCTGCTCGAGGCTGGCTGGATACGTATTGCCGGACGCCGCGAGGTCCCCGGTCGCCCGACGATCTATGCAACAAGCCCCGAATTTCTCACGCATTTCGGCCTTTCTTCGCGCCGTGACCTGCCCGGAATCGAGGAATTGCGCGCTGCAGGCCTGCTCGATCCTGTCGAAGAGGCGTTTGCCGTCTTGACGGGGGGCGACGATGCGGACACGGGGGCGATTGATCCGTCTGGCGAAGACAACTCAGACTGAGTTCACGTTAAAACTGGCAAGTGGGGCGCGCGACCCTTATCTAGGGCACGCAAAGGAGTTGGTAACATGGGTGGTCTTTCCCTTCCGCACCTGATCGTGCTTGCGCTGGTCGTGCTGATCCTGTTCGGCCGTGGCCGCATTTCCGAGATGATGGGCGATTTCGGCAAGGGCATCAAAAGCTTCAAGCAGGGCATGAACGATGAGGACAACAAGCCGGTGACCCCGCCGCCCGCCCAGATCCAGCAGCAGCAGGTTCCCCCGGCGGCCCCCGCGCCCGCACCGACCTCGACCGACCAGGCCCAGTAAGCCCTCCTGACAAGGCGACAGGGCCGTGTTCGACATCGGCGCGTCCGAACTTTTGGTGCTGGTCATCGTGGCGATCGTCGTGATCGGCCCGAAGGACCTGCCGCTCGCCCTGCGCACCGCAGGCCGCTGGGTGGCGAAAATGCGCCGCGTCTCCAACCACTTCAAGGCCGGGATCGAGACCATGATCCGCGAGGCGGAGATGGAGGAGATGGAGCGCAAGTGGAAGGAACAGAACGAGCGCATCATGCGCGAGACGGCGGCGCAGGAAGCCGCCGCTGCGCAAGGGCAGACCGTGGCTGCAGCCGAAGACCAGAACGATCCCTTCCCGAACCCGCTCCCATCGGATGCTCCCGCTGACCCGGTGATGATCGGGCCGATGCCGCCGGAAGAGAAGGTGGCTCACGCGCCCAAGCCGGAAGCGCCGCTGCCATGATCTCCGACATCGACGAGACGCAGGCCCCGCTGCTCGATCACCTGCTCGAACTGCGCACGCGCCTGCTGCGCTGCGTCTATGCGCTGGCCATTGCCTTCGCGATCAGCTTCTACTTCGCCGACGACATCTTCGCGCTGCTGGCGCGGCCGCTGGTCCACGCCTTCCCGCCGGGGCAGGGCAAGCTGATCTATACCAAGCTCTACGAAGCGTTCTTCGTTGAACTCAAGGTCTCGATGTTCGCGGCGTTCTTCGTCAGCTTCCCGGTCATCGCCAACCAGCTCTGGGCCTTCGTCGCGCCGGGCCTCTATGCGCGCGAGAAGAAGGCGTTCCTGCCCTTCCTCTTCGCCACGCCGGTGCTGTTCACCGCTGGCGCCAGTCTCGCCTACTTCATCGTCATGCCGACCGCCTTCAAGTGGTTCCTCGGTTTCGAAGGCAACAAGGGCGGGCTGCAACTCGAAGCGCTGCCGGGGACGGGCGATTACCTCAGCCTCGTCATGCAGTTCATCCTCGCCTTCGGGATCAGCTTCCTGCTGCCGGTGCTGCTGATGCTGCTCAACCGCGCCGGGATCGTCAGCCGCGACCAATTGGTCAAGGCGCGCCGCTATGCGATCGTCGTGATCTTCGCCGTCGCCACCGTGGCGACGCCGCCCGACGTCGTTTCGCAGCTGATGCTCGCCATCCCGCTGCTGTTCCTGTTCGAAGGCACGCTGCTGCTGATGCGCTTCACCGAGCGCGCCGATGCCAAGCGCCGCGCCGAGGAAGAGGCCGAAGCCGCCGCGCTTCCTGCGGGCGAGACCCCGCCGCTGCTCCCGTAAAAGGAAACGGGGGCACACACGGCCCCCGTTTCGGTACTCGGCAATCAGAGCCTCGCAAGACTCGCGAAACCGTGGGTGAGAGGGCGGGTTCCGCGACGCAGCCCAAGGGCAGCATCCGGAAAGATCGCCCCCTCAAGCCTTCCGCGTCGGCACCCTAACGCGTTGATGGCGTTCCGGTTTCCAGCCCATTTTCGGCCGACCACACCTTGCCCCCGCCAATCCACGTTTCCAGCACCTTGGTCGCCCTGACCTGTGCCGGATTTGCGGTGAGCGGATCGGTATCGACCAGCACGAAGTCCGCCCTGAGGCCCGGCGCAAGCCGCCCGAACTTCCCTTCGGCAAAGCCCGCATAGGCCGCATCGGCGGTATAGGCCGCCAGCGCCTCGGCGGGCGAAACGCGCTCCTGCGGCTGCCATCCGCCTTCCGGCTGCCCGTCCGGCCCCTGCCGACTCATCGCAGCGGCAAGCCCGGCCCACGGATCGGCCACCTCAACCGGCGCGTCCGATCCGAACGCCAGCCGCACGCCCGCCGCCTTCAGCGACTTCCACGCGTAAGCGCCCGCCAGCCGCTCCGGCCCAAGCCGCGCTTCGGCCATCACCCGGTCGGAGGTCTGGTGTACCGGCTGCATCGAGGCGATGGCCCCGCTCCGCGCAAACCGCGCGATGTCCTTGGGATCGAGGATCTGGGCATGTTCGATGCGCCAGCGCCGGTCGCCCTTGTAGGTTTCCGAAAGGTCGGTGATCGCCCCGATCACGGTGGCATTGGCCTCGTCGCCGATGGCGTGAACGGCCACCTGAAAGTTGTCCATCGCCGCGCGGCTCATCAGGTTGCCGAGCTGGGTCTGGTTCAACTGCGGCAGCCCGCGCGTTTCCGGCGCATCGGCATATGGCGCCTTCAGCCACGCCCCGCGCGATCCCAGCGCGCCATCGACATAGAGCTTCACCCCGTTCAGCCGCAGCCGGTCCTGATAGAGCCAGGGCGAGGGGCCGGGCCCGCCGATCAGGACCATCTGCTCAGGGCCCCGCGCATAGGCCATGATCCGCACATAGAGCCTGTTGGCATCGCCCGCACGGCGATAAGCCTGCCAGTCCTCGATGCCCGTGCCCATGTCGGCCACGGCAGTGATGCCGCGCTTGAACAGGATCTGCTGGGCATTGGCCAGCGCGAGATCGCGGTCTTCGGGCCGCGGAGCAGGGACCTTGGCGTCGATCAGTTCCATCGCCGCATCGACCAGTACGCCGCGCGGCGAGCCATCAGGCGCCCGATCAAGACTGCCGCCCGCCGGGTCCTTCGTCGCTGCGGTCACGCCCGCCGCCTTGAGCGCGGCGCTGTTCGCCCATCCCGCGTGCCCGTCGACCCGCTGCAGCCATACCGGCCTGCCGCCTGTCACCGCGTCAAGCTCGGCTGCCGTCGGAAACCGCCCCAGCTGCCATGTCTCCTGATTCCAGCCGCGCCCGATTATCCATGGCCGATCAGGGTGTTCGGCGCTGAACTTGGCAATCCGGTTCAACGCATCGGCGAGCGAGGTCGTGTCGGACAGATCAAGGCTCAGTGCCGCAAAGCCGATGTCCATCACATGGACATGCGCATCGATCATCCCCGGCAGCATCACGCGGCCCTGACCGTCGAGGTGGTACTGGTACTCCTTGCGCGGGCGGGGCTTCCTGTCGCCCGCATGGATCACGCGCTTGATCGTGCCGGCATCGTCGAACAGCAGCCCGGTGAACTGCTCCACCTGACCGTTCGCGCCGACCGTCGTGCCGCGCACGTTGTCGATCAGCGTGTCGGCCCAGGCCGCGGTCGAAGGGCCGAGCAGCAGCGCTGCGGCAAAGGCAGCGCGCCTCACGCCTTCTTCGTCCGGCGCGGCAACCGGCGGATCAGCGCCGAAGTATCCTCGCGCCCGTAACCCATCGCCTGCACGTCGACATAGAACTGGTCGACCAGCGCCGTCACCGGCACGCTCGCCCCCAGGTTCCGCGCTTCGTCCATGGCGAGGCCAAGGTCCTTGCGCATCCAGTCGACCGCAAAGCCGAAGTCGAACTCGTCCTTGGCCATGGTGTGGAAGCGGTTGTCCATCTGCCAGCTCTGCGCCGCCCCGCCCGAGATCGCCTCGAACACCTTGTCCATGTCGAGGTGGGCGATCTGGGCAAAGCGGATGGCTTCGGACAGCCCTGCCAGCGCGCCCGCAATGCACATCTGGTTGGCCATCTTCGCCGTCTGCCCGGCGCCGGATTTGCCGACATGAACCACGCGCTTGGCATAGGCGGCCAGAATCGGGCGCGCCGCATCGACCGCCTTGGCACTGCCGCCACACATGATCGCCAGCGTCCCCGCCTCGGCGCCCGATTGACCGCCGGTTACCGGCGCATCGACGCAGAGCAGTTCCTTGTCGCGCCCCTCGACCGCGATCTGGCGGGCTATCCGCGCCGATACCGTGGTGTGATCGATATAGAGCGCGCCACGCTTGAGCGTCGAAAACACGCCGTTGGGGCTGAGCACCACGTCGGCAAGGTCATCGTCGTTGCCGACGCAGGTGATCACCGCATCGGCCCTTTCCGCCGCTTCCGCCGGACTCGTGGCGATGCGCACGGCAAGGCCCGGGTTGGCCGCCGCCCAGGCTTCGGCCCGCGCGGTGGTGCGGTTGTAGATCGTCAGGGTGTGCCCTGCCTTGCCGAGATGCCGCGCCATCGCGCCGCCCATCACGCCAAGGCCAAGGAAGGAAACGTTTGCGGGGGCGGCGGCTGCCCCGGTCGATGCCGATGTCTGTTCGCTCATGTGCGCATTCATATCCGGTTTCACGGGCAGTGCCATAGCCTGCACACCGGCTTGCCACCGTCAGTGCACTGCACCATAGATTGCCGCGATGCAGCGCTTCACCGATCTCCTCTCCCGCGTCGCCCGGTTCACCTTCTGGCCGGCACTGGCCTTCGCGCTGGTCATGGCGGTGCTGCCCAAGCCGCCCAGCCTCCCGATCGACGATCTGGGCGACAAGTTCGCCCATATGCTCGCCTTCTTCACGCTCTCGCTGCTGGCCGGCGTCGGCTGGCCCAAAGCCTCGCTGGTGCGGGCGGCGCTGTGGCTCTCGCTGATCGGTGCCGGCATCGAAGTGGTGCAGATGATCCCCTTCCTCCACCGCGACTCGGACTGGCGCGATTGGGTGGCAGACAGCGCCGCGATCCTCGTTGCGCTGATCCCGGTCACCGCATTGCGCATGATTGGCGGCGTCCGCACTGAATCCGCCAAAGCTTGAGGTTTTCTTGGAGGCCGCTTTCCGTTAGGGCGCGGCCATGGAAAACGTAGCGCTCAAGCCCGCCGAGCAGGGAGATTCCCTGCTGACCCTCGCCGATGTCCGTGCGGCGGCAGAGCGAATTTCGGGCCAGGTGGTGCGCACGCCCACGCTCTACAGCAAGACGCTCAGCAACATCACCGGCGCCGACATCTGGCTGAAGTTCGAAAACCTCCAGTTCACCGCCGCCTACAAGGAGCGCGGCGCGCTCAACGCCCTGTTGCAATTGACCGAGGAGCAGCGTTCGCGCGGCGTGATCGCCGCTTCGGCCGGCAACCACGCTCAGGGCCTCAGCTATCACGGCACCCGTCTCGGCATGCCCGTCACCATCGTCATGCCGCGCACCACGCCGACGGTGAAGGTGATGCAGACCGAGTCGGTCGGCGGCAAGGTCGTGCTCGAGGGCGAGACTTTCGATGAGGCCTATGCCCACGCGCGCAAGCTCGAAGGCGAACTCGGCCTGACTTTCGTCCACCCGTTCGATGATCCGCGCGTGGCCGCCGGGCAGGGCACCGTCGCGCTCGAAATGCTCGAGGATGCGCCCGAGATCGAGACGCTGGTCGTGCCCATCGGCGGCGGCGGCCTGCTGTCGGGCATGGGCACCGCCGCGCGCGGGATCAAGCCGGGCATCGGCCTCGTCGGCGTGCAGGCGCAGCTGTTCCCGTCGATGTATGCCAGGCTCAAGCACCTCGAACTGCCCTGCGGCGGCGATACGCTGGCCGAAGGCATCGCGGTCAAGGAACCGGGCGAATTCACTTCCAAGGTCCTCGCCCGGATCGTCGATGACGTCGTGCTGGTCAGCGAAGCCGCGCTCGAAAGCGCCGTGGCCGTGCTGCTGCAGATCGAAAAGACCGTCGTCGAAGGCGCGGGCGCAGCCGGTCTTGCCGCGGTGATGACCCACAAGAAGCGTTTTGCCGGACGCAAGGTCGGCATCGTGCTGTGCGGCGGCAATATCGACACGCGCCTCCTCGCCAACGTGCTGCTGCGCGATCTTGCCCGCTCGGGCCGCCTCGGCCGCCTGCGCATCACCCTGCAGGACCGCCCCGGCGCGCTGTTCAAGGTGGTCGAGGAGTTCAACCGCCACCAGGTCAACATCCTCGAGATCTGGCACCAGCGCATCTTCACCTCGCTCCCGGCCAAGGGCCTGACCGCGGAAATCGAGTGCGAGGCGCGCGATCGCGAACAGATCGACCGCCTCGTCGCGGGCCTGCGCGCCAAGGGTTACGATCTCGAACAGGTCGAGATCGGCTGACCCGGCGGGCCGTCCGGGGCGTTAACTTTTGGGAGGAGGCCTGTCCTGTCGGGGGACTCGCCGCCTCGCCGGTGCACAAATCGCCATTCCGGTGGGGAAATGGCGCGATTTTGTGCAGGACAACGTAGTTAATGGGCTTTTACGATTGCTTCCGGTGGGGCATGTTTGTTGCTGACACGCCGGATAGCTCGGCGTCAGGAGCCGATGCCTCGCCGTGACCGCGCCCGTCCGTTTCCCGCGCTTCTTCGTGACCAGCCCGGCGCCGTGCCCCTATCTCCCGGGCCGGAGCGAGCGGAAGGTGTTCACCGAGCTCAAGGGCGGCAACGCCGATGAGCTGAACGACGCGCTCAGCCGCATCGGTTTCCGCCGCAGTCAGACCGTGGCCTATCGCCCCAGCTGCATCGAGTGCTCGGCCTGTGTCTCGGTCCGCGTCGTCGCCGAAGCCTTCCAGGCCTCCTCCACGCAAAAGCGCATCTGGAAGCGCAATCGCGATCTTGTCGTAAGTGTCTGCAAACCTTGGTCCACGCCGGAACAGTTCGAGCTGTTGCAGCGTTATCTCGCCGTGCGTCACCCGGGCGGGGGGATGGCTGCCATGGACGAGATGGACTTCGCGGACATGGTGGAACACACCCCGGTCAAGAGTTACGTCATCGAATACAGGGAGCCGACCACGGACGGTTCGCAGGGCAGACTGGTAGGGGCCTGTCTGACCGACGAGCAGGGCGATGGTCTGTCGATGATCTACAGTTTCTACGATCCACAACACGAGACGCGGTCCGGGCTTGGCACTTTCATCATCCTCGACCATATCCAGCGAGCAGGGCAGGTCGGCCTGCCCTATGTGTATCTCGGCTACTGGGTCGAAGGGTCCGAGCGCATGCAATACAAGGTGCGCTTCCGCCCCATGGAGAAACTGGGCCGCGATGGCTGGGAACGGTTCGAACCTGCTGAACAGGCCAGCGCCATCGAGCGGGCCGTCGTCGCACGGCAGCGGGCCGAGGCCGAACCAGCTCGCGCTGGCATCGAAGGCAGTCTCAAGGACGGCGTCCACGGCGCGCAAGGGCGCTACGCCCACACCTGATCTCCCGCTTGCCCGCATCCTTGCGGCCGTGCTGATGCTGGCCCTGCCGATGCAGGCTTTCGCCCAGTCGAAGCAGGCCGATCAGGAACTCGAAGCCCTGATCCCCGATTCGGCGCTCGACAATGCCGATGCCTGGGCGCTCGATACCGAAGCTGCCCGCACCGGCGCACCACCTGCCTCCGTGATCGAACAGATCGAGGCCGATACCGCCATGCCGGACCTTCCGGGCATGACCATCCCGTGGCCGGACGGGAGCGAGATCCCCGATATCCAGCCGCTCTCGCCCGACCCCGATATCGATGTGGCCGAACAGTCGACCGATGCTGCGGTCGAGGCTCTGCCAGGTCAGGAAGACGCCGACGCCCCCGCCAATGTCCGCCTCGCCGATGCCGATGTCTCGCGCGTCGGCAAGCAGGTCGAAGTGGCCTTCCCGACGGGCAAGGACGCCATCGCCGAACAGGGCGACATCGTCAGTCGCTTCTCCGGCCTGTCCAGCCTCAAGACCTTCGACGACGACGAGGACAACCTCGCCCAGATCGTCCGCCGCGCCCGCACCGACCGCGAAACGCTGGCCCAGGTCATGCGCGTCTACGGCTATTACGACGCCCAGATCTACCAGACCCTCGGCGGATTGGGCGACCGTGCCGAAGGCGACGCCACCGGCCCCATCGACGTCGAGAAGGTCGTCGTGCGCTTCGATGTCCAGCCGGGGCCACAGTACAAGGTCGGCCAGATCGCGCTGGGCGATCTCGCCGCCACCGGCCCGGACTACGAAACCCTGCGCGGCGCGTTCAAGCTCAAGCCGGGCGATGCCATCAACGGCGACCGCATCGTTGCCGAGCGTCTCTCGCTCCAGACCGCGCTGGGCGAAACCGGCTATGCCTTTGCCAAGGTCGGCGATCCCGATCTGCTGATCGATCACGAGCGCCGCGAAGGCGATCTCACGGTGCCGGTCACACCCGGCGGCGTCTACCGGTTCGGCCAGATCAACTCCTCGCGCGATCGTTTCCTCAGCGCAAAGCACCTCCAGCGCATCGCCCGCTTCGATCCGGGTGACCGCTTCAAGCGCTCCGAGGTTGACGACCTGCGTCAGGCGATCCTTGCCACCGGTCTTGTCTCGTCGCTCACCGTCGAGGCGCGTGAAGTCGCCCCGCCATCGGGCCAGGCACCCGGCACCGTCGATGTCGACGTCACGCTCACCCCCGCACCGGTCCGCACCATCGCCGGTCTGATCGGCTATTCCAGTGGCGAAGGCTTCCGCGTTGAAGCCAGCTGGGAGCACCGCAACTTCTTCCCGCCCGAAGGCATGATCCGCGTCCGCGGCGTCGCGGGTACGCAGGAACAGCTCGCCGGGCTCACCTTCCGCCGCAACAACTTCATGACGCGCGACCTCGTGCTCAACGCCGATCTCTATGCCCGCAACCAGACGAGCAGCGCCTTCGAGGCGCGCACCGTGTCCTTCACCGCCGGCATCGAACGCCAGCAGACGCTCCTGTTCCAGAAGCCGTGGGTGTTCTCCGCAGGCGTTGAAATCCTCGCCACTGGCGAACGCGATGCCGCCGCGATCCTTGCCCGCCAGCCGCGCAAGACCTACTTCATCGGCGCCCTGCCGATGCGCGCCGCCTACGATGGCAGCGACGACCTGCTCGATCCCACGCGCGGCTTCCGCGTGGGCTTGCGCGTCTCGCCCGAAGTCTCGGTGCAGAACGGCGTCCGGTCGAGCTATGGCAAGGCCCAGCTCGATGCCAGCTACTATCAGCCGATGGGCGAGAAGCTGGTCGTGGCGGGGCGCGTCCGCTTCGGCACGATCATCGGCACCGACATCACCAACATCGCGCCCTCGCGCCGGTTCTACGCAGGCGGGGGCGGCTCGGTGCGTGGCTACGGCTACCAGCTGATCGGCCCGCGTGACACGGCGGGCGAACCCAGCGGCGGCCGCGCGCTCAGCGAATTCTCGCTCGAAGCCCGCGTCAAGACCGGCCTGCTCGGCGGCGCGGTCAGCCTCGTGCCCTTCATCGATGCCGGGGCGGTCGATACCACCACCACCCCGCGCCTGCGCGACCTGAAGATCGGTGCCGGCATCGGTCTGCGCTACCAGACCAACTTCGGCCCGATCCGCATAGACCTCGGCACCCCGCTCAACCCGTCGAAGGGCGACAGCCGCATCGGCGTCTACGTCGCGCTGGGTCAGGCCTTCTGATGGCGGACGAAGCGATCCCGGCCCCGACGCCCGAGGTGCCACAGCGCTCGCGCCGCAGCCGCTTCGTGCGCGGCTTTGCCCGGAGGCTGGCGATCCTCTTCGCGGCCGGCATCGCGCTGGTCCTCGCTGCGCTCGTCATTCTCGATTCCTCGCTCGGCCACCGCCTCGTCGCAGACCGCATCGCCGCGATCACTCCCGGCTCGGGCCTGCGCATCGAGATCGGCCGCATCGACGGCTCGGTCTACGGCGCGGCCAAGTTGCGCGATATCCGCGTCAGCGATCCCGAAGGCGTGTTCCTCACCATCCCGGAGGCCGAGCTCGATTGGCGCCCGCTCGCCTGGCTCAAGACCGGGCTCGACGTGCGCCTGCTCGCGCTGCACCGCGGCGTCCTGCGCCGCGCCCCGGCGTTGCGCCCCAGCGAAGATCCCAACGCCCCGATCCTCCCCGATTTCGACATCCGCATCGACAAGCTGGTGATCGACAACCTCACCGTCTCACCCGCCATGGCCGGTCAGAAGCGCCGGGTCGATGTCATCGCCAAGGCCGACATTCGCGGCGGCCACGCCATCGTCGACGTCAACGGCAAGGTCGCGGGCGACAATGTCGTGTTCCGTCTCGACAGCGAACCGGATCGCAACAAGTTCGACCTCGCGCTGCTCTATGACGCCCCGCGCGATGGCATGATGGCGAAGATGCTCGGCGCCGACGGCGATATCCGCGCCCGCGTCGGCGGCAAGGGCGGCTGGACCCGCTGGGACGGCGTCGCCTATGCCACCATCGGCGACCAAAAGCTCGCCGCCTTCCAACTCGCCAATCGCGCCGGGGCCTACAGCCTCGGCGGTCAGGTCTGGCCGGGCAAGATGCTGAAAGGCACGGCAGGGCAAGCCGTCGGCCAGACGCTCTCGCTGCTCTATGACGGCACCTTTGCCGACAATGCCTTCGACGGCACCGTCCGCGCCGCAGGCGATGCCTTCAAGGTCCGCGCCCAGGGCAAGTTCGATCTCGCCAACAACGAGACCGAGGCGCTCAAGGTCCGCGCCCTGATTCTCAAGCCCGAAAAGCTGATCTCCACCCCGCAACTGTCGGGCGTCGCCATCGACGCCACGCTCGACGGCGAGTTCTCCGACCTCTCGATCGAACATCAGGTCGCCGTCCAGCGCCTCAAGCTCGGCACATTGGACGCGCAAGGCCTGCGCACTTCCGGCACCGCCACGTGGGACGGCAAGCGCTTCGTCCTCCCGCTCAACGTCACCGCGCAACGCGTCGTCACCGGCAACGAGATGATAGATCCGCGCTTCCCCGGCGCACGCATCACCGGCGATCTGGCCTTCGCGGGCAACCGCCTGACCTCTGACAATCTCGCGCTGACCATGAAGGGTCTCGGCGCCCGCCTCGCACTCAGCGGCGACATGGCGCGCGGCGGCTATGCCCTTGCAGGTCCTGTGGTCGCGCGCGGCTTTGCCATCCAGAACCTCGGCGCGGTCGATGGCACCGCCAAGATCCTGTTCAAGATCGGCAACGGCGTGCCGTGGACGCTGCAGGCCAACCTCGCCGGGCGCATGACGCGCATCGACAACGCCACGCTGCAGACGCTGACCGGCGGCAACGTGCGCTTCACCGGCGGCCTCGCCTTGGGCGAGCGCATTCCCGTCACCTTCCGCAAGGCGAAGATCACCTCCGCCAAGCTGCAGATGGCCCTGGACGGCAAGGTCCTCCCCGGCGGCGCGGCCTCGCTCACCGGCAGCGGTCGCCATGCCGATTATGGCGCCTTCACCGTCGAAGCGGCCATGACCAGTGACGGCCCCAACGCGGTCCTCGTCTCCGCCAGCCCGCTCCCGGCGGCAGGCCTGAAGGACGTCCGCGTCGCCCTCTCGCCCATCGCCGATGGCTTCAGGATCGAGACGGCGGGCGATTCCACGCTCGGCCCGTTCAACGGCACGCTCGGCCTGTTCATGCCGCCGGGCCAGGCCACGCGCATCGACATCCAGCAGTTCCGCGTCTGGCAGACCGACGTGACGGGCGGCGTCACGCTCGGCAAGGATGGCGTCGCGGGCCAGATCGCCCTTGCCGGCGGCGGACTCAACGGCACCGTGCAGCTCAGCCCCCGCGAAGGCGGGCAGGGCTTCGATGCCAATGTAACGGCGCGCAATGCCCGCTTCGGCGGCGCGCGGCCCCTGTCGATCGGCAATGCCAAGCTCGATGCCACCGGGCTGATCAAGGACGGCCACTCGACCATCGAAGGCACCCTGCTTGCCGAAGGCATCGGCATGGGCAAGGTTTTCGTCGGCAAGCTCGCCGCCTCGGCCTATCTGCAGGACGGCAGCGGCTCGGTCACCGCCTCGGTCTCGGGCCGCAGAGGCACGCGCTTCGCCCTGCAGGGCACCGCCGCCTTCTCGCCCGACCAGATCGTCACCTATGTCTCGGGCGAATATGCGGGCCGTCAGGTGTCGATGCCCCGCCGCGCGATCCTCACGCGCGAGGGCGAGGGCTGGCGCCTGTCGCCCACCCAGATCGGTTTCGGTCGCGGCATCCTCATCGCCGAAGGCCACGTCCTCGGCGGGCCGACGCAACTGAAGCTGATGCTTTCGCGCATGCCGCTTTCCGTGGTCGACATCGTCGTCGCCGACCTCGGCCTCGGCGGCGTCGCTTCCGGCATCGTCGAATACAACAACGACGGGCAGGGCGCCCCCTCGGGCAACGCCGCCCTGATGGTGCGCGGCCTGTCGCGCTCCGGCCTCGTCCTCACCTCGCGCCCGGTCGACGTCGCGCTCGTCGCCCGGCTCGATCCCGAGACCTTGCAGATGCGCACCGTGATCCGCGAAGGCAGCGACATTCGCGGCCGCTTGCAGGCGGTGGTCAGCGGCCTCCCGCGCGGCGGCGGCTTCATGGACCGGCTCGAGGCGGGCAGGCTCGCCGGACAGCTGCGCTATTCCGGCCCCGCCGAATCGCTGTGGCGTCTGTCCGGCGTCGAGATCTTCGACCTCACCGGCCCCCTCGGCGTGCGCGCCGACATCTCCGGCTCGATTACCGCCCCCGTCCTGCAAGGCGTGCTCGCCTCCAAGGGCCTGCGCGTCCAGAGCACGCTCACCGGCACCGATATCCGCCAGGTCGAGATGGCCGGAACCTTCACCGATTCCCGTCTGCAACTGGCGCGCTTCTCGGGCGTCACCACCAACGGTGGCCGGGTCAGCGGCAGCGGCACCATCGGCCTTGCCGAACTGTCCGAGCACGGCCCGACGATCGACCTCAAGCTCTCCGCCCAGAATGCCCAGCTGATCTCGCGCGACGACATGGCCGCCACCGTGACCGGCCCCTTGCGCATCGTCAGCAACGGCATCGGCGGTACCATTGCCGGTCGCGTGCGGATCGAACGCGCCCGCTGGGCCTTGGGCCGCGCCAGTGCCGTGCAGGAACTCCCCGTCATCGCCACGCGCGAAGTCAACGCCCCCGCCGACGCCGCCCCGCCAATGGTTGCCGCCGCCCCATGGCGCTTCCTGATCGACGCCGCCGGGGCCAATCGCATCGACGTGCGCGGGCTCGGCCTGGAAAGCGAATGGGGCGCCGACATCCGCCTGCGCGGCACCACCGCTGCTCCGCAGATCATCGGCACCGCCGATCTGGTGCGCGGCGGTTATGAATTCGCTGGAAAGCGCTTCGAGCTCACGCGCGGGCGCATCCGCTTCACCGGCGAAGTCCCGGTCGATCCGCAGCTCGATATCGTCGCGGAGGGCGATGCCAACAATATCAACGCCAAGATCTCGATCACCGGCACCGGCAACAAGCCGATCATCGCCTTCTCCTCCACGCCGTCGCTGCCGGAAGAGGAACTGCTCAGCCGCATCCTGTTCGGCAGCTCGATCTCGCAGATTTCCGCGCCCGAAGCGGTGCAACTGGCCTCCGCGCTGGCCAGCTTGCGCGGCGGTGGCGGACTCGATCCGATCAACAAGCTGCGCGCCGCCATCGGCCTTGATCGCCTGCGCATCGTCGGCGCCGATCCCACCGTCGGCTCGGGCACCAGCATCGCGGTCGGCAAGTACATCGGCCGCCGCTTCTTCGTCGAGCTGGTAACGGACGGCGCGGGCTACAACGCCACCTCGGTCGAATTCCGCATCACCCGCTGGCTCGCCCTGCTCGGCACGATGTCGACTATCGGCGATGAAAGCATCAACCTCAAGGCGAGCAAGGACTACTGACGGGCCTACGGGCATGCTTCGTCATTGCGAGGAGCGCAGCGACGAAGCAATCCAGGGCGGTGCTGCGCCTGTTCTCGATTGCTTCGCTACGCTCGCAATGACGAATCCGGCGGCATCGGCACAGCGTTCCATGACGAAAGGGGCCACTCTCGCGAGCAGCCCCTTCACCTTCAAGCCTTGGCCGAAATCAGGCGGGCAGGCCGCTGATTGCCTTCATTTCCATGAAGTCCTTGAGGCCATAGAGCCCGCCTTCACGGCCATTGCCCGATTGCTTGTAGCCGCCGAACGGCGCGCCCGGGGTCGGACCCCAGTTGTTGATCGCCACCATCCCGGCGCGCAGGGCAGGGGCCACTTCCGCCGCCTTGGCCGGATCGCCGGTGATGCAGGCCGAAAGGCCATAGGCGGTGTCGTTGGCGATCTCGATGGCCTGCTCCAGATCGTCGTAGGTCATGATCGTGGCGACCGGGCCGAAGATCTCCTCCTGCGCGATGCGCATGTCCGGCGTCACGCCCGAGAACACCGTCGGCTTGATGTAGTAGCCGCGGTTGACGTTCGAGGGCAGGTCCGGACCGCCGGTCTCCAGCTTCGCACCTTCGTCGATGGCCGACTGGATCAGCCCGCGAATCTTGTCGAACTGCGCTTTGTTGACGACCGGGCCGAGGTGGTTGCCTTCGGTCAGCGGGTCGCCCACCGGGGTCGCCGAATACATCGCCGAAACGAACGCCGCCGCTTCCGCCTCGCGCTCCTTCGGTACGAGGATGCGGGTCGGCGAGATGCACGACTGGCCCGAGTTGACCAGCGGCCCCGACGCGGTCGAGGGCAGGTACTTGGCGAAATCGGCATCGGGCAGCACCACGTTGGGCGACTTGCCGCCCAGTTCCTGATGCACGCGCTTGACCGTATCGGCCGCTGCCTTGGCGACGAGGATGCCCGCACGCGTCGAACCGGTGAAGCTCACCATGTCGATCCCGGGGTGCGAGCTGATCGCGGTGCCAACGCCCGGCCCGTCACCCTGGACAAGGTTGAACACGCCCGGCGGCACGCCTGCCGCATCCAGGATTTCGGCAAAGATCGCCGCGTTGGTCGGGCATTCTTCCGAAGGCTTGAGGATCATCGTATTGCCCGCCGCGAGAGCGGGTGCGACCTTGAGCGCGATCTGGTTGAGCGGCCAGTTCCACGGCGTGATCATGCCGACGACGCCGATCGGCTCGTAGGCCACCTTGTAGTTGCCGTTGTCTTCCATGAAGTTGAAGTTCTTGAGCGCGGCCATCGTGCCCAGGAAGCCGCCGATCCCGGCACCGACCTGTGCGGTTCCGCCAAAGCTCACCGGCGCACCCATTTCCTCGGCCATCGCCACGGCCAGTTCGGGCGCGCGCTTCTTCATCTCCGCCACGATGCGGTCCATCAGCGCAAGGCGCTCCTCGCGCGTGGTCTTGCTGAAGCTCTTGAACGCGCGCTGCGCCGCCGCCACCGCCTTGTCGACATCGGCCTGCGTGCCGAGCGTGATCGCGCAGACCGGTTCCTCGGTCGCCGGGTTGATCACCTCGTGGCGCTTGCCGCCCTCGCTGTCGACCCATTTGCCATCGATGTAGTGCTGCAGCCTCTCGCGCATCGCGTTTCTCCCGAAAGTGAGCGGGCCGAACGCGTCGTCCGGCCCTTTGCCTTCGGGAAGGTAGGCATCTGCGTTTCGATCCGCAACCGGTCAGGCCTGCCCGATTGCGTCAGATTCGCCGTCCGCGGAACAGGTGGACCAGTCCGATCAGGATGGCGATGACCAGCACGATGTGGATCACGCCGGCGGTAACCTTGAAGGCGAACACGCCCAGAGCCCAGAGCACGAACAGGATGAGTGCAAGAGTGAGAAGCATTGCCATTCTCCGCTGGTATCCCTCCGCCCGCCATCGTCACCCTGCTCAACCCGGCACCGCGCCCGGAGTTCCGCCCGGCCGCCATCCCATGTGCGGCTAAGCGCCCGAGCGTCGTGATTGATAACCATTTATTCGGATGCTGCCGTTAGGGCCGGGCAGATGGGAGTGGTTTCACCATGAGGCGCGACGTTCTGCGGCACCAGCAAGGAGCTGCGGGCGCGGCGTGGATCGTCGTGGGCACGTTTCTCGCACTGGTGGCGCTGACGACCGCGCTCGTGGTGGCCTTCGTCAACTCCACCAGCCTTGCCGACCGCTTCGCCCGCCAGGAAGAGCAGCGGCTGGTCCAGCGCTTCGTCGAACGCAGCGAAAGGCAACTGCTGGAAACCAACCGCCTGCAGATCACCTGGGACGAAGCCGTCGTCACGCTGAATTCGCCCCAGGCCGAAACCTGGGCGCGCAACTATCTCGCCGGATATTTCTGGGGCAGCCACCACATCGACCGCATCTATCACGTGCGCGCCGATGGCCGGGTCGTCCGCTGCTGGAAAGGCCCGAAGGTCACCGGTGATTGCCGCTACGACCAGATTCGCAGCAACGTGGCCGACCTGATCCGCCGCTCGATCCGCGAGGATTCCGGCTCGGACAAGCCGGTGGAATGGCGTCGGCTGGGCAACACGCTCTGGCCGTTCAGCGCCAAGGGCCTGCCGATCGCGCGCGGGGCCAGCGCCATGGACAGCTTCGAGGGCGGCCCAGCCTTCATCGCCGTGGCTTCGGTCGTTCCCGATGTCACCCCCGGCCTGCTCAAGGGCCCGCCCGATTACATCGTGCTCGTCCGCATGGTCGATGCGCGGGTCATCGCCGACCTGCAGGCCTCGCTGCTGCTCGACGGCCTGCGCTTCGAATCACGCCCGCCTTCGGACGAGACACGCAATGCGCTCGAGGCGAAGGATCCCGAGGGCCGCTCGATCGGCTGGTTCACCTGGGTGGCAAAGCCGCCGGGCCCCGCCATTCTGCGCCAGACCGCGCCGCTGCTCGCCATCTATATCCTGTTTTTCGTCGGCGTCGTCGCGGGCGGGGCAATCATCGTCCGGCGCATGCGTCGCACCACCAGCGAGCTCGTCGCCAGCGAGGCGCAGGCCCAGCACAATGCCCTTCACGATGCGATGTCGGGCCTGCCCAACCGCGCCCATTTCATGCAGCGCCTGCGGCAGGAACTGACGCTCTGCACCGAACAGCCCGAACGCGGCGATGTCTTCGTCGCCTATGTCGACATCGACCGCTTCAAGGTCGTCAATGACACGCTCGGCCATCACGTCGGCGATGAGCTGGTGCGTCAGGTCGCGCTGCGGCTGCGCCGCTCGCTGCCGCCGGGCGACTTCCTTTCGCGCTTCGGCGGTGACGAGTTCGTGCTGCTGCGCCGCTCCACCGGTGGCCGCGCCGCTGCCGACATGCTCGGTCGCCAGATCATGGCCCTTGCGCTCGAACCGTTCGCGATCTCCGGCAACAGCCTCGACATCAGCCTGTCCTGCGGCATCAGCTGGGGCCCGGAACAGAGCGAGGACCCCGGCGAACTCCTGCGCCGCGCCGATATTGCGCTCTACCGCGCCAAGCAGCGCGGGCGCGCGCGCTATCGCCGCTTCACCCGCGACATGGACGCCTCGGTCAAGCTGCGGCGCGAGATGGAGATGGAACTGCGCCGGGCCATCGCGCGCGACGAACTGAGCCTCGCCTACCAGCCCATCGTCAACGCGGGTGACGGCACCGTCGAGGGCTTCGAGGCGCTGCTGCGCTGGTATCACCCGGAACGCGGCGCGATCCGCCCCGGCCTGTTCGTGCCGATTGCCGAACAGGCCGGCCTGATGATGCCCTTGGGCCAGTGGGTGCTGCGCCGCGTGTTCGAGGATTGCCGCGACTGGCCCGAGTGCGACATCTCGGTCAACCTCTCGCCGCTGCAGATCATGGCCAGCGATTTCCTGCCCTCGATCGACCAGATGCTGCGCGAAACCCGCGCCGACCCGCGCCGCTTCGTGCTCGAAGTCACCGAAGGCGTGATGCTCGATCGCAGCGAGCACGTCGTCGAAGTGCTCAAGGGCCTGAAGTATCGCGGCTTCCGCATCGCGCTCGACGATTTCGGCATCGGCTATTCGTCGCTCAGCTACCTGCGCTCGTTCCAGTTCGATCGCATCAAGATCGACCGTTCGTTCGTCCAGAACATCGAGGCCGATCTCGATGCGCACTCGATCCTGCGCGCCATCGTCTCGCTCGGCCACACGCTGCGCATGAAGGTCGTCGCCGAAGGCGTCGAAACGCCGATGCAGCGCGCGCTGGTGCAGGCGGCGGGATGCCAGATGATCCAGGGCCACCTGTTCTGGCAGGCCATGCCGCTTGAGGAGGCGCGCGCGCTGCTCGAACCCGAGGTCGTGGAAAAGCGCCGCAGCGCCTGACCCTACGTATTCGGCTTGCCGCGGATCTGCTTGATATACTTGAGTTCGTTCATCGCCGCCGGACTGTTCGGCTCGAACGTCAGCGACTGGTTGAACAGCGCCTCGGCCTCGTCGAGCTGCCCCATCTCGATCTTGGCAAAGCCCATGCCGCGCAGCGCCCGCGCCTTGTAGAACGGGCGTCGGTCACCGGGCGCAGTCTCGGCGGATTTCAGCGCCTCCTCGAACAGGCCGTAGGACCGCGTCCAGTCGCGCTGGCTCTTGAACCATTCGGCCAGTTCATTGGTATAATGCGCATTCAGCGGCGCGCGGTCGTGTGCCAGTTGCAGCCACGGCAGCGCGTCCTTGCCCTTGCCGAGATCGATCATGGCATAGCCCTTGGCGAAATAGCCATCGCACCACGCCGCGCCGACAATGGTCAGCTCCATCGTCACTTCGCGGTCGTTGTGTCGGGCCAGAGCCTCGGCCTGCTCGTTCGATTCAGCGCAGACATGCGCGCGCCTGGCCTGACGCAGGTTGAACGCCGCAATCAGCTGGTCGGCCTTCTCGATCGCCGCCGCCGGCTTGCCCCGGGTGATGTCCGCAAAGATCGCGTTGGACAATTGCACCGCCTGATCGTCGGTCATCTCGGCATCGGCTGCCGCTGCGGGCAGGGATACCAGACAAGCGCTCAGCGAAAGGACTGGTGCAAGAATCACGCGACGCAACGGCATAGGCTTCTCCCCGGTGTTCCGGGCAGAGTGCGCGTCATCGTGCGTGCTGGCAAATGCAATTGCCGCCCCATCGGCGGCAAGCGGATCAGCCCTTGGCGGACTTCGCGGCCGAAGCGTCGGCCGTAACCGTACGCGGGTAGATGAAGCCATGGGCCGGGCTGGCGCGCAGGCCGACCGACTTGGTCGGTGCAAACCACACGCGCACTTCGCTCCAGTCACCGGCGGCCGAAACGTCAACCGCCATCACGCCCTTCTCGACCATGCCCGGACCCGACCAGTTGGCGTGGTCGATCAGGATGTGGCGATCGTCGACGACCTTGCGGACGACGGCGACGTGGCCATAGGGCATCGCGCGCGTGCCGCTGAAGGCGAGGACGGCGCCGGCCTGGGGCTTCTGGCCGCGGTCATAGGTGCCGGCGGCGTTGCTCCACCAGTCGCGGGCGTTGCCGCTCAGCTGCACGTCGGAAATCTGGCGGGCATAGGTCACGCACTGGAGGCGGGCCTGGGCAGCGGTCGGCAGGGCGACGACTGCGAAGAATGCCAGAAATGCTGCGACCGCGTTCTTTATCATGGGCAGCATCACTAAGGATTTTGGCGGATTCGAGGAGTCTCGGCGCCCTCCGTTCATCCTGCCGCAATCACAACTCGTCTCGCTTCGTCGCAAATCGCCGGACGCCTGTGGATAAAATCACAATCTCGTGCGTTTTCCGCTGCAGGCGGTGGTTCGACCCACCCTTCATTCGTCATTGCGAGCCCGCGGAGCGGGAGAAGCAATCCAGAGCGGTTCTGCGCTGACTCTGGATTGCTTCGTCGGCTTCACCTCCTCGCAATGACGAGATGGGAGGGCGAGACGAAAAGGGCGCCCGGTTTCCCGGACGCCCCTTCGTCTTCTCGCTGATCGTGTGGATCAGAGCGAGTAGTACATGTCGAACTCGACGGCCGACGGCGTGGTTTCCCAGCGCATCACTTCCGGCCACTTGAGTTCGATGTAGGCTTCGATCTGGTCCTTGGTGAACACGCCACCCTGGAGCAGGAAGTCGTGGTCGGCCTCGAGGCTTTCCAGCGCTTCGCGCAGCGAACCGCAAACGGTCGGGACCTGGGCGAGTTCTGCCGGCGGCAGGTCGTACAGGTTCTTGTCCATGGCTTCGCCCGGGTGGATCTTGTTCTTGATCCCGTCGAGGCCGGCCATGAGCAGTGCCGAGTAGCACAGGTAGGGGTTGGCCATCGCGTCGGGGAAGCGGAACTCGACGCGCTTTGCCTTGGCGCCGGCGCCATAGGGGATGCGGCACGAGGCCGAACGGTTGCGGGCCGAGTAGGCGAGCAGCACGGGGGCTTCATAGCCCGGCACCAGGCGCTTGTAGCTGTTGGTGGTCGGGTTGGTGAAGGCGTTCAGCGCCTTGGCGTGCTTGATCACGCCGCCGATGAAGTACAGGCACATTTCCGACAGACCGGCATAGCCGTTGCCGGCGAAGAGCGGCTTGCCGCCTTCCCAGATCGAGATGTGCGTGTGCATGCCCGAACCGTTGTCGGTCTTGATCGGCTTCGGCATGAACGTGGCGGTCTTGCCATAGGCCTGGGCGACCTGCTGCACGACGTACTTGTAGACCTGCATGCGGTCAGCCGTCTGCACCAGCGTGCCGAAGGTCAGGCCGAGTTCGTGCTGGGCCGAGGCCACTTCGTGGTGGTGCTTGTCGCAGGGCAGGCCCATCTCGATCATGGTGCGGACCATTTCGCCACGGATGTCGACGCAGCTGTCGACCGGAGCGACCGGGAAATAGCCGCCCTTGGCACGCGGACGGTGGGCGAGGTTGCCGCCTTCGTAGTCCTTGTTCGAGTTGGTCGGCAGCTCGATGTCGTCGATGCGGAAGCCGTTGCCGTCGTAGCCGTCGTAGAACTTGACGTCGTCGAACAGGAAGAACTCGGCTTCCGGACCGACATACACGGTGTCACCGAAACCGGCCGACTTGACGAAGGCTTCTGCGCGCTTGGCGGTCGAACGCGGGTCGCGGCCATAGAGTTCGCCGGTCGAGGGTTCGACGATGTCGCAGTTGATGATCAGCATCGGCGAGGCCGAGAACGGATCGACATAGACCGAGTCGAGGTCGGGCTTGAGGATCATGTCCGACTCGTTGATGGCCTTCCAGCCTTCGATCGACGAACCGTCGAACATCAGGCCGTCTTCCAGTTCGTCTTCGCCGAGAACGGTCGAGACCATGGTCAGGTGCTGCCACTTGCCCTTCGGGTCAGTGAAGCGCAGGTCGACCCATTCGATTTCCTCGTCCTTGATGCGGGCGAGGATGTCCTTTGCAGTTGCCATCGCTGGTCCTTCTTCTTCATTGCCTCCGGTGGAGAGTGCCGGAGGGTATCTGGGGTGGTTGTTGTCTGGAGGCTTGCCCGTCCACAGGCCCACCCCCGCTATGCTGCCCGCCGGGTCAGGCCCGCCGCGGCATCAAACTTGTCTTGTCGCTATGATTAAATCGCGTCGTCGTTGCGCTCGCCGGTGCGGATGCGCAGGGCGCTCTCGATCGGGATCACGAAGATCTTGCCGTCGCCGATGCGCCCGGTCTGCGCTGCTGCCGCGATCGCTTCGACCACACGGTCGACCAGCGCGTCGCCGACGACGACCTCGAGCTTCACCTTGGGCAGGAAATCGACGACGTATTCGGCCCCGCGATAGAGTTCGGTGTGGCCCTTCTGGCGGCCAAAGCCCTTGGCTTCGGTAACCGTGATGCCCGATACGCCGATCTCGTGCAGCGCTTCCTTCACTTCATCGAGCTTGAAGGGCTTGATGATCGCTTCGACCTTTTTCACGTCGTACAGACCCCTGCAACGCAAGCCGGACCGCGAGTGGCGCGTTCCGGCAATTTATCCCGAGTGTGGCGACGACGTTACAAGAATCGTGCCACCCGCTCACTGGCAGCACTAGGCCATCGCGCTGCAACGCGAAAGCCGTAAAATCAGGGCCTCGGCAAGATTTGAATCGAATGCGCAAGTCTTCCATGCGCAAGATTGCGCAGCCTTGTTCAAATCGTGCACAAATTTTGCGCAGGCACTGCCTGTTTTTTAGGCAGATTGGTCTTCCCGATCGTCATTGCGAGGAGCAAGGCGACGAAGCAATCCAGAGCGTTTCGCGCTGCCGCACCGGATTGCTTCGCTACGCTCGCAATGACGAACTGTACGGGGCGGAAAATCAGCCTGCGTAAGGCGGCTTGTCCAACCCGTTGGGGCTGGCGGTGAAGATTTCGCAGCCGTCCTCGGTAATCCCGATCGAATGCTCGAACTGTGCCGAAAGCGAACGGTCGCGGGTCACTGCCGTCCAGCCGTCGTCAAGGATCTTCACGCCGGGCTTGCCGAGATTGATCATCGGCTCGATCGTGAAGAACATGCCGGGCTTCAACTCCGGCCCGGTCCCGGCGCGCGCGGCGTGGACCACTTCGGGCGCGTCGTGGAACAGGCGGCCAAGGCCATGGCCGCAGAATTCGCGCACCACGCCATAGCGCTGCTTCTCGGCATGGGCCTGGATCGCCGCGCCGATGTCGCCCAGCCGCGCGCCCGGCTTGGCCTGCTCGATCCCGATCATCAGGCACTCATAGGTTACGTCGACCAGCCGCTTCGCCTTCAGCGGCACGTCGCCGACCAGGTACATGCGGCTGCTGTCGCCGTGCCAGCCGTCGAGCAGCGGGGTCACGTCGATGTTGACGATGTCCCCGTCCTTCAGCGTCTTGTCCGAAGGAATGCCGTGGCAGACCACGTGGTTGATCGAGATGCAGCACGAATGGGTATAGCCGCGATAGCCCAGCGTTGCCGGCACCGCGCCGCCATCCAGCGTCATCTGCCGCACCACGTCGTCCAGATAGTCGGTGCGCACCCCCGGCACCACCAGCGGCGCAAGTGCGTCAAGAATCTCGGCAGCGAGGCGCCCGGCCTTGCGCATCCCTTCAAAGCCCGCAGGCCCATGGAGCTTGATCGTGCCGTCGCGCAGCTGCACGTCGTGGTCTTCAACAGTCAGATATTCGGTCATGCCGCCCATGTAGCGACAAAGCCGCCCGATTGCGAGGTGTTCGCAGAGGGCATTTCATCCCGCAACGAATGCGGCCTTGAATTCGGGCCTGACCGCATCGAGCACCTTCTGAGTCACCGGCAACGTGACCTCGTAATCCCCTTCGACATAGGGGCCTGCCGCATAAGGCGCGATCAGAATGCCGATGCGGTTGAACGCCTTGCCGTTGGACGAGCCGAGGATCACCGTCTGTTCGGTCGGATCAATGCACTCGTCGAACTCGGGCAAGCCCCCATCCTGTCCCCCGCGCTTCTTCGCCCGCTGGCGATCAAGGTCCTTGCAGAACGGCTCGCGCAGGGCAGCGGCAAGCGCTGCCTTGGAAGTGAACAGCTCCACTGCCGCTCGCCGCTTGGCCGCGATCCGGTCCCACAGCAGCGCGTCGAACACATAGTTCGGATGCGCTCCGCCTGAATCGAAGCCCACCAGCGTCGACATGCTCAGCCACGCCGGCAGGTCCGTCACCACTTCCCACTTCACGCTGTGGCTGTAGGGGCGGAACGGGAAGCCGCCTTCCGTTGCCGCCTTGCGGCCCTCCTGCGCCTCGGCCTTCAGTCGCGTGCGCGCTTCGTCGAGTTCGCCGTCAAGCAAGGCCTTCAGCGGCGGGATCGCCCCCGCGCTCGCCGGATAGGAGAAGTCGAACACATAGAGGTCGTTCTCTTCGTGCACCTCGCGCGCGGTGACTGGCGTCTGTGCCGGCGGCTCCGGCGGCATCGGCGCGCTGACGGCCGCCTCGGTGCTCGGTGCCGGGGCAGGGGCCTTCTCGCCCGAACAGGCGGCCAGCAACATCAGCGGGGTCAGCAACAGCACTCGCATCAGGCAAATTCCTCTCGCAACGCGCCACGCTCTGCGGCATGTCCTTGTGCAGCATGACCGACAGACAAGCACTGATCCAGCCCGATCGCGGCCAGCACGCCACGCCGCTCCACCTCGTCGACAAGGCGACGCTGCCCGACTTTCTCAAGAGCCTCAACGCGGGGCAACGCGCCGCCCTTGCCGCGCAGAAGTTCGAAGGCGGCGGCTATGAACACGCCATCGTCCCCGATGGTGACGGATGGTTCGCCGTTGCGGGGGTCGCCAACGTCAACGACCTGTCGTCGTGGTGCATGGCCAAGCTCGCCGACGTGCTCCCCGGCGGCACCTACCGCCGCGCTGGCGCAGAGCCGGGCAAGGCGCTCCATGGCTGGATCACCGGCCAGTATCGCTTCGACCGCTACCGCAAGGACGCGAAGGACGCCGAGCCGCGCATCCTCCTGACCAAGGACGTGGCCCTGATCGAACCCGCGCTGGCCGAGGCCACCGCCGTCCTCATGGTCCGCGATCTCGTCAACACCCCCGCCGAGGACATGGGCCCGCTCCAGCTCGAGGCCGAAGTCCGCGCGCTGGCCAAGCGCCACCACGCCGAAGTCCACGTCGTCTCGGGCGATGCGCTCGAACATGACTACCCGATGGTCCACGCCGTCGGTCGCGCCGCCGCGCGCAGCCACGCGCCGCGCCTGATCGAGATGGAGTGGGGCGATCCGAAGCATCCCCGCGTCGCCATCGTCGGCAAGGGCGTCTGCTTCGATTCGGGCGGGCTCGACATCAAGCCCTCCTCGGGCATGGCGCTGATGAAGAAGGACATGGGCGGCGCGGCCCACGCCATCGCACTGGCCGGACTGATCATGACGATGGGCCTGAAGGTCCGCCTCCACCTGCTGGTTCCCGCAGTCGAGAACGCCATCTCCGGCAACGCCTTCCGCCCCGGCGACATCCTGCGTTCGCGTGCAGGCCTCTCGGTCGAGATCACCAATACCGACGCCGAAGGGCGGCTGGTGCTGGGCGACGCGCTGACCCGTGCCACCGAACTGAAGCCGGACCTCGTCATCGACTTCGCCACCTTGACCGGCGCGGCCCGCGTGGCCCTCGGCCCCGACCTGCCCGCCATGTTCGCCCGCCGCAGCGAAACCGCACAGGGCCTGCTCGACGCCGGGCTGGAGCGCGACGACCCCTGCTGGCAACTTCCCCTGCACGAATCCTACCGCGAATACCTCAAGTCCGACGTCGCCGACCTCCAGAACTCGCCTGCCAACGGCTTTGCCGGGGCCAGCGTCGCCGCGCTGTTCCTCGATCGGTTCGTGGGCGAGGGGATCGACTGGGCCCACTTCGATACCTTCGCCTGGCGCCCGGTCGGAAAGCCCGGTCGACCCAAGGGCGGGGATGCCCTCGGCCTGCGCGCGGCATGGGGGTTGCTCAAGGCGCGGTACGCCTGAAATGCACCACAGCTTGCCTGATGACGCGCGCGCGGCTAATCGCCCGGCTTTCCTGTTGCGGGGACACCCTGAATTGACCGTCGAAGCCATGCCTCTTTCCACCGAACTGCCCAGCGGCCAGCTCCAGTTGACGCGTGCCGCCGATCGTTCGGACAAGCCGCACCTGCCGGTGCGCGGAGACCTTGCGCACATCGGCCTCGCCGGAAAGTACTTCGTGCCGCACTACGCGGTGCCGATGGCCCATGGCGTCAAGGCGGACACGGTCCTGCGCGCCGCCGGAAAGCCCGATGCGGCTGATCTGCGCCCGCTGGCCGCAGGCGAAGTGTTCGACGTGCTCGATATGGCAGGCGGCTGGGCCTGGGGTCAGGCCAAGGCCGACCTGCTCGTCGGCTATGTCGAGATGAGCCAGCTGGAAGTGGTCAAGTGACCACCTCGGTCTTCATCGACGGCGCCGCCGGCACCACCGGCCTCGAGATCGCCGAACGCCTCGCCGGTCGCAGCGAATTCACCCTGATCGCGCTCGACGATGCCCGCCGCAAGGACGATTCCGCCCGCGCCGAGGCGATCAACGATGCCGACGTCGTGATCCTGTGCCTGCCCGACGATGCCGCACGCGATGCCGTGGCGATGATCCGCAACGATCGCACCAAAGTTATCGACGCCTCCACTGCGCACCGCGTTGCCGATGGCTGGACTTACGGCTTCCCCGAAATCGTCGGCCGCGAAACCGTGGCCAATGCCAAGCGGGTGTCGAACCCCGGCTGCTATCCCACCGGCTTCATCGGCCTGCTCGCGCCGCTGGTCCACAACGGCCTGCTGCCCGCCGCCTGGCCCTACAGCTGCAATGCCGTCTCGGGCTATTCCGGCGGCGGCAAGGCGCTCATCGGCCGCTTCGAGGAAGACACCGACATCGCCTGGCGCGGCTACGGCCTGACCTTCGGCCACAAGCACGTGCCCGAAATGCAGCGCTACACCGGCACTGCCATCGCCCCGCTGTTCAGCCCCGCCGTGGTCAATGCCCATCGCGGCATGGTCGTCGAAATCCCGCTGCCCCTGGGCGTCATGCCCGGCAACGTCCCCGCAGAGCTGCTCCGCGCCGCGCTGACGCAGTTCTATGATGGTTCGCCAATCGTCACCGTCGCACAAGAGCTTCCCGCCGATGGCGAGATGCTGATGCGCGCCTCGATGGAGCCGTGGGACGGCCTCGCCCTTCACGTCATGGGCAGCGCCGATGGCGAACAGGCCCGTCTCGTCGCGGTGCTCGACAATCTCGGCAAGGGCGCCAGCGGCGCTGCCGTGCAGACGCTCAACCTGATGGCCGGTCTCGACGAGACGGCAGGGCTGCGGCTCTAGAGCGATCCAGTCACCGAAGCTTGCAGGCGCCTCCGCGAAAGCGGGGGCGTTTTTGCATGTGCCTTCGCGACATCAAAAAAAGGGGGCAGCATCTTGCGATGCTGCCCCCAGTCGGACACGTGGCACCAGGTTTAGAAATCGGCCTGGAAGCCAACCTTGAAGTACCGTCCCAGGATGCCTTGGCCGCCCTGGATCGGGTTGTAGAGGTATGCGCCATAGGTCACGACATCGACCGGCGGCATCTTGTCGAACAGGTTCAGCGCGGTGAGCGACAGCGTGAAGCGGTCGTTGACCTTGAAGCGCGTCTGCAGGTCGAAGGTGATGTAGCGCGGCACGTCGCAGCCCGAGGGGCTGTAGCCGGGGTTCAGGCCGCAGTCCTTGTAGCCGGTGCCCTGGTCGACTGCCGAGAGATTGTAGCCACCGAAGTAGTTGAGGGTGGTGTTGATCTCGAGGTTGTCGTCGAACTGCACACCGTTCAGCCAGTAGCCGTGCCACTTCGGCGTGCCCGAACCTGCCGTCAGGTTGAAGTTGCCGAGCGTGCCGTCATAGCGCTCGACCCCGCCACCGCTCGCCGTCAGGTCCGATTCCAGCTTGATGATGTAGCTGGCTTCGAGATGGCTGGTGAAGCGGATGTTGTCGGTCAGGTTGACGCGACCGTCGATCTGGAAGTCCAGACCCGACACGCGCTGCGTGTTGGCGTTGATCAGCTGCGACTGGACGAAGGCGATGCGCGGCGTCGCGTTCGGGAAGTCGGGGCTGACCGCGTCCGGGATCACCGTATAGCCTGCCGGAATCGGCTGTCCGGCGTAGTACGCCAGCAGCGCCGGCGAGTTCGACGGCTGGGCAATCACCCCGGTCTTCTTGATGTTGTAGTAGTCGACCGAGATGCTGAAGTTGCGGACCGGTTCGAACAGGATGCCCGCCGTGAAGCTGCGCGAACGCTCCGGCTTCAGGTTCGGCGAGGCCAGCGTGGTCTGGCCGTAGGAGCCCGAGCGGATGTAGGTCGGGCAATCGCTGAACGTGGCGACCGTGCAGCCGTACTGGCTGAGGTAGGCATCGTTGAACGCCGCCGAGGTGTTGGTCACGAACCCGGTGGTCGGCAGGGCGTTGGCCTCACCGAACGACGGGATGCGGAAACCCTTCGACCACGTGCCGCGGATCAGCAGCTGGTCGATCGGCTTGAACTTGATGCCGGCCTTGGGGCTGAAGGCGTTCTGGCCGCTCGAGTACTTGTCGTAGCGCCCTGCGAGGTTGACTTCGACCTGCTCCAGGATCGGCGCGTTGACTTCGGCAAAGCCCGAATAGACCCAGCGGCTGCCCTTGGTGCCGAAGGCATTGAGGGTGAAGTAGCGCTGCGTCGGGCCGAAGGTGTCGGGGTTGCCCGAAGGCGCGTCGACCGCTTCGTAACGTGCGCCGGCACCGACGGCGACCTGCAGCTTGCCACCCGGCAGTTCCATCAGGTCCGCGCCGAGCGTGCCCTGGAACTGCACCTGATCCGACGTGGCGTTCAGGATCTGCGTCGGGCGCAGGAAGTCGTTCTGGGCCTGCGTGTTCTGCGTCGGATCGACGAAGTTGTAGGTGCCACGAGCGACTGCGGTCAGCAGGTTGGCGATGTAGACATAGCCTTCCTGGCGACGGCGCAGGTCGTCATGCATCGCGGTCGCGCCGAAGTCGAAGTTGATGGTGTCGGTCAGGTCGCCCTTGATGCCGATCGCACCACGATAGGCGCGGTTGCGCGTCTCGTTGAAGGTCGGGCGATCGAACAGGCGGCCCTGGATGCGCGCCAGCTGGCCGGCAGCGGCGAACGGGTTGTTCGGGTTGAGCGTGCCGTTGGTGGCATTGCAACCCGTGTTGAGTCCGCTCGCATCGCCAACGCCGTTTGCGCAGACGAAGACCGGCAGGGTCAGCGCGAACGAGCCGGGCGCACGGGTGGCGGCATTGTTCGAGGTCGAGAAGCCGGGGAACAGGATGCCGGCGTTGGAATTGCGCGCGACCTGTTCCGGCAGGCCGGTGTACGAGGACTTGCTCTGCAGGAAGTTGAACTCGGCGTAGGCCTCGATGCTGTCGTTGAGCTGGCCGGTGACGCGTGCGGAGACGCCCCAGCGCTCGATGTCCGGCTGGATCACGCCATACTTGCGGGTGAGGTCGACGGTGCAGGTCTGCAGCGGCGCGGCGGCGCTTGCAGCAAGCTGGGCCGGGGTCAGCGTGTAGGGGCTGTCGCAGCCGACGGTGTTGAGCAGCTGGAAACGGCCCAGCGCGGTCGTGTTGGTCGCGTCATAGGGACGGACGATCAGCGGACCGGTGAAGCCGGTGTAGCTGGTGGCCGTGGGCGAGTTGAGGCGGTCGTCGCTGCCGCAATCGCCATCGGGCGAGCACACGCCGGTCTGGTTGTCGGTGTTGAACGGATAGGGGCGATCGCGGTTCATGAGCTTGTTGCTCTTGTAGTAGAACCCCGAGACGTAGGCATTGTAGCCGTCCTCCTCGATGTCGCCCATGCCTGCCGTCAGCGACAGGCGGTACTGCGAGGCGTCGCCGCGGTCGGAAATGCCGGCTTCACCGCGGGCCCGCACGCCCTTGAATTCGCGCTTGGTGATGATGTTGACCACGCCCGCGATCGCGTCGGCACCGTAGGCCGCCGAAGCACCGTCACGCAGCACCTGCACGCGGTCGACGATGTCGTCCGGGATGGTGTTGAGATCGACGAAGTTGCGCGAGCCGTCGTCGGCCAGCGGATAGTAGGCGGCGCGCAGGCCGTCGAACAGGACCAGCGTCGAGTTGGTCGAGAGGCCGCGCAGCGAGATTGCCGAGGCACCCGCGGCAAACGCACCGTTGGCGGTGAACGAGTTGGTCAGCGCCGGGCCGTTGTTGGCGGCCAGCGTCTGCAGGCCTTCCTGCACCGTGGAGATGCCGCGCTGGTCAAGGTTCTCCTGCGTCACCGTGGTAACCGGCGAGACGGTCTCGGTGTCGGTGCGGCGCAGGATCGAGCCGGTGACGACGATGGTCTGGGCATCGCCGCAGCTCGGATCGTCGGGCGTCACGCCGCAATCGACGCTCTGCGGCGCAGCCGTCGTTGCCGCATCCTGGGCGAAGGCTGCGGTGGAGATGAGCGCAAAGCCCATCGCCAGAGGAGTCGCGCCCGAGCGGAGCGCGGAGAGATACTTGATGTTCACGTGGCAGTCCTCTTGTCCTGAACGTCTGCTCCCATGACGGGAGACAGGCCCCACCACCCAGCCGCGACGCCACCGCGATTGCGGTTGGCCGGAAGCATGGGCGGAAAGGATGCGCCTGTGTGGCTAGGCCGTCGGCGCCGTTCAAACGGGAAAGCCGAGTTCCCACATTAAACGTTAGTTAGTGTTGTGTTCATGTAACAAGATACTGAAAAATATAGATTATCGCTCACTGGAAACGTTTCGTCGCAAAATGGAAATATAAATCAACATCTTTCGTTCAGGCGCAACATAATTTCATCGGTAACGATGTTCCCGTGCCGGATCGTTCGCCGTCGCGCGGGTCGCCAAACCGAGAGGACCGCACCGACCTCGCCGCACGCTTGAGCGGGCCTTTTGTTCCCGGAAAAATCGTCATGGCCGTCCCGTCGGCGCGCGAAGGATTTCCGGCCCGTCCGCGTTCAGGCCCGACGCTCAAGGGCGACGGACGCAAAAAGGGCCCGCTCTCCGAATGGAGGCGGGCCCTTTTTCGTCGGCACGATGGCCGGGAAGATCAGTCTTCCGGTGCGATCGTCACGCGCAGGCCGTCAAGCGCGATGGTCAGCTGCACCTGGCACGAAAGGCGCGAGGTCTCGTTGCGGTGGTCAGAGCTGTCGAGCAGGTCGTTCTCGTCCTCGCTCATCGGCGCAACCTTGTCGGCAAAGGCGGGGTCGATGTAGACGTGGCAGGTCGCGCACGAGCAGCAGCCGCCGCACAGCGCCAGCAGTTCGTCGAACCCGTTGTCGCGGATCGCTTCCATCACCGAAAGGCCGGCATCGGCCTCGACCGTCTTCTCTTCACCCGCACGATTGACAACCACGATCTTCGGCATCGTTCGTTCTCCAAATGCGGCGACGGGCAACAACGCTTGGTCCCGCGCCCCCTGTTCGCCTTTGGACCGGGCTGCTATCGCGCGATTGCGCCTTTGGCAACTGCCGATCCGGCCAGATCACGCATGCGGAGAATAAAGGTGGGACTGACTGCACAGGCCATTCGCGCCGGACTCGATCACATCGCCGCCCGCAGCCCTGCCATGGCGCGAGCGATCGAACGCGTCGGCTATCCCGAACCGCGCATCCGCTCCACCGGCTACGCCACCTTGCTGCGCACCATCGTCGGCCAGCAGGTCAGCGTCGCCGCCGCCGCCTCGGTGTGGAACAAGCTCGAGGCCTTGCTGGGCGAGGACATCCCCCCGCACGATCTCCTCGCCGCCGATTTCGATTCCCTGCGCGCCTGCGGCCTCTCCCGCCAGAAGCAGGGCTATGCCCGCTCCCTGTGCGAACTCGTCGTCTCGGGCGAACTCGATCTCGATGCGCTCCCCGCCGATGACGAGGAAGCCATTGCCGAGCTCGTCAGGATCAAGGGCATCGGCCGCTGGTCGGCAGAGATCTACCTGCTCTTCGCCGAGGGCCGCCCCGACATCTGGCCCGCCGGAGATCTCGCCGTGCAGGTCGGCCTCGGCAAGCTGCTCGGCCTTGCCGAACGGCCGAGCGAGAAGGAGACCCGCGCTCTGGCAGAGGACTGGCGCCCCCACCGCGGCGCCGCGGCAATCTTCACTTGGCATTGCTATAACAATCCGGCGCTGTAATCTCCGTTGCTGACAATCATGTGAGCAGGGGGAGGTGCCAGTGGCACGCAAGACGATCTTCATCACCGGCGGCGCCTCGGGCATCGGTCGCGCCGTGGCCCGGCGCTTCGGGCAGGGCGGCTGGTTCGTCGGGATCGCCGATATCAACGAGGCCGGCATGGCCGAAACCGCCGCGCTCCTGCCAGCCGGGCAAAGCTCCTGCCACAAGCTCGACGTGCGCGACCGCGCCGCCTGGGACGAGGCTCTTGGCGCTTGCGCCAAGGCAGCGGGCGGCCAGATCGACGTCGTCTTCAACAACGCCGGCATCCCCATCGGCGGCGGCATCGTCGACCTGACGCCAGAGGAGATCGAGCGCACCCTCGACATCAACCTCAAGGGCGTGATCTTCGGCGCGCAGGCCGCCTATCCCTGGCTCAAGGCCAGCGCGCCCGGTTCGTGCCTGCTCAACACGGCGAGCGCCGCCGGGATCTACGGCTCGCCCGGCGCCTCGGTCTATTCCTGCACCAAGTTCGGGGTGAGGGCGCTTACCGAATCTCTCGATGGCGAATGGGCGGAAGACGGCATCAAGGTGCGCAGCCTGATGCCGAGCTTCATCGAGACCCCCTTGCTCGACCATGCCCCCAACCGCGCCAGCAACGAGGACATCCGCACCCGCGTGCGCGGCGCCGGCCTCGAAATCACCCCCGTCGGCGAAGTCGCCGAAGCCGCGTGGGCCGCCGTCCATGGCGACAAGATCCACACCCTCGTCGGCAAGACCGCCCGCCGCCTCGCCTTCGCCTCGCGCTGGATGCCGGGAGCGCTGCGCAAGCAGATGCGCTCGTCAGAGCGGCCGCTGGGGAAGTAGCGGCGCCCTGCCGCACCCCCTCAATGCGAAGTCCGCTTCGCCCGCTTGATCGTCCCGGAAAAGCTCAGCACCGCTTCCTCGCGGCCATCCTCGCCCGTGCGCAGCACCGTGCCTCGCGCAAACACCAGACTGCCGCCCGCCCGCACGCATTCCCCGCGCGCGGTCAGCAAATCCCCGGCCTGTGCGCCACTGACGAATTCGCAGTTCATCGTCACCGTCACCCCGTTCACTTCGTCCCCGCCGGAAGCGGCGACCATGAACAGCGAGAAGTCGGCAAAGGTCATCAGCGATCCGCCGTGGACGATGCCATGCCCGTTGAGGTTCTTCGCCTCGGGCCTGAACCCGGTGACGATGCCGCGCTCGTCCCGCTTGACGTAGAACGGCCCGGTGCCGTCCTCGAACGGATCCTTGCCCGACCACTTCCACCAGCCGGCCCATGGGCCATCGCTGACCTGTTCGAAGTTGCCCCGGATCGGAGCAGCGGAAGATACGTCTGAAGTGCTCATGGCCGCTCTCTTAAGCGGACGCTTGAACGGCTGTCTAGGCCACTTCCTCACGCTCGCGCGCCATCATCCGCGTCGCCAGCGTCCGCCCGGAAATCCACGCGTTCTCCACGCGCGGGCCGAGCAGCCAGTCGCCGCACACGCCGATCTTCGATTGCGCACTCCACAGCGCGCCAAGGTTGCTCCCGGTCGACATGGCATAGCGCCAGCGGTGCGCCGAAGCGGTGACCGGCTGGGGCAGAGCTTCGCCCAGAGCCTCGCCCAATGCCGCCAGCAGCGCTGCGGCAACCTGCTCCACGCTGTCGTCGATATGCTGCATCGACCAGTGCGGGCTGGCCTGTACCACCCAGGTCTCCGGCCCCTTCCGGCCCGGCTTGGCGCCATTGCGCGCGGCCCAGCTGATCAGGCCTTCCTCGCGCACGGTGTCGGCCTTGGTCGGCAGCCGCTCGGAGAACGCGAACATCCCCGTCCAGCACGGCTGCGACCGCGCCGCCAGAGCCGTTGCCGCCAGCGACAGGTCGTGCAGGGCGACGATTGCCGAGGCCTGTTCCGGCGGGATCGAGACCACCACCGCATCGAAGGGCCCCGCCTGCATCCGCTCGCCATCGGCGCTTTCGCCGGTCAGGAACCACTGCCCCTCGCGCCGCACCAGCCCGCGCACGTGCCAGCCGAAGCGCACGTCATGCTGGTCGGCCATCTCCTTGATCACCGCGTTCATCGTCGGCACGCCGACCCACGCGCCGGTTCCGGCAGCGGGCCAGGGCGCCGCCACCCCGCACGCCGACCAGCGCGCCACTTGCGCCATGAACGCCGGATCGCGCACCGTGAAGTACTGCGCGCCGTGATCGAAGTGGGCATCGCCCAGCGGCGTCGTCATGCGCCGGGTCGACATGCGCCCGCCGGGACCGCGCCCCTTGTCATAGAGCGAGACACTATGGCCCGAACGGACAAGCTGGGACGCGCAGGAAAGGCCGGACATCCCTGCGCCGACAATGGCAACGTGCATCTTCATCGGTTTTTGCGGAGGCTCAGCCACGTCCCATCAACGCCAGGACTTCCTTGCGGCTGCTGGCATCGTCGAGGAAGCAGCCGAGCATCCGGCTCGTCACCATCCCCACGCCATGAGTCCTGACCCCCCGTCCGGTCATGCAGCCATGCTGCGCCTCGATCACCACCGCCACACCCTGCGGCTGGAGGTTGTCCCAGATGCACTTGGCCACTTCCGCCGTCAGCCGCTCCTGCACCTGCAACCGGCTGGCAAAGCCGTGCAGCACGCGCGCCAGCTTCGAGATGCCGACCACGCGATCCTTGGGCAGGTAGGCGATCGATGCCGTGCCGATGATCGGCGCCATGTGATGCTCGCAATGGCTCTGGAACGGAATGTCGCGCAGCAGCACGACCTCGTCATAGCCGCCCACTTCCTCGAACGTGCGCGAAAGGTGCAGGCCGGGATCTTCGGCATAGCCGCGGCAATATTCGCGCCAGGCCCGCGCCACGCGCTTGGGCGTGTCGAGCAGGCCCTCGCGCTCCGGCTCGTCGCCCGACCAGCGGATCAGCGTGCGGATCGCATCTTCGACCTCGGCCGGGACGATGAGCTTGCCATCCTCGCCGATCACGTCCGCCATGCCCGAAGAGGCGGCGAGGGTGGGGGAAAGGACATTCATCGGCAATCGCTCCGATCCGGCGCAAAAAAGGTTGCGGAATGATGTCCGGATGCGCCCCGGCCCCCGTCCGAACAACACGGACCAAAGGGCACGGACTGGAAAGCCGCCGAAAAGCGCGTATATGTGTACCCATGTCCATAGCCGAGATGATCGCCTCCAGCCCGACGGCCGCCGTCATCAGCAATCCGCGTCTGCCGGACAACCCGATCATTGCCTGCAATGACGCGTTCGTCGAGTTGACCGGATACCCGCGTGAGGAGATCATCGGCCGCAACTGCCGCTTCCTGCGCGGACAAGGGACGGAGGACGACAAGGCCCGCATCCTGCGTGACGGGATCTTCCGCAAGCAGCCGGTGATGGTCGAGATCATCAACTACAAGAAGGACGGCACCCGCTTCCGCAACGCGGTCATGGTCGCGCCGATCTTCGATGCCGAAGGTGAGGTCGAATACTTCCTCGGCAGCCAGGTCGAATTGGCCGAGGAACAGGGCGCCGCCAACGACGCCCGCCGCAACGGCGCCGCCGAACGCGTCGAACGCCTCAGCCGCCGCCAGAAGGAAATCCTCGTCCTCATGGCCGCAGGCAAGCTCAACAAGCAGATCGCCTACGAACTGGGCTTGAGCGAACGCACCGTAAAGATGCACCGCTCCGCCGTCCTCAAGGGCCTCGACGTCAAGACCAGCGCCGACGCCATCCGCGTCGCCATCGAAGCCGGCTTCTGACCCGAGGCTGACGGGCCGGCCCTCGCGTCACGACGCGGGGCTAGCCGTCCGGGCAGGCAACCACGAGAGCCACGCACCCTCGCGGCCCTCGGCCCTCAAGGCTCCAAGCCCCAAGTCCCCAAGCGCCAACGCTCCAAACCCTCCACCGTCACCCCGGGCTCCCGCTTCTTGGGGCATGCGCTCGTCGGCCACCAAGCAATTGGAAATCCAGCCAGTCGCTCAAGTTACCGGGAATGTCGAAGATTGGAGACGGCGGTCCAGCGCGATCGGCTTTCAACATACCAACTTCGGCCAAGACGAGTCGATCGCTTGTCTGGCCGACCGCATAAACGATCGAGTGAGACAGGCCCGTTGCAGTCTAGGCCGTACTAAGATAGCCGACATGTCAGCCATACGGCATGGCGGGTGCCTACAAGCCGAGAGGAAAATTCTGATGACCCCGCTTACGGATGACGAGCTAATCGGGCTAATTGATGATGTTGAAAGTGATCGAGCGGAACGGAAGGCTGCTTGGGCGGGAAGTGCTCCGGAGAAGGGGCGACAGGCGGTCTGTGCGTTCGCCAATGATCTTCCAAACCACAATGCGCCGGGTGTACTCTTCATAGGAGTCAAGGACGACGGGACGTTTCCTGACACAAATTTCGAGGTCACGGACCAGTTGCTTCAGACATTGGCGGACATCAAGACCGACGGCAAAATTACTCCGCCGCCCACTTTGACCGTTGCGAAGCGAAATCTACGCGGACGAGATGTCGCTGTGGTCACCGTCTGGCCTTCGGATGCACCCCCTGTTCGGCTAGAGGGTCGCGTTTGGATCAGAACTGGCCCGCGGCGTGACCAAGCGACCGCTCAGGACGAGCGGATTCTTGTCGAAAAGCGTCGCTACAGAGACCGCTCCTTCGATGCCCATCCAGTTTCCGGCGCGTCACTTGAAGAGCTAAGTAGGTCGTATTTCGAGAATGAATATCTTCCACAAGCTGTCGCGCGCGACGTCTTGGAGTTGAATGGCCGTAGTTATGAGGAGCGCTTATCTTCGCTAGGTATGATCGCTGGGGTGGAGGACCCCTATCCAACAGTTGCGGGAC
This sequence comes from Novosphingobium jiangmenense, assembly GCF_015694345.1. GTDB lineage: Bacteria > Pseudomonadota > Alphaproteobacteria > Sphingomonadales > Sphingomonadaceae > Novosphingobium > Novosphingobium jiangmenense. Next base: position 366,157 of record NZ_JADQDC010000003.1, read on the forward strand.
TGATGACCTTAGGCACATCTCCTCGGACTTGGATTCCCTCCTTCTATGTTCAGTTTCTAAGGATCGACGGCAGCGAATGGGGCGATCCCGTTATTGACGAACAGGAAATCGATGGAAACTTTGACACGATGCTGCGCCGAGTCGACGATAAGCTGAGAGCTCATACGGTGGTCTCTGTCGACTTCGCATCCGGCACGACCACAGAAGTGCGTAAATCAAACTATCCGCTTAGCGCACTTCAACAGCTTGTTCGAAACGCAATCATGCATCGGACTTACGACGGCACCAATGCTCCCGTTCGCGTCTATTGGTTCAACGACCGTATCGAGATTAGCAACCCCGGCGGCCCCTACGGTTCGGTGACCGTAGAGAATTTCGGACGCCCTGGGATCAACGATTACCGTAACCCGGTGATTGCCGGGGTTCTGAAGGTTCTTGGCTTTGTCCAACGCTTCGGATTCGGGATCGCTGAAGCTAGGCGGGCGTTGGACGCAAACGGAAATCCGCCGTTGGAGTATCAGGTGCAACAGGCTAATGTACTTGCAATTGTACGGACTGTTTGATGGCTATGACGCCTGTACTGACATTTTTCAATAACAAGGGCGGCGTTGGCAAGACGTCACTAGTCTTCCACCTTGCTTGGATGTTTGCCGAGATGGGCAAACGTGTGGTCGCAATTGATCTCGATCCACAAGCCAATCTGACTTCGGCTTTCCTTTCGGAGGACACCCTCGAGGAGATATGGGATCCTCAAGTCAGCAACGGCCGCGCCACTACGATTTACAAGTGCATCCAGCCCTTAACCAAGGTCGGAGACCTCCTCTCTCCGGTCACCCAGCATATTTCAGGCAGGCTGCACCTAGTGCCCGGGGACCTCGCTCTCGCGGGGTTCGAGGATCAGCTTTCGTCGGCTTGGACCGAGGCCATGGGGTCAAATCAAGACAGCTTGTACAGGCCCTTTCGCCTCCTTACAGCATTTTGGCAGGTCGGCCAGCTCGCCGCCGCCATGCATTCCGCTGATATCGTTTTGGCTGACGTTGGGCCGAACTTGGGAGCGATCAACCGATCGGCTTTAATCGGCACAGACCATGTAGTTATTCCTTTGGCGGCGGACCTATTTTCACTTCAGGGACTTAGGAACCTTGGCCCCACCCTCACTGGATGGCGCGCAGACTGGAGCCGCCGTCTCCAGAATTGGCAGAACCCTGACTTTGGGCTACCAGAAGGTCGGATGAGGCCAGAGGGATATGTGCTACTGCAGCATATGGAGCGATTGTCGCGGCCGGTTCGAGCATACGAAAAATGGGTCAAGCGGATCCCCGAGACCTATCGTGAGACGATCCTAAGAGGTCAGCAGCCTCTCCCACTTATGCCGGGCTCCCAAGATCCAAACTGTCTGGCGCGCCTAAAGCACTATCGAAGCTTGGCGCCTATGGCCCAAGAAAGCCGTAAGCCGATTTTTCACCTGACTTCAGCGGACGGGGCAATCGGGAGTCATTCTCAAGCGGTTAAGGACGCGTGGGATGACTTTCATCAACTGGCATCAAGGATCGCATTCCGCATTGCCCTGTGACAGAGGTGCAAGTCGAAGTCACTTCCGATGGCGGCTTCCGTCAAATGTGATGTTCTCCGAATTCGATCTGAATTAATGCTTTAAGTATCGGCTACCGGCTGCCCGTCCTCAAAGGCAGCAGCCACGGCCATGCGGACCGAAGCCGAAACGCCACGTCTCCACTCCCTACCCCGGACGCACCACCACCCCTAATGATGCAACGCCCGCGCGCCTTCGATGCGGATTTCGCACCAGACGCCGGCTGCATCGAAGTTCAGCTCCGCGCCGTCGAGGCCCGGCTGGGGCATCAGCAGCTTCATGCCGATGCCCTCGTGGGTCGGCGGGGTGACCGGGGGGCCGCCCTTTTCGGCCCACAGCATGTAGAGCGTCGATCCGCTCGGGCCGATGAACCAGCTCAGTTCCACGTGCCCGCGCTCGCCCGAGAGTGCGCCGTACTTGACCGCGTTGGTGCACAGCTCGTGCAGCGCCATGATCAGCGGGATGCAGCTGCCCGCCGGCAGCAGGCACGGCTCGCCGCTCAGGCGGATGCGGCCGTCGCGGTCGAACGGGGCCACCGTGTCGCGCACCATCTGCGGCAGGCGGCCTTCCGCCTCCGCGCCGATCTGCAGCAGGTCGCTTGCCGCGGCCAGCCCCTCGATGCGCAGGCTGAACTCCTTGTAGAAGTCCATCGCCGAGGTCGCCCTCGGCCCGCGCGAGGCCAGCGCCTGGATCAGCGTCAGCATGTTGCGCACGCGGTGGCGCAACTCGCGGTTGTAGTTTTCCTGCTGGACGTTGACCTCGGCAATGCGCTGCATGGTCTGCCGCAGCATGCCGCCGATGATCACCGTCAGCCCGCCCGAGAACACGAACAGCGCGAAGAACAGCAGGCGCAGGCCGTCCACTTCCTTGAACCACAGCTCGCCGCCGAACAGCCGCTGCGCCAGCAGCGCCGCGATCACGGTATAGGCGAGGGCATAGGGCAGTTCGAGCGCGAGCGAGGCGATCAGCAGGGTCGGCCAGTAGGTCACGAACGGCCGGCCGAGCGCGCCGTTGTCGAGCATCATGCGCAGCACCGTCGGCACGATCAGCAGCACCGCCATCCACAGCAGGGATTCGATCGGTGACCGCCTGCGGTTCACCAGCGCCCGCACGATAAGTGCCTGACGCGTATCGCCAAGTGCCACGCTCTCCCCCCGTCCGCCTGCGACCGGCTTTGTCCACGGATTGGTCCGCTTTGGTGGATACTAGGCCCTGCGCCAGGGCAAGTCCAAGTAAATCAGGGAATTTACCTATGCGGGGACTGCGTTAACCCTCGCATCGTCACATGTGGGAGGGTCGTCGAACGGGGGCGCCGGCACCCGCGTCGGTGCGGTCAGTCGCAGCACGTCGGCCAGCGCGATCACCTCTGCCACGGCCTGCGCCTCGTCCGGGCGGAGCCCCGAGAAGTCGGGCAGGAACGCGCGGCAGGCCTGCAGCAGGTTCCCGGGCGAGCGCTCGAGCTCGGAACGGTAGGCTTCCAGCGTGCGGCACCCGTCGATCTCGGCCCAGGCGATGCCGCTGGGCGAGGGGCGTTCGTGATAGGCCCACAGGGCGCGGATCGCCCGCTCCACCGCCACCTGCGCCTGCTCGACCACCGCCGCCCCCGAGGCGCGGGCCTTGAGGCGTTGGCGGTAGCGACGCTGGCGTTCGGCGTTGGAAAGCGGCATGCCCTTGATTCTACGCGTTAACCCAATCCGATCATACTCCGTTACGTTACTTACCCCGCCGGCAACGCTCTTTGACCTGCGTCAAGGCGAGGATTGTATGTGTTGCATATGATTTTCCCCATGAGCCGCACGCGAGTCGGCCACCTGCCATCGGGAGATCAGATGTATGGAACACCACCCCGACCCCACTGCCCGCGAACAGGCCCTGCGCCGCACCATCCCGCTGTTCGACGGCGCCTCCGCCACGCGCGGCTATGAACTCAACGCCATGTGCTTCTCGTTCAACGACAAGGCCAACCGCGACGCCTTCCTCGCCGACGAGGACGCCTATTGCGCGAAGTTCCACCTCACCCCCGAACAGCGCAAGGCCGTCGCCGACCGCGACGTCCTCGCCATGCTCGATGCCGGCGGCAACGTCTATTACCTCGCCAAGCTCGCCGGCATCTTCGGCCTCGGCGTGCAGGACCTCGGCGCCCTGCAGACCGGCATGACGGTCGACGCCTTCAAGGCCATGCTGGTCGAATGGGCCGACAGGATCCCCACCAAGGAGTGTGCATGATGGCCAATATCATCGGCGGCTATTTCACCAGCCACGTCCCCGGCATCGGCGGCGCGATCATGCGCGGCGATCAGGACACGCCCTACTGGAAGCCATTCTTCGCCGGCTTCCCCCCCATCCGCGAATGGCTGGCGCAAGCCAGGCCCGATGTCGCCGTCGTCTTCTCCAACGACCACGGCCTCAACTTCTTCCTCGACAAGATGCCGACGTTCGCCGTCGGCGCGGCCCCGTCCTACGACAATGCCGACGAGGGCTGGGGCCTGCCCGTCTACAAGAGCTTCGAGGGCCATCCCGCGCTCTCGTGGCACCTGATCGACAGCCTGGTGCGTGACGAGTTCGACATCACCACCTGCCAGCAGATGCTGGTCGACCACGCCGTGTCGATCCCGTTCGAACTGGCATATCCAGGTGTCGAAAGCTGGCCGCTCAAGCTCATCCCCATCGCCATCAACACCGTGCAGTACCCGCTGCCGAGCCCGAAGCGCTGCCTTGCGCTGGGCCGAGCCGTCCACCGCGCCCTGCAATCGTGGGGCGGGGACGAGCGCGTGCTGATCTGCGGCACCGGCGGCCTCTCGCACCAGCTGGACGGCCCCCGCGCCGGCTTCATGAACCCCGACTACGACATGTTCTGCCTCGACAACCTCGCCGCCAACCCGGACGCGCTGACCGGCCACACCGCCGAGGAAGTTGCCGAACTGGCCGGCACGCAGGGCGTCGAAATCCTCAACTGGATCGCCGCACGCGGAGCCATGGGCGATCTTGCCATGACCGAGGTCAGCCGCAACTACCACATCCCGATCAGCAACACCGCCGCCGCCAGCCTCCTGCTGGAACCGGCCTAACCCCTCCGCCGCGTCTTGCGCACCGCCTTCGCCGGAGCCTTGCGCTTCGGCGGAGGCGCGGCCTTGGGCTGGCTCTCCGGCCAGGCATCGACGATCGCCGCCTTCACCACCTCGCGCCCCTGCAGCGCCAGCGCCTCGTCATGCCCGGCGAGATACTGCGCCACCACATCGCGCACCTGGCCCGCACTGACATCATCCGGAACCTTCGGCGGCCGCTCAGCCGAGCGAAACCCGTCAAGCACCCCGATCACATAGGACAGGCACATCGCCCGATCGACCGGCGCCTTGGCCGAGCACGCCTCCTGCAACTGCTCCCCGCTCATCCATTCGGCACGGGCAGGGGAGGGGAGAAGGACAACAGCGGCAAGGGCGGGAAGGTAGCGGATCAAGGCCATTGCAACTCCACAGGCGTCTGCTGGCCAAACCCGCGTGATGCCGTTTTTGATCCGGCGAACCAAGGGCGCCCCAAGATCCTCCCCTTTTTCACCGCAGGTGCAAAAGGGGCGGTGGCAGCGCGCAGCGCTGACGGAGGGGTAAAAGACCCTGCCCCCTCCACCCCCGCCTACGGCGGCGGTCCCCCTTCCCATTTGCACCTGCGGTGAAAACGGGGAGGATCAACGGCAGCTATCGGCCCATCGGCTTCAAAAGCCGCTGTTCGGGAAACGATGCCATAGCTGCCATCTTTACATGATGCCCCACACCTCTTCCGTCACCCCGGGCCCGACCCGGGTGTGGATTCACATCCGAAGTGCAACGGGTTGAATGTTTCGGCTGGAGTTTTGAAGCCGAGGCATTTTCTGGGCGTGTTGTTGTAGTTGGCGAGGATGGCATCGAGTTGCTGTTGGGGCA